>DLIM01000006.1:83534-93206 GCA_002483745.1 Caryophanales bacterium UBA7642 | reverse complement strand
TTAACAGTGACTTTACCACTACAGCCCGTAACAAATTGACTTCCAATATAATCAACAGTGTCAGGAATATCAATAATCAATTCGCTATTGTTATACTGACCATAGAAAGCCTGTGAACCAATAGATGTAATACCAGAATTTCTTAAATCAATAGTACCTGATAATGAGTTCTGATAGAAAGCACATTCTCCAATACTATCAATTTTAGTATTAGTGAAATCAGCGCTTGTGATATTACTATTGCCAACGAAAGCATAGGCATCAATAGTGGTGACAGTAGAATCACTGAAATGAACTTTAGTGAGATAGTAACAATAGGCAAAAGCATATTGACCAATACTATCAATATTAGAGCCTTCAGGGAAAACTACTGAATTAAGGCGAGAACCTTGGAAAGCGGATGTGCCAATGGTCTTAAGTTTCGTACCAAAAGTAAAAGAAGACCCTAATAAACCAATAAAAGCTTGAGAACCAATACTAACAATATTATCTTCACCTGAGAAAGAAACACCAGTGATGTTGTATCCAAAGGCACCATCACCAATAGTAGTAACTGTTTCTGGAATAACAATATCCATATAGTCACCGAAATTCAGTAAAGTAGAACCGGTTCCAATACCAGTGACTTTATAAGTGACAAACTCTCCATTGATCTTTACAACCTGATAAGAGGGAAAAATCACAGTCTTAAAATCACAACTTTTTCCAGGGCCACCCGGTCCACCAGGACCGCCACCGCCTCCATGACCCGTGTTCCAATTACAATTAGCATAATTAATGCTTACTATATAGCATTCAGCTGTAGAAACAGGATCAGTTGCATCAAAATCAATCTCATAGCCTTTCCAGTCACGGTTAACCAATAGTTTGCCATTTGAATCACAAAAACCTTCCTCATCAACATCTAAGCCACTTGATGAGAAAGACCATTTAGGAATATTTACTTCTGCTTCAGCAATTACATTTTGAGAATTATTAAAAACCTAATTGGAATAGCCTTTATAGACTCCGATTCCAATGGCACTACCCAATAATGCAATTAAACTGATGACGATGACCCCCCTCTTTTTGCGGTTGTGAGTCATAATCTCATTTAATTAATTTTATAGGGAAAAATCTTTAAAACACAAGCTTTTTATATTTAACAGGCTATCTATCGAACTCTTTTTTTAAAAACAGGAAGAATAGCTTCCGGTCTATGTCTTATTGTTTCTTAACCTTCTCCTTAGCCGTCTTAATCTCATGGTCTCCGGCGGAAGAGTATTTATCGACCATAATCTTATTCCTAATAGCATGGTTAAGATTGCAAGGTCCACCAATGCATCCGCCTTCACACATCATGCCCTCAAAGAAATTATAAGGGCTGGTTCCGTTCTTTAGATTAAAGAGTGCACTTTGGATTTCTTTATTTCCTGAGCAGACAACACCTTTGACATCAAACTGGATTTCCTGCTCCTTTAAAGATTGATTAACGGCACTAGTTAAGCCACCGCATTTAGCAAAGCCTCTACCAAAGCTAGAACCGGATCTGACAAAACCAGTCTCTTCAAAATTAGCAATATCAAGTTCCTTAGCATCAAAAAGAGCTTGAAGCTCTTCAAAAGTCAAAGCACTATCAACATAAGGAGAAACCTCAGGAGTTCTGATTTCTTCTTTCTTGGCCGTGCAAGGCCCAATAAAGACCACTTTAGCATTAGGATCCTCTTCTTTGATAGCTTTAGAAATAGTAGCCATCGGAGATAAAGAGGATGAAATATATTTAATAAGGGTCGGGAAGTTCTTTCTGATATAGTTAGTGAAAGAAGGACAGCAGGAAGAAGTTAAAACACCTCTTTCGGTTAATTCCTTTGATTCATTGATAGCTACTAAATCAGCACCTAAAGCTGCTTCCACAACATCCTTAAATCCTAACTTCTTAATACCGGTAAGAACCTGGCCTAACTTATAGTCAGTAAAGTTACCAGCGATTGAAGGGGCGACAACAGCATAGACGTCTTTGTTGTTCTTCAAAAGATCAATAACATCGAGAATGAAGGAATCATCAACAATGGCTCCAAAAGGACACATATAGACACAGGCACCACACTGAATGCACTTTTCATCATCTATATGAGCAGCATTAGTCTCTTTATCAGGTGAGATAGCTTTGTTACGACAGGCTTTCTCGCAAGGTCTGATTCTGTTTTCAATGGCGCCATATGGGCAGGATCTAGCACAAAGGCCACAGTTAACACACTTAGTCTTATCGATAGATGCCCTTAAGTTCTGATCAAAAGAGATAGCATGTCTCGGACAGGCTTCTGAGCAGCGGTGAGCAATACAGCCTCGGCAAGCATCAGAAACTGCATATCCTCCAATCGGGCATTCATCGCAGGCAATAGAAATAACTTTAATAACGTTACTAGTTCCCTTGCTTTTAGCTTTCAATATTAATGAAACTCTTTCGTCAACGATAGCTCTCTCCTTATAGATGCAGCATCTCATTGAAGGCTTCGGACCAGGGACAATCGTTTTAGGAATATCTAAAAGGGATTCCTGTAAGTCACCCTTATAGGCATGCTTAGCGATTTCTTTCAGGACTCTATAGCGGAGCTCCTGTACGCGGGTATCAAATTTTGGCATACATATATTATATTCTTTAAAACCATTTCATAAAAGACTCATGACAATAATTAAGCTATGAGCCTAAAAAACATAAAGCTAATAAAAATCTTCTTCCCTTTAGTTGCTAAAGAATTCACTAATATTAATCTTTTGGAATCCTCCATAGCAATTAGGAAGAGCTGACATTTCGGTATAAAGCTCTTTTCCTAAAAACCTATTACTGATTTCATTGGATTTGGCTTCAATTGTAAGATTGCTAAAAGCTGAAGGATAGACAATACTGGCATCATAGTAGGCATCCATCAAAGCAACCTCAATATTTGTAAAATAGTTGTTATAAGGTAATTGTAAGTATATTTCATTATTCTTAAATGCTTTTAAATTATTAAATGTTTCTTTGTTTTCATTATAAGTAGTTTTAAATTTAGAGATACCAGAAGCGTCAAGAATAATCTTATCAGCATCAAGAGTAATAAATTTCTCAGCATCAATATTTTGAAAACCACTCTTAGTTAAGACGTCATCGACAACATTGTTGATATTTGTAAAACTAAACAAAGGATAATCCTTGCAGGTCATATAGATATCCTGAGCACCCCAAGACCCTAAGCATCCTAAATAGACTGATGGCTTATCAGTATCCTTGATATCTTTAGTCCTATTATTTAAATCAGCTTTGCAGGAATCAATATAACTTATTAATTCCTCAGCTCTACTAGCTTTATTAGTCACCTGACCAATCAGTCTTAAAGAAGCATTAAGTGATTCACCAAAGATAATTGAAGAATCATACTTTAAGACTAAAACTGGAGTATCCAATTGATTCTGAAGATTATCAGCTAAACTGATATCTTCATATTCACTAAAAATCAAATCTGGAGAGCAAGTGGCAATCATCTCAGCTTCAGCAGCTTGATTATTAGGTCCGCCTTTACCAACAGAAGGCAGTTCCTTAACGCTATTACAATAAACCATATAGTAGGGTCTAGGAGAAGCAGCAAACTGTTTATTAAGGGTACTATTCTTACTAGGATTATCAATATCTTCAACCCCACAGAGAAGATTAGTTCCATTGATATAAGAATATAAGCGTAAAGCTCCTGCTCCAATGCAAACTACTTTTTTAACATTAGGAATGTCAATTGCTACTTTTCTTCCTAACATATCAGTTACTTCAGTAAAAGTAGAAGCGGAAGAAGAACTACTAATAGAAGAAGAACAACTAGATAGAAAGACTAAACCCATTAAAAGAATAGCGGTTTTTTTCATTTCTTATTTCCCCCAATATAAATGAATTTCTGCCCTTCAAATGAAAAGAGTTTGTTATTAACTCCATAAACTTCCCTAATTAGTTCCTCAGTGGCAATCTCACTATTGCCTTGCTTTAAGATTTTTCCATCCTTAAAGAAATAAAAATAGGAACCTAATCTCAGAGCTAAATTAATATCATGCAACGATATAAGAAGAGAAAGATGCTTTTCTTCTTTTAGCTTTACAATCGAATCAAATACCATCTCCTGACTTCTAATATCAAGATTAGAGGTAGGCTCATCTAAGAGCATCAAAGAAGGCTCTAAGCATAAGGCTCTTGCAATCAAAACTTTTTGCTTTTCTCCCCCAGATAACTCATAAACAGGTTTAGCTAAAAGGTTCTCTAATCCCATCTCCTTAATAGCATTTAAAGCCACTTCTTTGTCTTTCCCTTTTGGATAGAAATTTGAATAGGGTGACCTTCCTAATAAGACCGTATCAAAGACCGATAGATTCCCTAGTTTGGCTTCCTGAGGAACATAAGAGACTGTTCTAGCTAATTCTTTTCTTTTCATAGAAAGAAGATTCTTATCATCTAAAAAAACAGATCCCTCACAAGGCTTGATTAAACCATCGAGGCATTTAAGAAGAGTGCTTTTACCGACACCGTTAGGTCCTAACAAAATTCCAATCTCTCCCGTTGGAAGAGATAAGGAAACATTTTTTAAAACATAGTCTTTTTTCTTGCTGTAAGAAAAAGACAGGCTATCAATTTTAAGCATGTTTTTCCTTCTTGCTGAAAATAATATATAAGAAGAAAGGAGCACCTAAGATAGAGGTTATTGCACCTACTGGTAAAGAAGTTCCCTGTAATAAAGCTCTAGCCAAAGTATCAGACAAAATTAAAAGTAAAGAACCAAATAAACATGAGGATATCAAACTATAGCGATGATCTTCTCCGACAATCCTTTTCATCACTTGAGGAGCAATAATGCCTAAGAAACCAATGATTCCTAAAAACGAAATACAAGTTGCAGCAATCAAAGAAGCTAAGAATAGACATATAAATCTTACTAAAGAAGGATTAATGCCTAAGCTTTTAGCACTCTCATCCCCGCTTTGCATAACATTAAGACTCTTAGATAGGAAAAAGAAAACAATGGTTGATACACTAACTACTGCTAACATGATCCAGTCGGTCTGATAAGTGGCTCTTCCTAAGTCGCCAAAAGTCCAATAAACAGCAGAAGCTAACTGGGTATCAGTAGCAAAGTACTGAATCAAAGTAGTGACAGCTGAGAACATTGATCCTAAGGCAATACCTGCTAAAACAACCGTGTTAGGCTGGAAGCCTCTAAAGCTAGATAAAGCTAAAATGATTGCCATTGCTCCTAAAGCAAAAAGAAAAGCAAAAGTTACAGTAACATAAGGATTGGAGGAATTCCAATTCGATCCATTAGCAGAATCAAAATATCCACCGGAAAGAACAATGATAGCAATATTAGCTCCTAAGACAGCCGCATTAGAAACACCTAAAGTCGAAGGAGAAGCCATCGGATTATTCAAACTTGACTGCATAATATGTCCGCTTGCCGCTAAACCAAAGCCAGCAATCAAGCCAGCTAGGACTCTTGGTAAACGGATGTTCTGCATAATGAGAATGTTAGTCTTCGTCCCTTCACCAAATAAAGCTTTTATTCCATCCACAAAAGACATATTGCTCGATCCCACAAAGAGGGATAAAAAGAAAACTAAGATTACTAAAAGGAAAAGTACAAAAATAACCGTCAAACGGTATTTCTTATGATGATTAAGTTTCCTTAAAGATATTTGTTCAATTTCAGTCATAATGTACGAAGCTATTGTAAGGGATAGCGAACAAAATTGAAATTATATTCGATTACTTTCTTACTTTTATAGAATGTTTGTTCGATATCTTTTGTTTTATAGAACAAAAGTTATATTATTTAAGTATGGATAAAAGAGAAGAAAGAACTTTAGAGTCAGTCTATAATTCCTTAAGCAAGCTAATCAAAGCTAAGGATTATGAGTCCTTAAAAGTAGAAGACATCCTTAAAGAGGCCAATATTTCCCGTTCAACTTTCTATGCACATTTTAAGTCCAAAGATGATGTCTTATCCTCTTTCTGTGATCAACTATTTGCACATGTCTTTTCTTTCTCACCCAAAAAAGAAAACAGTCATGATTTTTCTCATACTGACTATGTTCCAAGACAAGTGATGATTCATCTAGCTATTCATATCTATGAAGACAAAGATCTTATAGGTGCTATTCTTAAATCATCAGGTAGAAGTATCTTTACTTCCCGCTTTTCTAATTTAAGCGCTAGCCTTATTGAAAAAGTTGTCTATTCTCATGAACTGTATAAAGAAGAAGTACCGATTAAACTTCAATGTCTTCAGCTAACTGATTCCTTTGTTTCTATCCTCTGTCATTGGGTAGAGATGGGAACCATTGTCTCACCAGAGACTATTATTGATTACTTTTATAGATTGCATATCTAACTAATAATAAGTAACTATGTTGAAATATTACATCTACGGATTACAATGCCTGCAAAGGAATTTTTGAATTGAATAATATCGGAATCGTTTCATTAGAGACTATGGCACACCTGATAATCTTCACGGCGATGAAATGATGAAAGACCGACCTGATTTCAGTATTCCTTACACCTCCTTAGATATCAAGTCCAAGAATCAAACTAATAACCAATATACCTATCCCCTCGATTTCAAATTCTGTCCCCCTTATAAAGACAAGTCCATAACTTTGACTAATAGCGATATTAGAATGAAAGTCTATCCACAACCCGGAGATACGTTTTTTAATATCGACCAAGAAGGGTCTAAAGCAGTTTTTGATCCCACTATTAATACCGATTGGCGGATGCTCCAATCAGCACTAGCTTCGATTACGGCTCTTTAGAAATTGAATTAATGGGTTTCTCCTTCACTTTTGATTTGATGGTCGATAGCAAAACTTATTCCGTAACCTATCTAATCATGGCCTGATAAATCACCATTTTAATTATTCGCCCTCTTTTTGAGGGCTCTTTTTATATTGAAGATAGAAGAAGCATCAATAAGATAAATACTTATACTCTTTTTCTATTATTAACTATTATTTATAGTAAAATTTAAAAATTTAGCACTCTACACTTGAATTTGCTAAACTAATATTTATAATATGAATAGCGCTTGAGCGACTCAAGTGCTAATTCGGAGGCTTGGCATGAATCTAAAGAGAAAAGAACAAATCTTAAAATGCATCGTTGAAGAGTTCATTAAGACGGCTGAGCCAGTTGGCTCAGAGACCCTTCTTAAGAACTACCATCTCGATTGCTCTTCTGCTACGGTTAGAAATGCTATGGCTGAACTAGAAAAAGAAGGAATGCTAGAAAAGACCCATGTCTCTTCTGGTCGAGTCCCTTCATCTCAGGGCTATCAATACTACCTTGATCATCTAGGAGAGAAGAACTTAACCGACTCGGTTGATATGGACTTCCAAAGAGAATTCCAAAAGGTCATGCAGTCTAAGACTCAGTCAGTTGAAGAAGTCTTAGCTAAATCCTGCAAGCTTCTATCTGAGATGACAAACATGGCTACGGTTGTCTTAGGTCCAAAAGCTGATCAGGAACGATTAGTCTCAATTCAACTATTAAAGCTTAGTGATACTACTGCCATGGGTATCTTCATCACGGATTCAGGATATGTTGAAAAAAAGACCTTTGTTATTCCAAACCTCTATGGTCCCAATTCTTCCTTTGATCAAGCTATCAATGCTGTTGCTCTTCTTAATGAAAGACTCAAAGGAACTAAGATCTCTGAATTAAGTGAAAAGACAAAGATGATTGCTCCTATCGTTGTCCATATGTATGGGAAAGAAGGATCGGTCGTTATTGAAACCTTCCTAGAAACTATTATCAGCTTTGCCAAGAAGAGATTCGCCGTCTATGGTCAGAAAAATTTATTAGACTTACCAGAATATCAGAAAGACAAAGAAGCCTATATGAATGCTGTAAAAGCTCTTGAAAATCCTGATAAGCTTGAACATGACTTTGCTTCTAGAGATGACTTAGGTTCCGTAAAAGTTGGATTTACCAATGATAAACTCGGCGACCTAGCAGTTGTCTCCAAAGCCATCAACTTCAAAGATCAAATTGCGGTGATTGGTCCTAAGAGAATGGATTATAAGAAGATTCTCTCCGCACTTGAGTATGTTGTTTATATGTTAGATAAGTACTTTAGCACTTCCAATGATAATTCCTCTGCTCTAGTTCCCGTTAGCACGCCTACTGATATCAGTCCTAAGAAGAACGCTAAATCAACTACTAATAAGAAATCTCTTAATTCAGCACCAAAAAAGGTAAAACCTAAAGGAGGCACTAAATGAGTTCAGATAAAGATGAAAAAGAAACAAAGGTTGTTCAGTCGGCAACTGATGATAAGAAACCAGTTGAAGCAAAAGCTGATGTAAAGCCTGAAGTTAAAGCTGATAGCAAAGTTAATGATGAATTAGCAAAGCTACAAGCCGCTAACGACGAGCTCAAAAAGAAACTGATTGATTCCGAAAAGAAGTTTGAAGACGCTGATAAGAACGCTGAAGACTGGAAGAACAAATATTATGGTGTCTATGCCGACATGGCTAACACCAGGAAGCAAGTAGAAAGAGAAAACGAAGACTTCAAAAAGTACGCTCAGCAAAAAGTAATCGAAGAACTTATTCCTGCTCTTGATGGCTTCGATATGGCACTAAAGAAATCTCCCAATGATGAAAAAATAAAAAGCTATCTAGAAGGCTTTGAGATGATACATTCCAAAATCTTAGGAGTCTTGAAAACCCTCAATGTTGAAATCATTGATCCCCAGAAGGGTGGTGAATATGATCCTAATCTAATGAATGCCTTCTCTACCATTGATGGCAGTGATGACAATAAAGTCGCTGATGTCTTTTTAAAAGGTTACAAACTCTATGACCATCTCTTAAGACCGGCTGGAGTAGTAATCACTAAGAAAGCAGAAGCTAAGAAAGATGAGAAGACTGTAGTAAAAGACGAGAAGAAAGACGACAAGCCTAAAAGTCAAGAAAACAAATAAAATGGAGGATTGAATTTATGGCAAAAGAAGTAATATTAGGTATTGATTTAGGAACTACTAACTCAGTTGTTTCATATATGCAGGATGATCAGACGGTAAAAGTTATTCCGTCTCCGGAAGGCACTAATACCTGCCCTTCAGTTGTATCATTCAAGGCCGATGGTGAAGTCATTGTCGGTAACGCTGCTAAGCGTATGCTTTTAACTAACCCTGACACTGTTCATTCTATTAAAAGAAAGATGGGAACTGGTCAGAAGACTCATATTGCCTGCATCAACAAGGATTTCACTCCTGAAGAGATTTCTGCTAAGATTCTTTCTTATATGAAGGGGTATGCTGAAGCTTATCTAGGACATCCAGTCGCTAAGGCTGTCATTACTTGCCCTGCTTACTTCAACGATGATCAGAGAACTGCTACTAAGAACGCCGGCACTATTGCTGGTCTTGATGTAGTCCGTGTCATTTCTGAACCTACTGCCGCAGCTTTAGCTTACGGTATGGATTCTAAGAAATCCGGTAAGATTTTGGTCTTTGATTTAGGCGGTGGCACTTTGGATGTCTCCGTTCTTGATATCGGTGATGGCACCTTCGAAGTCTTAGCTACTTCTGGTGATACTAACCTCGGTGGTGATGATTGGGATAGACACATCATTGATTGGCTGATTGGAGAAATCAGAAATCAGTGTGGTATCTCTAT
>DLIM01000006.1:77103-83354 GCA_002483745.1 Caryophanales bacterium UBA7642 | reverse complement strand
TCTTATGATGATCCTAAGGATCGTCCGACTCTTCAGAGACTCAGAGATGAAGCTGAAAAAGCTAAGATCAACCTTTCTAGCCAGGTTTCTACCGATATCTCCTTACCTTACATTGGCTTCAAGGATGGCGCTCCGGTCAACTTCTCGACCACTTTAACTAGAGCTAAATTCCAGGAAATCACTTCTGATTTGCTTGATAGATGCCGTACTCCTTTTGAAAAGGCTTTAGCTGATGCTAAGTTATCAGTTACTGATATTGATGATATCATTCTCGTTGGTGGTTCTACCCGTATGCCGGCAGTCGTTGATTTAGTCACTAGACTTAATAACGGCAAGAAGCCTAATCAGTCTGTCAACCCTGATGAAGCTGTCTCTGTCGGCGCTGCCATTCAAGGTGGTGTCATTCGTGGTGATGTCAAGGATGTGGTTTTACTCGATGTCACTCCTTTAACCTTGGGCATTGAAACCTTAGGCGGTGTTATGACTCCTCTTATTCCTAGAAATACTACTATTCCGACTACTAGACAACAGATTTTCTCTACTGCCGAAGATAATCAGCCTGGCGTTGAGATTCAAGTCTACCAGGGTGAACGTCCGATGGCTCAGGATAATAAGTTCTTAGGAAGATTCAAACTTGAAGGTATTCGTCCTGCCCGTCGTGGTGAACCTAGAATTCAAGTCACCTTCTCTATCGATGTCAACGGTATTGTCTCTGTTGCTGCTAAGGATCTAGATACTAACCTTGAACAGCACATCACTATTTCTAACTCTACTGGCTTATCCAAGGATGAAATCGATAAGATGGTTAAGGAAGCTGAAGCTAATAAGGCTGCCGATGATAAACGTAAGGATGAAGCAGATACTAGAAACGAAGCTCAACAGCTGATTGATTCTATCGATAAGCAGTGCAATGATCCTGCTCATCCGATTGATCAGAAGACTAAGGATTCCGCTATGGCTATCCGTAACGAGATCAAAGCCGATCTTGATAAGAACGATTTAGCCGCTGTTAAAGCTAAGATTGCTCAGTTACAGCAGGCTGCTAGCCAAGTCTATCAGGCTTCCGCTCAGTCCAATGCTCAGTCATCTTCAGCTAATGCCGGTGCTAATGCTTCTAGCAATGCTGAACATACTTCCACTGATTCAAAAGATCCGCATGTCGTTGATGCTACCTTCACTGAAAAGAAAGATAAGTAAAAGTAAAAGAACTAGCCCGGCTAAAGCTGGGCTAGTACTTTGTTTAAGCTAAGAGAGGTAATCCATATATGGCAGATAACGATCGCGACTATTATGAAGTCCTTGGTGTCAGCAAAACTGCCACTCAGGATGAAATAAAGTCGGCATATAGAACACTGGCCAAAAAATATCATCCTGATCTCAACCATTCTCCAGATGCTCCAGCTAAATTTAAAGAGGTCACCCAAGCTTACGAAGTCTTAAGTGATCCTCAGAAACGTCAGCAGTATGATCAATTCGGAAAGGCCGCTTTTGAAAACAATGGAGCCAATGGCTTCAATGGTTTCAACAGCGCCAATATGAACGCTGATGATTTTGGTGACATCAATGATATCTTTGCTCAATTCTTTGGAGGAGGTTCATCTAATTCTTCTCGTAGAAGAAGTAATGTTCCTCATAAGGGAAGAGATAAAGTGGTTCGTGTGAAACTCAGCTTTGATCAGGCTGTTAATGGAACCAAGGTTGATATTCCTTTAGACTATATAACTACTTGCCCTGACTGTCATGGTACTGGTGCTAGATCAGCCGATGATATTCAGACTTGTCCTACTTGCCGAGGCACCGGAAGAGTCAGAACCAGAACCAATACTATTTTTGGTATGATGGAATCTGAAGGTGTCTGCCCTGATTGCGGTGGTAGTGGTAAACGGGTCACTGCTAAGTGCCCTACTTGCCACGGTGCCGGAAAAATCAGGAAGAATGAAACAATCACTGTCAATATTCCTAATGGTGTCGATACTGGTGATAACATCAAAATCGATAACAAAGGAGAGGCTGGCAATAATGGTGGACCCAATGGTGACTTAATCATTCAGATTGAAGTCGCACCTAGTCAGACCTTCACCCGTAAAGGCGGAGATGTCTACATCAATGTTCCGATTTCAGTCAGCGATGCTCTACTTGGAGCCACCGTGACTGTTCCTTCAGTAAGAGGAGACTGTGACTTAGTCATACCTCCTTGCAGTGAACCGAATACAGTTCTGAAGATGAGACAAGTCGGTATCCGTCTTCCTAACGGAAGAATCGGTGACCAATATGTTACTTTAAATGTCAAGTTCCCGAAGAACCTCAACAATGAGCAGAAGGACTTGATTAATAAGTTCGCTGACCAGGAAGAGAATAAGCATGATGGTCCGTTTTCTTGGCTGAAGCATACGTTTAAGAAATAAAGATTAACCGCTTAGGGAAACTTAAGCGGTTTTTTGTTGGCTGGTTGGTTGTCTTTTCTTAAGCCATTACTTATAATTAGTAAACACCAATATCAAAATGAACGACATTAATAAATTATCTTTAAGAATTCCTTTAGAGGGAACCATAAATACTAGAGATTTAGGCGGTTTTGAGACTTCTGACAAAAGACATATCAAATATAAAAGAATAATAAGAACTGATAACCTTTCTCGGCTTACCCCTAAAGATATTTCTTATTTTCATAACGTCTTAGATGCCCGCTTTGATGTGGACTTTAGAAGTCACAGTGAAATCTGCGGAAAGAATGATAAAGAAATACCAAACTGTCAGTATATCTATTGTCCTATCACCGATGATCTAAACTCTGGCAAAAGACAACATCCTCATGAAGAATTCATTGTTGATAGTCCTAATATAAGTGGACTGATTAACTATATTTTCACTATCTCACACGATGGTGATGTGACTTCCAGCATGGAGCAATCCTATCGTGATTTTGTGGGGCTTCCTTATGGGATTGAGCATTACCGCATCTTTATGAATGTTCTTTTAAAGAACAAGGAAGGCTCAGTTCTTTTCCATTGCGCTGATGGCAAAGATAGGGCAGGAATTGGCTGTGCCTTATTCCTTTCTGCTTTAGGAGTAGATAAAGAAACCATTCTAAAGGACTACCTTAAAACCAATGTCTACACTAAAGAGAAAGCTGATCGCAGAGCTAAATATTTAAGAGAAGACTGCCATATGACTAATGAGAAAGTCATTAATTCTGTCTATATGTTAGCCGGAGTCAGAGAGAACTGGATTAAAGCAGCCTTTGATGAAATCAATACCAAATTTCAAGGCATTGATAATTATCTTCATAATCAATTAGAGCTGTCTGATTCTGACTTAAAAGACCTTAAAAGCAATTATCTAGAATAAAGTATTTTTTTAGTTTTTTAGATAACCAAAAAAAAGATTTTTTATAATATAGATGATATTAAGGAATTCGAAACTCCTAAGCTTTGTTTGAAAGCTAGATGAGGCTAGTTTTTTATATTTTCTAGTCATATTCAAGAAGCAAAAAGATAGAACCCATTTAAGATAGCTTTCAGTGGTTGTTTAGTTTATATAAGACTTTTTTCTAAGACTTTGAATATAAGATTAAAGTGATAAAATAAACATTATCAAAAAGGAGAAGCCATCATGGAAGAAAAACTGCTTGATAGTTATGCTGAACTGATCGTAAAAGTCGGTGCCAATGTTCAAAAGGGACAATATGTTGTTATTAGAACCAATCCCTGCGTTGAAGGATTTGCTTCCTTAGTAGCTAAGAAATGCTACAAAGCTGGAGCTAAAAGAGTTTTTGTCCATTGGATGAGTTCTAAACTTGATAGAGTTGACTACCAGAATGCTACTTTAGAAGAGCTTTCTTCTGTTCCCACCTTTGAGGAAGCCGCCCATAAATTCATGGTTGATCAATTACCAGTTTTAATTTGGCTGGATGCCGATAATCCTGACGGCCTAAAAGGCGTTGATGCTAAAAAGACCGCTGCTATTAGATCAGCTAAATATAAGGTTTTAGGAAAATACCGTGAAGCAAGAGACAATAAGTTCCAATGGACGATTGCTGGAGTTCCTTCTTTAGAATGGGCTAAGAAGGTATTTCCTTCTAAGAGCGATGATGAAGCTATCGAAGCTCTCTGGAAAGCCATCCTGACTACTGCTAGATGTCTAGACGGAAACGGAATAGAGAATTGGCAGAAGCATGAAGATGACTTAAAGAAGAGATGTGCCTATTTGAACTCTCTCCATCTTAGCAAGCTTCACTATAAATCCAAGACTGGAACCGACTTCACAGTCGGCTTGATTCCTGGTGTTATCTTCTTAGGCGGAGGCGAAAAAGATCTCTATAACCATTTCTTCCAGCCTAACATACCTTCTGAGGAGTGCTTTACTTCTCCAATGAAAGGCAAAGCCGAAGGTCTAGTCGTTGCCAGCAAGCCTTTAGCTTATAATGGCCAGCTTATTGAAGACTTCACTGTTAGATTCCATGAAGGAAAAGCAGTCGAAGTAACTGCTAAGAAAGGCTTGGAAGCCTTAAAGAGCATTCTTACTTTAGATGAAGGCAGTGCCTATTTAGGAGAATGTGCTCTTGTTCCTTTTGATTCGCCTATCAACCAAACAGGATTATTATTCTTCAACACTCTCTATGATGAGAATGCCGCCTGCCATTTAGCTTTAGGAACGGGCTTTACTGAGTTATATCCTAACTTTGAAAAGTATACAGATGCTGAAATTAGATCCTTTGGTATCAATAAGTCACTCAGTCATGTTGATTTCATGATTGGCGATCGATACCTAGACATCACCGGTACCACTGAAGAGGGCAAGGATGTTCCTATCTTCAAACAAGGAAGCTGGGCGTTCTAAAAAGATTGATAGATGTAACCATACGACTTGATTCAGTTTTAAAGAAAAAGGCACTGATTTTATTCAGTGCCTTTTCTTAGTAAACATTAGTATCTTTAATCGATGTATCTTTCAAAATATTAGGGATTGATAATATGAGTGGTTTCTTCATTATTCGAGAAGATGATCAAAGCCTTACAATTACCTGTATCAACCGTTATATTTTCTAAGTCGGTTGTTGAGGTGTTGCTTTCCAAGGTGATACTATTAATAATTAACGAAGGGTCTGCAGGAGTTCCGGTTATCTGGTAGTTACCTACGATACCAGCAGCAAAAGTAACACCATTTATTGTTGGAGCGGAATTGCTGTTTCTCTTTAAAGTTGCGTTGTTATAGACAGTTCCAACAATACCGCCACCATCATTACCACCCTTTATTGCGGCAGTATTGATATTATCAAGTACCTGAATAGGAGAAGACATCTGGTAAGAACTTGATTCCCCTGTACCATGATATCTAATCCAGCCTATGATGCCACCCGTACCAAATCCATGGTCGCTACTATCATCAACAACACCTTTATTAGTGTTGCCACTTACAGTACCATAAGATTTCTGTTCCCCGATAATACCACCAGTACTAGTTCCAGCGCCACCTGTTACAGAAGCTTCGTTAGTATTATCTTTAACGTTTGCAGCACTAAGCCCGACAATACCGCCTATCGGATCTCCACCTATTATTTTTCCCTTATTGGTATTGTTATTAAGGACATTTCGTGGCCTGTTTCAGTGTAATAGGCAGCACCGATGATTCCACCTATATTATATACTGAACCGGTGATATTCACATTATTGGTACAGTGATCAACAGTTCCGTATGCCTTAATCATACCAACACAGGAATCAACTGTTTTAACACCAGTAACAGTTCCACTATTAACGTTAATATAAGAAACCGTTCCGTTATTGATTACTTCGCCGACAGCACATCCGGATTTACTAACACCAGACAAACTGACATTTTCAAAATTGATATTTTTGACAGTACCTCCATCAAGAACTCCAAATAATCCTTGGAAGTACTCAGTAGAAGTGATTTTCAAATGATCAACTTTAAATTCGCTGCCATCAAAGGTTCCTTTAAAAGGATAAGTTTCATTTCCGATAGCAAACCATTCCATATTAACTAAATCAACATCGTTTTTAAGAGTGACAGTCCAATCAGTGAAGTTAAAGCCTTCATTATTATAGTTTCTAAAGGACATCAAACCGAAAGCATCATAGATGTCCATCTTCTTGTTCTTGGAGTCAACCACATATGAGCTGTAGCCAGTATCGCCCTTGACGCTACCGGTCCTTGCCCAAGACCCATTGGCCTTCTTATAGACCGATGTAGGTATCCCCATCTGCTCCTAAAGCGGCAGCAGGGACACC
>DLIM01000006.1:18192-76907 GCA_002483745.1 Caryophanales bacterium UBA7642 | reverse complement strand
CGTTGGTTCCGTTAGTGCCAGCTATACCGTTTGCTCCCTTGATGTTGCCGACCTTGACCAAGCCATCGGTTCCCGAGATACAGATCATAGCCCGAGGTATCCAAATAAGTGTCTCCGCTGTTCCCTAAAGTGGCGGCAGGGGCACCGGTGCCTGACAAGAAGGAAAGGCCGGTGTCACCCGTGTCTCCCTTCAAGGCTGCAATCCAATCCTCGTAGGAGCCGGTGTAGCCAGCCTCCTTAGCAAGCTGGTAGACCTCATAGACAGTGTCGACTTTATCAGTATCGCCTGATTGGGAGCTGGAAGCCGGATTGGAGCAGGAGAAAAGAAGCCCCGCTGACATACCGATGATTGCAATAAGACCTAAAAATCTCTTTTTGTGCATAACATTTGTTCCTTTTTAAATATTTTGCAAAGCTTTAATGAAAAACAGCATTTCTTAAAAATGATACTATTATAGCGGGGAATTTTATGCTAATTAATCATTTAAGCCGATGAACACGAAGAAAAGCTTTTTAATATAGTTGTTACTTTTTTTGCTAATTTGTTACTTTTACCATTGCTTTACATCCGTGATTTATTTGTAATTAATTTTCTATTGATAGACACTTCGCTGTTTTAGTCATTTACACTTCTATCAATAAAAAGGCACCTGCCTTTAAGTGGCAAGTGCCAAAAAACAATAAGACAACTTGGCTTTCTACTTCTTATTCCATCTCCAGTCGGCGATTTCAGGCATATCAACACCATACTCGTGGATGTACTGCTTATGCTCGACCAGTTTGTCTGACATCTTCTGATAGAGGTAAGCACCTTTGTTTCCTAACTGAGGAAGTCTCAATAAGACATCCTGGACCAAATGGAACCTATCGATGTCGTTCTGGACTCTCATATCAAAAGGAGTGGTGATGGTTCCTTCTTCCTTATAACCCCTGACATGGAGGTTGCGATTATGTCTCCTATAGGTAAGCTCATGAATCAAAGTCGGATAGCCATGGAAGTTGAAGATGATGGGCTTGTCTTTGGTAAAGAGCATGTCGTATTCGGAATCAGAAAGTCCATGCGGATGCTCGCTCTGTGGCTGAAGTTTAAAGAGATCAACGACATTGATTACTCTGATCTTAATCTCAGGAAGTTCCTTATTAAGAATAGAAACAGCTGCTAAAGTCTCAAGAGTAGGAGTCTCACCAGCACAAGCCATTACGACATCCGGTTCCTGACCTTGGTCATTACTAGCCCACTCCCAGATACCAATGCCCTGAGTGCAGTGTTTGACTGCTTCTTCCATATTGAGCCACTGAGGGCGAGGATGTTTAGAAGCAATGATGACGTTGACATAGTTACGGCTTCTTAAGCAGTGATCCATACAGGACAATAAGCAGTTTGCATCCGGAGGTAAGTAGATTCTAACGACATCGGCTTTCTTGTTAGCTATATGATCCATAAAGCCTGGATCCTGATGGGTAAAGCCATTGTGATCCTGTTGCCAGACAGTTGATGCCAATAACAAGTTAAGAGAAGAAATCTTCTGTCTCCAAGGCAACTGATTAGAAACCTTCAGCCATTTTGCATGCTGAGCTACCATGCTATCAACAATCCTGATAAAAGCCTCATAAGAGCAGAAGAAGCCATGTCTTCCAGTCAATAAGTAGCCTTCAAGCCAGCCTTCACAGCAATGCTCAGAGAGCATGCTATCGATGACTCTGCCATCGGAAGCTAGGAATTCATCAGTCGGAAGAGTAGCATTATCCCACTGCCTGTTTGTAGCCTCGAAAACAGCATTTAATCTATTAGATAGAGTTTCATCCGGTCCAAAGATGCGGAAGTTCTTAGTGTCATCATTCTTCTTAATGACATCACGGATAAACTTTCCTAGTTCAGTCATATCCTGAGCATCAGTAGAACCATGTTTATTTACTGGGAAAGCATATTTTCTAAAATCAGGCATCTTCAAATCTTTTAAGAGCAATCCGCCATTAGCATGAGGATTAGAACCAATACGCTGATTGCCTTTAGGAGCCAATTCCTTTAAGTCAGGACGGAAATGACCTCCCTTATCAAATAATCTTTCAGGATGATAAGAACGTAGCCAAGTAGAAAGCTCCTTCAAGTGTTCAGGAGAGTCAATCATGATTGGGACCTGATGAGCCCTAAAGGAATTCTCAACCGGTAAGCCATCAACAACCTTAGGTCCAGTCCAGCCTTTAGGAGAACGAAGGACAATCATCGGCCAAATCGGTCTAGTGGGGTCATTCTTAAGACGAGCATGTTTTTGGATAGCTTTGATTTTTTCAATGCAAGTATCCATAGCCTCAGCCATCAATTCATGCATCTTCATAGGATCATTGCCTTCAACAAAGATAGGTTCCCAGCCTGAACCTTCTAAGTATTCCTGTAATTCCTTGTGGGAAATACGGCTGAAGACAGTCGGATTAGCAATCTTATAGCCATTTAAATTGATAATAGGTAAAACGGCACCGTCGTGAATAGGATTAAGGAACTTATTGGACTGCCAAGAAGTGGCTAAAGGTCCAGTCTCCATCTCACCATCACCGACAATAACAGTAGCAATCAAATCAGGATTATCAAACACCGCTCCAAAAGCATGAGCGATTGAATATCCTAATTCTCCGCCTTCATTAATACTGCCTGGAGTCTCAGGAGCACAATGGGAAGGAACGCCACCTGGGAAAGAGAACTGCTTAAATAGTTTTTGTAGACCAGCTTTATCCTGAGTAATATTCGGATAAATTTCCGAATAAGTCCCTTCAAGATAATCGTTAGCAATAAAGAAGTTTCCGCCATGTCCCGGCCCAGAAAGAAGAATCATATCCAGATCATATCTTTTAATGACACGGTTGCAGTGGACATAAACAAAATTCTGACCAGGCACGGTTCCCCAATGTCCGACAATCTTTTTCTTAATATCCTTCATCGTCAAAGGACGATCAAGAAGGGGATCATCAAGCAGATAGAGCTGACAGGCAGCTAAATAGTTAGCAGCCATCCAATACTCATTCATCTTACTTAAAAGAGAATCAGTAATAGGTCCTTTTTCTTCACAGTCATTAACTTGCCTTTTAGCCATTGATAATCTCCTTTTGAGAAAAACTCATTAGTATATATATCATACCTTATTTTGTTCTCTTAGTGGAACAGTACGAAAAGATTTCTTTGAGGCTTTTCGAATTCTATTTTTTCAATTTTCAGAATATAGTTTAATTGAATGATTAAGCTTTCTTTAAGAATTATAGTTTTTAGGAAAGAACAATTCATAAAGTTGGAATTCAAAATACTAATATAAACAAGGAGTTTTTGATATTTGTTCTATAAAAATAGCTATTTTGAGCAGTCTTTAAGAAAGATTTAAAGCCATCGGTTTGCTTTAAATGCCAACCTTGAAATCCTATAATTCAGGCAAGAGGTAAGGAAAATGAAAAGAAAAGAATTTTTGGCTATTCTCTTATCACTGCCCTTGTTTTTAACAGGCTGTTCAAATGAGACTTCATCATCAGCTTCTACTTCAGCTAATTCCAGTACCAGTTCCGCTTCAACCGGAACTTCAAATTCAACCTCAGAGAACTATACAGGTGGACCTGGAGGTGGAGGATCAGGGTCAGGGTCTTCTTCAGCTACTTATGGTGCTGTAAAAGAAATCACTGCCACTTCAACAGAGACTAGCCAAACATATACTTCAACTTCTAGCGATGAAAGTGCAATTCTTTGTAAAACCAGTAGTGTGACTGGAACTATTTTAAATCCTACAATTTCTAAATCAGGTGATACTTCTTCAGCTGATAATTCCTCTTTCTATGGTCAAAACGCTTCTCTCTTAGCCACGAATGGAACTCTTGATGTTAAAGGGGGAACTATTAATTCTACTGGTTAAGGGGCTCCCGGAGCCTGCGGATATAACTCTGGAACGGTTAATATTGCCGATACTGCAATTACTACAACGTTGAATGCCGCTGGCGGCATTCATGCCTGCGGTGGCTGAAAGGTCAACGCTTGGGACTTGAATGTCAATACAGCTGGGCAGCATTCAGCCGCTATTAGATCTGATCGAGGCGGAGGAACCATGAGAGTCGATGGCGGAACCTATAATTCCACCGGAGCAGGTTCTCCAGCCATCTACTCCACTGCCGAAATCGCTATTCATGATGCCACATTAAAAGCTACTGGATCAGAGGCGGCTTCTATTGAAGGCAAGAACACTATTAAACTGTTCGACTGCAATTTAACTGGTAAGATGCCTGATTCTTCTGAGAACGATAATACTTGGGGTGTCATCCTTTATCAGTCAAGTTCCGGGGATTCAACAGTCGGCACTTCTGAATTCAGTATGGTAGGAGGTTCACTTGATATTCAAAACGGTGGCTTCTTCCATACTAACTCGACTGCTTCTGAGTTCTTATTCGATAATGTTTCTTTAACTCATACTAACAACGACTCTTATGAATACTTAATCAGATGCTGTGGCAACAAGAGATGGAATTCTGAGGCAGGGTCTACCTGTAACTTCACCACAATCGACCAGACCATGAATGGTAAAGTCATCTATGATTCAGCTTCTACTCTTAATCTTTATCTAACCGGCTCTTCGACATGGACGGGTGCTTCTAGTGTTGATACTACCTATACTGGTTCTAAGACTAGTGCTATTTATCTAGCTAGCAATTCTAAATGGATCGTTAATGGTAATTCAACCATTGATAATCTCTATAACGCCGGTACTATCGTTGATTCTTCTAATAAGACTGTTTCTATTGTTGCTAACGGAAATAAAGTAGTAACGGGAACTTCAGACTATACCATCACCGTGACTTCTACTTATTCCACGACTGCTAATTTATCTTCGGCTTTAACGGCTCCTTCTTGGAGTGACTACGAAGTGAGTAAGCATTCCGATATTTCCTAGCTCCCAACTTTTAAGTAAATAAAAGGGGCTGACCTTATTTGGTCAGCCCCTCTTTTATTATTGTTTAGTATTCAACGACGTTGATGTTTCTCATCAGCAGTTCACGCTGCTTAGGATCAGAGATGGTGCAAAGCTTAGTGGCTGAGACCACGGAAATCCAAGACTGAACATATTCGGGTCTAGTGTCAGACTTCTTGCAGAAATCCTTAAGATACATGCTAGCGCCCTTATCATCGCCTTCGAGGGTGAACATTAAGTAAGTCATAGCGGCATCGGCGGAAGCATTGCCACGAGTAGCATGGGCCCAATCAAGGACATAAGCTTTATCGCCTTCAAAAATAATATTCTGAGGAGTTAAATCGCCATGGCAGAACTTGTAATGGTTTGGCATCTTCTCAAGTCTGACGTGGAGATCATATCTAGTGGTAGCATCAAGACCGGAATCGGTGATGTAATTGTTAAGCTTATCCTTGAGCTTAGGAAGCTTAAGGTTATCGCTTAAATGAGAAAGAATTGAAATCTGAATCTGAACTAACTTATCGATATACTTCTTCTTGTTGGCAGGATCTTCTTCCATCATTTTGGCTAAGGTTTTACCCTTAATCTCATCTGAGGAGATAGCCCAATTCTTTCCAACCATGAAGACAGAATCAACATGCGGAGCAGGTAAGGAGCTTTCAACAGCATATTCCTGATTCATAGCTTCTTTTAGAACATCACTAGCCTGATAGAATTTGGAATCAAAGACTTTAGTAATGATGCCATCTTTAGAGTAGATCTTTTTGTTGTGTCTAGTCAGGACCAGTTGTCCTAAATCTTTCTCAGTAACCATGTTATAGCCTCCTTATGCTTACTTCTTTAAAGACTTTGTATACTTCTTATTATACTCAGTTTCGCCGTAATATGCCTTAAGATAGATAGTTTTCACTTCAGAGATGAGTGGATAACGAGGGTTTGTACCAGTGCACTGGTCATTAAAGGCAGCTTCAGACATCTCATCAAGAGAGGCTAAGAACTTAGTTTCATCGATGCCAGCTTCCTTAATAGTCATCGGAAGTTCGATTTCTCTCTGTAAAGAATCAATCTTCTTGATAAGCTTATTGAATTTATCTTGATTGTTCTTGCCAGTAATGCCAAGCATCTCAGCAATCTCGCAGTATCTTCTTAAAGTATTAGGATACTTATACTGAGGGAAGGTCCCCATCTTAGTCGGGACTTCTCCAGCATTGAACTTCATGACTTCCTGTAAGAGAAGAGAAACACAGACACCATGAGGAAGATGATGGTAAGCACCTAACTTATGACCTAAAGAATGGTCAATACCTAAGAAGGCATTAGCAAAAGCCATACCGCCTAAAGTAGCAGCATGAGCCATATGCTCTCTGGCTTCAGGATCATTGCCTAAATTCTTGTAAGCTCTAGGTAGCCACTCAAAGATTTCCTTGATTCCTTCCTTTGCAATACCATCAGTAAAGACGGAAGCATAAGTAGAAGCATAGGCTTCCATGCAGTGAGTTAAAGCATCAATACCAGATGCACGAGTAAGTCCTTTAGGGATGTTTCTCATTAAATCAGAGTCAATAATAGCCATATTAGGCATTAATTCATAATCGGTAATAGGATACTTAGTGCCATCTCTCTGATCAGTGATAATAGCAAAAGGAGTGACTTCAGAACCAGTTCCAGCAGTAGTAGGAACACAGACAAGCATGGCCTTAGATCCCATTTGCGGGAAAGTGACAATCTTCTTTCTAATATCCATGAAATCCATAGCCATATCAGAGAAGTCGGCATTCGGATTCTCATATAAAACCCACATAATCTTAGCAGCATCCATAGGAGAGCCGCCGCCTAAAGCGATGATGGCATCAGGAAGATAGGAAGCACAGAGTTTGGCGCCTTCCTGAGCACAGGCTAAAGTCGGATCAGGAGCAACATCAGAGAAAACTTCAGTCTGAATACCAAGATTATCAAGAACATCAGTAACCTTCTTAGACATACCAGACTGATATAGGAATTTATCAGTGACCACTAAAACTCTCTTACGGTTATAGACAGTCTTTAATTCTTCAAGAGCCTTGCTTAAGCAGCCATTCTTGAAGAAGACCTTCGACGGAGTTCTGAACCAAAGCATATTTTCTCTCCTTTTAGCAACTGTCTTAAGGTTAAGAAGCTGCTTAACGGTAACGTTCTCACTAACAGAGTTTCCACCCCAAGAGCCACAGCCTAAAGTCATACTAGGCTTAATCTTAAAGTTGTAGATATCACCAATACCGCCCAAAGACGAAGGGGTATTAATAAGGATACGGCAAGTTTTCATCTTATTGGCAAATTCATCAATATGATCCTTAGCTAAGACTTCATCGGCATATAAGTCAGCAGTATGGCCAAATCCACCATCTCTGACAAGACGGTCAGCCTTAGTAATGGCATCTTCAAAGTCCTCAGCCTGATATAAAGCTAGAACAGGGCAAAGCTTTTCATGAGCAAACTCTTCGCTCTTATCAGTCTTGGAAACTTCACCGATCAGAATCTTAGTTTCTTCGGGAACAGTAAAACCAGCCATAGAAGCAATGGTAGCAGCAGACTTTCCAACAACCTTAGCGTTAGAAGAACCATTAATGATAACAGTCTTTCTGACCTTGTTTAATTCTTCAGCATTTAAGAAGTAGCAGCCTCTATAGATAAATTCAGCCTTAACAGCATCATAGACATCCTTAACAGCAATAATTGAGTTTTCACTAGCACAGATCATGCCATTATCAAAAGTCTTGGAATGGATGATTGAGCTGACAGCCATCTTGATATCAGCAGTGGTATCAATGATGCAGGGAGCATTTCCAGGTCCAACACCAATAGCCGGTTTGCCTGAAGAATAAGCAGCAGTAACCATGCCCGGACCACCAGTAGCTAAGATGCAGTCACAGGACTTCATCAACTGATTGGAGCCTTCAATAGAAGGTTCGGAAATCCAAGCAATAATGTCTTTAGGGGCACCAGCTTCAACAGCGGCGTCTAAGACAATCTGAGCAGCATGAATAGTGCAGTTTTTAGCACGGGGATGAGGTGAGAAAATAATACCATTACGGGTCTTTAAGGCAATGAGTGACTTAAAGATAGCGGTAGAAGTGGGATTGGTGCAAGGGACAATACCGGCTAAGACTCCTAACGGTTCAGCAATTCTCTCATATCCCATATCATCTTCTTCTTCAACAACGCCACAGGTTTTGGTATCACGATAAGTGTTGTAAATATATTCAGAGGCAAAATGATTCTTAATAACCTTATCTTCGATAACACCCATACCGGTTTCAGCCACAGCTTCCTTAGCTAGAGGAATACGGGCCTTGTTGGCAGCAATAGCGGCAGCACGGAAAATCTTATCTACCTGTTCCTGAGAATAAGTAGAGTAGATCTCTTCGGCTTTTCTGACACGATTGATAAGCTGAGCGAGTTCCTCGCTGGCTTTCAATTTTTGTTCTTCTTCCATGATAGTTTATTTCCTCCTATCACAACTTTAATAAGTATAAGCGTTTCGCGCACCTTAGTAAATAGATTTGTGCACATTTCAACCATATTTTTTGCTCATTTGCATATATTTTGCTCATTTTGAGAAGAAACACGCATTTTTTATATGCTTACTATGCAATTCTTAAACAAAACTAGTTTTGCCAAAGTTTTTATTGAATATATTATATGTTTATGTTATCCTTTATAAGCACGTTTTTTAATAACACTTTGGATTAAAAACCTAGGAGGATTAGCTATATGTCAAGAAAGTGCCCTATTACTGGAAAAGGCCCGATGACTGGCAACAATGTTTCTCATTCAATGAGACATACCCGTCGTAGATGGAATGTCAATCTTCAGACTACTACCATTGTTATCAATGGCAAGAAACAGAGAGTTAGAGTTTCTACTTCTGCTTTACGTACTTTGAGAAAGAATGCCAAAGCCACTTCTGTTAAACCGGAAGCTGCTAAGACTGAAGTCAAAGCTGAAGTTAAACCGGAAGTCAAGACTGAAGTTAAGGCTGATGCCAAAACTGAAGTTAAGGCCGAAGCTACTAAAGCTGCTGAAGCTAAGTAGTCTTTTCCTTCTTTTATTTATTAAGCGGTCCTTCACCGGACCGCTTTTTTGTGTTCTAGGCTGACTAAATGTAACAAATCTAATAAGTGCCAGTAACCATAATATTAATAAAGAAGATAATTCCAGTGAGATTCTCCATAACAAAGAAGATCCATTCATAAAAAGCAAACCAATTAACCTTAGGTTTGACATAAATGACTTTGCCATTCTCTTCAGCTTTATCCATCTTAAACCAGCTAAAAAGTTTGGAATTGAACATACTTAAGAATCCTAAAAATCCAAAGACACCAATAACAATTGTGATTGGAAGAGAAATAGAAAGCGGATCAAGAAGACCAGAAGCAATAACCGTAATAAAACTAAACAGGATTGAAGCAAAAGCAAAAGAAAAAAAACTGACCGAGGCCAAAGCAATATGAGCTTTGTATTGGTTTAAAGGAAGGATATTCGATATGCCAAGACAAATAATAGCTAAAGGGAAAGCCACTGCCAGAATCATCGCATAAGTGGATTTTAAGGAAACCAAGAAGAAAGACTCACCAACTGCTAAAGAAAGCACATTGATACCAAGAATCACATAAAGGGCAATTCTAGCCGAGGGTTTATAGTTTGAATAGAACTGATAAGGATAGGAGTTCAAGAAAGAACAACGGTCTTTCTTCTCCAATACAGAATTGCAATAAACAAGTATGGCAGTATATAAAAAGAATGATGCCATAGCAATAACTAAAAAAATTGATGACATAACTGTAGCTTTCATGTTCTATCTCCCTAAAGCAAGGTTCTTATGAACCTTTTCTAAAGCTAAAGCCCGGTCAGGAGCTTTAAAAAAGTAGCTTCCCATCACGAGAAAGTCGGCTCCATTTTGATAGCATAAGGGACCGGTGATGTCATTTAAGCCACCATCGACTCCGATTTCAAAATGAAGATTATTCATTTTCCTGACTTCTGCTAATCTCTTAACTTTCAGTTCCGAACCAGGAATGAAGCTTTGTCCGCCTTTCCCGGGAATCACTGACATGATCAAAAAATAATCAAATAAATTAGTTAATCCTAAGACAAAGGAAATATCAGTTTCGGGAGAAACAGCTAATCCGAATTTTACATTAGGGAACTGTTTCTTCAGTCTTTTGACCTGATTAAAGTGATTATGCATGGCTTCATAATGAAAAGAAATTTCTTTAGCTCCTAAAAGGGCAAACTGTTTAGCCTGCCTTAAAGGAGAGAGAGTCATTAGATGAACATCAAAAGTAATCTTCTTTCCGTATCTGTCATTAACAGACTTAAAGAGAGGCTCACCAAAAGAAATGTTATCGACAAAAGTTCCATCCATCACATCAAAGTGACAATGGGTAATCTTTAAAGCGATAAGTGTCCTCAAGTCTTTGTTGAGATTAGTGAAATCAGCAGAGAGAAGAGAGGGTCTAATCAGAGTTTCTTTTTCCATACATCATTAGTTTTAACTTCTTCATATATTTTAACGTAATTCTTATAGGAGTCACTAGAAAGTTTACCCTCTTTGATATTTTCAAGGATACTACACCCTTTAGTGCCTTCTAAATGAAGACAATCCTTGAATTTGCATTCACCGAAATGGGATTCAAACCCAGGGAAGAAAGTAGCTAAATCCAAAGGCTTCATTTCTAGAAGTTGCAAATTAGAAAAGCCGGGAGTATCGAAGATGAAACCTACCTTAGAAGGAAGCAAGATAACTTCCTTAGTGGTATGTCTTCCTCGGCCCTTAGTAACATCAAGGCTATCCACTCTCCTGTTGAATTCCGGATCAATTAAATTAATGAGAGTTGATTTGCCAACACCAGTCTGACCAACAAAAGCAACCTTCTTGTTCTTAATAAATTCTAAGAAGGCCGGATAATCAAATCTAATCTTGTCATGGCAGTCAAGGAAGAAGACCTGATAGCGAAGCGCTGAATAATAAGAAAGACGTTTCTTTAAAGAAAGCAGTTCTCTTTTAGTGAGCAGATCAGTTTTAGTAATAACAATTGAGGCTTTAATGGAACTAAAGTTTATCAATGATAAGAACTTATCTAAAAGATAGGAAGAAAACTCTGGTTCCTTAGCCGAAACCAAAACCAAGACTTCGTCAGCGTTAGCAAGTCTCGGCCTTTTTAACAAGTTATGTCTCTCTAAGACCTTATAAATCATTCCTTCATCATCAAGAAGAACCTCATCACCGATAAGGATCTTCTCCCCGTCATAGTTTGCCTTGCCACGATTTCTGTGAAGGGAAATGGATTGATCTAAAAAAGAGTAAAGCTGATATCCTGAAGAGGTTGAAGACAAAACCAGATAGGAATTATCTTTCATCCTGCTTTTTTTCTTTCTTGGCGGCTTTAGCGGCCCTTAATAAGGCTTTCTTCTGAGACTTTTCAATTCTCTTAGCCTCATTATCCGGCGAATGCGGATGGAACAGATTATAGAAGAAGCCGCTCTTCTCCTGAAGCATGGTCGGATTCTTAAGGATCTTCTCAATATCCTTACGCATTTCTTCAGCGGAGAAATAACGGTCAACCGGATTCTTCATACAGGCTTTGTAAATAATCTTCTCAATGGATTCGGGAGTCTTAGGATTGTATTTCTTGATGGATGGGAACTTTTCATTGATATGCATCAAAGCCACCGTTACCGGACTATCAGAATCAAAAGGAACTCTTCCAGTAATCAGTTCAAAGAAAGTAATACCCATTGAATAAATATCGCTTCTTTCACTAGCCGGATTTCCTTGAGAGATTTCCGGAGCCATATAATGAACCGATCCAATAACAACCTCTGAGCGAGTGACGTGACTGGCATTCTGAAAAGTAGCAATACCAAAATCACCTAATTTGATAGTTCCATCATTAGTCAGATAAATATTCTGGGGCTTGATATCACGATGAATGACTCCATGCTGGTGAGCATACATGACAGCAGAGCAAAGCTGATACATGATATCGCAGGCTTCAAGGAATGAGAACTTGCCTCTAACATCCAAAACCTGTCTTAAAGTCTGGCCATTGATGAATTCATTGACCATGTAGGGAAGCCCTTGATAAGAGCCGACATTAACAACCTTGACGATATTCTGCTGATTCAAAGAGGCTGCTGCTCGCGCTTCTCTTTCAAAACGGGAGAAGTTAGTCTTGTTGGCTGCCGTCTCCGGCTTCATCATCTTGATAGCAACATCCTTGTCAGTGATTAAATCATGGGCCTTATAGACAACGGCCATTCCGCCCTCTCCTAAGGTGTTAATGATCTTGTAGCGATCATCGATTACTTCATTGTTTCTTTTTAATTCATCATCCATGTTGATTAATTCTCCAAAACGGCCACAGCGACATTGTCACTGCCACCGCCAGCTAGTGCTTTCTTGATTAATTCCTTAGCCTTCTCATCAACTGATAGCTTAATGTTAGACAAAGTCGCAATAACACTTTCTTCACTAACCATATTGTATAAGCCATCAGAGCAAAGAAGCAAAGAATCATAGTCGGAATTAGAAATAGAGGATTCCTCAATTGAACTGAGATCCTGATTGATTCCGATAGCATTAACTAAAAGGTTTCTCTGAGGATGAGTCTTGATATCGCCTTTAGCAATCTTGCCGGCTTCAAAAAGCAGTTCGACATAAGTCTGATCGGTAGTTCTTAAAACTAGGCCATCTTTCTTAGAATAGGTATAGCAGCGAGAATCACCGATAGAAGTGATGAAAGTGCCATTCTTAGCTTTAATGGCAACAACTGCAGTGGTCCCCATTTCCTTGAATTCAACATTCAAAGACATCTTGTAGATATTCTTATTTGCTTTCTTTAAACAGCTATGAATGAATTTCTTAGCTGAAGAGACCGAAAAAGGATGTCTAGTGCTAGCAAAAGGCAAAGCCAAAGAATCAATGACTAATTTAGAGGCAATCTCACCTTTTCGATGTCCGCCCATGCCATCAGCGACAATCAGCAAAGTGCCATATTGGCTTTTAGCAGTATAGGCAGCATCTTCATTGTTTTTTCTTTTGTTGCCTTTATCGCTTAAACAGGCAATGGTTTTCTTTTCAGTAATTGCCGTGCTATTTTTTTGCATATTTAGCCCTCAGCTGTCCACAGGCAGCATCAATATCGCTTCCGAATTCCTTTCTGATAGTTGATTTAACGCCTTTCTGTAAAAGGAAATCATGGAAAAGCTCGATATTCTCATCCGGGCTTCTTTCAAAGCCGTTCTCCATAACCGGATTATAAGGGATTAAATTGACATAACCGAAAGTCGGAGCAATCAAATTGAAAAGCTCCCTAGCTTCATCGATAGAATCATTAACGCCTTTAATCAGGATATATTCAAAAGTAACTCTTCTTCCGCTATCTTTCTGGTATTGGATAATGGCAGGAATTAAAACCTCTAACGGATAAGCCTTATTGATAGGCATCAGTTTATCTCTCAGCTCATCATTCGGGGCATGAAGAGAAATAGCTAAGTTAACCTGCAAGCCTTCCTTGCCGAATTTAACAATCTTTGGAGCAATACCGCAGGTAGAAATAGTGATGTGCCTAGCACCAATATCAAGTCCAAAGGGAGAATTGACAATCCTAACAAAAGATAAAACGTTATCGTAGTTATCAAAAGGCTCACCTGTTCCCATAACAACCACATGAGTGACACCTAAAGCCGGATCCTTCTTCTTCAAATATTTATCAAAGGCTATTACCTGACCTAGCATCTCATGAGGAAGCAAGACTCTTTTCTTCTTTAAAAGCCCAGAAGCGCAGAAAGCGCAGCCCATATTGCAGCCAACTTCACTAGTTACACAGACACTATATCCATAGATATAATGCATTAAAACACTTTCAACCTCTTCCCCATCATCAAGCTTAAAAAGGCATTTGACAGTGCCATCACGTGATTCCTGAGTAATAGTCGGAGAAGGCAAATTAAAGTCATAGTTAGCCTTTAAGACTTCTCTGAAATCTTTAGAGATATCACTCATCTCATCAAAGTTAGAAGCGTTTTTCTTATAAAGCCAAGCAAAAATCTGTTTAGAACGGAACTTTGACTGCCCTAAACGAAGCATCTCAGCAGTAAGCTCTTCAAGTGAGAAGGAGTAAATACTTTTCATTATTCTTTTCTCCTAAGAATGGCATAGTAGCCAGAGTCGCTATTCATTTCCATCGGATAAATATAGGCTTCCTTAACTAAGCTGAAGTTTTTCTTCATCTTTAAGAATTCAGCAGTGACATCAGCGCCTTCTAAATCTGTGATGGCATTGTTAGTCAATAACAGATAACCGTTATTCTTAACAAACTCACTAGCTTCTAAAAGATCATTTACCTGTTTCTTGAAAGAAGACTGCATCCTCTTTAAAGTCAATGAGGGTAAAGCTCCTGGATGCCTTCTAGAAAGACCGATTCCAGAATCATCGCCTTCATAGCAAACTAAATCAAAGCTATCATAATCATAGTAGGTCTTGATTAAATTAACCGGAGTAAGAACAGGAGTCAAAGAAGTCAGATTGTTCTTGTTCTTCTCATCAACAGCTAAACGGTAAACAAGAGGGTTAGCAAAGCAGCTGATAATCTCCGATTCAAAGAGATCCTTAGTCTTCATAGCAAAGAAAGCACCGGTGTCAGGATGATTGGAAGCAGCCATTAAGATCTTAGGGGAAACTTGAGGAAGCTCAATAATGCTATAAGGAAAGGCTAAAGAGTAGTCAAGACGGTAAAGCAAAGCCTCTTTAACTTCTTTAGGGGTATGATCAGTAGAAAGATACTTATAAAGAATAGTGCCATCAACTAGTTTAGTACTCTCGAATCTCTTGTCATTGATTAGAAAATCACTATTAGTCTTATATAAATTAGCCTGATAGAAATTGAAAGGCTTTTTATGAAGCGCTAAAGATAACTCAATTGCTTTATCGCCACCTAATTCCTTAAACATAATCTTTAAAAGGAATTCCGGCATTTCTAGAGTCAAAGCATTATAAGAGAAAGGCAGTTCCTTAACTTCATCGGGAATCTTAAAAGGAGTCTTTAATGCTTCCTTGATCTTGTTAGAATTGGTCTTGGCGTCACCAAACAAACGCAAAACCTCAAAAGAATTGATATAAGAAGTCAGAATCTCCTCTTCATCTTCAGGGAAAGTCCTGATTTCATAGATAGTGACAATGTTCAAAAATGATTCATCAGAATCTTTCTTATATTCGTCAAAGATATTCAATGACTCAAAGCAAAGCTTGTTATAGTTATTCAAAACTCCGTAAACAACTACCCTAATCCTCTTAGCTGAAGAAGGAGCAACCTTCTCTGTCTGAAGGACTTTAAAGATAGTGGAAGCATAAGGCTTTCTTTCAGAGATAATCTGCTTAACGGCCAGATACGCTGGTATTAAATCTTCCATGTTAAAATTTCACCTGTATTTATTAATTATAGTCGATAATCTAGTATAAATTAAGAAGAACTGCTAAATACTACAAAAAAGTTTCAACTTTCTTGGCTAAAAGCCTCTTTTGAAAGAAAAAACCGGTCCCTTTCAAGACCGGTTTAATACTTACATCGTCTCATAAATATCATCGCAGACCTTAGACAAGGACTTATTAAGCTTAGTAGCCATTGAGCAATAGTCATTAAGCTCGGCAATCTTGCTCTCATAGATGCCAGGATCTTCTTTAGCAAGACTATTAGCATTATCAATATAAAAATAAGAAACCAGATAGTCTCTCTTCAGAAGAAGTGTCTTCAAAGAAGCCTTATCTTTTTCATCTAAGCCTTTATCGTTGAAGAAGGATATTAATTCAGCAGAGCCTTTGTTCTCCATATCAGTAATAAGACTGATGGCTTTGACTTCGCTAGCTGCTAAGACTAAGCTTTTCTCTTCCTTCTGATCATATTTTTCTTTAGCATCGATTAAAGAGACGGCACGATAGGCGTTTTTAAGGACATACTGAGAAAGTTGAAGGAACTTACCAGTCAAAAAAGTAATTTTTTCTAAGAATGTCATTCATTCCTCCTAACAAGAATAAAAAACCCACCTTGAGTGGGTTTATTTTCTAAAACAGAAACAGAGAGAAGGTATTAAGCCTTTTCCTTAACGTCAATGACCTTCTTGCCGTTGTAATAACCGCAATTAGGGCAGACATGATGGGGTCTAACCATAGCTCCACAGTTCGGGCAAGCCGATACATTGGTAGCCTTTAATCCTAAATGCTGTCTTCTAAGTCTCTTAGCGGTGACGCCAGTTCTTCTAAAAGGTACTGCCATATCACTTTACCTCCGTTATATTCTTTTCTTCTAAACAGCAAGGCTTATTATAAAGCCAGCCAGTTTGAAAGTAAACAAAAAATTGAGCGATTTAGTCTTGATGCTCTTCTAATCGGCTTTATCGGCACGAAACTAACGCCAAGAGAAGAAATCCTTCTACTTCCAACTGATTGAATTATAAAGCGCCAAGTACTCTTTAGCCGATTTGGACCAGCTATAATCGCCCTTCATGCCGTTTTCAATTAAGACATGGAAGTTAGGATTATGGAAGTAATCCTCAGCGGCCCTAAAGCAATTGATGAAGCCATAATAATCAGAATTGTTGAAGACAAAGCCGGTAGCCTCTTGGCCTCTTGATAGATCCTTGACGGTATCATTAAGGCCGCCGACATTAGAAACAATCGGAACGGTTCCATAACGCATAGAAATCAATTGAGAAGTCCCACAGGGTTCAAAGTAGCTAGGCATCAGGAAATAATCAGAGGCGGCATAGAGAAGATGGGCCAAGCTTTCATCATAGCGTTTAATGAAATACACTTCCGGATAAGGAAGCGATTTATAGAGGAATTGATTCTCCATCTCACCGGTTCCAATAACAATCAAACGGGCATCGGCTGCATGGAGATTAGCAAAGGTATCCATGATTCTTTCAACGCCTTTTTGACCAGAAAGCCTAGTAATAGCCGAGAATAAGGGTCCTTTAAAGTCATCCTTCATGCCTAACTTCTTGAGGATAGCTTCTCTATTTGCTCTTTTCCCTTCCTGATAGTCTTCAATACCATAGTTCTTGGCTAAATTTTTATCGGTCTGAGGATTCCAAACTTCAGTATCAAGTCCGTTGACAATTCCGGAAAAATCAAAGTGACGGCACCAATCAATAATGGCTCCGATTCCGCCAAAGCCGTTGTGATCATTGATCAATTCATTAGCATGCGTCTTAGAGACCGTATTGACCTTATCAGCTGACATAATACCAGTCTTCAAATAGTTGAAGGAATCGCCTAGACGGGCATAGCCGGTGTCATAATAGCCAGTATGAAGATTGAAGTATAAAGAAAGGTCTTCTCTTTTAGCCCAGCCCTGATAAGCAGGATTATGAATAGTAAGAACGGTCTTGATTGACTTGGAATTATAGTTTAAAAGCAAAGGTAGGACCGCCGTCTCCCAGTCATTGCAGTGAACCACATCAAAATCATTATGCCTAGTGATAAAGGTATTGACTGCCATCATAAAACAGGCAAATCTTTCATTATCGTCACCATAGCCATAAAGGTTATCTCTTTCAAATCTATCCATAGCCGTAAAATAGAAATCAACCCCATGGTTAACAACATGGAAAACGCCACAGCCCTGGGTTCTCCAGTTCATTTTGAATTCAAACTGATCAAATAGCTGCTGAGTAACTTCAGGATGCTTCTGTTTGACGATGTTATAAAGAGGCATAATGACAGAAGCCTTCTCACCTTCCTTGACTAAGGCTTTGGAATAGGAATAGATGAAATCAGCTAAACCGCCTGACTTAGCATAAGGTAAGGCTTCACTAGTGACGAGAAGGATATTCATTAAACGATGTCTCCTCTAGCTATATAGAGAGGATCATCCAAAGTTCCCACAACTTCCGAAATATGAAGAACCTGAGCTTCCTTATCGACAACAGCGTTCTCAATATGGGTGTTCTCATCAATGATGGCATCAGAGCCGATGACCGCATTCTTGATGACAGTCCCTTTCTTAACAACTACCCCTCTTCCTAAGACAGAATTGATAACCGTTCCTTCAATGATGGAGCCATTTGCAATATAGGAGTTCTCCACCTGGCAGCCATGCTTATAAAGAACCGGAGGAGTATCATAAGTCTTAGTATAAATCGGCCATTTGTCCTTGAAAAGCTGATGGAAGGTAGTTTCATCAAGAAGCTCGAGGGAGAACTTTAAATAGTGGCTTAAGGAATCAAATGATCTCACATAGTCATTATGTTTGACCGCTCTGATCAGGACTGAGGGAGAAAGATAATTCAAGGTATCAGCTAAGCCAAAGAAAGAAGAAGTCCCTTTAGCATATTCAAGAAGACTCTCAAGCATCGGGTAATCCATGATGTATGTGCATAAAGAAACATCGCCTTCTTCGCTTTCGCCACGGTTAGGCTCCATCTTCGTAACCTTGCCTCTTTCAGAGATTAAAAGTTTGTTAGTATTAATAAACGCTCTCTTCAAGTTAGTGGCATGAGTATAAAGCATCGTGATACGGGCACCAGAAGCAATATGGTCCTTGATTAAGGCATCAAAGTTAGCTTCATAAACCATATATGGAGGTGCAATAACCACATAATCAGGATTAACTTGCTTCAAGAACCAACGGTTCTCAGTCAAATCAGCAACATCAGTGTTATATCCAGGATTAGCAACATTAGGTTCATCATAAAGAATCTGGAAATCACCGATTTTCGTATTAGAAGTCCAGGCTCTTCCAGAGCCAACGTGTCTAGTTAAAGATCTAATATGGTTCTGACAGAGAATACCAATTGAAGGAATATGGGAATTCAAGAAGTTCGACAAAGCCATATCCATAAAAGCATAACGTCCTAAGAAGGAAGTAGAGGCAATGGAACGATGACGTGTCATCGGGCCAAATTCCGGATTATCGAAGCAATTAACTAAGCCAAGTACTTTGACTGACATGATTATCTCCCTCCCTTTTACTTATCATTCACAAGAAGAGCATCAGTAGGAGTGCCAATCTTGTCTTTATCGACTACCACTGAACTACCGACAATGGCATCAATGACCTTGACACCGGCTTTGATGATAGCTCCAGGCATCACAAAACTATCCTGAACATAAGCGCCTTTTTCAACAGTGACCTCATTAGAGATGACTGAATGAACAATCTGGCCTCTAATGACAGCACCTTGGTTGATGATGCAATCATCGACCGAGGCTGAAGGAGAGATAAACTGAGGAGTTGAGAAAGTATCAGCTGAATAGATCTTGAACTCATCAGAGAAGAGATCAAGGGTGCATTTATCATCAAGAAGATCCATATTGGATTCCCAAAGAGAATGAATAGTTCCAACATCCTTCCAATAACCAGTGAATGGATAAGCAAAGAGTCTCTTTCCTGAAGCTAGAAAATCAGGAAGAATATCCTTACCGAAATCATGAGTTGATTTCTTGTTGTCGGCATCAGCAATCAAAGCTTCTCTTAATAGAGAATAGGTAAAAATATAAATACCCATTGATGCATAATCTGATTTAGGAACCTTAGGTTTCTCTTGGAATTCATTAATACGGTTTTCCTTATCAGTGCAGACAATACCAAACCTGGGTGCCTCAGATAAAGGAACCTTGATGCAGGAAATAGTAACATCAGCGGCATTCTTCTTATGGAAGTTAAGCATCTCAGAATAATCCATCTTATACACATGATCGCCTGAAAGAATGACAACATATTCACAGTGTGTCTTATCTAGCCAATCAATATTCTGATAAATAGCATCAGCTGTTCCAGAATACCAGTTAGCACCTTTAGGAGTCTCTCTAGGAGGGAGAATAGAAGTTAAAGCTCCATTTCCATTTAAGCCCCAGTTCCTTCCAGTACCAATATAGTTATTGAGCGCAGTTGATTCATACTGAGTAGCTACACCAACTGCATGAATACCAGAATTAGCAACATTGGAGAGAGGAAAATCAATAATACGATACTTACCACCAAAAAACACAGCTGGCTTAGCGACTTTCGCCGTCAATGACTGTAAACGTGTGCCACGGCCACCGGCGAGGATCATTGCAACCATCTCTTCTTTCATAAAGATAGGCCTCCTTTGCTTGGCTTCTTGTAAACGCTTTCAAACTACAATTATTATATCTCTAGTACTTGCCATATTTCACTCCTTTTTTAACAAAAGTGAAATATGAGACTTTCTTTCAGAAAATCTTAAGTAAAAACTGACTGGTGAGTTTGAAAGCCTTTCTATGTTTTTATTTTACTACTAATTTTTTAACAAGAAACCTTTATAGGAAAAAAGCAGTTTCTTTTGACACTTTTTACTAAAAGAAACCTAAATTTAAGATACAATTTAGCCTTTTTTGCTTTCTTTAATTGCACTACTAGCTAAACAATAGTTAAAATAAGAATATTTAATTTACTTAAGTAGAGAAAAGAAATTTAAATGATTGCTCATATTTATCGAAGCAGTAAGGATTATCGGCTCCATAAAAAGATTCTTTTTTCCAAAAAAGAGGCTTCCTACCCTACTATAAATGTCAACCAATCAGTCAAAAGACAGCAAATAAAGGGGTTTGGAGGTGCTTTTACTGAAAGTTCGGCTCATGTCTACTACACCCTTAACCGAATGAACCAACTGTTAGTGATGAAGATTCTCTTTTCTAGAAGAGGTCTTCACTATAACTTAGGAAGGACCACAGTCGGAAGCTGTGATTTCTCTATTGCTCCCTATGACTATGCCAGAGAAGATGATCTCTCGGATTTCACTTTAGTTCATGACAGAATGGAGATCATTCCATTCATTAAGGAAGCTAATAAAGTCACCAATCTTACTCTTCTAGCCTCTTGCTGGTCGCCTTTAGCTAAATACAAAAGCAACCAGGATAAATGCCATGGCGGAACTTTGCTTCCCGAATATTACGATATGGCCGCTAAATACCTTGCTCTCTATGTTGAGAACATGAAGAAGGAAGGATTGACTATCTCCGCTCTCACTGTCCAAAATGAGCCGGAAGCCACTCAGACCTGGGAAAGCTGTCTCTTCACTCCTGAAGAGGAATACCAGTATGCAACAATCGTTAAGAAGTACCTTCCCGAGTGTGATATCTATGGCTATGACCACAATCGTGATCACCTGATGAATTGGGCAAACACGCTTTACTCATTGGACAAAGACAAAAAAGTCTTTAAGGGTTTAGCCTACCATTGGTATGAAGGCTATCAAAACGATCAGATAAAACTAGTAAAGGACACCTATCCTGACCGTGACTTAATCTTCTCGGAGGGCTGTCTAGAGCTCCTTAATCTCAATAGAGAAGACCCCACCTCAGCTATCGGCAACTATGATGGAGCCATTAGGTACTTCAAGAACTACCTTTTAGACAGCAATAACGGGGCTACTGCTTTCTTTGATTGGAACCTGCTTCTCGATGAAAAAGGCGGTCCTAACCATGTTGGAAACTACTGTGAAGCCTTAATCATGAAAAGAGGGAAAAAACTAAGAGTCAACAGCTCTTTCTATGGAGTCTATCACTTTGCTCACTTCATCCAGAAAGATGCCTACAACATTGAGACTACAAGCAAAGAGAACATTCTTTCCACCGCCTTTTTAAATCCGGATAACAGTATTGTCGTAGAACTGCTGAACGAAGGGCCGGAAAAGAGAATTGATGTCATCGTTAAAGACCGGGTCTTCAATTTCTCCTTAAGGACTAACGAATTAGCAACCTTAGTAGTTTAGGAAGTCTTAACAAACAATATCAATCAGCAAAAAAGGAGGCTTAATGCCTCCTTTTAGTTTGCTTTCTTTGCTGAAAATCAGCTAGCACTTCCATTAGCAGGCTTTTCGTCTTTAGGCTTTTCCTCATAGACATCAAGTCCGCTTCTCTTCTTCTTCTCATCATGGATAGTGACTAAGATCAAATCAACATAAGAGACTAAGTCTCTCAGCTTTTCACTAGGAGTCGATAAGATAGCCTGCAAGCCGAACTGTCTTAATAAGTCAGTCGACTTCATAATACGGGCTGAATCCATTTTGGAGAAGGCTTCATCGAAGATAACCAGTCTTAAGGTATTGTTGTCTTTCGGGTTATTAGCTCTAGTCAAAGAAGCAAAGGAGGCTAAAATAGCGATATAGAACGGAGTCTGGGTCTCACCACCAGACTGAGACTTGAACGATCTTCCTAAGGAGATAGTCTGGGCCTCAGGACCAGTACCACGGGTAACCAATAGATCGAAGACAATATAGGTAGTATAGGAAGTGAAGGTCTCGACATTCTTTAAGATCTGCTCTCGCTGTTCGCCAGTAGCGGAAGTCGAGGAAGAAATCAGGCCGAACAAATCATCCATGGTGGTCTTATACTTCTCCATGAAAAGATTCTCAGCATCACCGGCTTTAAGGAGAAGCGGATCCATAATCATATTGTAGTATTCAATATAGTCCTTATTGGGTGAAACCTTGAACTGATAGGCATCACGGCCAAAGCGACTATCGACAAGAGCATTGTTAAGCTCCGTAATCTGAGAATTGACAGTCTCAATAGCCGTTCTTAATTTATAGATGAAGTCATCCTTGAATTCTCTGATGGACTGCTCATGAGCGGAGACAATTTTGCTTTCATATTCCGGTAGCTGGACTTTAGAGATATTGTCAAGTTCACTATCGAATTCGGTATTGTCTTTATCGTTCATGACATTATAGTTGAGAGAATAAGTGGTGCAGTAATCCGTTCTCAGTTTAAGCAGGTTTTCCTTATCCTGACGCTGTTTATTCTGAGCCTGAATATATTCGCGGCTAGCTTCGACTCTGATCTGAGCTAGAGTCATATGCTGTTCATCGAAAAGCTTGTTGTAGAAAGGATCATATTCCTTGTTAGCAACATCGGCATCAAAGGATTCCAACTGTTTCTTGAAGTCAGCAAGATTCTTAGTGGCCAAAGGAATTTCCTCAGCATTGAGACGGTTAGTCTCATTAAGGATAGAACCTCTTTCAGTAAGAAGATCCTCTCTTTCCTTAGAGATAGTGGCAATATCAGTGTTCAAGGCAGTAATCTTCTTATCGACTTCAGCCATATCCCCAAAGGTGGCATCATGCATCTCAGAATCGACATTGGAAAGGTTATTCTGTAATTCGGAAATATCCTTAGTACGATCAATATCGCTTTGATAGGTGTTGCATTCCTCGATAGACATTACTGGCAAAGTCAGTAAGTTCTGAAGCTTATTCAAAGCTTCGGACAATAAGGAATAACGCTTATTCATATCCTGATAGTCTTTAGCAGAAAGAGCCTTAGTGTCATTAGAAACCTTAGTTCCTAAGAAATAGACCGAAGCATTGTTCTTATTAAGATACCAAGTAGCATAGCCTCGATAGCCAGTGCAGTCAGAAAGCAAGCCGGAACCGGAGGCTCTAGCTTCCTCAAAAGTTGAGCACTTCTTGATTCTACCTAAGATATAGTCCGTATAGGCTCTAGCACCCTCATCTTCAGTAGCAATAAGGTTTGCAATAGAATCATCATTAGGAACAATATCAGCTCTCAATAGTCTTTCAGTATCAACTAGGGAGACACGATAGAAATGATAGTTATCAGTCAGTTCCTTTAAGAGCCTATTGGCTTCTTCATAGTACTGAGGATTGACAAAGAAATTGAACTTCTGCCCATAAAGAACAGCTTCAAGAGCCATAGCCCATTCTTGATCATTGACATCGACTAGATCACAGTAGATATGGACATAAGCATCAGAATGACGGCTTCTTAGATTAGTCTCTAAGCTTTCCTTAATAGCAAGATAGCTAGGTCCAAGCTTCTCGAAAGGCTTCTTGCCTTGATTGACTGCGCTTAAATCCGACTGCAAAGACTGTAGATTATCGGAGACTTCATAGAATTCGTTGTTAAGCAAAGAGCGGAGAGAGAGAGTCTCGTTCCTTAAAGTCTCCATATCGTTTCTAAAGGCTTTGACATTATCGAAGTCAACTGTGTCATTATCAACCTCAGTCAATAGTTCATTGGCTTCATTAGAGACATCCTTAGCCAATTCGACTAAATCATTGAAACTCTTGGAAATCTTGCTTCCTAATCTTTCGGAATTGAACTGAGCATAATAAAGAGCGAATTCTGAGCAGGTTTTCTTATAGTCAGAGCAGTAATTGACAAGCTTTGTCATAACAGAAGAAATCGACATCTGGATAGAAGTAATCTGCTTAGTGATGTTTTCCTTCTTCATAGAAAGCTTTTCTGTCAAAGAATAATTGCTTGATTGAAGCTTCTTAGCCTGATAGGAAGATAAATCACTTCTTAGATCAGACATCTGGGTATCAAAAAGATTCAGCTGATTAGTGATAGCAAAGAGACGGTCGTTGTTCTTCTTGAGCTTTTCGTTCAAAGTATCAAGCTTCTTCTTGTTCTCTTCATAGTAGACTCTGGCATTGATATAGGTCAGCATATCCATCTTCTTGTCGTAAGAGCGATAAGAGGTATAGGTACCATGGATCTGAGTCAAAGTATCCTGCTTGGATTTAAGTCTTTTGGCCTCTAATTCCAGGATTTTGTACTGTTCGATATTCTTCTGCATCGGAGTGATATCAACATTGATATCAGCATCGCAGATATATTCAGTGATAAAGGAAGAAATATCGCTGATAGGGGAGAAGGAGACAGCCTTTTTGAGCAAGGAGAAGTACTTATCAGGTAAGTTTCCGAAAGCAACCTTCGTGAAGGCCTGATAATCGATATCCGAATCAAAGAAACGGAAATGGTTGACTTTGTAGTTAGCTCTCACATAACTGGAAAGCTCACGGTAACGCATCGGTCGGATTTTCGACTTCGCTGTTTCGGTATCGGAATTAGTGAAATCATTCTCCGGGAAAGGAGAATCAAGATAAAAGTAATGCTTATCGATAGCATCAGTGGAATCGACATCAAAGACAACACCTAAAGTAAAGGTCTTCTTTTCAACATCATCGAAGATCTCAATAGCCAAATAAGAGGAGAAACTGCCTTCTCTTAAGTTCATAACCGAGCCATCATCCTTAATACCGGTCTGACCTCTCAAATATGATAAAAGAGATCTCCCTGAACGACCCTTTTCGTTGGCTGCCTTATTGAAGTTATCCGGTCTAGTAGAACCTAAGATAAGAATTTGAAGAGCATCAATAATAGTCGACTTACCAGTACCATTAGGACCAGTAAGGAAAGTAATATTCTTGATATCAGTAGTAGTATTGGAAAAGAAATGCCAATTGATGAGGCGAAGCTTAGTTAAGCTTTTCATTAGTTATTGCCTCCCTCTTTATTATCAGTTCCTTCATCATCTCCAGCGCCTTCATTGCTGACAGGAATATCGTTAGTAGCAGTATTGTCAGTAGCTTTAGCGGCAGGATCAATATCAGGATTGACCGGAATATCAACCGTCCTATTTGGAGTATCACTCTCCTCAATTGAAGCCTTCTTCAAGGCAGAAGCAAAGCCAGCATGAGACTCTTCTTCAGTCTCATCATTAGGTTTCTGCTCCATATCAAAGAGGTTAGGGGACTCTTCGGTCTCGGGACCTTTAGTCAGGAAAGTATAAAGAGTATTCATCTTCTCAGAGGAGATGACATACCTAATAGTCGGCATAATAAAGAAACTATAACTAGGATCACCATAAGTGCCATTAGCTCTGCTAACAACATTGAAGGAATCCAAGGTCCTTAAGGAAGAAGCAATCGTCGAAGAAGAAAGTCTCTTGGAAAGATTGGATAAGCCCATTTCCTGAACCAAGGAATTAAGAGCACCGGAAGTCATCATGACTTCGGTCTCTTCAGGGGCTTTGCTGATAGCTCCTTCATAGTAAGACCTAAGAGCATAGACCATCAAAGTAGTGACAGAATCGATTCTTAAATGGTTTCTTTCAGCACCGGAAGTTAAGAAAATAACACCATCTTCGTCGTTTTTGGATAACTGCATATCCATATAAGAAAGATAATCCTCAAACGTGGAATAATGTCTTTCGATGAAAAGATAATCAGGGTCAGCCCTGAACATCTTGCCTTTACGGTCGTAGGACTTTCTGACAATGAAGCACTGATAGAGTAAGTCATTCACAGCTTCTGAGAACAAGTCTCTGTCACTGCGACTCATTTTGTTGTAATCATCAATAAACATAAATCTTTACCTCACTGTTTTTTTCTTTCTGGTGAACTTATAGAGTGGCATATAATAACCGCAATACTCGATGCGGTCAGATAGCTTAGTAGCCTGATAAGGAATAACACCAAGCATAGCCTTAAGAATACCTAAAATCATTAAGACCAACTGGTCAGTGTTATCAATCTTTACATCATAAGTGGTGATTTCATCCTTGTCTTTCATATTGTTATCAATGAATTCCAAGATAGCAGAATCGGAGAAACGGTTGAGTTCATTATCAAAGACCTGGTTCATTAACTCAGCCTGCTCGCCAAAATCAATATCGTCTTCAAGAGGAAGAGGCTCGCTTTCTTCAATTTGGCTTCTTCTAAAAGGCATAGTCAAAGAGAAGGAATCAATATAGCCTTGCCTATAAAAAGCGCAGCTATCAGTAGCCTTTGACAGAATCGGCAATTCCTCATAGGTTAAAGCTGGATTGGATTTGATTTCATTAGCTAAAGCTAAAATAATCCTATCAACCTTGCCTTTAACCGTCTTATCAGTGGAAGAAAGGTAATTGACCTTTCTTTGAACAGCTTCGGTGTAGTTAGCGTTAGCACTATCAATATCATTGAAAGCAGAAGTGATACGGGAAAAGATATCAATGATATCCTGAATAGTCTTGATGATTTCCTTAACAACCTCAGCTTCTTCTTTTTCTCTATTGGCAGGCTCAGTCTTAGCTTCCCTGACTAAGAGAGTCAGGATTCTTTCAGACTTCAGCCATTTATTTAAAATAGCGATAGTCGGCTGAGAATAAAGACCTAGTGAATCGAAAGTCTTCATCGGATGATAATATTTATCAGAAACATCAATACGGTATTCATCAAAATGCTGCTTGAGGGCCACATTAGGATCTAATACCGAAGTAAGCTTGTTTCCAAAGACACAGATCTGCTGTCTTAGAAGAGTGACTGACATTTCAATAGAATCAGCATTCTGTCTAGCATTAAGAAGAGAGCGATACATATAGTCGTCTTCCTTCTCATCTTCCATCTTCAGCTCAGCATAAGTCTGATGGACTAAAGGCAAGTAGGATCCAATATCGCTTGTCAGTTCATCCAGAATCTGTAAAAGCTTAATAGAATAAGCTGGTATAAAAATATATTCGACATTGTTTTTGGGGTTTTTGGAAATAATGTACCAACCGAATTTAGCTAGCTTTCTGACAATATAGTTTACTTTATCGTTAAGCTGAGCCTCAGTATCATCAAGAGGAATCTTTGTCTCTAAAGCAATCTTTTCGGAATCATCAGTATCATCAAGCTGATCAGTCTCTACATTAAAAAGCGAAAGGATTTCTTCGCCTTTCGACTTTAAGAGATTGACATAATCGGTCTTTTTAATATCGGTTTTATAAAGTCTCAAAAGATGATAAAGGCTAATTAAACTGAAAGCATAGATGGATTTATACTTCCTCGATAAAGGACTAAAGAGGTCCTCGGGGATTTTTTCAAATAAACGGGTCAAGATGGCTTCCTGCCTTTCACAATTTTATTTAATCTAAGAAAATTATAATATTGAGGGAAACTTATTACAATAGAATAGGTAAGATTTATTTATACTATATAATGACATTTGTTAGAAACAACTTTAATAACTATCAATGCTATACAACTACAATAATTAAGCATTTCCGCTCTTTTAGTATCTCAACTATCTTAAAACGATTAAAATTAAAGAGTCTAAAGGATAATAATGCTAATTATAGGTAACAATTATAAGGTCCTAACTAACAGGCTTTTACCGAAAAAGAAGAAAGAAAGAATCTGGGAAGTGGATTTTTTAAGGTGCCTACCAATCATCTTAGTAATCCTTTACCATATCTGCTATGACTTGAATAGCCTTCCTCTAGTGATAACAAACTATTCTGACCTAATCGAAGACCATAAGAATCTAGCCGACTTCGTGAAGTTCTGTACTAGCATCACTAATAATACTTTTATTAATTATTACCTAGTCTCCTTTTTTGGAGGAGTCTTCTTGTTCGTCTGCGGTATATCAACCGAACTATCCAAAAACAACATCAAAAGGGGGATCCTTCTATCTTTAGGAGGGCTAGTCATTTCTTTAGGTTCTTGGTTAGCCTCCTATATCTTAGATGATGATCTCTTCATCTGTTTTGGAGTCATCAACCTAATGGGTTTAGTCATACTGATCTATTCTTTAGTGGAACTGTTCTTTAAGAAAGTGCTTAAAAAAGAGATCAGCAGCTTTTCTTGTCTCACTTTAGGAATACTGATTTTCTTAATAGGAAACATACTTAACCAAATCGGATATAAAAACAGTTATGGTTTATTCACCCACTGGCCAGTAGATGTTTATTACGGCGGACCAATAAAGATGTATGAGAAAAACCCGTGGTCTTTTATCTTATCGGCCCTTGGATATTATGGGAATGTTGTCGACTGGTGGCCGATATTCCCCTTTGCCGGTGTTATCTTAGTTGGTATTGCCTTTGGAAAAGTCTTGTATGGGAAAGAAAAGAAAACCAAGTTCCCTAAAGTTAATAAGAAGATAGTTGAGCCTTTCTGCTTTATCGGAAGACATACTTTACTGATTTATCTTCTTCATCAGTTTGTTATTGTTTTGATTCTAGCAGCAATTCTTTTACCTATGGGAGCCAAAGTGCAATGGCTGAGTGCTTGACCCTTTACCAATCTATTAAGAAATTTCAAGATAGCACCAATACTGCTCTTTATTTTAGAAACAAAAAAATAGATTATATCTCCTTAGTTAAAAGAGTAGATGGCTTAGCTAATAAGCTTTATTCTTTAGGAATAAGAAACAATACTGTTGTTTCTTTATTGGCTCCTAACGTGCCAGAAGCCATTCTAGCTTTATATGCCCTAAATAAAATCGGAGCCTTAGTCGCAATTCTTCATCCCTTAATACCAATTAATAGCTTAAAAGATTCTCTTTCTGAGACAAAAGCTTCTTTTCTTCTTATTCTTGATGTCCGTTATCAAGAATATGAATCTTTATTAAATGATTCATCAGTCAAAGTCTATTTTCTTAGTGCCTATCCGGATTTAAATCCTTTAGAAAAATTAGGATTCAAATTCCTTTACCGTAAACAACTTAAAGCAATCAATAAGAGCAACTATCTTTATAGACTGAATGAAGAAAAAGAAGATTTTCCATTAAATACCGATTCAAACAAGCCTTCCGTCTACTTAAGAAGCGGAGGAACAACCGGTAAAAGCAAAACCGTAATCCTCTCTGATAGCAATATCATGTATCCTGGTACTCAGTCAGAATGGATACTCAACCATAAAATACCAGGTATCTCAATGATTGGCTTATTGCCTCTCTTTCATGGATTCGGTTTATCTATGGGAGTAGTAGCTCCTTTAATGAATAATGCCGCTTCCTGCTTAATGATTAAATATAGCGGTAAAGAAATCTGCTCAAAGATCAGGCAAGGAAAGCTTAATGTTCTGATCACTATTCCTTATATGTGCGATAAGCTTCTTCAAGACAGGCACTTTAAAGGGAAGAAGCTTCGAAATCTTTATGCTACCTATATCGGTGCTGATAAGCCAGAAGCTAGACTCTTCCAGGAATTCAATGGGAGAATGAAGGACTATGGCTCTTCTAACCGGCTTCTGGAAGGATACGGGCTCACGGAGACAGTAGCCGTTAACTTCGTAAATAGAAGCAGCGACTATGAAATAGGCTCAGTTGGTAAACCTCTTTTAGGTGTGAAGCTTCGTCTAGCTAGTAGCAATGATTACTCTAAGGATATCGGTCCTAACAAGAACGGGAAAATAATGATTTCTTCTCCTACTGTCTGCCTAGGCTATTTAAACACTGGGAAAGAAAGAAATCCTTTCTACTATGATCAAGACAAAACCAAATGGCTCATCACCGAAGATATTGGCTACTATGATGAAAAAGGTTTTCTTTTCTTTGAAAACCGCAGCCAGGATGTCTATAAAATAGCCGGTTACAATGTCTTCCCTTCCAATATTGAAAAATACAGCAACGAAGTTAAAGGCGTCTTAGCTTCAAAAGCTATCTTCATCAAAGACAATAATCATCCTTATTTTGCTCTTTTTGTAAAGAAAGAATCTTCTTTGGATTCCTCTTCCTTAGCTAAAGAAATTAAGGATCATCTTTTAAACTGCCTAATCAAATATTCCTTGCCGGAAAAGATTATTGTCCTAAATGATTTCCCTTATACTTCTATTGGCAAAATTGACGAGATGAAGCTGATTGAGAATCTAAAAAAGGGCTTATATGAAGCCCTTATTAAGCAAAGCAAGTAAGCTTATCTTTTCTTAATGTCTTTCTTGCAGATCAGAACTTTACTGATCTTCTTATCCGAATAGCCATTAAGATTCTTAACTAGAAGAGGATCAGATTTCTTCATTTCCTCTAAGGCAATTGCCATTCTTTGAGAAAGAAGATTGGCAATATCCTTAGTAGTCATATCCTCATAGTCAGCCGGATAAAGAGGAGCCAAGAATCTCACCTGAATCGGATATTTCTTATAGTGGTAATGAGGATTTAGAACTCTATCCGTCAAATACATAACTACTGGGCAGATTGGAAGATTCCTGTTATATGCTACTTTGAATGAGCCGGGATGGAATTGACCTAACTTAAAATCCGGTCCTAAAGATCTCGTCCCTTCAGGGAAAATCACATAAGAAAGTTCAGGAGATTCATCTAATTCTTTATCAATCTGCTTGAAAGCTACTAATTCGCTTCTTAAATCAGCTCTATCAATAAAGCTGCCTTTCAAGGTCTTGTTGGCTTTACCGATGATAGGCATCTTCAAAACTTCCTTCTTGGAAAGAAAAGCAATCGGCCGATCAGCAGTGCAGAGCATCGTGATAGGATCACCGTTAGAAGTGTGGTTAGGAGTAAAGATGACTTGCCCTTTAGGTAGTTTTTCCTGACCGGAAATATAGAAGACAATATGGAAAGCCTTCCTATTGACGGTCCTAAGGAATTCCTGAGCTTTGTTGAAACGTTCAGTAATAGTCTGATATTCCGGTTTCTTGCTGCATTTATTTAAGTAAGGGTAGTAATGAATGATAGTTGGCAAGGCAGTAAGAACATATCTTACATATTTCATTGCTTTTTACTATCTTTTCCTTTCCTGGCTGTGAAGATATTGACAGATAGAGCATTGATGATAGCCATTCGGATATAGAAGTCGCTCTTTTCTACATTGCCTGATTCATTGAAGACTAAGTTGACATAATCGTTAAAAGAGTAGACAAAAGACTTCTTGCTGGGATTAAAAATCACAAAGACAGTAAAGTCTGTGAAATTATAATTGATCTTCACGGCCCCTTCTGGGAGATTATCGAAAGTGATATGAGTGCTCAAGGTATCAAATTCGCCATTTGCTAGCGTATAGAAGCGCTTTGTGAATTCAACAGCATCCTTAAAGAACTCATAAAGGCTCTTTCTTTTCTCAACCAAGGAATAATCAAAGCCGTTGACTTTATCGGATGAATTATAGGAATTAGCAATACCGCCTTTAGAATGGCCGATTTCCTGTCCTTCATGGAAGAAAGGAATACCGCAAGCTAAAAGCACAGCCATATTGCACATCTTGATTCTCTTTAGGATCTCATCGGGCTTATCTTCGGGGCAGCAGGCTAGAAGCTTATCGTAAAGAGTGTTGTTATCATGGCATTCAACGTAATTGACCGACTGAGTCGGAGACTTAAATAAAGGAGCAAAGGCTAAAGCTACCGAAGATCCTAACAGGACATGCTTGAAACCATCCAGATAGTTAGTATCACCAGAGAGATAGCCTTTAACGAGCAATTCCGAAGCGTTGCTCTTACCTTTGACTACATCGCGGAAACGGTCATTAAAGAAAGCACAATAAGGCATCTTATCGGCATTGAAATAGCTGCCTTTCTTATCAGCCGGAAGATTAGTCCATAAATCCCAGCCTTCGCCATAGAACATGATGTCAGCTTTGACTTTCTTGACTTCATCAAAAGCCAATTTCAATGTATCAGTATCAATAATACCCATTAAATCGAATCTGAAGCCATCCACATCATAGAAATCAAGCAGATGGAGCAAAGAATCAATGATGAGTTTCCTTGCCATATAGTGGCAGGATTCAAAATCGTTGCCGCAGCCAGAGCCATTAGATAAAGTCTTATCGCCGTTGAGACGGAAATAATACTGAGGCACTAAGATAGCTAAAGAATTGAAATCAGCGGAAAAGACATGGTTATAGACAACATCGATGTTGACTCTTAGGCCTTTAGCATGGAAAGAGGCAATTAAATTTCTTAATTCGACTACTCGGCTATAAGGATCATTAGGATTAAGGGAATAGCTGCCTTCAGGAGCAAAGAAGAAAGAAGGGTCATAACCCCAGTTATAAGAATCAAAAGGATGATCATCATCAATGGTCTGGAAATCCAAGATTGGCTGAAGCTGAATATGACTGACTCCTAAAGATGCTAAATAGTCTAATCCGACTGGAATATTCTTTTCTTTAAGCCCTTCTTGGCTTAAGGCCTTATAAGTTCCTTTGTCAGGGACTGAAGTAAGGCTTGTCATATCTCTGACATCGCATTCATAGATGACAGCTTTCTGATAGTCTTTGAATTCCGGAAGCTGATCCGAATTAGTTTTTATTTCTTTGACTCTATCCGGATTGATAACAAAGCCTTTTCGGGAATTGCTGTTAAGACCATAGGCATAAGGATCCACGACTTCCTTGGTGTTGCCAAAGACAGTCGCTGAAAAGGTATAGCTAGCTTCATCTAAATCGCCAGGAATAGTGGTCTCATAGATACCATTCTTGAGATTATGATTCATATTGAAGCATTCAATCTCATGAGAATCCTTCCTGATAAGATTAAGGACTATTTGAGTAGCAAAAGGGGAGAAAACTCTGAAGACAGTGGAGTTTTTGGAATAGATAGCACCAAGTTTTCCATCATAGCGGTACTTCTCTTCGAATTCCTTAGTGGTAGCAATAAAAGAAATATCGATAGAAACAAAATAGTTATGCTCAGTAGCAAGCTCATAAGTAAATCCCGGAGTATATTGGTACTCTTTAAGTAAGAGAGTATAGATATAACTAGAAGTTGATTCCGACATGCTGACAGGCTTAATCTTCTGAACTAATTTACCATTCTCGTAAAGACGGAAAACCTTCAATTCGGAAAAGCAAAAATCTTTGCTGACATAGACTTCGATGACATTATTACTTTTAGCGGTGGCCTGAATTAATGCTTTTTCCATGGTGGTTTATCTTTCTATTTTTCCATCTCATATAATATCACAATCGCCCCAGCCTCTTCTTCATGAGTAATAGAGATAAAGGCGTTGATTTCTTTGCCATCAATCAACAAATGAGGCTTGCCAGTAGAATCATCTTGGACTTCGATAGCCCGATAATCGATAGTCTTATCATTAGAAGCTTTGACATAGCTTTCCTTAACAGCAAAACGGCTAGCTAAGTAAGCATCAGGAGAGTGGCTTTTCTCATAAAGAGAAAACTCATTAGGTGAAAGAATCCTTTTAGCTAGATCAGCTTTATCTTTAAAGCGTGATACTAATGCTAAATCAATGCCTACTCCAGTTATCTTCATATTTTTTCTAATACAGAGGTGGCTTTAGGATAAGTAGATATTAAAGCCACAAAGTTTTTAAAATTAGCAAAGCGCATCTTAGTAGTAGAACCAACTAAGCCGGTAAAAGGCAGATTGTTGGCATAAGCAACAGTGAAATCATCTAAAGCCGTTCTGGGGCAGGCCAAATCACGGATAGCTTTATAGTAATAGCTATTCACTACTCTTTGATAGTCGGCATGCGTGAATCTTTTGTCTAAACGGCTGCAATAATCAGTCAGATAATTGCCTAAAGTGTTTTTGTCATCAGACTTCATCGTAAGCAGTAGATAGGTATCTTCACCGCCTTGTGATAAGGAGACCCCTAATAAATCGCATTTGATATCATGAAGTCCTTTAAGGAAATTGAGGTTTTCGGTAAAGAGAACCTTAGAGATAATCTCGTAGGATTCAAACATCATGATGCCATAGTCGTCATAAAGCTTCTTTCTTTCCGGAAACTTAAAGCCTAAGTTCATGACATTGTAATTGTAGGGAAGATGAAGTGTCTTATTGTAATGATTGACCTTAGAATAATCTTCCTGATAGGAAACGGCTTTACTATAGGTGGTGGTTTTCCCAGGGACCTTCATCTCTTTGATCTTAGCAATGACTTCACCAGGAGTGAAATCACCAGAGATCATTATGGTCATATTATTAGAAGCATAATACTTAGTAAGAAGTTTCTTTAAAGAAGAGGCATGGATGAAAACTGACTGTTCCTTAGTAGGTAAGAAGCCATTCCTAATCGGTGAATTGAAATAAAGATTATTAAGGCAGGCCTTCTTAGTCTGTATTAAAGGATCGTCGGATTGCTTTTGGAAAAAGGAAGCATTGTCCTGCTTGAATTTTTCCACATCATCCTCATTAAAATCAAGAGTGCAGATTTTATTTAAGACTAATTGAATAGCTGAAAAGACATCACCAAGAGTATCAACATTGAAGCAAGTATAGGAGAAATCAATATGGCTAGTGCCGTTAGTCTTCATTGCTTTCAATTCATTCTTAGTCTTATAAGACATGATCATCTTCTCTAAGAAATAAGCGGAGCCAAAAGGAATCTTAGAAGAGTTGATTTCCTCATCGTGAGGATAACCGCCTTGAGCAATATAAATAACACCGCTCTTCAATTCGCTTTTTCTGGGTACAAAAATAACATTTAAGCCATTCTCTAGCTTTTGCTCATAGAAGGGACAGTTAAGATGTCCTAAATCATTTTTAATCATTGGTTTTTCCTCTTAGGATAGTGGCAGTAAGCTTATTTATTTCCTTAAAGTCAGCAAGGCTCTCTTTAACTTCTTCAGCTTTAACATCCGGTTCCTTAAAGAAACTCTCAAAAGAGATTCCTAAATCCTGTAATAGCAAAGCTTTTTCAATAGCCTTAGAGCTATGAATGGTAAGTTCAACTTGTGAAAGAGCATAATCATTCAAGGAAGAAGAGATCAAGTCAGCATTATTAGTATTGATAGTTTTCTCTAAATCATTGAGAAAATAAGACTGGTTTTCAGATAGACGGCTGCCTTCAGCAACAATCTCAAGAGCCATTGTCTCTTTATTGACGACATGCATACTATAACTAGTCTTAGTGCTCAAAGACTTCATAAAGCTCAAGCTGATAGCCTTAAAGAGAATATCAGAGCTGACTTTCAGGACTTCAATATCATGGCTAGTCTTTATTTCCTTGATTTTGAATAAGTAAGTCAAAGCCTCAGAACTAAAATCAGCGGATGAAAAAGATTTTGACGAAGGTAAATAAGAAGAGGTCAAAGAAGAGAAATCATCCTGATACTTAGGAAGCAAAGCCAAAGGATCTTTCTTGCTCTTCTCCCCTAAGAAAAGATATTCACCGACAGTACTGCTCTTAATAGCTTTCAAAAGTAGCTTTTCATCATCATAGGTGACTTCATTGAAAAGCTTTTCATCAATATTCGGAATGGCATAATTGATTTCCATTCTTCCTTCAAGGTTCTTTGAAGGATCCTTCTTTACTAAGAGGTAATTAGCTAAGGCCCTTTCTTTAGCGGCAAGGAAACCTTTTTCATCAGTCTTAAAGCCTAGCTCGAAGATATCATTGAAAATAGAAATGCCTTTCTTATAAGGGTTGTTAAAGAAGAAAAGGTTCTTGTTTTGAGTCTGGCATAACCTTCCTTCAAAAACATAACCTCCGCCATAGCAATAAGCTTTAAAAGTGGCTTTACCATCGGCATATTCGCTTAATAATTTTTTATCAGTGTAGCAAGGAGCCATATTAAGAAGCTCAGCTAAAAGATAAAGATTCTCAAAAACGACATCACTGGATTTAAGAAAGACTCTTCTAACAATTATTCTTTGGCCATAGTCGGAAGTATACAAATAATTTTCAATCTGAGACATTGGTTAATCCTCCATCGGCAATCTCTTCGTCACCGCATATTTGCCACCCTGAACCTGCATGATAATACCATCTTGAAGCAGTCTCACCAAATAACTATCGACTTTCGAATAAGACAAGGAGAAGTTACGCATCAGTTTTGATTTAGAGACAATGCCAGTCTTCATAACAAATTCTTTCATCTCAAGATAGAGGTCTTCACTATTGGGAGCTTCGCCATTGCTAGGATCATCGCTCTTGACTTCTAAATCCAAGAAGCCAGGGTTATAGCAAGGATTGCCGGCATTCTTCTTCACGTAATCAAGAACCTTATCCATATCCAGATTAGAAATGAAAGGCGACTGGGCTCTAATCAAAGCCTTTTTGCCAGGGCACTTAAAGAGCAAATCACCTTTGCCTAATAAAGTCTCTGTGCCATTTTCATCCAAGATAACTCGGCTATCGACCTGAGAAGAGCAGGATAGACCGATACGGCACACAATGTTAGCTTTAATGACCATCGGAATAACATGCTTATCAGGACGTTGAGTAGCAATAATCAAATAGATTCCGGCAGCTCTGGCTTTCTGAGTCAGACGTTGGACATAGCTTGCCACCTCATCTTCGGAAGTCTGCATCAATTCCGCAAATTCATCAATGACGCAGACAATATCAGGTAGTTCTTCCATCTGATCTTCTCTGCCTACACGTTTGCTTCGGTATTCACTGATTTTTACACAAGACCAATTCTTCAAGACCGTATAACGGCGGTCCATTTCATCGCAGAGTTTCTTTAGACCATTAATAGCGGCTCCGCTATCAGAAATAACCGGGCAGAAAAGATGAGGTTCCATCGCATATTTAGCAAATTCAACCTGCTTAGGATCAATCAGCATCAATTTAAGCTGGCTAGGATAATTTCTCATGATCAAAGTCATGATCATGCAATTGACCAAAACGGATTTGCCAGAACCGGTCGTACCGGCGACCAAAAGGTGAGGCATATCATTTAGCGGGAAGGTAACAATCTTACCCGAAATATCTTTGCCTATCGGCAAGAGAAGATTATCGTTAGAATTCTGTTCTATGACTCTAAAGGCTTCTTTAAAAGGAACAGCCATAGGAGCGGCGTTTCCGACTTCGATTCCTGAAGTTGTCTTACCTTCAACAACAGTTTCAATACGGACTGATTTATCTCCGCCCAAGGCACGCTGGAATTCATTGACTAAAGAAGTGATCTTTTCGCTTTTCACTCCTGGGTCAGTCTGAATATTGAATCTAGTAACAGAGGCTCCAATAGTAAAGGAGATAGCTTTGGCGCCAACGCCAAAGTCATCGAAGACCTTGTTGATAGTCTTGGCTTTTTCCTGGGCCGATTCGGAATTGACTGCCAATTTATCAGAATCATCAATATCATTCAACAAAGAATCATCAGGCAATTTATAGGTATAATTTTTAGGTTTATCAGTGACATACTTCATCATCGAATCAAGACGTTTCTTTTCGGCTTGCTCTTTCTTTAAAATCTCTGCTTGTTCGTTCTTTTGTTTCTGAATGAAGTATTCCTGTTCAAGACGAGCTTCCTTTTCTTCTTCAGTCTCAACAGGAGCAGTAGGCTTTTCTGCTTCTTTCTGTTCTGATTCAACGCTGAATTCCTGAGGCTTAGTTTCTCTGAATGGTGAAGAGCTGACTTCCTCAGCCTGTCTCTTTAAAGGGTTGACATAAGGCTGAGAGGCTACAGTAGCCTGTTCTTTTTCATAGTTAATGGCCGGGTCAGGCTTTTCAACTTCAAAAGTCGAAGAATCTTTAGCCTGAGAATTGTTCTTAAAGGCTTTAGCTAGGTCGCTAGCCTTAAGGTCATCTTCTTCAGAAAGATTATCGAAGTTTTCCTCTTCTTCATTTAAGGGAGTGGAAATAGTTTTTCTTTGATAAGGCGTATCAGGTTGCTGATTAGAGGAAGAGCTATTAGAAGCGGGAGTAAAAGCGGGAGCAATAGTTGGCTTAGTTGCTACTACTGTAGGAATTGAAACTATTGGGTCAGCCGGTTTCTTTTCTTCCGGCTGGCTAGAGTAATTGGTGATTTTTCTTTCATTGTCTTGATCAACTAAGGGTCTATCACGGGCTTCAGGAACTGCTGAGAACGTCATGGTGCTGGAAAAGCCACCTTGAGATTCACTGTTTCTTTTAGCTAACTGTTCTTCTTCGGGAGAGAGGGCTTTGGTTTTGTCTTTGTCGCTGACAGCATAGTCCTTGCTCCAGTCAGTGGGAAAAGGATCGGTTAAAGAAGGATCTCTTTTGATTGGGGTAGGAATCTCATCATCCTGATTGCCGTTATTTATTCTCTTGCCGTTCTTCTTCTGATAAGGCGAGGAATAGCCGACTTTCTGATTCTTTTCAACTTTGGCTTCAATAATGGCATTCTTAGCCGGCTTGAAGCAAACAAAGAATAATCCTAGAAGAAGCATGATGGAGAAGAAAACTGCATCTCCGATATAACCCCACATTGAGCCAAAGAGAGTAACTAAAAGGGTTCCAATATAGCCGCCTCCTAATCCTGATAGGGACTGATAGTTATCAATATTGAAGGGGTATCTAGCAAAAGCTAAGACCCGATCAGAATAGAAATCATTGAGCTGTGTGAAATTCAAAGTCTTATCTTCCAAAATAAAGGGGTAAGAGCCAAAAGCTAAGACATTCAGAAGAATCAAAAATAAGCCAACCCAGAAAAGGCCATAGCCTTTAACAGGAAAAGCTTTCTTAGAATAAATCAGGCGGATTCCTAAAATAACCATAAAGACAAAAACTAACGGATAGAGGACACCAAAGAGATAGGCACTGCTATAAGTAAAAAATTCGCCAATAAAAGTCTTCCCTGTCCCACCAATCACAGCTAAAAGCACAAGGATAAAGCCTAGAGAGATTACAAGCCAATCCTTTAACGATTCCGGTTTATCTTTTTTATTATTGTTTTCCATAGTTTGTTCAATTAGAAGATACACAAAAAGTATAACATTTATTCAGCCATAAAAAAGTATATATTTACTATTTATTTATATTAAAGAGCCTAAAAAAGGCAAAGGGGCCAAGTACTCCTGCTATCTTTTTAAGCCAAAATAAAAGCCTTCACTACAGACTAAATGTGAAGGCTTTTTTAACTTTTAGGCTTGGTTGACGGCTTGGATGAAACGAGCTACTCCCTCATATCCAGAAGGTGTCTGCTTATAGACTCCTGAGCACTCTAGGACCTTCATGAAAGTCAGGCCAACTTCCTTATGAAGAATCTCATCAATGTTATTGGCATTGTAATCATAGTTATGGATAAATCCCTCAACCCAAGTAGCATGCTTCTTGGCTAAAGGGTCAGCGTTAAGATTCTTGTTGTTCAAAAGGCAGTCTTTGACCGCTCCTAACTCCTTTTTAAGACGAGAAGGCAAAATAGCTAAGCCCATGACTTCGATTAAGCCGATATTCTCTTTCTTGATGTTCCAGTATTCCGGATGCGGATGGAACAAGCCTAAAGGATATTCGACTGTAGCGATGTTGTTTCTTAAAGCTAAGTCCATAATAAACAGACCGTTTTCTTTACGGCAGATAGGAGTAACAGTGTTATGCATCTCGCCATTCGTCATGGCTTCAATTTGGCTGCTCTTATCAGTATAGGTTCTCCAGACAGTTAGAATCTTTGTAGAAAGCTTGATTAGCTCTTCTTTATCAGAACACTTAAGTCTAATAACAGTTAAAGGCCATTTAAGTAAAGATGCCTCAACGTTATCGTAACCAGTGAAGTGAAGATCACAAACCACCGAGGCTCTAAACATCGGGAAGTCGTAGCAACCGCCCTGGTAGTGATCATGAGTAAGAATTGATCCACCGACAATCGGCAAGTCAGCATTTGAACCAAGCATATAGGAGGGGAACATTTCTACAAAGGCAATCAGATGACGGAAAGCTTTCTCATTGATGACCATAGGAATATGCTCAGTGTTAAAGACGATGCAGTGTTCGTTATAGTATGAGTAAGGTGAATACTGAAGGAAGAAGTTATCTCCATAAAGCCTTAAAGGAATAATACGAATAGTCTCTCTAGCGGGATGATTTAAGGTTCCACGATAGCCCATGTTCTCTTTACAGAGCTGACATTTAGGGTAAGAAGACTGCTTCATAGTCCTAGCAGCCATGATGGCCTTAGGATCTTTTTCCGGTTTTGATAGATTGATAGTAATATCTAAGTCACCATAATCAGTCGGAGTCTTCCACTTAAGATCTTTCTTGACTCGATAGTCTCTAATATAGTCAGAGTCCTTAGAGAACTGATAATACCAATCTGTAGCCGCTTTAGGTGAAAAATCTTTATAAAGATTCCAGAACTTGGCACTAATAGTATCAGGTCTAGGAACAAAGCAATTCATTACTTTAGTATCAAAGAGATCACGATAGACAGTTGTGTTCTCAGCAAAGAGTTTTTGACTGTAGGCATAATCAAGGATATTAGCTAGGGTGCTCTCTAAATCAACATCGGAATAAGTTGTCGAAGGTTCCTCATATTCATTGAGATTCAAAACATCAAGCAGCAAATTGATAGAATAGCTTTTCTCCGTCTCACTTATCAGATGCTTATCAATAGCATAATCGGCTAACTTCTTAATACTGACATTAATATCTTCCACTAGAAGATCCTCCTTCCGCCATCACCGATTTCTAGAGAATAGAAATCAGCTTTTAAGCCTGTCTTCTTCTTATAGACCATACCGACTTCCTTCTTAAAAGCATCAATGCAGTCATCCTTAACGATAGAGACAGTATTTCCACCCCAGCCGCCACCAGTTTCACGTGAGCCTAAGCAGCCTAGCTGCTTATTAGCCTCATCAACAAGAACATCAATCTCATCGCAGGTGGCTTCATAATCGTATCTTAAAGAAGTCCCAGCTTCTTTAATGAGCTTTCCGAAAGTTTCAATATCGTTCTTCTTTAAAGCTTCAACAGCATCCTTGGTTCTCTTTTCCTCATTGATAGCAAAGAATGCTCTTCTCTTAGAAATAGGACTCTTGATGACATTCTGATATTTATCAAACTGTTCAGGAGTCAACTGGCAAAGATTCTTAATATCAACTACAGTCTGAAGATCCTTAACGGCTTCCTCACACTCTTTACGTCTATCGTTATAATGAGAATTGCAGAGTGAATGAGGCTTATTAGAGTTAGTCACAATAATCTTATATCCTACTAGCTTTAAAGGAACATATTCATATTTTAAAGTGCTGCAATCTAGGAAGATAGCATGGTCTTTTTTGCCCATTGCCGAAGCAAACTGATCCATAATTCCACAATTCATACCATTGAAGTTGTTTTCAGAATATTGTCCAATTAAAGCGATATCCTGCATAGAGACATCAAAGCCAAAATAATCTTTAAGCATGACACCGATAACTACTTCCATAGCAGCGGAAGAAGATAATCCGGAGCCAGGGATATTTCCATAAATATAGATATCGAATCCATGTGTCATTTTCATACCTTTTTTATCAAAGGCCCACATGACACCCTTGGGATAGTTAGTCCAGCCAAGAGTGGAATCAAAAACCAAGTCATTAATCGAAGTAGTAATTACTCCGCCCTTCTTGAAATTTTCAGAATAGAAGCAAAGTTTATCATCGTTTCTAGCCCTAGCAACGCAATAATTTCCTACCGATAAGGCACAAGGGAAGACATGCCCACCATTATAGTCGATATGTTCGCCAATCAAATTGACTCTTCCGGGAGCAAAAAAGCCCCTGATGTCTCCGCCCTTTCCGAAAATCTTTTCGAAACCAGCTTTCAGGTTACCATTAATCATGTTCAATCCTCTTTGTTGCTTAAGTTATCTTTTATAATTATAAGCTACTTGTAAGCAAAATTGAAATAGGAAAAGCATATAATATGGTGCTATTTTTCGTTGCAAATAACTTAGTAACTAGTATTATATATAAGACTACAAACTAATCTTTATAAAAGGGAAATTTAAAAATTATGGAATGGCTTAGTAAAACTAGAACCGATATTACCGATTTCTTGATGGACCATCCTCGAACCAGGCAATGGCTGAGATGGATTGGCATCTTTTTTGTTGAAGTCCTTTCTGCTTTTATTTTTGCCTATGAATTACGAGCCTTAATAACTCCAACAACTGGCTGTGTCGAGGGCTGGAAAGCCTTAGGAGATACCAGCATCACAGATGCCGATATTGCTTCCCCTGTTCATCTAATCTCGGGCGGAGCTTCCGGTATTGGTCAAACTATTGATGCCTTCATCAACATCTTCACAAATACCGCAAATTATGAGACTATTATCATTTCCGTCTCCTACTTTGCCGTCAATATTCCGATTATGATTCTGTCTTGGTTTAAAATCTCTAAGCAGTTCACTGTCTTCACCCTCATCAATGTCGGCTTAGTCTCCTTATTCAACTATGTCATTCGTGATCAATGGATCTATCAGGTCATAAACCTTTATAACGATTACTTAGCTAGAACAATCTTTGCAGGCTTATTGACTGGTATTTCTTCAGGATTAGCGATGATGGTTGGAACTTCTTCTGGCGGTATTGATGTCATTACTATTTATTTATCCGAAAAGAAATCTACCTCGGTAGGCAAATACTCTTTAACGATGAATACTACCATTGTTATTTTCTACGTTCTTTTCTCAGTCATGGGCATTAAGATTAACCCATCTTGGAATACTCAATCTATTTCCAGTATTGTCACAATGGCTTTGTATACTATTATTTATTTCTTCATTTCTTCTAAGGTAGTTGATCTCTTAAATACTAAGAACCGTAAACAAGAGATTCAGATCTTCACCAACGATGAGCAGTTGCCTTTGATTATGGTTCATTCCTTCCCCCATACCTGCACCATTGTCGAATCCAAAGGTGCCTTTACCGGAAAGAAGAATATGATTGTCTATATGGTCATCTCAAGAAGCGAGAAGAAGAAAGCAATTAAGATGATTAATTCTGTAGATCCTAAGTCCTTTGTCACCGTCACTGATATCGAACAGGTCTATGGACGTTTCTACATTAAGCCGTTTGAATAAACCAATAGGAGAAAATTAATATGGCAACAAACAAAGATTTAGCTGATCTGATATTCCCTGACGTCAAGCTTACTATCAAAGATCTCGACAAGAGATTCCCACCTAGAAACTTACCTGAAGGTACTGAAGTAACCCGTTTTGCTCCTTCTCCGACTGGTTTCCTTCACACTGGTTCCTTATTCACCGCAATGGTCGCCCATAAGTTTGCTAAACAGACTCATGGCGTTTATTTCTTCCGTCTTGAAGATACTGACCAGAAGCGTGAGATTGCCGGCACCGGAATGGACTTAGTCAAACAGTTAAAGACTTTCGGAATCGTTGCCGATGAAGGTTATTTCGGTGACCACGAAGAAGGCAATTATGGTCCTTATGTCCAGTCTGAAAGAGGCGATATCTACAAAATTGTCATTAAGGAGCTAATCAAGAAAGGCCGTGCCTATCCTTGCTTCTGCACTAAAGAAGACCTTGATCAGTTAAGATTAGTCCAGGAAGCCAATAAAGTTATTCCTGGCTACTATGGCGAATATGCTAAATGCCGTCATTATACAATCGATGAAGAAATAGAAATGATTAAGGCTGGTAAGCCTTATGTCATCCGTTTCAAATCTAAAGGCAATCATCTCAATCACATCAAAGCCCATGATGAAATCAGAGGCGATATGGATCTGACTGAAAACGATCAGGATATAGTCATTCTTAAAAGTGATGGTCTTCCCACCTATCATTTTGCCCATCTAGTCGATGATCACTTTATGGGTACTACTCTTGTAACTAGAGGAGAAGAATGGGTTTCTTCTCTTCCTATCCATTTAGAGTTATTTGAAGCTATGGGATGGAAGGCTCCTAAGTATGCTCATCTTCCGGTTATCATGATCACTGATAAGGATACTGGCAACAAGAGAAAGCTTTCTAAGCGTAAGGATCCTGAAGCTGCTACTAGTTACTTCTTAAAGGCTGGTTATCCAGTTAAAGGATTCATCGAATACCTAATGACTATTGCTAACTCTAACTTCGAGGCTTGGCTGATGGCTAACCCTAAAGGGAACATGGATGACTTCAATCTGTCTTTCGATAAATTCTCTCTTGATGGTGCCTTGTTTGATTTACCTAAGCTTAACAATATTTCTAAGGAAGTCTTAGCTAATATGGATAAGACCACTTTTACTGATCAGGCTTTGGCTTGGGCTAAATCATACGATCCTGAATTAGCTAACTATATTGAATCCGACCGACCTAAGTTTGAAAGAATCATCAATATCGAAAGAGAACAGGAAAAGCCTAGAAAAGACTACGAGCGTTTCTCTGATGTCACTCCTAAGATCAGATTCTTCTATGCCGATGAGTTTGATAAGCTCGTTAAAGCCGGACCTCTTCCTTTCAACGAATTCATCGATAAGAAAGTCATTAAGGATTTCTTAACTGACTTTGAGAATACTTTAGACCTTTCAATGGATGAGAATACCTGGTTTGAAGCTATGAAGTCTTTAGGCGTCAAACATAATTTCTGCAATGACCGCAAAGTCTATAAGAAAGATCCTAAGGCCTATAACGGCTGGTATGCTGACTGCATCTCTTTAATAAGAGTCGCAGTCTCTGGTTCCACTCAGGCTCCTAAGCTTTATGATGTTCTTGAGATTCTGGGAAAAGATGAAATTACTCGCCGTATAAAATTAGTCACTTCCTTATTAGGTTAATCGCATGACTGTCTCAAAGAAGACGCAGAAGACAATTAAGGTAACTGTCAACATCATCTTTTTTGTGGCTTTAAGTGCCTTAGCTCTCTACTACATCTTAAAGGATAATCCTCAAGAGGCCTTTAAGATCTTAGGCGGAGCTAATTTCTTCCCGCTCCTTTTAGCAATTGGGACAGTGGTTCTTACTAATATTTTAGAAGGTGTCTCTATTACCTTACTGGCTAGAATCTACAACCATAACTATCATTATTACCAAGGACTGATCAATGCTCAGATTGGAGCATTTATCGGTTGCCTCAATAAGACTAGCGCCAACTTCATCCAGGCCTATACTTTCACTAAGCAGGATGTCGATGGACCAAATGCTGCTTCCATTCTGACTATGAACTTTCTGATGTATCAGTTCACTTTGACTTTCTATTCGCTGGTAATGATTTTTGTCGGTTATCCTTTTGTGAAAGATATTCCTCTTACTCTCTTAGGCGGAATTAAGATCTTCCCTCTTTCTTTGATCGGTTTTGGCATTGATGCCGCTTTCCTGATTGTCATAGTCCTTCTAGCTTGGTGCCGACCTCTTCACCGATTTGTCGTTGACTTCGGAGTAAGGTTTTTAGCAAAGCTTCATATCATCAAAGACCCCGATGCCACTAGAAAGAAATGGACTTTGAAATTCGCTACTTATAGAATTGAGTCCAAACGTCTTTTGAGTCATAAGAGAATTATGTTGGTTCTCCTCTTTATCAATATTGCCAAACAATTCCTAAGCAATATTCTTCCTTATCTTTGCTTCTGGGCTTTAGGAGCTGATTTAACTTCCTTAAGCTTCCTTAGCTGTCTAGGCGGAACTAGCTATATCACTTTGATTTCCTCCTACTTGACAATGGGTGCTCCGGAAGTCGCTTTCCAGGCTATTTTCTATTATTTGATCGCTAATGGTAGTTCAGTAGAATCAGTTGTTTCCTCTGCTAACTCTCTAGCCAGTGCTGGTAACTTAATCTGGCGTTCTTTAAGTCTTTACTTCAACATCGTGGTTGGAGGACTGACTTTTGCTTTATATAAAGGTTCTCCTAAAAAATATGAGCTTCTCAGCAACACCGCTACTCTCTACGATTTAGAAGTAATGAACTATAATAATTCTACCGATGCCTCTACCAAGGAATTCGTCAACAACGTTAAGCCTAAAAGCTCGAATGAGCCTTTGCTCTCTGAAGCCGAAATTGAGGAATCTTTTGATAGAATCAGAAGAAACATGGAGAATAGCAAAGCCATGGTAAAAGATAGCAGCGAAGAGAAGAAAGACCTAACAATGACTTTAACTATTGAAAAGAAGCGTTTAGCACAGGCTTTAAAAGAAAGCCAGGCTTTAAACGGGTCAGAATCTCTTGATCAGGAAATTCAGGCAGAATCAGCTAGCGAATACTCTTATTCCGAGCAGAACGAGAAACGCCGTGTCCAAAGAAAGAAGAAGAAACAGGCCATCAAAAAAGCTAAGAAGGCCGAAAAAGAGAAAATCAGACTTCAGAAAATGCAGCCTTATGGAACCACTATCAAAGTCGACAAAGAAAAAGGACTTGATTTCGAAGGGCCGGAAATCGATGAAGAAAGAACCATCACCACTAGCGATCCCGAGGATTCTGATTTATCGGAAGATAATACTATGGATAGTGCCGTAATTAAGCCAGTGTTTAAGGAAAGCAAGAAGGGCAAAAAATAAATGGTAATTGGTATATTTTCAGACACCTATCATCCGGATGTCAATGGAGTAGCTACTGCTACTAAGACTTTACGCGATAGTTTAATTGCCCATGGCAATGATGTTTACGTTGTCACCACAGGATTAAAAGGACAAAAGCATTTTACTTTTGAAAATAAAGTTCTTCGTATACCTGGCAAGTCTTTGAAGTTCCTTTACAACTACCGTATGTCTTTTATCTATAACAGTAAAGCCTATAAGATTCTTAAAAAGATTCCTTTTGATATCATCCATGTCCAGCAGGAGTTTGGTATCTCAATCTTTGGAAGACTCTGTGCTAAAAGATTTCATGTTCCTCTCGTCTATACTTACCATACTTCCTATGAAGATTATTCCTATTATCTTTCTAATGGCAATAAGTTCTCTGACAAGATCACCAAGAAAGCTATTCAGATCATCGTCAAAAAGATAGCCAGCAAGAAAGCTACTATCATTACTCCATCAAATAAGTCCAGACATCTGTTAAGAAGCTATGGAGTAACTAACTTTATCAATGTAGTTCCAAACGCTTTGTCCTTCTCGGAGTTTGATAAGCCGAGAAATTTAGCTAGAGAAGCTCAGTTCAAAAAGGAACATCATCTAGAAGGCAAAAGAATTCTTTTGTATTTAGGCCGTATTGCTAAAGAAAAGAACATTGATGAACTGATCAAAGGCTTTGAAGGATATAAAGACAAGTACGATGATGACAATACCGTTTTCATGCTGGTAGGAGATGGACCGGAAAACAAGGAAATACTTAAAGAAATAGCTGATTCCCGCTACAAGGATTTCTTTATCTCCATTGGTAGTGTCCCCCACGATGAAACCGTCTTTTACTATCAAATGGCCGATGCCTTCCTCTGTGCCTCAACCACTGAGACCCAAGGACTGACCTATTCGGAAGCTATGGCAAGTAGAACTTTAGTTCTAGCTAAGTATGATTTTAATTTAGTCGGCTTAATCGATGATGGCGTAACTGGCTTCTTCTATGACGATGAGCATACCCTGGTTGATCGCATTCACATGATTCTTACTATAAATTCTGACGAGAAAAAACAAATAATAGATAGAGGCTATCAGAGAAATGAAGAAATCTTCTCTGTCACTAGCTATTATGAAAGGATCATGCATGTCTATAAAAAAGCTCAAAGGACAAACTTCTAAAGAAATTACTGACCTTACTGTCAAAGGGAAGGAAGTCATCATTACAATCGGAAAAGAAAGCATTCCAGTTTCTTATGATGCTTATCTTTCTAATTACTACTACCCAGGAAAGAAACTAACCGTAGAAGAGATTAGCAAACTAAAAGCGGAGAAGAAGACAATTAAAGCTACCGCCTACCTTTCCTATCTTCTCTCCATAGGTCGTTATACGGAAAAACAATTAAAAGACCGTCTTAAAAAGAAGTATCAGCTTTCCCCTTACGAGATAGAGAAGTTGATCTATCCTTACAAGGAAGCTCAAGTGATCGATGACTTAACCTATAGTCAGGATTATGCTGAAAGCCAAATCAGAACCGGTCATGGTAAAACCGCCATCTTAGCTAACCTAAGAAAAAGAGGTATTGGACCAACTATTCTAAGCAGCGAAGATTTTTTATCTGTCTTTGAAAGCACTTCCTTTAATTTAGAAGAACTAATCAAAAGAGCCGACAAAGCAAAAAGAAATCAAACTATTGAGAAAAGAAAGCAAAGCATTTTTTCTTTTCTTATCCGTCGAGGTTATTCTTCAAGCGAATCTTTAAAAGCCATCGATGCCTTCTATCAGGGCCGAAGCGATGAAGAAAAAGAGCAGGAAGAAAACAATCGGTCATCTTTACTGAAGCAAGAGGCTGAAAAATGTTATAATTCATATGCAAAACGCTATCCCGACAAGATGAAACAGAAGCAAAGATTCTTCGCTCACCTTTTAGAAAAAGGCTTCTCTTCATCGGAAATACAAGGCTGGCTAGAAAGTTCAGGCAACACATTCAATGATTAAAGATATTATCAATACCGATGGACCGGTAGACATGATTTTTATGGTCAAGCAGTCCACTAGAGCTGTTTCTAACAATGGCTCACCCTATCTCTCTTTGATTCTACAGGACGTCTCTGGCACTATCGATGCCAAGATGTGGCAAATTGAAGATTCCGATATTGAACTGACAACTCCTGGAAGCTTAGTCAGAGTCAATGGCTTAGTTGGCATGTATAAAGGCCACCCGCAGCTTAAGATTAATGAATTAGCTTTCGTTGATCAGGATTCAGTCGATATGTCTAAATTTATTCCGACTGCGCCTAGATCAATTGATGATATGAAGAAAGAGCTGAAAAGCGATATCGAACTGATTCAGGATGATGAATTGAAAAAGCTGACTATTACTCTTCTCAAAGAAAACTTTGAAGCCTATACCACCTATCCGGCTGCCGTCACTGTCCATCATGCCTATCTAGGAGGACTTCTTTATCATTCTCTTTCAATTTGTTCTTTGGCTATCAAAGTTCAAGAGCATTACCCTTTCCTGAGCTTAGATTATTTAGTTAGTGGCAGCTTGCTTCATGATATCGGCAAGACTAAAGAATTAAGTGGACCTAAAGCTGCAACCTATACTGATGAAGGCAACCTTTTAGGTCATATCTCTTTAGGAGCAATGATGGTTTATCAAAAAGGTCAGGAAATGAAGATTTCGCCTGAAAAGCTAGATGTTTTAACTCATATGGTTTTAGCCCATCATGGTGAACCTGATTTTGGTTCTCCTAAAATCCCTGCTACTCCGGAAGCCTATGTCCTTCATGCTCTTGATGATCTTGATGCCAAGATGGAGATTCTTTTTGAAGCTTTCAAGACTACTGAAGAAGGTACCTTTACAACTAAAATTCCTTGGATGGAAAATATCAGTTATTTCAAGCCCCATTCCTTGAATAAAGATAAGAAATAAAAAAAGTAATTCTTTTTTGCTATAAAATTTACTATAATCTATAGGATTTACTATTTTCTCTGGAGGATTTAAAAATGTCTGAAAAGAAATCTAACAAAAAGATTCAGAACAATGATAGCGAAATAGACAACATGGACTTCAGCTATCTCTATCGAAAGGGTCAGGAAGAGGATACCTCTTACCGTGATTTTCCGAAGATGGGAAAAGCTGAGAGAATCACCAACATTGTCTTACACTCTATCGGATTCGCTGGCTTCATTTGTTTCTTAGTCTGCGCACTCTACTATGGTATTAGCAATACTACTTCCTTTAAGGGCCAGGATGGCTATGGAATCGGTGGTATTGTCGCTATCGTCTTAATCAGTGTCGCCGGTTTAGCTTTGATTGCCTACTCTTTGTTCTACAAGCTCAAATATGCAGAAACTAAGAGTCATGACCTTCAGAAAGCAATTTATTATTCTCTCTTCTACGTCATGATCGGCGCTCTTTACACCGGCTTTGCTTTGATTCCCTTAAGAGGCAGCAACATTGAAGCTTATCAGCTTCTTAATGGTGGTGTATATTCTTACATGGAATATTTGCTTTTAGGATTAGTCTGTTTGTTCATCATTGCCGCTATCGTCTTAAACTTTGTCCTAATAAAGAAGAATCCTAAGACTTTAAAGACTATTAACTATGTCATGTTAGCTATTCTTCTTTGGGTAATTGTCTGCTTCTATCCGATTATGGCCAAGACTTATGCTGTCGGAAAGACTGGTATGGCCTTAGTTATCGTTGCTTCTGTCGTCATGGATTTAAGCTTAATTTTCTTAGCTTCCGGAAAGAAAAAGACCGGTTATCATACCGCCTTCAATTTCCTGACATTCGCTGCTTTTGCTTTAGATGCGGTAGCTATCTTCTATTACGGAATGATTGCTGCTGTCTAATTAAAGCTTAGTTCTAAGAAACAAATGGTTCCTGTAAAAAGCAGGAACCTTTTTCTTTGAATAAAATAAACCCTTTAAAAGGAAATATATAAATATATATATTTACTTGATTATATTCTCTTGTTTAAAATAATTTTGTTATAATTAAGAGGCTATACAAAAGAAAGGTGAAACCCCATGGAAGAAAATGAAAAAAAGACTCTAGATGCTTCAGAAAACACAACTGAAGCAGTTGATAAAGATACTGCCAAAAAAGAAACTATAGAAGAAACCGCTCCGGAAACTGAAAAGGCAACTGCTGATGCCTCAGTTTCGGAAGAAGAAAATAAGGCTCCTGTTGATGATAAAGCCGTCAATGATGTCATCACTCAACCCGCTGAAGAAGAGAAAGCTGATTCAATCGATGGCAGCTACAATGCCAAAGGTTCAACAGCTAAGCCTACTGATGCCTCTTATTTCAAACCCATCAAGTATGTTAACGATGGTACAAGAACCATCGATGAAGATATTGAGAAAACCAGGAAAACCTTCATGGCTAAACTTGGCAAGTCCAAGACTTGGGATATTGTCAGTATTGTCTTGATGATTATCTCCTTTGTCGGTGTAATCATTGTCACCTTCACAAACAAAGGTGCTCAGTGGATTACCTGGACAGTCATCGGTATTGCTGTTGCTATCATCATCGGTTCCTTTGTCTTAGCCTCAGTCTTCAACAAAAAGAATTCCAAGGTCGCAGAAGAATATTTAGGCGTCTATGAAGATATCGTCAATGGTTACACCTTCGATGGCTTAGGAGTTGCTGATCCTGTCTTATGCCCTGATGCGAAGATTGATGATCAGGTCATCATTCAGTCTCACTACTTCCGTGTTATCAACTCTATTCAGTCCCGTGCCTTAGTTGAAGGCAAGAGAAAAGGCCGTAACTTCCAGGTTGCTGAGGTCGCTGTCGTTATTCCTTCAATCAAAATTGAGGATGCCAATAAAAAGCCTACTGAATTAGTAAACCTTGATGATACCCCTTATGTTCCTTCGCCGGTTGATAGTGATACCTTGACCTCTACTCAGGAGTTATCCGACAAGGATATGACTATGGTTGATCTTGAATTAGCTAACGAAGCTAATGGCAATAGCAAAGAAAGCGATAAGAGACGTAAAGATGAAGAAAAAGCCAAGAAGAAGAATCCCGAAGCTACCGAAACTTCAACCGGCTTGTTTGGAAAGATTTATAGCTATGATATGAATGTCGAGTCTGAAGAAGCTGTTATCATCTCCTTCATGGGAGAAAAGAAATATACGGTTCTTCCAAACTACTTAACTGGCTTTGAAGCCGTTCATGTTCCTGGACTTAGAAGCAATATTGTCGTTTATGCCATCAATCCCCGTGAAGCTTCTAAATTCTTCGATAAAGAAGGTGTGGCTTTGCTTAATGAGATTAATGTCGGCTTAACTATTCAGTCCGCCTTCATTTCCTTGAATTCCTATGGCAGCAAATTTGGCTTAACCTTAAGCGATGATATTATGTCTTTGCCGATTAAGACAGCTCCCCATATTGGAACCATGGATGAATTCAAAGAAGCTACTCATCAGATATTTGATTTTGCCGATTATGTCGACTCTAAAAGAAAGAAGACTGAAGTAAATCAATGAAAACTACTGAATACATCACCAACAGCTCTGAAGAAACTAAACAGATAGCTACTCAGCTAGCTAGCACTTTTAAGGGTGGAGAAGTCATATTGGCTACTGGCCCTCTTGGTGCCGGAAAGACCGCTTTCTGTCAAGGCTTAGGTAAGGCTATTGGAGTCAAAGGAATAATCAATTCCCCAACTTTCAACCTCATCAAGGTCTATAAAGGAAGCAAGTTCACTCTCTATCATGTTGACTGCTATCGTCTTGAAAATGCCGATGAAGAAAGAAAAGACTTAGGCTTAGATGAAGTGTTAGGCGATAAGAGCATTATCACTTACATCGAATGGCCGAATTTCGGAAACAGTTATCTTATAAACTACCATCCAGTCATCAAAGTTGAGCTTACTTACATAGATGAAGAAAAGAGAAAGCTGGTAATCACTGATGAAAGATAATCAAAAGGTAACTCTCTTTATTAATACCGCCACCAAAGCTTTGGAATTAGGAGCTACAGTTTCAACTCGCTATCTTACAGTTGATATGGGAGACCCTAAAAGAGCCTTAGAGAGAACACACTTAGGCATTGAATACCTTGGTGACCGTCTGCATTTTTCTTTGGCTGATGTTGATGCTTTCTATTGCCTATTAGGACCAGGAAGCAATACTGGTATCCGCTTAGGTTTAGCTATCCCTAGAACCATCTATGGCATCAATGACAAAATTAAGATCTACGGAATTGCAACCATGAAACTGATGCTTCAGGAAAAGAAGAATGCAATCAGCTGTCTTAGCGATCGAAGCGGCAATCTCTTTGCCGGAGAAAACAAGGCTGGTGTCTATTCTTATAGAAAGATTCTTCGCGCTGATGTCTCAAAGGAATTAGCCGATTATCCTGAAGTCATCGTTGAGAAGAAAGATGAATTAGCCCATTTAGTTCTTAAAGGCAAGAGCCTCAAAGAAGTCGATATTCTTGATTTGATGATGAATTCCCTCTCTCTCTTCACTGATTTCTCCTCCAAAGAGGAAGAGTATCTTCCGGAATACGCTTTGAAGATATGATCAGCGTCAGAGCAGCGACTAAGGATGACCAAGATTTCATCTTCGGCTTGTCTCATACAAGAATCTTAGCAACCACCACCACTAAAGAAGAGATCCTTACCTATCTCGAAGATAAAAACTTCCTCGTTCTCATTCTTCTTGAAGGAATAGAAAAAACAGGATATCTTTGCTTTAGATTAGAAGGCCAAGAAGCTGAGATTGATGAATTAGCTATCCTTGATCAAAGTGAAGGCAAAGGTGAAGCCACCTACTTACTAAACTACGGATTAAGCCTTCTTAAGAAAGAAAACTATCAGACCGTCTTCTTAGAAGTTAGAGAAAACAACAAAAAAGCCATCTCCCTATATGAAAGAACAGGCTTTAAACAATACCGCAGGAGAGAAAACTATTATCTAACCGTTTCCGCTCTTTGCTACAAAAAGGAGCTCTAGATATGAAAGATGAAGTAATTCTGGCTATCGAATCTAGCTGTGATGAAACCGCTATGGCCATTTTAAAGAATGGCACTGAGCTTTTAGCTAACACTGTCAATACTCAGATCAAGGATCATCAGCGCTTTGGGGGTGTCTATCCTGAACTGGCTAGCCGCCTACATCTAAAGAATATTACCAAAGTCGTCTCCTATGCTCTCTCCTTAAAAGGCTTTGACTATAAAACCATTACTCATGTAGCCGTTACTGGAGGCCCTGGACTTCCTGGTGCTTTACAGATTGGCAATATGGCCGCTAAAACTATTGCTCAGTATCTGAATGTTCCTCTTATCTCGGTTCATCATTTAGCCGGACATATCTATGCTAACGAATATGCCGCTCCCTTCAATTATCCTTTGATTGCCTTAGTGGCAAGCGGTGGCAACAGTGATATTGTTTATCTTAAAGATGAACTAAACTTCCAGATTATTGGTCAGACTGAAGATGATGCTATCGGTGAAGCCTTTGATAAAGTAGCCCGTTCATTAGGGCTTCCTTATCCTGGAGGCGTCATGATTGATAAAATCTCTCAAGATCCCAATATCAAGACCTTCAAGTTACCGACTCCTAAAGTCTCTGGCTACAACCTCTCCTATTCAGGATTGAAGAGCCATATCGTCAGGATGATTGAGAAAGAAAAGAAGAATCCGGATGGCTCTTTGCCTCTAGATGTCGTTAAAAGCTATGCCCGTTCCACTGAAGAGAACTTCGTTAATCAGCTCTTAGATAAAGTCGAGTTGGCGGTTAACGATTATCAGGTCAAAGAAGTTGTAGTAGGTGGCGGAGTCAGTGCTAATTCCTATTTAAGAAGTGAAGTGAAGAGAAGATTTGAAAACCGCAAAGATATTCAGGTCGTTATTCCACCCCTTTGGTGCACTACCGATAATGCAGCTATGATTGCAAAAGTAGCCCATCATATGATAGAAAAGAATCGTCTGGCTCCTCTATCAGTATCAACTGAACCTAATAGAAGCTTGGATGATGAGACTAATAGAGCTTATTAACTCTAGTCGGAAATAGTAAAGGACATTATCTTATGGAACTTCATGAAAAAATTGATGTTAAAGATCTCTTCCTTAAAGTCAGAAGCAAGGAAATCAAAGACTTTGACAACAAAGAATTAGAAATCGGCGGTTATGTCAAAAACAACCGTTGCTTAGGTCAGGTTGGCTTCTTAGCTGTCAATGATGGCAGCTGCTTTGACTCCATCCAGGTTGTCTATAAAGACACTGATGAGGCCAGCAAGAACATCAAGCTAGGTTCAGCTGTCAGAGTGGAAGGCATTCTTCATGTCACTCCTGAAGCCCCTCAGCCTTTTGAATTAGAAGCTAGTAAGATTGAACTGATTGGCTCAGTCGGCGATAACTATCCTCTTCAGAAGAAGAAGACTTCTTTTGATTATTTAAGAACAATTCCTCAGTGGAGACCTAAGACCAATACCTTCAATGCCGTCTTCCGTGTCAGAAGCACTTTAGCTTATTATATCCATCAGTACTTCCATGAAAATGGTTTCTATTGGATCCATACTCCGATTCTTACTGCCAATGACTGCGAAGGCGAAGGACAGACCTTTAATGTCTATTCCGATGCTAAGCATCCTAATGAATTCTTCGGTAAAGATAATGTCCATCTCACTGTTTCTGGTCAGCTTCATGTTGAACCTTTTGCCCTAACCTATGGCAAGGTCTATACTTTTGGGCCAACTTTCAGAGCTGAAAAGTCCAACACGACTAGACATGCCGCTGAATTCTGGATGGTTGAGCCGGAAATCAGTTGGGCTCATATGGCCGATGATGAAGACTTGATGGAGAGTTTCCTAAAGTATGTCGTTAAGCATACCAGGGAAGACTGCTATCAGGATATGGATTTCTTTGCTCAGAGAATTGATAAAGATCTTCCTAAGAGACTTGATGAATTCGTCAACAAGCCTTTTACCAGAGTCAAATATGAGGATGCTATCAAGATTTTGGCTGATGCCGTTAAGAACGGTCATAAGTTCGAAGTCTCTGATATCAAGTTCGGCTTGGATTTAGGATCCGAACATGAAAGATATTTAACTGAACAGGTCTTTAAGGGACCTATCTTCTTAACTGATTATCCTAAGGAAATCAAAGCTTTCTATATGAAGATGAACCCCGATAATAAGACCGTTGCCGCTGTTGATCTATTAGTTCCTACCATCGGTGAATTATGCGGTGGCAGTGAACGTGAAGTCGATTACGATAAGCTTTTGAAGAGAATGAATGATCTCCATATGAATCTTCCTGCCTATCAATGGTATCTTGACCTAAGAAAGAATGGCTCTATTCCTCATTCTGGTTTTGGTCTAGGCTTTGAAAGACTAGTAATGTTAGTTACTGGCATGCAGAACATCCGTGATACTCTTCCTTATCCTCGCTGCTACAAGGACATGCTTTTCTAAATGTTCTTCCACCGCAAAGAGAATCTGAGTCAGCCTGAAGAAAACGCTGAGAATCCCCAGAATATTTCCGGTGGAAATAATACTAGTCCAAACATTCCTAATCCCATCAACATTGTTGTTAACAATATCCCCGAAACAAAAGCAGTCCCCAAAAAGAAAAGTCCGGTCGAGATTACCTTAAAAATAATTTCTACTGCCCTAGTCTTAGCTCTTTTAGGGACATCAATTTATGCTATCTATGAAGTCATCAATGAACAGGCTTATGCCGAAGAGAAAGATGATTCCTACATTCTTTTAAACAGCAAGAACTTTGCTGATAGCCAGGCAGTCTATTCAAAGTTTGGTACAGCTGATACTACTATCTCCAATAAACTTAAAATCAAAGACTACGCTCTTTTAGGTGCTAGGCTTTATCTTAGCGAAAGCAAGATTACCCCTTCCTCTTTAGCAAGCTCTGATCTCACTTCGGTGGTCGGAACTGGTTATTCTGATATAGCCTTATTCAGTCTTTCGACTGAATCCTCCTCTCCTTCAACCCTTTCCACTTCCTTTAAGAATGGCAAATACTATATTGATTTATCGGATTGCTCAGAAGGAGACTATCTTATTTTCCCTATAACCGAATATTATGATTCAACTAACAACTCTCTCGATATGGCTAAGATCTATCCTTTCTCCATCAATTCCTCTGATGCCATCAACACAACTTTCTACTCCTTGCCTAGCGAGGACGGAACAAGAAAACGTATTTCCCTCAAGAACAACACCGCCTCTCCTTACACTGTCATCAGTGTCGTAAACTGTGGATCAACTTTGCCTACTAATTACTATGATGCTGTCATCTATGATGCTCAGTATCAGGAAAGCTCGGACTCCCTAACTTATCAGTCTTCTAGCTCTGCTGAAAGGCTCTCGGTTTTATCAACGATAGCCTCAAACCTTGAAGTCTCCCGCTACAAAATAAAAGCCGTCAGTTCCTTAGTTGAAGCTATTGAAGCTAATAGCAATATTAGCCTAGCTCTAAGTAATTCCATTTCCGAAAGTCGTTGTTCCATATATAATAGTTATGGCTTTAATACGTTAAAGACTAAAACTTTAAGTTCCAACAGCCAGCTTGGCGGTTATGACTTCAACCCTGAAATCAGAGAGACTGCCGGTTACTTAGGTTTAGCAGGTCAGGCATATGCCGGAATCATCGGCAATGACTTAGTTCCTAGCGTAAGCTCCAAGCTAGGAAAAGAAAGCTTTATTATCAACAATTCGGATAGCAGTTATTTAGAGACGATAGCTAGCGTCTTAGCCAATTGCTAAAAAAGGAGGAAGTTATATGGAAGAAGGAAAGATTTTAGTTACTGGAGGAGCCGGTTATATTGGCTCTCATGCCGTCAGACAGTTGGTCAAATCAGGTTTTCAGGTGGTAGTAGTAGATAATCTTTCTACCGGACATCTCGATGCCGTTGATCCAAAAGCCGAGTTTGTTTATGGCGATGTCAGAAACTTAGGTCTTCTAGATGCTATCTTCACCAAAAACAAGATTGTCGGCGTTATGCAGTTTGCCGGCAAAATCATTGTTCCGGAATCCGTTAGCCATCCTCTGAGTTATTTTGATGATAACTTCTCTGGTGTCTTAGCTATCTTAAGAGCGATGAGAGCTCATGACTGCAAAAATATCGTCTTCTCTTCTACAGCAGCTGTCTATGGTTCCTCTAAGGAGCCAGCTATCACTGAGGATGCTCCTTTGCATCCTGAATCACCTTATGGATTCTCTAAATTAGCTGCCGAGCATTTAATCTGCGATTGCGAAAAAGCCTATGGTATCAAGCACTGCATCTTCCGTTACTTCAACGTTGCCGGTGCTAGCGAAGATAGTTCAATCGGTGAGGCTCACCCAGTTGAAACTCACTTGATTCCAGTCACCGTCAATGCTTCTGAATCTGGTAAACAGATGCAGATTTTCGGTAACGATTATGCCACTAGAGATGGCACTAACTTACGTGATTATATCCATGTCCTTGATTTAGCTGATGCCCATGTTTTAGGCATGAAGATGCTCTTAAACGGTGGCAATTCAGCTATCATCAACTTAGGCAGTGAGACGGGCTATACCAATAAGGAAATAGTTGAGACTGTCGGTGAAGTCACTGGCAAGAAGGTCAACTATGTCTTTGGTCCTCGCCGTGCTGGCGATGCGGATTCAATTGTTGCCTCTAACAAGAAAGCTATGGAAATCTTAGGCTGGAAGCCGACCCGTGACTTAAAGCAGATGATCACTGATGATGTCAATTGGAGAAAGAAGCATCCGGAGCTTTACGGCAATCCGAATAACAAGTTCTCTAAGGTTCAGCTTCAGCATGTTGATAAGGTCAATGAGACTAGAAACCATTCTTCCCTTTATGAAGAATTAGAAAACATCGACCGTATCAAAGCCCATAAGATCAAAGTCGCTAATGATCTCTAAAGAAACAGTAATCAATAAATATAATTTCAGGGATTTGGGTGGACTGAGGACAGCTTCCTCAGTTACCCATTCCTCTTTTTATGTGAGAAGTAAATCTTTGACTTCTTTGGATGATGAATTCAAGTTGCTTCTTATTGAACATAACGTTAAAGGCGTAATAGATTTAAGAACTTTAAAAGAAGTGAGTAGCAATCCTGATGACACTAGCTATCTAAAAAGCCAAGGCATTGAATACTTTTC
>DLIM01000006.1:0-17951 GCA_002483745.1 Caryophanales bacterium UBA7642 | reverse complement strand
TCCATCAAAGAGAAGCTATTCAGGATATTTTTAAATTGCTGGCTTCTTTTTCCGCTGGTGCTCTTCTTTTCCACTGCAATTCCGGAAAAGACCGAACCGGTGTGATAGCGATGCTTCTTCTATCTTTAGTCGGAGTAAAAGATGAAGAAATTATTAATGACTACACTATAACCGATAAGAATATGGCGACTCTTTTTAAGCTTCATCCTGAGACTTTCAGGGTTCCTTTTTCTTCTTTTGTCGCTCATGCTAAAGCTTGTGATGCCAAGAAAACTTTAGATTTAATTAAAGAATTAGGCGGAAGTGCAGAATACTTAGCTAATTCAAATGTTTGTAATCAAATAAAGAAGAAGTTTATCAGCTAGTTTTAAGCTTAGAAGACTGGCAATTAAAAAAATCGCTTTCAGGGACAAAGAAACAATTTACTATTGACGTTTTTTGTTATATCTTGTTCCTATTGTTATTTTTAACCAAGGAGAGCAAAACACCATGTTAGACAAGAACTTTGATATTGCTTCGCAGTTCGGTATCGATGTTTTTGGTGAAGCGCAGATGAAGAAATACCTCGCTCCGGCTGTCTTCAAAGAACTTGAAGCCACCATCAAAGAAGGAACTCCCTTAAAAGAAGAGTTAGCTGATGATATCGCTGAAGGTATGAAAAACTGGGCTTTATCAAAAGGTGCGACCCATTACACTCATTGGTTCCAGCCTTTGACTGGTTTGACTGCCGAAAAACATGATTCCTTTATCTCAGCTCCTGATAGTCATGGTAAAGTCATCATGGAATTCTCCGGTAAAGAGCTCATTAAAGGCGAGCCTGATGCTTCTTCCTTCCCCTCGGGTGGATTAAGAGCCACCTTTGAGGCCCGTGGCTATACGGCCTGGGACTGCACTTCTCCCGCCTTTGTCATTCACGATGAATACGGAGCAGTTTTATATATTCCAACGGCTTTCTGTTCCTACACCGGTGAAGCCTTAGATGAAAAAACTCCTTTGCTTAGAAGTATGGATTATCTTTCTGACCAGGCGGTAGCGGTCTTAAGAATATTCGGCGATAAGAAGACTAACAGAGTTTCCACTTATGAAGGACCGGAACAGGAATACTTCATCATTGATGCCCCCGCCTTTGAAAAGAGAAAAGACTTAGTCTATACCGGAAGAACTCTCTTTGGAGCCAGTGCTCCAAAAGGCCAGGAAATGGAAGATCATTACTTTGGACCTATCAGAGAAAAGATTGTCGCCTTTATGGCTGAAGTCAACGAAGAGCTTTGGAAGTTAGGAATCCCGGCTAAGACCGAGCATAATGAAGTTGCTCCTTCTCAGCATGAGTTAGCTAACATCTATTCCCAGACTAACTTAGCCGCAGATCAGAACCAGATTGTCATGACTACTCTAAAGAAAGTAGCCAAGAAGCATGGTTTTATCTGTCTTTTAGCTGAAAAGCCTTTTGCCGGCATCAATGGTTCTGGAAAACACAATAACTGGTCTATCAATAAAGAAGATGGAACTAACTTACTAAAGCCAGGCAAAGATCCTAAAGACAACACTCAGTTCTTAGTCTTCTTAACAGCCGTTATTAAAGCTGTTGATGAATATTCCGGACTCTTAAGAGAATCCGTTGCCACTTACGGGAACGATTTCCGTTTAGGTGCTAACGAAGCTCCTCCGGCAGTCGTCTCTATCTTCTTAGGAGAAGACTTAGAAGAAGTTGTCAATGAAATCACTGATCCTCAGATTAGCAAGAAAGCTAAAGCCAGCACTACTATCTATGGCTCAAAGACTTTGCCGACTCTTTCTAAAGATTCCACTGATCGTAACCGTACCTCGCCTTTTGCTTTCACTGGTAACCGTTTTGAATTCAGAATGGTCGGATCAGAACAGAATATTTCTGAACCTAATACCGTCTTAAATACTATCGTAGGATCAGAACTTAAAGACTTTGTCGAATATGTGAATTCTAAAACTGATAAAAGCCTAGCTATCCATGATTGGATCAAGGATGGCTTAACTAAGCATAAACGCATTATCTTCAGCGGCGATGGCTATTCCAAAGCCTGGCTTGAAGAAGCTAATAGACGTGGTCTTCCTAATCTTAAGACGACAGTTGAGGCTACCGATGTCCTCAATGACAAAAACATTGTTGATCTCTTCGATAAGAGCAAGGTCCTTTCCCCGGTTGAAGTCAAATCAAGAGCTTTAATCAAATACACAAACTATGCAAACTCAGTTCTGATAGATGCAAAGACTATGTCCCATATGGCACATAAGCAGTATCTTCCCGCCATCAACAAATATTTCTCTTCCTTAGCTAAAGAAGAGAATGACTTAAAGTCTATCAACTTCAAGGTTAATTCTTATCTCGATGAAACAATGACACATATCTCCACTCTTCTTGATAAGGCAGCCATTGCTCTTGATACCTTAGATGAGAAGCTTGAGGGAATTAAAGGCTTTGCTGGAAGAGACTTAGCTAGTTACTGCGAAAATAAACTCTTGCCGGCTATGGCTGAATTAAGAAAGCCTATCGATGCCTTGGAACTATTAGTCTCTAAAGAAGACTGGCCGGTTCCTTCTTACGGCGATTTGCTCTTCCATACTATCTAATCAAATAAAAATGGCTATCAAGGTTAGTACCTGATAGCCATTTAATTTACTTTATTTTCTTTGCTTCTATAAACGGATTTTCTTTATTGACTGCTCTTTGAACAAAGTAAGCAATCCAAATAAAGGCAAAGATAATCAAAAAGCCAAAGAAGACATCGGAGAAATAATGGGCTCCGTAAATTATTCTAGCCAGAGCAACGGTGATAGTGTAAACAGCAGGAATTAAGGTGCAAAGAAGATAAACTTTCTTGGTTCTCATATTCTGATAATAGCAAGGTATCAGCATTAAAACAAAAGTGGTTGAAGCACTTGCTACATGACCAGAGGGGAAAGAATGAAAATCGTCTTTTATATTAACACCTAGGTCCGTTGGAACACTGCTGTTTACTTGATACCAAGGCAAAAAAGTCAAACTACTATTAACGTTTATGGCTCGATACCGGACTCTTGAGAAGACTGGCTTTAGGATAAACTGAACGAGAATCTGTCCAATAGCAACCGCGACAAAAGCTACCACAGCAATCCTAATCAAAGTATTTAAATCATAGTCAATCAGTCTCTGAAGTGGTTTCCTTAAAATAAAATAGTAAATTGAAGAAATGATTAAACCTGAGAGTGCATAGACAACAAAAGGAAGAGGAGAAAAGAAAGAAATCCAATTGCTTTCCGGAGCATAATAATTGCAGAAATATCTAACAATACTATGAATTGCTGCAAATCCGACAACTATGGAAAGAAAACCGGAAATGACTTGACCCAAAAGACACCAGACTCTCGGTCTTCTTTTATCTAAGACCACAAAAGTCAGAGCCAAAAAGAGCTGAGCAAAAATATATAAAGGCTGTTCACCAAAGATTTCGAAGATTCTTCCAAAGACATTAGTTGAATATCTTTCACCCGGAGCTAGTCCACTCACCAGGTTCTGAGAAATAGCTAGATCAATAGCACCGTTATTGACACTGACTAAAACAATAATAGATATAGCGAAAAGAACTATTGCCCAAAAAGAAATATAAAAGGATTTTTTAGTCATAAAGATTTCCTTTCTCTCACTGCTAATATCATAAGCAAAGATTGAAAGGATTAAAAGAGGTAAAGCTAGAACAAGGTCAGCTGATTGGAATCAGGTAAGTTATCTAAAGCATCATAGTCACGGAAAATCTGGACAGTCTTATCCGAGACATGTCCGCGGCTTTGTAAGTCTTCCACAGAAGTGAAAGGAGATTCCTCTCTAGCTTTAACAATAATATCTCCAACACTGGAACCAATGCCATCAATAGCTGAGAAAGGAGGAATTATCTTATGAGTTTTAGGATCAACAATGAATTTGGTGGACTGAGATTTAGTTACGGATACATTCTCAAAACTATAGCCACGGTCATACATTTCAATGACCTGCTCATAAGTGTTGATCAAAGACTGCTCCTTGTTTTCAACTGGTTGACGGCTAGCTAAGCGGTCTTTAATATCAGTCAGTTTAGAAAGACAGGCCTTATCGCCTTTTAGCATAGTCGGTAAATCATAAGCGTCACATCTTAAAGTAAAGTAAGTAGCATAATACTCTAAGGGATGATGAACCTTAAACCAAGCACAGCGAACAGCCATCATAACATAGGCTACTGCATGTCCTCTGGGGAACAAATACATAATCTTTTCACATGATTTCAAATAGTAGTCCGGAACATGATGCTCAAGCATCAGTTTCGTATACTTCTCACGTTTTTCCTTAAAGTCAGGATTGCAAAAATTGCCTTTTCTGACGATTTCCATAATCTTGAAAGTATCATTCAAGTCAAGTCCGTACTGTTCATGAAGTCCGACCATGATATCATCACGGCAGGCGATGACATCTCGAAGAGTCTTGCCTTCCTTTAAAATCAAATCCTGAGCATTGCCGGCATAGACATTAGTACCATGCGATAGACCGGAGATTCTTACTAAATCAGCAAAACATCTTGGCTTAGTTTCAAGAAGTGTTCTTCTTCCAGTTTCGGTTCCAAATTCAGGTAATCCTAAAGCACCGGTTTCCTGATTGAGAATATTCTTCTTTAGATGCAAGGCCTTGGGAGACCAAAACAGAGATAAGGCTTCAGGATCATTGCTAGGAATCTTATCCTTGATTTCCTTAAAGGAAATACCAACCATATCGCATTGCATCTTAACCGCCTGAGGATCAACATGCCCGAGCATATCAAACTTCAGGACGTTATCATGAATAGCGTGGAAATCATAATGGGTAGTCTTCCAGGAAGAATCGACCTCATCAGCCGGGTACTGGACAGGAGTGAAATCATAGACTTCCATATTGTCAGGAATAACAATAACACCTCCAGGATGCTGACCTGTAGTTCTCTTAACATCTATGCATCCCATAGCAATACGGTCAATCTCGGCGTTCCTAATCTTAGAAGTATCTTTATTAAGCGATTCAAAATAACCTAAAACATAGCCTCGGGCATTCTTTTCCTGAGTGGTCTGAATAGTACCAGCCTTGAAGACATTCTTCTCACCTAACAGTGATTTAATATGTTCATGAGCCGTTGATTGGAAATCAGAGGGGAAGTTTAAATCAATATCAGGAACCTTTTCAGCATGGAAGCCTAGGAAAGTAGCAAAAGGAATATTCTGACCATCCCCAATCATCTTAGTTCCGCATTCAGGGCAGTTCTTGTCAGGTAAATCAAAACCCGAGCCATACTTAGAAGTATCAGCCCATTCCAAATGATGGCATTTAGGGCAGCGGTAATGAGGAGGAAGGGGGTTAACTTCGGTAATGCCAGACATAGTGGCCACCAAAGAAGAACCGACTGAGCCTCTGGAACCGATCATATATCCGCAGTCGTTAGACCATCTAACTAATTCTGAAGAAATCCAATAAATAACAGCGTAGCCGTTATCAAGAATACCTTTAAGCTCCGTATCTAGCCTTTCCTGAATTGGCTGAGGAAGAGGATCGCCATACATTTCTTTGGCAGTCTTAAAAACCAAATCAGTCAGCATCTTTTCGCAACCTGGAATACTAGGCGGATAGAGCTTATCCTTAGTCGGCTTAATATCATCATTGATCATATCAGCCACTTTATTAGTGTTATCAATGACGATTTCTTCTTCAAGAGCTTTATCATTCAGGAAACTGAAGCATTCCATCATCTCATCAGTCGTCCTGAAATGCTGATCAGGGTTTGGAAGAGGATTACTGTACCAAGCATTCTTCTCATCCTGAGAAGCAGAATCATAAGGAGCTAAGTTCAAAGGATGTCTAGCGCCTTTTAAGCCTTTAGAGGAAATAAAGACATCACGGTAAATCTTATCTTCCGGATTAAGGTAATGGCAGTCGCCAGTAGCACAGACCATCTTTCCGATATCCTTAGCAGCTTTGATTAGATCCTTAAGGATCATCAGCAATTCTTCGTTAGAATGAAGCTGTCCGGTATGAATCAAATAAATATAGTTAGCCGGAGGCTGAACTTCGATGAAGTCATAATACTTCATCGTATCCTTTAGAATCTCCTCTGACTTAGTCATAGCATGTTCAAAGACTTCGCCATTGAAACAAGCCGAACCCAAAATCAGGTTCTTCCTGTTTTTGTTTAAGAGAGATTTAGGAATAAGTGGGTTACCGTTCTTAGACATAAACTGAATATTAGAAATAGAGATGAGACGATATAGGTCTTTAAGGCCATCCATATTCTTAACATAGGCAGTCACATGATAAGGATGCATTGATCTTAGCATCTCATCCGAGACTTTTAAGTTAGCTAATTCTTCATGCATCATATTAGGATTATTGATTGTGAGCTTAGAAAGCATGAACTCAAACATCTTGCCTAAAGTCTCAGCATCATAGTTGGCTCTATGGGCACTAGTCTCATCGAAATCGACCTGCATCTCTCTAGCCAAAGCACCTTCAGTATGACTTCTTTTATCAGGATACAAGTATCTTGATATTGGTAAAGTATCAATAACAGGATTCTTAATACTCTCCATCCCATTATTCTTCAAAGCTTCATTTAAGAAACCGTAATCGAAGGCAACGTTATGTCCGACAATAATTGCATCTCCAAAAAATTCTTTGATAGTATTAAGAGCTTGTTTAATAGGCTTTCCATGATCTACCATCTCCTGAGTAATATGAGAGGTTTCAATAGAGAACTTACTTAACTTCATATCAGGATTGATAAAGAAATCCATTTCATCCAAAACCTGTCCGGCTGTATCCATTCTGACAGCGCCAAACTCAATGATTCGATCGTATCTAGCGGATAAGCCTGTGGTTTCTAAATCAAAGACAACATAAGTCGATTTATTCAGTACTCTCTTCGAAGGATTAAAGATAAAGTGAGGCATATCATCAACCATATAGAATTCGGTACCATAAAGAATCTTTAAGCCAGTCTTGGCGCTAGCTTTCTGTGCCTCAGGGAAAGCCTGACAGACACCATGGTCAGTTAAAGCGATAGCCTTATGTCCCCAGCGTTTGGCAGTATTAGCATAATCAGTAATGGTAGCTAAACCATCAAAGGCTGACATCTTGGTATGCAGGTGAAGTTCAACACGTTTTCGAGGATAAGTGTCTTCTCTTAAAGGATCAGGAGGAAGTATTTCAATATGGTCAATCCTTAAAACCAACTGGTTATGACTGTATTGGTCATGATCAGGCTTGCCCTGTACTTTAATCTTGGTACCGACATTGTATTTCTTTAACTCATTCAAAGTCATTCTCTTACCTTCGAATAAGGTAGAGGAAATCGAATCGGACCCATCAGTATACTCAATAGTCCTAATAGTCTTAAAAGTCTTTCTTAGGACCTTATCTTCAACCTTAAATATCTTCCCTTCTACAACTACCATTCTAAAGTTCTCAATATCCTTAAGCTTACAAGGCTGATAAGTGGTATTAATCTTTTCTTCTTCTTTAAAAGCCTGATAAGCAGCTATGGACTTCTGATGGTAAACTTCATCACGTTTCTTAGCAAAGTCATCGCTGGAGCTTAAATAAACCTTCTCCTGAGTCAAAACAATATAAGAGGAAGAAATAGAATCGAGATAATCCTTTAGTTTACGGGCTTCATCCGTAATCTCAGTAGCTCCAGAAGCTGACTTATAATAGAAAAGGACTTTCTTTTCATCTTCAAAAAAAGTCACATCATCAAGCATCGAGCAGTTCTGTTTTTCTTTGAACTCTTCAAGAAGCCTAGGAAAATAAGTTTTTTCATCCTCATAGGTGAAAGACAAATCAATAGCAAAGCCGCCATGAGCAGTGAATTCACTGATAGAATTAAAAAAAGCTTCATAGGAATCATAGCTAAGATAATGAGGAAGCTTGATAGTAGCTATAATCTTATTATTTTCTTTATCGTTAGATAATTTAGAAAAAGACCCTTCATTAAAGGGAGTAAGGTCTTTAAGGCCAACTTTTTTTAGAAAACGGCTAAGAAGTTCATCCATTAGTTTTAACCCTCGCACTGATTATTTTAACTTAATAAGGAGCAATAGCAAGTACGAGTAAGCAACTTAACTAAAAGGGTTATAATCTATATCTTTTTTAAACATTTGTTTATACATATTACTATTATGAAATCACCTAAGAGGTTTATAATAAAGAAAATTCAGAAAGCAAAAAGGTATCTAACAAAATGAATGAAATAGGGACTTTAGACATTGAAACTAATAGATGTCTTCTAAGACCCTTTAAAATGGAAGATGCTACTTCTCTCTATGCCAATTATGCCTCAGATGATCAAGTGACAGCCTTCTTGACTTGGAATACCCATCCTGATATTCAAACCACTATCGACTACCTGAAAAACTTCGTTCCTAAATATGAAACTAAGAAAATCTATACCTGGGCGATTACCTTAAAAGAAAAGCCAGATGATGTGATCGGCGGAATTGAATTAGCTCCCACCCCTGAGACTGATACCGTAGAAGTCGGCTATGTCTTAGCCAGAAGGTATTGGCATCAAGGATATATGAGTGAAGTCTTTAAAGCAGTAATTCATTACTTCTTTGACATCATGGATGGAGAAAAGATTATTGGGCTTTTCGAAAAGAATAACGTCAATAGCGGCTTAGTCATGAAAGGCTGTCATCTTATATATATAGGAGAGAAGAAAACCTTTCTTCCTAGAAAGAACCGCTTTGCTGACTTAGAAGTTTTTGAAATCACTAAAGAACAGTATCAAAGCCTAGTAAACAGCAAGGTTTCAAACCAAAAAAATAGGCTAATTGAAAGATTTCAAATAAATTTTAAAAATATTTTTAGTCAATAAGTGCCTTTAAATAGGCACTTTTTAATTTTGACTAAAATTTATTTAGCACTCACACTTGAAATCTGCTAATTTTTGTTTATACTATAGTTAGCACTTGAGAAAGAGAGTGCTAAAGACAATAACTGGAGGTTATAGAAATTATGAATGAAAAGAAGATTGATGTTGTGAAAGATGAGAAGAACAATAACGTTAAGACTGAGAAAGTCACTAACCGTAACTGTAATTCTGGTTATGGTTTCTTAAGACCTTTCTTCTCTTTCTTTAATGATGATATGCCGTCTGATTTCATTAGTTCAAGCAATATCATGAGAACTGATATCAAAGACGATGGCAAGAACTACCGTCTCGATGTTGAATTACCGGGAATCGATAAGAAGAACATCAAGATCGGATTAGAAGACGGATACTTAACTGTCACTGCCCACATGGATAAGGACAGCAAAGAAGAGACCGGCAAGTATTTACATTCTGAACGTATCACCGGTTCCTATTCAAGAAGTTACTTCGTAGGCTATGATGCTAAGAAGAAGGATGTTACTGCTTCCTTAGCTAACGGTGTCTTGACCATCAATGTCGTCAAACCCGTTGCCGATAAGGATGCTGAAGAGCCGATTGAAATCAAGTAAATAAATTCTGTTTCCCAAATCCATAAATGAAAGTGGCTGCAAGGTATTACCTTGCAGCCATTTCAGTTCTTGAATTATTTAAATGTATTCAGTTAGTTAATCGGATTAATGAAGTCTTTGACAATCAATAAGACAGCCAAGACCATTAAGACGATTAAGCCAATTGTATTAGCAGTATTCTTGAACTTAGAGGAGAACTTCTTTCTGGAGATGGATTCCATTAAGGCCATCAGAGTCTGCCAGCCATCAAGGCCAGGGAAAGGAAGCAAGTTGAAGCAGCCTAAGTTAAGTGAGATATAACCCCAAAGTCTTAAGAAATAAGCTAGCGAACCTGAAGTGACGCCTGCTGATGACATCTTGTAAACGGAGACAATTCCGCCAACGCTCTGCCAGCCAGAGGGAGTAAATAGTTGACCGATAGCAGTGTAGATTCCAACAAAGAGATTACCAAAGTCGCTTCCGGCTCGGCCCCAGGCTTCAGTGCCAGTGCATTTATAATCATAAATATAGGAAGAAATTCCAACCTTTTCCATATTGTAGTAGGAGATTGTATCGGATTCATTGACTAATACGGAAGTAGTAGCAAAGGAAGTGGTGACGACTTTAGAGGTCTCTTTAGATAGATAACTAAGATAGATAGTTCTGGTTGAATCCTTAGTGGCCAATAAGCCAGAGAATTCCGAGAAATCTCCAGTAGTAGATAAAGTATATTCTTTATTTTGGCTATCGACTGTAATGTACTGTCTATTGATGACATCCTGAACAGCATAAGCAATCGAAGCAGTGGAATAATCATCAAGACTGTATCTATTGGAATTAGAGCCTGGCTTTAATGAGAGATAAGATGTCAAAGTCGTTTCTTTAGTTGATTTAGGGAAGATTAGACCTGACTTAATATTGTTGTTAGCATCCTTGAGATTATCATACTGCTGATAAAGAGTAAGAATCTTGTCGCCGCTTCTTAAGCCAGCTTGGTAGCTAGGAGAAATGACATTGCTGCTATTGACAGTCAAAGTCTCAGAGACAGTGATCTCTGGGCTTGAATAATCAGTAGCTTTTTGGGTACAGAAAGCATAGTCGCATAAGAAGAGCACAAAGGCTAAGAGGAAGTTCATAGCAATACCGGCAAGCATAATACAGATCTGCTTGAAGTGATTGACTCCTAAGAGGGTTCTCTCTTTAGGAACGGAAATGCCATCTTCATTAGAATCATCATCTTCGCCAGCCATGGAGACATAGCCGCCTAATGGGAAGGCTCTGATTGAAAAGACAGTTTCGCCATTTATCTTATTAGGTTTCCCGTCAGCCTTAAATAAAGGAATCTCATTACCATCCTTGTCTTTTTCTCCAGCTTTGACTTTGTGTTTGAAGTAATGCTTAAAGAATCTGGGGCCAAAGCCAATCGAAAACTCATAGCAATAGACATTGCATAGCTTTGCCACCGTTAAATGTCCGGCTTCATGAATGCAGACAACAGTTGAGAGACAAAGAATAAAGATAATAATATTAAGAATTGTTTTCCAAACTTCCATGTTTTACCTCACTAAGAGCAAAGAGACTTTAATTAGGACCTGAGAAGCAAATTCCTGAGCAGCTTTTTCAATGTCAGGAAGGTTATCTTCCGTTAGGGTGGGAAGAGAAGGCATTTCCTCGAAGGTAAACATAAGACTTTCTCTTATGTAATCAAAGGGAATCTCGCCTTTCAGGAATGAATTAACCGCTAAAGTGTCAACTGCATTGTAGTATATCATACCAGCGTTGCCATACTTCATATAGGTGTTTATGGTTAATTTAAATAAAGGATAGAAAGAAGCATCAATCTTATTAAAATGAAGTTTCTTTACTCTCTCTATATCTTCCTGATTGTTATGATGGATTTCTTGTTTTCCTTTAGACAAAGCATAACTGATAGCGACTTTCATATCACAGGGTGAATATTCATAAAGATACTTGTCATCCTGATACTGAACTAAAGCATGAACAAGGGATTCCCGGCAGATAACAGCAGCAACCTTCTCAATAGGGAAATCAAAAAGAACGCTAGCTTCAATGACTTCATATCCCTTATTGACTAAAGTAGCAGAATCAACCGTAATTTTAGGACCCATAGCCCAAGTAGGATGATTAAGAACCTTCTTAGGAGTGACTTTCTTTAAGTCATCGATTTTAACATCTCTTAATGCTCCGCCGGAGGCAGTAACAATAAGACGGTTTATCTGTGACTTAGAGACTTTTTCTTTTTTCAGCTGAGCTAAGATCTTTGCTAATCCCACATGTTCGGAATCAACTGGATAAAGATGTCCTTTAGAATTAGCTAATTCTTTTCTAATCAATGAGGAGCCAATAACTAGCGACTCCTTATTGGATAGAAGCAAGTCCTGATTCTGTCTTAAGGCTAATAAAGCCGGCCTTAATCCAATATTTCCAATCAGAGAATTAAAAACGGTAGCCTCTGGGTTTTTCTTTAAAATCTCTAAGTTGCATCCTTCTCCAGAGATAACCGTATAAGAAGGATGAAGCTTCTTAAATTCATCGGCTTTCTTTTTATCACAGATAGCAACATACCTTAAGGAATCAAAATAATTCAGGTAAGGTTCCAAGACTTCATAGTGACTGTTTAAAGAAACTCCGACAAGCTCATAATCAAAGGAGTATTTAAGAATATCTAAGCATTGACGTCCAATCGATCCAGTTGACCCTAAAACAATGATCTTTTCTTTCATAAAGTGAAAGCCCAAGCATTAGCAGTTAAATAGATGATGATAGACATAGCAATAGAGTTAATCATAATTGAATCAAAACGGTCAATGACTCCGCCATGTCCTGGGAAAATAGTTCCGAAGTCCTTGATGCCAAATTGTCTCTTAACTAAAGAATAAAGGAAGCCGCCAACATTACCAACTATTGGCATTAAGGCAGCTAAGATAACCATAAAGACCACTGCATGTCCGCCGAGGACATTCATAGAAAGCAAGAGGTCGGAATTATGGAATTGAACAAGACCAGGAATAAGAGGAATATTGAATCCGTATTCCAACAAAGCCGCAAAACTCAACGAGCAAACAATCGAAATCAGCATTCCCCCAAAGAAGCCTTCCCAAGTCTTGTGAGGAGAAATTCTTGGATTCATTCGATGCTTTCCAAATAAGATACCAACGAAATAAGCGCCGGCATCTCCAGCCCAAGTACCAATCAGCATAAAGAAGAAAATGACCGATGAGCAAAGAGTCTGATTTAAGTTATAGGCCGAATAATAGGAGGTAAAGTACTCACCAAAGGCTACACCACTAGAATTCCAAGAAGGATAAGTCAGATAATCAGTGTAACGGATAACACCAGTGCCATTAGGAAAATACCTTAAGAAGAACATACCTTGGAATCCTAAGGCAAAGACAATACCCATCGTGAATAAATAAGTGACATCCGATAGTTGGACTTTGGGAGTGATAACAGCGATTAGGAAGAGAACTAAGGCATAAAGGATTATTCCGGTTATGGAGACAAAGATATCGGTCATGTAGAATCTATTACCGGAATAGTAGTCATGATCAGAAAGATAATTCTTCAAGAACACCCAGAAAATAAAAGAAAGGACAAAAACATAAACAACTAGTTTTACCCAGATGTTGTACTTTTTAGGACCCGGAGCTCTTAAAATCTCACTGACTCCGACAATTGAAAGGAGCACCATAAGAATAAAGAAAGCCCAGTTACCAAAAAGCACGCAAGGTATTAATACCCCCAGTAGAACAACTGCGGTAATTTCTCTTGTATGCATAGAATTCTTCGAAGAGGTACTTAGTTTATTCATTTTATTTCTTTATGGCACCAAAACGGCGATCACGGGAATTATAGATTTCAATACACTTAGCTAATTCTTTCTTATCAAAGTCAGGCCAGTAAGTAGGATCGAATATCAGTTCCGAATAAGCTATCTGATAAAGAAGGCAATTAGAGATTCTTTCTTCACCGCTAGTCCTGATCAAAAGATCAACATTAGATAGGTCTTTGGTATAAAGATGACTTTCGAAATCAGAGAAAGTAATCGTATTAGGATCAATCTTACCTTCTTTAGCCTCTAAAGCCAATTCCTTAGTAGCTTTAAGGATATCAGCTCTTCCGCCATAGTTGAGCAAAACATTAAAGACATTCTTGTCGTTATTCTTAGTCATATCAATGGCTTCATTGATGACTTTCTTAGTATCAAAAGGAAAGCGGGGATCTTCTAAGTCACCTAAAACATTGATTTTAGTTCCTCGCTTCATAAAATAATCGATTTCTTTAGTAAAGAACTCTTTTAGAAGCTTAAAGATTGTATCAACCTCTTTTTGAGGGCGATTCCAGTTCTCAGTCGAAAAGGCATACAAAGAGGCAGCATAGATACCATAATCATCATAGCAGCTAGTGATAATCTCCTTGATCCTATTGACGCCAGCTTTATGTCCCATGGTCCTAGGCAAAAGACGCTTTTTAGCCCAGCGTCCATTTCCGTCCATAATAAAAGCTATGTGTCTTAAAGGCTTTTGTTGAATAACACTTGGTTGCTGACTAGGCATCTTTTAGATAGTCTCGATATCGTTGATCTTGGCAGTAAGAAGCTTATCAGCAGTAACAGTATGTTCATCAGTAGACTTCTGAATCTCATCAAGGGTGTCATGCTGCATATCTTCACTTAAAGTTTCATCCTTCTTGACCTTGTTGTTATAGTCCTTACGGATGTTTCTTAATGCAACCTTGCCATCTTCAGCATACTTTCTAGCCTGCTTAATGAGCTCCTGACGTCTATCTTCACTAGGAGCAGGGAACTTAAGAATAATAGTTCCACCGTTAACAACTACATTGCAGCCTAAATCAGCCTTGTTGATTCCACCGATGATTTCCTTAACAGTAGAAGGATCAAAGGGCTTGACCTGTAAATCAGTAGCAGCTAAAACAACTACTGAAGCAACGTGCTTTAAAGGCATGTTAGAGTCATAGCAGTTAACCATAACTCGATCTAATAAAGCAGGAGATACTCTTCCAGCTCTAAGAGTTCCTAAAGAATCTTTTAAAGACTCAATCGACTTATCCATCTTACCGTTACATTCTGTTAAATAATCCATAATTGCCTCCAATTGGCTTTCTAATAATATATATTTTACTAGGAGAGAGTTAATTAATAAAGTCCTTACTTAGTAATAAGGGTACCTATATCCTCGCCTTTTACTACTTTGATGGCATTAAGAGGATTGTTCATATTGAAGACACGGATATGAATATTGCTGTCTTCAAGTAAGCCGACAGCGGTACTGTCCATAACCTTAAGGCCTCTGCTAAGAATTTCTTTGTAAGTGATACGTTTGATAAGCTTAGCATTCTTGTTGATATTAGGATCATCCTCATAGACGCCTTCAACACCGTTCTTGCCCATAAAGATACCATCAGCATTGATTTCCTTAGCTCTTAAAGCAGCGGCGGTATCAGTAGTGAAGAAAGGAGAGCCAACACCAGCGGCGAAGATAACAACTTCTTTCTTATCGAGATGGCTGATAGCCTTTCTAGTTATGAAAGGCTCACAGCAATCATTGACAGGAATAGCAGACATGACTCTGGCTACTAAGCCGTTCTTTTCAAAATAGGATTGTAAAGCCATAGCATTCATAATCGTAGCCAACATGCCCATATAATCGCCTTGGCATCTTTCAATGCCTAAGCTTTCGGCTAATTTGCCTCTCCAGATATTTCCACCACCTACAACAATGGCGACCTCAGTCCCCATCTTTGTTATAGAAGAAACAATGGAGCAAATTTCATCTAAAAAAGCATGACTATAAGGAGAATGCTCGTTTTTATCTTCTAAAGCTTCTCCGGAAATCTTCAACAATATTCTTTTGTATTTGCTTTGCATAAATTACCCCGTTAATTATATATTCTAAATTATTTTGATCTTATTTGATAGTAGCTAATTAAGAGAGAAGAAATTTAATGTTGAGATATTAAGCAACACCTTTTATAGAAAAGAAATTGCTTTTAAATTATTTTAAGAAAAGGGCTACTAAGGAATCAAAGATTTCTTAATAGCCCAATCTTTTTTACTTAACCTGATTGGCGACTTCGGCAGCAAAGTCATCGTGACGTTTCTCGATGCCTTCACCGACAGCAAAGCGGATAGTCTTAATGACAGAAGCGTTGTTCTCTTTAAGAACATCAGAGACCTTCTTAGTCTCATCGAGAACATATTCTTCATCAACTAAGACAGAGGAGCAGAGGTTCTTGTGAACACGTCCCTCGATAATCTTTTCCTGAATCTGAACAGGTTTCTTAGCAAAGCTAGGATCAGATAATGAAGCCTGTTTTTCAATCTCGGTTTCCTTAGCGATATCTTCAGCCGGGATTTCCTTATCAGTAATATAGTTAGGATTGTTGGAGCAGACATTTAAGGCAATGCCGTTAGCAACTTCGGAATTACCACCCTTAAGAACAACCAAGGTAGCAATCTTGCCATTCATATGGATATAAGGTCCGAAGACTTCATCGTCAGTCTTGTTGACGATAGCAAATCTTCTGAAGTCAAGTTTTTCGCCAAGCTTGATGCCGGCTTCAAGGAAGAGTTCCTTGATATCTTTGCCGTCAGAATTCTTGGCTAACATAGCTTCATCCTTATCCTTAGGCTCAGTCTTAAGGATAATCTCATTGACTTCCTTGACTAAGTTTCTGAAAGGATCGGAATTAGCAACGAAATCAGTTTCACAATTGATTTCAATGACAGCAGCCTTGTTGCCATCAGTTAAGACCCAGGCAACACCTTCGGCAGCAACACGTGAAGCCTTGCTGGCCTGCTTAGCAATGCCTTTTTCCCTAAGCCAAATAACTGACTTCTCAATGTCGGAATCATTGGCAAGAAGAGCCTTCTTGCAATCCATGATACCAGCACCAGTACGTTCACGAAGCTGTTTGATTAAGTCGATTAATTCACTCATGTCTACTTAGCCTCCGTGTCCTTTTGGTTATCAGAGGAAGCGTCAGCATCAGTCTTAGGAGCAGTAGCGGTGTTATTGGCAGCGCCATTGTTGTTATTGTGGAATCCGCCATTACCATGGTTCTCTCCACCGTTGTTGTCATTGTGGAAATTATGGAAATCCTTCTTGATGAAACGTTTACGGATACGGCCTTTCTTAGCCTTTCTCATAGCAATAGCATCATCACGTAACTTCATACGGATAGACTTGATCTGCTCATTAGAATCAACGGACTTAAGCATATCAGACATAGTCTGAGTAGCGGCAGTGGCATTCTTATAAGCATATAAAGGTTCTCCGCCTTTTCCTTCAACGACAGCATCAGCAAATAATCCGACAATAATACGGATAGAAGCTTCGCCATCATCGTTAGCAGGAACAAGATAATCCACTTCTTCAGGATCAGTGTTAGTATCACCTAAAGCAAAGACAGGAATATGAAGAGCCTTGGCTTCAGCAACAGCATTATGCTCAGTCTTAGGATCAACAACAACAAGAGCATTAGGAAGTAATCTGATTTCCTTGATTCCCTCTAAGTTCTGAGAAAGCTTAGCCTTTAACTTAAGCTGTTCAGCAATTTCCTTCTTAGGAAGCTTATCTAATTCACCACTTAACTCCTTCTGTTCGATTTCCTTTAATAAAGAAATACGTTTGCAGATAGTTCTGAAGTTAGTTAAGGTTCCACCTAACCAACGATGAGCAACATAGAAAGAGCCAGAACGGACAGCCTCTTCCTGAATAGCTTTCTGAGCGTAGGCCTTAGTTCCAACAAAGAGAACCTTGCCACCCTTAGAAACGATATCCTTTAAAGCCATATAAGCAGTCTGCATCTGAGTAACAGACTTGTTTAAATCGATGATATGAAGATTATTTCTCTTTCCGTAAATGAACTGCTTCATCTTCGGATTCCAACGAGAAACTCTGTGACCAAAATGGCAACCGGCATCTAATAAAGTCTTAGCAGAAACAACAGGGTCAGTGTCCTTGTGGACAGTAGTGGCCATAACATCTTTCTTCTCATCAACGGCAGTAGGCGCAGCAACGACGTCCTTCTTTACTTCTTCGCTCATGATAGAGCCCCCTTTTTGTTGAACTTCTAGATGGTTCGAGATGCTAACCCATTCTGCTAAGTATAGCTAGCCAATGTAATTGCTAGTTCTAGAGATTGGTACGGCAGGATGTACTTGTCGGCAAGATTCCCATCTATGGTTATTGCACTTAATGATTAAGCGCGAAAAGAATTCTACCATACTTAGAGTTTAGTAACAAGTATTATTATATATAAAATATATATAAAAGCTTTATATTTATCCTATTTTTGCAGTAAACTCTTGATTATCTCATTCATTTTCGATATAGTAGTAAAGCTAAATTGGCCCGATCGACAAGCGGCTTAAGTCTTAGCCCTCTCAAGGCTACATACGCGGGTCCGAATCCCGCTCGGGTCACCA
>DLIM01000016.1:11319-12030 GCA_002483745.1 Caryophanales bacterium UBA7642 | reverse complement strand
ACAAAACTAATTTTGTCTCTAAACAAATAGGCGGAAAGAATTGCGTCGATGCTGTAGGGCAGCTTCTCTGAATTAGTCCTCAGCGACTAATTAAGGAGCTTCGCATTCAGACCAGCAGTGGCGGTTTCATACCTAACTGTTGTGCGTAAAGGCAATAAGTCTAAACCGAATGGCTTTATACCGTCTTCCCGTATTGTCAGAAAGGGCGTCTAGTCCCGAAAAGTATACCGGCTCGACTATATCATGGCCAATGATATACATTGCAGGTGCTGAAAATAAGGGGATACTATTATAGTATCGGATCGACTATTGACTTCAGGTAGACAGATTTGACTGAATACTTAGAAGCTGTATTCTTGTGTAAGTTTTTCGAAACCGGCAACGGCTTGCTTCTCATCTACGCCTTCACATTCAATGGTGAGAGTTTCGCCACTATCGATTGGTGAGAGAGCAAAAACATTCATGATGGACTTGAGGTCACATTCATCGCCGTTTTCCAGCTTGAGTTTGATACTGCACTTGTGGTGATTGGCTTCTTCGACTAGCTCTGCGCTGGATCTGGAAGTTAATCCACCCATATTGGTGATTTTGATTTGATAGCTTATCATAATGTTACTTTTTGCACCTTTATTATAAATTATTTGGTAAGCGTTTACAATAGTTTAACCATTTTTTTGGTTTACTTCGATTTAATTGAAGCATTACTTTTCA
>DLIM01000016.1:1428-11077 GCA_002483745.1 Caryophanales bacterium UBA7642 | reverse complement strand
CAAGCATATTTTATCCTTTCTTTTAGCTGGCTTTATTATATGACAACTTTAGTTGATTAGTATATAGATATTTTGATTTTCAACATAGTCTTTTAAATACCTTTATAGTGGTATAATCAATTAACTAATTTGTTTGGAGGAAAATAAATGAAGAAGATTACCAAAGCCGTTATCCCTGCAGCGGGATTAGGAACTCGTTTCTTACCGGCTACAAAAGCCTTACCAAAGGAAATGTTGCCTATTGTCGATACACCCAATATTCAATATATAGTTGAAGAGGCCGTTAAAGCAGGAATCACTGATATTCTTATTATTATTTCTAGTTCCAAGGAAGCAATTGAGAATCACTTTGATGTCAATGCTGAGCTTGAGGCTAGATTAAGAGCAAGCCATAAGGATAAGGAAGCCGATGAGATTAGAGCAATTGCTAATTTGGCCCATATCTATTATGTTAGGCAGAAAGAACCTAAGGGATTAGGTAATGCTGTCTTATATGCTAAGAGCTTTGTAGGAAATGATCCTTTCGCTGTTCTTCTTGGCGATGATCTCATTACCTTCGATGAAAAGCCGGCTATTGGAGAATTAATGGACGCCTACTATAAGACTAATGGCGGAACTATCTTAGGATGCAAACGTGTTCCTAAAGAACTATTAAAGAAATATGGTGTCGTTAAACCTAAGAATGGTCAGAATGGTACTTTATTCGAAGTAAACGATATGGTTGAAAAGCCTCAGGATCCTTCTTTAGCTCCTTCTGATGTAGCAGTCTTAGGAAGATATGTCTTACCTCCGGAAATCTTCTCTATCCTTGAAAACACTAAACCCGGTGCTGGAGGAGAAATCCAATTAACCGATGCTATTAAGACTAGTGTTGCCATTAATCCTTGCTATGCCTGCGTCTTCACTGGCACTAGATATGATATCGGAGATAAATTCGGTTATGTCAAAGCCAATATCGACTTTGCCTTAAAGAATCCTGAATTAGAGCCTAAAGTTAAGGAATACATCAAAGAATTAGCTAAGAAGTTCTAATAGATACGTATTCGATTAATCACAGATAGGAGTCCACCCTCATGGAAAATAAAAAAGTTATGCTTACCGCTGATCGACCGACTGGTAAGCTTCACATCGGACATTATGTCGGATCATTAAGAAGAAGAGTCGAACTACAGAACTCTAATCAGTTCGATGAATGCTATGTCATGATTGCTGATACCCAGGCACTAACTGATAATGCCGGCAATATTCAGAAAGTCAAAGACAACATCATTGAAGTAGCCTTAGATTATCTTTCCGTTGGTATCGATCCTACTAAGACTACTATCTTTGTCCAATCAAGAATCCCAGAACTATTTGAATTAACTTGCTATTACCTCGACTTAGTAACTCTATCAAGACTTGAAAGAAATCCTACTGTTAAAGCTGAAGTCGCTCAAAAGCAATTTGGTGAATCCATTCCGGCTGGTTTCCTTTGCTACCCAGTATCTCAGGCGGCTGATATCACGGCTTTTGATACCACTGTTGTCCCGGCCGGCGAAGATCAGTCTCCGATGATTGAGCAGTGTTCTGAAATCGTTCATAAGTTCAATTCCATGTATGGTGAGACTTTAGTCAATCCGACTATTGCTCTTCCTGAGAAAGAGTCCTGCAAGAGACTTCCCGGAACTGATGGTAAAGCCAAGATGTCGAAGTCTATCGGTAACTGCATCTACTTGAGTGATGATAGTAAGACTGTCACTAAGAAAGTCATGACGATGTTTACTGATCCCACTCACTTAAAGATTACTGATAAAGGTCATACTAAGGATAATCCGGTCTTCATCTATTTGGATGCTTTCTGCAAAGATGATGATTTCCAAAAATTCTTACCTGACTTTAAGAATCTTGATGAATTAAAACATCAGTATGAGGAAGGTGGCTTAGGTGATGTCACCGTTAAGAAGTTCTTAGCTGATGTCTTAAATGAAACTCTTGAACCTTTCAGAATCAAGAGAAAGGAATATGAGAAAAATATTCCTGAAGTCTATCGTATTTTAGAAGAAGGCTCTAAGAAAGCTGAAGCTAAAGCTCATGAAACAGTTCTAAGAGTAAGAAGAGCACTATCTGTAAACTACTTTGAGGATACTAAGTTCATTGAGAAGCAGGCTAAGGCCTATAAGAAGAAGATAGCTGATGAGGAGAAGTTAGCTGCCTACTTAGCAAAACAGAAGAAGAACTAAAACTAATGGCTATGGAAGTAAAATCCCATAGCCATTTTTAAAAAGAATCGTATTTATCGAGAAATTTTTACTCGGAAAAATATTAGTCGGAAATTTCCGAGTAAAGTCAAACTTCTTTTATCATTACTAAAAATACAATTCAAAAGAAATTTTTCAGCATAAAAAATTCTTTTCTTACTTAAAAATTCAATGATTATTTAAGATGCTATAATGTTTTGTAGGGGGAAATAGTATGGCTATTATTTCTGGGTTATTATCTATACCTATTCTATTTGCCACTATCGATGCCAATTCAATTAATAATATAAGCAATTATGATAGGCAAAATTTAATTGATTTAAACGAATCATGTGATCAAAGCTGTGGCCAAGTGAACATCACCTCCTCTCTTTTTTTCCATCCTTTCTCTGAAAAGAGCTATATTGGAATACTTAGAGTTCAAGCGAGCTTTTCATCTGGTTCCTTCCTATGTAATTCATCACTTTCCAAAGAAAAGTACGATTCAAATGCTTACCTACTTTCTGGTTCACTTGAATTAGCAGTAAATCGATCTCAACTTATGGAAACTGAATATGGCCCTTCTTGCTATTATTTAGACTATCTACCAAAATCAGACCAAACTACATATTCATATTCTTTTTCCAGTTTCACCAACTATGGTTTAGGCTTTACTGATTCAACATCTAGTTCCTTAGGGCTTCAATATGATGGGTCTGGTTCGATTGGCTTAAGCATTGGCAATAACCGTAGCTTTAATGGTCGAATCGCTTGGGGATCTTCAACAACAGAAAGTTATTCTAGACTGGATCCTTATTTAAATTCTGCCGCTTTTCAGCCGGATTCAAACAAAAATTACCATTCGGCTTTATATACTTTTTCTTCAAAATTAGGAGACCAAACAAAAACTTATACTATCGATGCCTGCTATTTCTTTGAAATAGAGAAATATTACTCTTCTAATGTTCCGATTGATTTGTTTGTTAAAGCAAAAGGCGTTTTTAAAAAAGATAGTATTTGGTCTTGGGTTAGATATCAAAAAGAATTATCTACTTCGCTATCAAACTTTAAAACCTATTACGTGAATATTTAATTAAGATGAAAATAATAAATGTTTCTAAATCGTATAATCAAAATTGCCTTTTTAATAATCTAAATGGTCAATTTGGAAAAGGATTTTATCTAATAAAAGGAAAATCCGGATCGGGTAAAAGTACTTTACTAGAGATTTTGACTAAGAACAGCAAACCTGATAGTGGAGAAATATTAATTGAGGAAGGTGAAAGTTTTTCCTATTTATCTCAACGACATGCCAATTTAATTTCAGATCTGAGTTTAAATGAAAACCTGCTTTGCTTTTATGGGAAAGAAGCTCTTAGTTCTTCAAGAGTTAAAGAATTAGCTTATATCCTCGATTTTAATTCGTTTACTAAAAAAGTTTGTTTTCTTAGTGGTGGTGAATTCAAAAAAGCCGAGCTAATATTTGTCTTATTTAAAGACGTATCTTTCTATATTTTGGATGAGCCTTTTAAAAGTCTTGATATTAGTAGTGTTAATAATCTTATTGATTGGTTAAATAATGAAAGTAAAACCAAAGGAATCATTATAACCAATAATCAGGAAGGTCTCCTAAATCTTCCTAATACCAATGTTATTGATTTAAGCAGTAAGACACAAAAATTAGAATCTAATCCTAATAAAGTCAAAGAAAAATCATTAAAGAAATCTAAAATCAATAAAAGAATACTTTTAAAAGGTCTTTGGAATTCTAGCAGGCTTTTCTATTCTCTTCGTGCTATTTTTAGTATCTTTTCTGTTGTTTTCTTTTCTTTAGCTTTAGCTTTCATGCCCTTAGGTAATAAGGATATTAAATATTCTGGGATCATTAATTCCGAGTCCTATGAAAAAGTCGCTTGTTACCCAACTTTTTATCCTTTCTCTAATTTTGCTCTGCTCCAAAAAATCAATGATAAAGATAGCTCTTATCAAATTTGCTTATCATCAAATGATAAAAGTCTTCTTTTTGTATCCGTACCTGAAGTCAAAAAAGAAATAGTAGGAATTAAATCTTTTAGTAATCTTCCTTTAAATAAAACTAGCGATGGTATTTCTGTATTTGATAACACCAACAGTATTGTTGATTGTTTACCATATACTATTTCTGATAAAGAAGAATATGAAAGTGAGATAAAGAATTTACCACCAGTCCTTCAGGATGCTTACCAAGATTCTAATACAAACCTCTTTTTTATTTCTTCTTCGGCGGTAAATGAATTATTAACTTATGGTGGACTAAATGCTCTTCAAGATTCTACAAATCATCCCTTAAGCTCTGAATTATCGTGGCTTAATTTTATAGGAACTAATATATCCGGTACTTATTATCTTTCATTAAAAAGCACTGATAACAAAGATGATAGTGCTGTTTCTTTTATCCTAGATGACAATGATAGTTGCTATCTAAAAGTTATTGATAGTAAAATTAAAAGAATCTCTTATTTTGATTCACTATATCTCGATAATGATTATGGATTTGATACCATTGCCTCTGATGATGGGCAATATCATATTTCAAAAGGTTTACTTCTAAACTACCTATTCTTAACAAATACTAACACCATTACCTATAATTTGGTTTTCTTCAATAAAGAAAAATTGTTAGATTCTGATAACTTCTTTGTTCCTTATACTCCTATCAGTCAGGGTAAAGATGTTCAAAGAAGAACATATTTTCTTATGCTGGGAATAGCTTTTACTTTTTGCTTTATTCTTTCAATAATATTTATTATCTTACAACCTCAAAGTGAAAAGAAAGTATCAAAAGAAATCAAAGATCTTCTTAAAAAAAGCAATCAGTTATCGGTGTTTAGAATCTTTTGTCCTTTTTCAATTGGATATTTCCTACTCCAAATAACCATAGGCTTATTAGTTTATCTTCCAGGGCTAAAATGGGCTGATTATATTTATCTGAATGAATCATTACCAACTGGAAGCCTTCAAAGTATGGACCAAATAATAAACAGTTCTTTCATTTCCAAATATTACTCATCTTTTAATACGGCTACTTATACCTGTTCTTCATTCTCCTTCTGGTTTCTCTTAATTCTAGTGATTGTTGCAATTTACAGTTTGCTGATTGCTTTTAGGAGTAAAAAGAATGATTGAATTAACCAATATTAATAAGTCATTTACTGATAAAGTAATTTTTCAAAATGCTTCTTTGTCTCTTCCTAATAAAGGGATGGTTTTATTATTAGGACCTAATGGATGCGGCAAATCAACTCTTCTTCAAATAATTGGCGGATTAGATGAAGACTTTCAAGGACAACTATCTTATTCTTCTAGAAAGATGACAGAAAAAGAAAAGATTAACTTTTCTGATAATTCAATTGTTTATCTAAACCAGTCCTCCATACTATTTGAAGAATATTCAGTTATTCAAAATATTCTTTTACCATATCAATCTAAAAATAAAGAAAAAGCTATATCATTATTAAATTCATTAGGCATTGAAAATCTTGCCAATGAAGAAATCAAATCTCTTAGTGAAGGTGAAAAAGCGCGAGTCTGCTTAGTCAGGGCTTTGCTCAAAGACCCAACAATAGTTTTAGCTGATGAAATCACAGCAGGATTGGATATTGAAAGTTCCAATAAAATAGACGATTTATTAAAAGAATATTCAAAAAAAGCCATCGTTCTTTTAGCTACACATAAGAAAGAAGATATTCAATTCTTCAGTAATTGTAAAACTATCACAATTAAAGATAAGAATATAATTACCAACTTTGATATCAATAAATCAAATGATGAAAGCGAAGATACCATTTATAAGAATAAAGATGAAAGACTTGTAAATAAAACCTTCTCTAAGACGCTAGCTTCTATTTTTGTTCCTTTTCTATCGCTGTTCTTTGCTTTAATTTCTTCTTTTTCACTTTTATTCACAACCTATTCTAAATGTGCTTCAGATTCATCTTTTAATCTCGATTATCTTTTTAACAATTATCCATACTTAATAAATGACTCATCATTAGGAACAGGGTTTCTTCCTGATAGCAATGATAGATTTTATTTGGATTTTGATAATCATAATTTAGTCAGCGGAAATGACAAATCTGATACTATTCTTTCTACCGTTTACCTAAACAAGGACGATGATTTATCTTTATTTCCTCCTCCGGTAATTGGAAGAACTCCAGCGACCAATAGTGAAATAATGATTCCAAAATCAAGATATCAACGTTTGCTATCTGTATATGACATTAGCGATAATGAATTCTCCTTATCGACTTTAAGTATTTGTTGGAATTACCATATTTACTCTACTGAAAAGCAATATCAAATAATAGGTGTATATGATGATATTGAAAGCTCAAATACAACTGCTAAAACCTATCTTTCTTCTATCATTTCTAATGAAACCAAGAAAAAAGAATATTTGAATAACTATTTCACAGATCCTCTTAAAACCTTCTCTATTCTAGATTATGGCTGTTCAACTGCTTTCTCTTACTCCGATAATAGCACAGAGCAAATGGCCTTTTTGTCAACTGAAAAAGAAAAAGAAAAAGCCAAGGCATTTATGCAATCTTCCAATTTAAAAATCCAAGATATTTTCAGCCAAAATCCTTATTTAGTTAATGATAATGAAACTTATCCATATTTAAGCCTAATAGAATCAGGGCCAAAATATACAAAAACCAGTTATCTTTTATTGGTTTTATCTTTTATAGCTAGTCTTGCTTTTACTATAACCTTCTATTCAGTTTTAAAAGGTAAGGTTGTTTTATATAGAGCCATCAATGGTAACAGAAAGAGTTTATCTCGCTATTTTAAGAAATACATATTATTTGGAGCTGGTTTCCAGCTTATAGCTTTTGCCTTATTATCATCAATATTCTGTATTTTTCTAAATCAGAAATTTAATTCAATTCTTTTATTCACTAATAAAATAAGTTTTCTAAATACTGCTTGGTATCTTTACCTTATCGTTATAATTTCTTTTGCTGTTGAAGTACTGCTTTTGCTCTTAGCAAATAAACATCTATTTAAAACATCAATACAGAAACAAATCAAAGAATTATCCTGATGTTAGAATTTTTTAAATATTATTTTTTAGCATCTGATTCACTACAGTAACCTACTAGCACGACTTGAAATGTAGGTTACAATATTCTATAATTTCTATATGAAGTCATTAAATGATTATGAAAAAGAAATAGAAAAATACCCCAAAGGATATATTTCCATTAAAACAATCAATAAGAAGAAACGATATTATTTGCAGTGGCGTGAAGATAATAAGATTAAATCAAAATACATACCTGCTAAAGATGTTCCTTTATATCAAGAGCAAATTAAAAAGTTCAAAGAATTAGAAGAAAAGATTAGACAATATATTTCTATACTTACTCCTGCACCTGAATTATCAAAGAACCATCTAAGCTTAACTGGCAGTGTCATGGCTGGTAATAAAAAGGTTGCCACCTTTGAGAATGGCAAGATTACTTTCATCAATAAAGAATTTGCACCTCTATATATTGTAAGAACCAATGATGTCAGGACTTGGTTAGAAAGAAGAGCTATCGATTCACACCGAGCTAATTCTAGGCTTCTTAAAAAAGCCCTAGGAATCAGAAATACTTCTGATCTCAATACTTCTTTAGAAGCACATGGTGCTACTATCACCGATAATTATTGGTTTAAAGCTAAGTTTTCTTCTTTGAAATATAGCGATATTCTCTTTAATAACGATTATTTTTCAGATTTAGCTTTAACTGGTAATTTTTCTAATCTTAAAGCAAGAAGAATCCTTTCACCAGAATTAACTAACATCGGCAGCTATGAGAAGTGCTGGAAATTAATCAATGGCTCTTGGTGGATGTACAAGAATGAAAACGAAAATCAAAGATTCTCTGAAATCTTCATATATCTACTAGGTAAGACTCTTGGTTTTAATATGGCAATCTATGAACTAGATGGATCATATATAAAAACTAAGAATTTTGCTGATAAAGAAAATTTTGAACCAATGAGTTCATTAATGGATGAAAATGAAGACTACAATGATGTCTTTAATGTTTTAGATAATATCTCAGAAGATATTGCTAAAGACTATCTAAAATTAATTTGGTTTGATAGTCTAGTTTTTAATCAGGATAGACACAATGAGAATTATGGATTAATGAGAAATAAAGAGACTGGAAAAATTGAATCATTAGCTCCTAATTTTGATAATAACATTGCCTTAATTTCAAATGGATTTCCAAACAAAGACCGAAAAAAGGATGGATTAATTTCTTTCTTTAAGGAACTATTAAAGAAAAATAAAACAGCTAAGCGGTACTATTCAGATATGTCTTTCCCCTTACTAACAGACAGCATCATCTCAGACTGTCTTAATAATTGTCCTCTAAAAACCAATAATGAATTCATCCATCAGTTCCTAATGAATGGATATGAAGTCTTGATGTCATTAAAGTAACCTGCTAGCACGACTTGAAATGTAGGTTACTTTTTTAAAAGTTCTTTTACTTCTTTCTAATCATAATTTTCTTCTATTTAGTCATTCCTTTTGTTCCTCAATAAGAAGACAAATACCTGATTAGCATTGAAAAAATAAATCTTTGATAATACAATATAACCACCATCGCGACTGTTCTCGTCGAACCTGGTCAGGGCCGGAAGGCAGCAGCCATAAGATTGAGTTCAGTGTGCGGTGGCTTTTTTATTTAAAAAGCATGACTAAAGAAGAACTTAAAAAAATCTTAGATAAGATGTACACTATCTCTTCCTATGCCTCTTCCATTAAAGAGATACCAGTTTCCTGTTGCCTAGTTAATGGAAAAGAATCTTTCTTTTCCATTAATCATGTAGAAAGAGAAAGTAATCCTTTTTCTCATGCTGAGATAAACTGCCTTAATAAGGCTTTATCTGCCAACAAGTCTAAGTATTTAAAAGATAGTATTATGGTCGTCTCTTTAGAACCCTGTCTTATGTGTATGGGGGCTATCTTAAAAGCTGGAGTTAAAGAACTCTACTATGTTCAGGATGATCCCGATAAAGGTGCTTTATCTCACTATCATGTCTTTGTGGATGATGTCTTAAAAGTAAATAGAATCCAAGATGAAAGATTCAATAGTTTAATGAATCAGTGCTTTAAGGAAATCAGAAAGAAGTAGTTTCTTTCTTTGAAGTTCTATATAAGATTAATGGTATTATGCTAAAATCTATCAGTATGAAGAAACAGAATAACTCATTTTTAACTATCAATTGCTGTTTTGTCCTTAGTTTTCTCTAGCGGGGCTTGCTTTTTTGCTGTCTAAAAATCTAATTAATTAAAGGAGAAAACTAACTATGGATTACATGATTGAAAGACTTAAGGCGATGAAAACCCGTCTTACTGATATTGATAAGATCTTAAGTGAAGGTAC
>DLIM01000016.1:0-1217 GCA_002483745.1 Caryophanales bacterium UBA7642 | reverse complement strand
ATGTATGATGACTTAGTCAAGATGAGTAACGATAAGAATGAAGCTGAAGAGATGATGAAAGACTCTGACCCGGATATGAAATCCTTAGGTAAGAGTGAATTCGATGACTTAACTAAGAAGATAGAAGAAAAGAGAAGTGCTATTCAGTTAGCTCTTCTTCCTAAAGATATCAATGATGATAAGAACGTCATCATGGAAATCAGAGGAGCCGCTGGCGGAGATGAAGCTAACATCTTTGCTGGTGACTTATTCCGTATGTATTCTCATTATGCTGATAAAAAGGGTTGGAAGATCCAGGTAATGGATTCTTCTCCTACTCCTTTAGGTGGCTATTCTTTAATTTCCTTTAAGATTAAAGGAAAAGGTGTCTACTCTCGCCTAAAGTTTGAAAGTGGAGCTCATCGAGTTCAAAGAGTCCCGGTTACTGAAGCTAACGGAAGAATTCAGACATCTACTGCTACAGTACTTGTCATGCCGGAAGTTAAACATGTCGATATTGTCATTAACCCTGCTGATTTACAGATTGATACCTATCATTCTTCTGGTGCTGGCGGACAGAACGTCAACAAGACTGAAAGTGCCGTCAGAGTCACCCATATTCCTTCAGGCATTGTGGTCTCATGTCAGATTGAAAGAGATCAGCTAGCCAATAAGGAAACCTGTATGGAAATGCTCAAAGCTAAACTTCAGGCTCAGCATGATGCTGAAGTTGAAGAAAAGGTCGGCGGTGAAAGAAGACTGAAGTTAGGAACTGGTGAAAGAAACGAAAGAATCAGAACCTACAACTATCCACAGAACCGTGTCACTGATCATCGTATCGGCTGGTCTAGTCTTAACCTTCCTAAAGTCATGGATGGCGACTTAGATGATTTGATTGCTGCCTTGATTGAAGCTAACCAGAAGGATCTCCTCTTAGAAGAAACTAAAAAATTAGAAGAGATGGCTAGTTCCAAAGCCAATTAGTAATTAATGATAGCCAATAACGTTTTTACTCTCTACTATCAGAATCAGATTCCTTTAGCAGACATCAAGACTATCTTTGATGGCTACTATCAAATACCCTTTGACTCTTTAGGTCTTATCGGGGAAAGTAAAACTATCCCCGATAAAGAAGCCTATCGGGTTTTAGATTTGCTAAAGAAAGGCTATCCGGCTGTCTATTTAGTCGGCTACGCTGACATTAAAGATATTAGCTTCTTTCTTAATGAAGATGTCTT
>DLIM01000028.1:55607-55740 GCA_002483745.1 Caryophanales bacterium UBA7642 | reverse complement strand
ACATACCTTAAAGCTTAAAAGAACGATTATCAAGACTTCTTTAGAGAATGACCAGTTCTTTCTTGAATTTAGCTCTCTTTCATAGTCTCTTTTTACAAGATAATAAACAGGTTCTTGAGCATCTAAATTGTAA
>DLIM01000028.1:55059-55433 GCA_002483745.1 Caryophanales bacterium UBA7642 | reverse complement strand
ACCAATAAGTCTATGTTGATACTCAAGAGGATAACCGAAATATGAATATCTATGAATATACAGTCTTAGACGATAAGAACAATGAAGTCAGTTTAAAGAAGTATGAAGGAAAAGTAGTACTGATAGTAAATACCGCTACCCACTGTGGTTTTACACCTACCTATAAGAACTTAGAAGCCTTATATGAGAAGTATCATGAGAAAGGCTTAGAAATACTAGACTTCCCCTGCAACCAGTTTGCTTCCCAGGCTCCAGAAGAAATCGAAGAAATCAATCGAATCTGTTCATTAAACTATGGAACTAAATTCACTAGATTCAATAAAATCGATGTTAACGGAGCCAATAGAATTCCTTTATATGCCTACTTGGAAAAA
>DLIM01000028.1:53863-54862 GCA_002483745.1 Caryophanales bacterium UBA7642 | reverse complement strand
ATCAACATGAAAGAAAATCCTAACTGGAATAAAGATCCCTCCATAAAATGGAACTTCACTAAATTCCTTATCAACAAGAAAGGTGAAGCTATAGCTAGATTTGAGCCTACCGCTTCATTTGATAAGCTTGATAAAGCCATCGAAGAAGAACTAAAGAAGTAAATCAAACAAAAAAGCTGCTTTCCACAAAGGAAGGCAGCTCTTTTTTAGAGATTCTTAAATATTGTTTTAGGCAGTTACGTAATTGATAACAACGGATTCAAAGTAGACAGCACCAGAAGTAGTGGTGTGGCCAAACTTGAAGAAGGTATAAGTAGCAGCATCAGGAGTAATTGTATAAGTATGCTCAGTGCCATCATAAGTGACAGCAGCACCAGTTGTGGTATCAGCTAAAGAAGCGGCTCCAAAGGCAACATAAGTTAACTCCGCCGTAGCAGACTGGCTTTTACCGAAAGTAAATACAATGTTCTTGATGGCTTTTGGAGTAGCAGAAGTATTGTATACAGCTGAAGCGACAGAATTCTTATATCTCATCTGAATGCCATTACCATAATCAGCACAGCCCATGGCTTTGATAGTGACTCCACCAACAGTAGAATCATAATTTCCATAGGCACTTTGAGTAGAAATAATGTTGCTAGAAGTCAAAATTAAAGAATTGGTTTCAGCAGCCTTGAAAGTAACAGTAATCGAATTAACACAAGTGACTGTGAAAGTATAAGAAGAATCAGCAGTGACAGTAGTGGCACTTTCATTAGCATAATTATGATTTACTTTAACAGTATCAACACTATACCCCTCGTTAGGAGTAGTTGTAATAGTTACTGTTTCACCATAAGTAGCCGTTTCCTTATCAACAGTAAACGTACCATTAGTAGCTGTTTCCTTAGTAATACTGTACTTATTAGTAGTAGCAGCATGAGCAGTCATGATACCCATGATTTCAGGAGTACTATTGTAATATTTGTAAATGCAATGAAGTGTGACACTTTCGCCATT
>DLIM01000028.1:51973-53636 GCA_002483745.1 Caryophanales bacterium UBA7642 | reverse complement strand
TTATCAGTAAAAGTGATAGCCGAAGCTGTGGTAGTAGAACCGTAAATCTTGATGCTAGCACCAGTAGTAGCATCAGTCAGATAACCATTACCATACTTATCAGTAGCAATCTTATCTTCAAGAATACCAGTGACTTCATATAAATGAGTAGTATCATCAGCAGTCAGAGCATTCAATGCCGCAATTGTAGTCTTAGTCGGGCTAGGCATAGCAGACTTAACAGTTACAGCACAGGTAGCAACCTTAGTTCCGCAAGTTGCAGTAATATTAGCAGTTCCTACTTTAACAGCAGTAACTACACCATCAGCAACTGAAGCAACAGTAGCATCAGAAGAAGCCCAAGTAACAGTCTTATCAGTAGCAGTAGTCGGAGCAACAGTAGCAGTTAAAGTAACAGTTCCGCCAACGACAAGCTCAGCAGTAGTCTTGTCTAAAGTGACTCCAGTAACAGCAACAGTGGTTGTGGTTGAAGAAGAAATCTTCGGGCTTGAAGAAGAGACAGCCGGAGAGGAAGAAGAAGTCTTATTGGTATTGCAGCCAGCCAAAACTAAGATAGAAGCTAAGGCAACTACAGATAACAAATGTTTTTTCATATATTCCTTGAGCCCTTGACAGAAACCCGATTTCCCCTTTTTTGTAAAACAGTCAAGTTATGTCGACAGATACATAAATTATATCAAAGTATTTATGAATAAACAAAATTATATAAAAAAGACCCGCCTATTAAGCGGGTCTTTAGTTTGCTTTTAATTACTTAAGATTAGTCAAGTAACTGAGAAACAGTACCGGCACCAACGGTGTGACCACCCTCACGGATGGAGAACTTAGTCTGGTTTTCGATAGCGATAGGATGGATGAGTTCAACAGTGAGCTCAACATTATCGCCAGGCATAACCATCTGAACACCTTCAGGAAGAGTAACAGTACCAGTGATATCAGTAGTTCTGAAGTAGAACTGAGGACGATAGTTGTTGGTGAAAGCAGTATGACGTCCGCCCTCTTCCTTCTTCAAGACGTAGACTTGGCACTTAAACTTCTTGTGAGGAGTAACTGAGCCAGGTTTGCAAAGAACCTGACCACGGATGACCTGATCACGATCAACACCTCTAAGTAAGGCGCCGATGTTATCGCCAGCTTCGGCGAAATCAAGAGTCTTACGGAACATTTCAAGAGAAGTGCAGACAGCCTTACGGGTATCCATAATACCAACGATTTCAACTTCATCGTTAGGCTTAAGTTCACCTCTTTCGACTCTGCCGGTAGCGACGGTGCCACGGCCAGTGATGGTCATAACATCTTCAACAGCCATTAAGAAAGGCTTCTGGTTATCACGAACAGGGGTAGGAATATAGGAATCAACGGCATCCATTAAAGCTAGAACCTGTTTCTGAGCTTCAGGATCACCGTTAAGAGCCTTTAAGGCAGATCCACGGATGACCGGAACCTTATCTCCCGGATATCCATACTTGGTAAGTAAATCACGAACATCCATCTCAACGAGATCGATTAATTCGGGATCATCAACCATATCGCACTTGTTGAGGAAGACGACAATGTAAGGAACGCCGACCTGATGAGCAAGTAAAACATGCTCTCTAGTCTGCGGCATAACACCATCAGTAGCAGCGACAACAAGAATGGCACCATCCATCTGAGCAGCACC
>DLIM01000028.1:51562-51792 GCA_002483745.1 Caryophanales bacterium UBA7642 | reverse complement strand
CCAGTGATCATGTTCTTGATGTAATCAGCATGGCCAGGGCAGTCCACGTGGCAATAATGTCTAGTCTTAGTCTCGTATTCAATATGAGCAGCATTGATAGTGACACCACGAGCTTTTTCCTCAGGGGCAGCATCAACCTGATCATACTTCATAGCAGTAGCTAATCCTTCCTTTGCCAATACCTGAGTAATGGCAGCAGTTAAGGTAGTCTTGCCGTGATCGACGTGACC
>DLIM01000028.1:44495-51412 GCA_002483745.1 Caryophanales bacterium UBA7642 | reverse complement strand
GTGGTCTTGCCGTGATCGACGTGACCGATAGTTCCGATGTTAACATTCGGCTTAGAACGGTCAAACTTCTGTTTAGCCATAATTTATATCCTCCAAATAGATTCTTAATGACTATACACTTTTGTACTTATGTTTTCAAGAAGAAAGAGGTGTGTATTAACCTCTCTTCTTAATGATATCTTCCTGGACAGAACGAGGTACTTCCTGGTAGTGATCGAATTCCATGGTGTAGATACCTCTTCCCTGAGTCATAGAACGTAAGTCAGAGATGTAACCGAACATATTAGCTAACGGGATGTAGGCAGTGATGACCTGAGCATTAGCCTTCTGAATCATACCTTCAACCTGACCACGACGAGAACTAATATCACCCATAACGGTACCAACATAGTCGAGCGGAGTAGTGATGTTAGCCTTGACGATAGGTTCAAGAATAACAGGGGAGCACTTAGTAGCAGCAACTCTCAAAGCCTGAGCAGAAGCTAACTTATAAGCAGCTTCGGAAGAATCAACATCGTGGTAAGAACCATCGAATAGGGTGGCCTTAACATCGATGACAGGATAGCCAGCAATCATACCTCTCTCCATGGCCTCTTTTAGACCATCAAGAGAAGGCTTGATGAATTCCTTAGGAATGGCGCCACCGGTAACAGCATCATCAACTTCGATACCTTTACCAGGATTAGGCTCCATCTTGAAGACAACGTGACCATACTGACCATGACCGCCGGACTGCTTGATGTATTTACCTTCGCAGTTAGCAGTGGTCTTGATGGTTTCACGATAAGCGACCTGAGGAGCACCGACCTTGACATCAATCTTGTAATCATTCTTTAAACGAGTGACGTTGACATCGAGCTGTAATTCACCAACACCAGCGATGATACCTTGTCCGGTCTCTTCGTTAGTATAGTAGTGGAAAGTAGGATCCTCTTCAGTGAACTTAATCAAAGCGGCAGCCATCTTATCCTGATCAGCCTTCTTAGAGGGCTCAATAGCCTCAGAGATGACCGGATCAGCGAACTTAATAGTTTCAAGCTCAACTCTCGGATCGTTTTCTCCGACGAGAGTATCACCAGTTCTAGTGGAAGAGAAGCCGATAGCGGCAGCGATTTCACCAGACTTAGCTTCAGTGATGGACTCAGAAGAAGAAGCGTTGACTAAGATTAAACGTGAGACACGTTCCTTAGTTCCTTTACGGACATTGTAGACATAAGAACCAGCCTTGACGGTTCCAGAATAGACTCTGAAGAAGGTCTTGGTACCAAACTGATCAGCTGTGATCTTGAAGGCTAAAGCTACAAACGGAGCTTTAGGATCAGTAGGGCAGGTGACAGGGTTTCCATCTTTGTCCTTACCGACAGCGGCCGGAACATCAAGAGGAGAAGGTAAATAATCACGGACGCAGTTAAGTAAATACTGGACAGACTTGTTCTTATAAGCAGAGCCAGGAATACAAGGATAGATTTTGCTATCGATAGTACCCTTACGGATAGCTTTACGAATAGCATCAGCATCAGGTTCCTTGCCTTCAAGGACGCAGTTCATAATTTCATCATCAAAGTTAGCTAACTGGTTGATTAATTCAGAGTGATAAAGCTTAGCCTGTTCGACATCATGAGCATAGTCAGCCGGAACTTGGTCAAGAGAGACAATGTTAGGCTGCATATCTTCAGACTTCTTAGCATCAAGATCCCATAACCAGGCCTTCATTTCGACTAAGTCGATTAAGCCTAATAAACGAGTCTCTAAGCCAACCGGGTAACCAATGGCAACGCCATTGCCGCCGAGCTTTTCCTTGATGGAATGAACTGACATTTCAAAGTCAGCACCAGTAGCATCAAGCTTGTTGACGAAGACAATACGAGGAATATCGTATTTATCAGCCTGTCTCCAGACAGTCTCAGTCTGAGGTTCAACACCGTTTTTGCCATCGAGGACGCAGACAGCGCCATCAAGGACACGGAGAGAACGTTCAACTTCAGCTGTGAAGTCAACGTGGCCAGGAGTATCAATTAAGTTGATACGATAGCCTTTCCATAAACAAGTAGTAGCAGCAGAGTAAATAGTAATACCACGCTTCTGTTCCTGTTCATCGAAATCCATAGAGGCACCACCATCGTGGACCTCACCAATCTTGTGGGTTTTTCCGGTGAAGAAGAGAATACGTTCAGAAGTTGTCGTCTTGCCGGCATCGATGTGAGCCATGATGCCGATATTTCTTACATTTTCAAGCGGGACAGATTCGTAAGTAGAAACCATCGCTTGATCGTTATCCATTCCCATAGGGTTTTCTCCTTTAAGTTAACGAAGTCGACTAGACTACCAACGATAATGTGCGTAAGCCTTGTTAGCTTCAGCAGTCTTATGCATATCATCTCTACGCTTGACAGCACCACCAGTGCCATTAGCGGCATCAATGATCTCGCCAGCGAGTTTATCAGTCATGGTCTTCTCATTTCTTAAACGAGCAAAGGTGACTAACCAACGTAATCCTAAAGTAACCTTACGTTCCGGAGCAACTTCGACCGGAACCTGATAGTTAGAAGCGCCAACACGTCTAGCCTTGAGTTCAACTTCAGGCATAATGTTGCCTAAAGCAATCTCAAAGACTTCAAGAGCCTGCTTGCCAGTTTTGGCAGCGACCTTGTCGAAAGCACCGTAGAGAATAGTCTCAGCAGTACCTTTCTTTCCATCGACCATAATTCTGTTGATAAGACGAGTTACCAGTTTGGAATTATATATAGGATCGGGTAAGACATCTCTCTTCTTTACTGAACCATTTTTTCTAGGCATTGTTAGTTATCTCCTTACTTCTTCTGGATGCTTCCATCCTTCTTAGTACCATATAAGGATCTGCCCTGTTTTCTGTTCTCAACACCGAAGCACTCCATAGCGCCTCTGATGATGTGATAACGGACACCAGGTAAATCACGGACATGGCCACCACGAATCAAAACGACCTTGTGCTCCTGAAGGTTATGTCCTTCACCACCAATATAGGCAGTGACTTCATAGCCGTTGGAGAGTCTGACTCTGGCGTACTTACGAGCAGCAGAGTTAGGCTTCTTAGGAGTCATAGTACCAACACGGGTGCAAACACCCTTCTTCTGCGGAGAAGCGATATAACGCTCCTTCTTGTTGAGTGAATCCCATCTCTTTCCTAAAGCCGGACATTTAGACTTATAGGTAGGCTGGACTCTCTCATGACGAACCAACTGATTAATTGTAGGCATTTCTTTTCCTCCCGGAATTTAAATAAATTTGCCATCCACGGAACCGGGTGTTTCCAGCTCTTTCCATAAAAAGAGCGGGCTGAGCCCGTATTTCTAGACAAGGAGAATTATATCGATATTAGGTCTCTATGTCAAAGGTTTTTTGAAACTCCCGGACTAGTGGTACATTCAAAACTAGAAATATTGCGATAATATCAATGCTTTAGTAAAACAATAACTATGAATAAAATAACTACAATGTTGAATTAATCCGTTAGTATCAGCATTCATTGCCTTATCTCCACTTCCACATTTATTAAAAAAGCTAATCATATATATAATAAGTATAGAGTCAATTCAAAGTGATTTAAAACACTTCCTAATCAATATATTGGGCTTTTTGCCTTTCATAGTTAAAGCGTTTAGTATTTTAGAAAAAATATAGGATTTCATTTTCTTGTCACACCAAATGGTTTCAATTCAAAAGTCAAAATAAAAGGCCTTCTCCCGGGGAAAATAGGAAGAAGGCCTCAATACTAAGCTACTTGTTGTTGATGGAAGTAATGCTTAACTGACCCTGAGCAATAAGCTGACCGCTCTTTCTGTCAAAGAGGAGTATTCCTCTTCCGATGAAATCGAGCTTGGCTTTAGAGTTGACCTTATAGTCGACTCCTCCGAAGATGACGGAAGTAAGAATGAATTCGTCGATTCTCAGTTTAACAATAGTCTCCATACCGGAAGGAAGAGCAGCATAGACTTCAGAATCTATCTGACCATCATCATCAACTCTGATGAACTCTGGTCTGATAGCAATAACATAATCATCATCAGTGATGTTTCTTTCTTCTTTGGAATCAAGCTGACCAGCAATAGTGTTGATGTGATAGTTGAACTCCTTATCGGAGTTGCTCTTCTCAACAAACTTCTTATCAGCTTTGTTCTTAGCTTTAATTTCAGATTCTTTCTTGAAATCTTCATCACGTTCTTCTCTTAATTTAGCTAAATCAGTATAGGTGTTAGGAGCAAAGAGAGCATCAATAGAACCACCAAACATTTTTAGATGGATGTTATCAGTTCCGTCTTGAGTAGCCTTAACTTCGACAAAGTTGATGGAAGGATTACCGACAAAGTCAGCAACAAATAGATTAGCTGGATGCTTATAGACTTCAAGCGGTGCATCATACTGCTGTAAGACGCCGTTATTGATTAAACAAATCTTAGTAGCTAATGTCATAGCTTCAAGTTGATCGTGAGTGACATATACAAAGGTAGAGTTAGTATCGTGATGGAGACGTTTAAGTTCTGATCTCATTTCCAGTCTTAATTTAGCATCAAGGTTAGAAAGAGGTTCATCCATAAAGAGAACCTTCGGACCAGGTGCTAAGGTTCTAGCAATAGCAACACGTTGCTGCTGTCCACCGGAGAGTTCAGCTGGATATCGATCCATGAATTCACCGATTTTAACGACTCTAGCCACGTGTCTGATCTTTAAATCAATCTCTTCTTTGTCAAGATGGCGATTCTTTTCAACTACTTGACCATTCTGAGTAAGCTCAAACTTGTCATTGACTTCATAATCATTATTCTCAAGTCTAGTTAATTCGGCTTGGGCTTTAGCAATATACTCGTTGACTTTCTTAGAACAGAAATCATCTAACTGATCAGAAGGTATTGAGGAGATATTCATATCAAAGATTTCTTTAGCTGAATAGATAGAAAGCTTGAATTCATCCATGATGTAAAGAAGAGCTTTGTTCTTATCTACCTTATTGTCTTTATCTAAAGCATCAGTAAAACATTTGGTTAATTTCTTTGGATTCTTAAAAGCATCCTGGATTTTAGTTAAGCGATAATATTCGCTAGCCTTAACCGGCATATCATCCTTAAGATTCTCTAATCCGAAAGCAATGTTCTTATAGACAGTCATATGAGGCCAGAGAGCATAGTTTTGGAAAAGGAATCCGACTTTACGTTTAGAAGCCGGAACATTAATACCAGTTTCTGAATCAAACATCGTTTCACCATTAATAGTGATTTTACCGGAAGTCGGAGTCTCTAATCCGGCAATCATTCTTAGGGTTGTGGTTTTACCACATCCTGAAGGTCCTAATAAGGTAATGAAAGCCTGATCATCAATAACTAAATTAAGATGATCGACAGCATAGAAGTCACCATATCTTTTTGTGACATCAGTTAAAACAATTTTAGGCATCTTAATTAACCTCCGATTCCTTTATCTAAGCTAGCACCAGTTAGCTTGTTAACACCCCAGTTACAAAGAAGAATAACTACTACCAGGATCAAGTTAGCACCATTTTCAAAGGCCGGGCAACCAGTCTCGCCTAACTGGAACATCAAGGTAGTTAAGATCATGCCAGTAGGAGCGATGAAGACAAAGAGCGATAACTCTCTCATACAGGAGATGAAAGGAAGTAAGTAGCCGCTTAAGAAAGCTGATTTCTGGATAGGGAAGATAATTCTAGTCATACGTTTCCACCATGGAATATCCTGAATCACTGCCGCTTCTTCAATCTCGTTAGATAGCTGTAGCATAGCATTTAAAGATGAACGGCTAGCAAAAGGAATGTACTTTAAGACACCGACAATCACACAGACTAGGAAAGGAGCGGAGTAGAGCCAGCTAACATGAGTAGTAAGTGAGAAGAAAATAGCTGATAAGGAAATAGAAGGCATTAAGTAAGGTAAGAAAGCTAAGCCGTTAACAAATTGAGCGCCTTTAGTTTTTCTTCTCTTGCTGACAGCATAACCTATCAATAAGCCAAAGGTTCCAGCTAAGAAGGCACAGACTAATGATAAGAGGACTGAACCTCCTAAAGCCTGCCAGATTTCCGGAGTATAGAAGATACCTTTATAGCCGTTTCTGATTTCAGTCTTCGAAGTCCACCACATCGTAGTAAGACCACCGGAATAATCACCGCTATTCTTAATTAAGGATTCTAGCAAGAAGGATACCATTGGTCCAATACAGAAGAAGACAGTAATAAGGCAAAGAAGAGATCCGATAATCCATCTATTGACCTTGCCTAAATTAACTTTAGAGATCTGACCGCTCTTACCGGAGACAGTCGTATATTGCTTTCGAGAACTAGTCGAAGCCTGGTTGATAGAAAGAATCACCATACCAACTAGAATCAAGACTAATGAAATAACATTGCCTTGACCAATTTGACTTCCCGTTCCCTGAATCATCAACTGCATCTGAGTAGCAAGAACTAGATAGTTGACTGGATTTCCTAAAGTTACCGCAACCGGGTAAGAGCTCATAGCCGAAGAAAAGACTAGAAGAATTGTGGATAAGATTGCCGGCTTAAGAATCGGAACAGTAATATGAGAGAAGATCTTTCTCTTAGGAATATTAAGAATAGTGGCTGCTTCCTCAAGGTTAGCATCCATATTTCTTAAAACACCGCCAATAAGAATATAGGCAAAAGGAGCATAGTGGAGGCCTAAGACAAAAGAAATCGGGAAAAGTCCAAAGACAAACCATTCCGGACAGACCCAGCCTGTAAGTGCCTGGAGTTCACCAACATAGCCGCCAGTGCAGCCAGTTGAAATAAAAAGGTTCTTCCAGAACAAAGCTAAAGTCCACTGAGGCATGATATAAGGGAAGATAAAGACAGCTGAGACAAACTTCTTAAAAGGCATATTTGTTCTCGTGACTAAGTAAGCTACTAAGCCACC
>DLIM01000028.1:43664-44276 GCA_002483745.1 Caryophanales bacterium UBA7642 | reverse complement strand
CTATAGAACAAGCCTTTAGAAGTTGAGCTTCCAAAAACCTCATAATAATGGTACCAGGTCAAAGAACCTGGTACCGCATTTGGCACATATTCATAATCATGAACTAAGACAGTATCAGTAATTACGGATATTAACGGAACAATGTTTAGAACCAGCAATAGAAGTCCAAAGGCAACAAGAATGGTATTAGCGGGAACGCCAAAGAAGGTTTTGATTTGATTGCCGATTTTTTTGGTGTCCATAGAAAACTTGTTATCTGTTTTTACTTCGTCCATGTTTCCCTCCTCATTAAGACAAGTAGGCCAGCCGGTTAGGGCTGGCCTACTATAAGATGCTTATTTACTTATTAGCGATAACACTGCTGATGAAGGCATAGACCTTATTGTACTGAGTAACAATATAGGCCGGATCCTCAACAACGACATTTCCGCCAGTAGTAGAAGTCCACCAACTAGAAGCAGGATCATTTAAGGCCGGGAAGACATTAGGATCAGAATCTTTCTGAGTGAAGGTACCATCGGCAGCCAAAGTTCCATGACCGTATTTAGTACGATCGATATTGATAGAAGGCATAGTCGGATAATCGCCGATATCAGTAGCCCAAGCCTTGTA
>DLIM01000028.1:16119-43463 GCA_002483745.1 Caryophanales bacterium UBA7642 | reverse complement strand
TTGATGAAAGCGCAGGTTGTCCAAGGATAAGGAGAATAAGGCATAACCTGGAGGTAATGCTTATACATGAATCCGCCGAATCCCTTCATATGCATAGTCGGATTAGTTCCATCAGCATTAGTAGTTCCTAAAGCAGCATTGGTGAAGTTCTTCTTAGAGACATTCTCAGTCTCCTGAATGGAGGCAATCTTGGAATCAACGATCCAGCCGATAGTTCCCTTAGCTGAAGCAGCAGACATATTGTCTCTAGCCTTGCCATCATCAGTATTGAAGACAGAGTTAGTTAAGTAGCCATCCATGAAAGCATAGGCATACTTCTGTTTCTCACCATAGTCAGCATACTTAGAAATATCTAAGCTAGCATTATCATTAGAGGAATCCTCGAAAGCCGATTTAAGAACATCACACCATTTATCCTGAGTAAGCATGATTAGCCAATCCATATTGACGTTTTCATTTCTCGGATCCATAGTCTGAAGCTTGCCCTTATACTTAGCAGCAGTGATATCCCAGACATTATCAATAGTGGTAGTATCACCTTCAGCATTGTTAACAAACCAAGTCTTGAAGTTGTACTGTAAAGAGAAAGGATTAGAATCGTTATCACTATCAGTGTCGGTAGCATCTTTCCATTCCTTAGGAATGTAGTTTACAAAGTAGCCAGTGTCGATGCCCTTCTTCTGAAGCTGATAACCATCCTGAACCAAAGCTCCGGAATATCCGGTAGAAACACCAGATTCGATTTCGGAGAGTAAAGTAGTGTAGATTAAGCCATCGACCATACTGCTCTTAGTGATATCCATATTGGCGCAGGCGGCATTCTTCTTAGTCAATTCAGCTTTGAAGGAATCAATGGCTTTCTTGAATCTTGAGGAAGTACCGACGAATTTCATGGTTCCACCCTGAATTTCATCAGCGGCTTTCTGGAAGAGCTCATCACGAGTCAATCCTTCAGCTTCCTTAACGACAGCGACAGTCTTATCTCTTCTGGCAGTATCAATGTTGGTATTTTTGTTTGTGTTGCAGGATGTCGTACCTAAAGCTAATGACGTAACAGCAACTAATGAACAGATCAGAGACTTGCTAATTCTTTTCATAATTCCCCCTTTTTGAGAATCGCAACTACTTGACTACTATTATATATGGTAGCGCTTACTTGTCAAGACTTTATTTGCAAGTTATAAAAACCCGCCCGTGTTTATCGATATTATCGATATTACTTTTGCTAATATTCTTTGACTTCTTTGCCAAAAAGAACCTTAAAAGTTGTTCCTTGACCTACTTTTGAATTAACAAGGATTTTATAGTCATAGTAGTTACAAATATGCTTTACAATGGCCAGCCCTAAACCGGTTCCACCGTTAGATCGGCTTCTAGCTTTATCGACTCGATAGAATCTTTCAAAGATACGGTTCTGATCAGCTTCAGAGATACCAATACCAGTATCAGAGACTGATAAGGATCTTTCAATATCATCAATATAGATGGTTAGAACACCGCCTTCTTTGTTGTATTTAATAGCATTATCAATTAAGTTACTGGCAAGACGATAGAAGTCTTCATAATTGATCTTAATAATTAAATAGGCTTTGTTCTTGTTGACAGTAATCTTCTTAGTCTTTAGCTGTAATTCATAAGAAGGAAGAATTGAATCAATCATATCAGATACAGAGATTTCTTCCACTGGTCTTAATTCTTCTTTTTCTAAAGAAGAAAGAGTCAGCATGTCCATAATAATCTTATTCATTCGATGACATTCTTTAATGGATTTCTCAATCGCATTGTCAACATCTTCAGTGGTAGTATAAATGCCTTCATCGATCATCTGGAGATATCCTAATATTGAAGTCAAAGGGCTCTTCAATTCATGGCTGGCATTATCGAAGAATTCCTTCTTCATCTTAGCTGAATAATAAGTCTCTGTAATATCAATCATCAAAATAGAAGCACCATTCTGCTCATTGACTCTGGTCCAAGAGTAATCAATAGGGTTGATATTGCATTGGTAGACTTTACCATCCATCTCTTCTTCATAGACGACTGATCTCTTAGTCTGGATGACTAAGGAGATAGTCTTCTCTAGATGCCTAGCCATATTCAGTATCTCCATATTCTGACCAACTAAGTCATCGGCTTTGATTTTAAAGATACTGCTAGCTTGTTTATTGATCATAACAATCTTATAAGAAGCATCAACGACAATTAATCCTTGAGAGATAGAATCCAAAATAAAGTGAATCTTCTGTTCACCCATTCGATTGACTTCAAACTGCTGCTGTAAATCTTTTCTAGAATCTCTTACCATCAAAGCCAGATTATTTAAATCCGTTCCTTCTTGGATAGGTTTACCAGGTCTTACTATCTCATGAAGCTTATTAACCTGAACCTTTAAAGGCTTAAGACTATTCTTATACGCTATTAAAGAGAACACATAATAGCCAAGACCTAAAACTATAGAAATAATGGAATTAAAAATAACAGCAGTTTTAGAAGCATAGTAAGAACCAGGTATTTTTGTCTCCACTCTTAAATACAGAAATTCATCATCAATCCAAGTAAGGCTAGAAGAGACTTTATATCCTAATGAATTATCATTAACAAAAACCACCTTATCTTTATCACCAATCAAAAAAGATAAGTGTTCTCCTTCTTCTGTATAGGTAGTCAGTAAGGGAGTTTCATTGGAATTGTTATAGAAAGAGACTTCAACATTAGGAATATCCTGATAATTCTCAATTATAGTAGTAGGACTGACTTTATCGTTAAGCCGTTCAGTAATGGAGGTGACATAGCCAGTGGTTTCCTTAATAGTGTCAGCTTTGACACTTAAAAGCACTAGAAGGCTAGAGATAAAAAAAGTCAGGAACATCAGAAAAGTAAAAACTAAAGAGGAAACAGATAGAGTTTTTTTGTTCATACGGGAATCTTAAAGCCACAATTGAAGACTGTGACAATAAAACCCTTATCAGTATCACCCATCTTCTGTCTTATTGATTTAATATGCATATCAATCGTTCTGAATTCTCTTCTTTGCCTGATAGGATCATCAGTCTTTCCATAAAGCTCTAGAGCAATATCCGCTTTACTGACAATATCAGGGGCTTTAGTAAAAAGCATAGAAGCCACTAAGAATTCTCCTTTAGTAAGATCAATTAATTCCTTGCCTTTACGTAGGACACGATTGGAATAATCGATAGTGAACTTACCAATGGTCTTAGTCGAACCAGAACCAGCCTTATACTGAGACCTTCTAGCATGGGCATTAACCCTGCTAATAAATTCATTTAAGTCAAACGGCTTAGTAATATAGTCATCAGCCCCTTCATCTAATCCATCAACTCTTTCAGAAATGAGACTCTTAGCGGAGACAATGATAACAACCACGTTATCATTAGAATGCTTTGACCTAATAGCTGAAAGCACATCCTTGCCTTGAATACCAGGAAGCATCATATCCAGAAGCACCATATCAGGTTTCTGTTCTTCAAATCCCTTTAAAAAGGATTCCCCATCAACGAAAGTTTTGACTTCATAACCGTTCTTAGTTAAGACAGCCCTGATAATGTTGGCGATTTCTTCATCATCTTCGACTGAGTAGATTAAATACTTTTCCATGTGCTTTGCTTCTTACTTACTTATTATTCTACCTAAAAAAGAGGCAGATTTGTTAATTTTATTTTTACAAGTCTGCCTTAGTTAAATATCCTTTAAACTATTAAGCCTTTTATTTCCTGTTTCTAAAGTAAACTACGTAGAAAAGAATCTGAACAAAAATATAGATAAAATCAAGATAAAGGTTATAGGCACAATAGATGGCTAAAGAAGTCGAATTATGGAACGGATAGACCGAGGCCATCCTCTTGACGTTGTTAAAATCAATAGCAGTAACTAAAAGGATAATAGCAAAAGTGATGATATCAGTAATGATATAGATAGTTCCAGTAGCATCAAAGACCGAGAACAATGAAAGAGTCAAAACTCCGGCAAATAAAGCGAATAAGACAGGAGTCATAATATTGAAGTTCTTCTTAGACAAGGCTCCAATAAGTCCCATGATTAGATAAGCTCCGGCAGCAATAAAGAAAGAAATACATAAAGTCGAAATAGAAGAAGCTTCATCAATACCTCTTACCCAAAGAAAGACACTAGATAATAGCCACCCCATCGAAATAGTAAAGAGCAGATAGCAAACTAAAGTCCAGGGGGTATCTTTAGTGACAAAAGGCATCCAAAGAATCACAGAAGAAAAAGCCATAATGACAGAGGCGGTAATGATAAAAGCACGATAGCAATTAGATAAAGCCTCTACATTCTCTGATCCACAGCAGGCAATACAGAAATCAGGAAGAGTCAAAGACATGATGCCGGTAAGCAGTAAGCCTAATGCTAACCACATCATAATCTTGGACATCGAGAATCTTACGCCAAGATCCTTTGGAGTCCTTCTAGCCTTTTTAGGTTCATCCTCATAAACATAATACTCCATCTTTTTAAGCCTCCTATTAGAAAAGCTTACTTTCAAAGGAAGTATAAGTTCTAAATTTATATATTCAAGGGAAGCAAATAGAAGTTGCGTTTATCTTTGAAATAAAAAAGAGGCAGGAGATAATCCGGCCTCAAATGTTTGTTTCTATTTACTAGTTTCTTGATCTAGCGATAGCAACATAGTAGAGAATCTTTATGAAGACATAGATGAAATCACTATAGAGAACATAAGCACAATAGACAGCTAAGTTGTTTTCAGAGGTAAAGGCGTTAGCATCGGCTAAAGCTTTAACGTTCTTAATATCAAATCCAATCATAATAAGCATAACAGCAAAGACCACAAAATCAATAATCCAATAAACCAATTCAGAATGGAGAACTAAACCATTAACTAAAGACATAACTAAGGAGCCAATTAAGAAGGTAATGATTAATGGCCATAAGATAGAGCCATTCTTAATAAACATACTGATAATACCCATCACTAAGAAGCATCCAGCAGTAGCAAAGAATGCAATAGCAACAGTTGAGAAGAATTTCTGTTCATCAATAGAGAAAATAGTTAATAGGATTGAAGATAATAAGACACCCATAGCTAAGGTATAGAGAATATAGAAGACTTTCACCATTGGTGAGTTCTTATTAAATGACTTTATAAAGATAAAGACGGAACTAATCAATAAGACTACAGCTGATACTATCATTGACCAGACATAGACCACAGCTAACAAATCAGTATTACTTCCACAAGCGGCGATTAAGATATCAGGATAGAAGAAAGCGACTAACCCGGTAATTAGAATACCGATAGCAAACCAGATCATCACTCGACCCATTGAAAAGACAATGCTCTTCTTCTGAACTACTGGCTTTTTAGCATTAACGGGAGAAGTGTTATTACTAGTAAATGTTTCCATTATCGATACCTCGCTTTCCTTTGTTTCCTCTATTGCTTAAGGATAGCAATAGTTTAGCAAGAACGAAGGTAAAAAGAAACCGGAACTAAAGTTTCTTTAAAAAACTATCCTCAGCTATTAAATCTAAAAATTTCCTTTATAGAAGACCGATAAATTGATAAGCATGATTTTATATCACACAAATAAAAAAGACCGCCTTTAATAAGACGGTCCTTAGTTCGCTTAAGAAGTTAGTTTAGATGTTCTCTAACAAGGCTCTAAAAGTCTCAGCCTTTAAAGAGGCACCGCCAACCAAAGCTCCATCAACATCATTAGCCTTTAAGTATTCATGAATGTTTTCCGGTTTGACACTGCCACCATAGAGTACTAAGACCTTCTGGCCAGTGACCTTACCAAACATCTTGTCGACTAATGAACGGATATAGGCACAGATATCTTCAGCAATCTCAACTGAAGCGTTCTTGCCAGTACCGATAGACCAGACTGGCTCATAAGCGATGACAACATTAGCCATCTGCTCTTTAGTGAGGTTCTGAAGACCAGTAGTGATCTGAGCCTTAATGACATCCTTAGTGATACCCTGATCATATTCTTTAGCAGTCTCACCAACGCAGTAGATAGCATGCATATCGTGATTGACTAAAGCTAAGATCTTACGGTTGCAGTCAAAGGAAGTCTCACCTTCATAGGTTCTCTTCTCACTATGACCGATAATACTCCAATCAACATGGATCTCATTAAGCATCGGAATAGAAACACAAGAAGTATAGGCACCATTATCAGCATAATGGCAATCCTGAGAAGCTACAATCAAGCCATGAGCATGTTTTCTGACAGCCTGAAGTGAAATATAGGAAGGGGCAACACCTAACATGACGCCCTTGTTTCTAGCTTCCTTGATCAATCCGAAAGATTTAACACTTTCGCAGAAGTTGTTAGCTTCAGCGATAGTGTGATTCATCTTCCAGTTTCCCATCAAAAACTTTTTTCTAGACATGATTATCTAACCTACTTCTCTTCGATGTCATCGATTCCCGGAAGATGGCCATCGAACTGAATGAGCTCCAAAGAAGCTCCGCCACCAGTGGAAACATGGGAGAACTTATCAGCAAATCCGAATTCCTTAGCGGCAGAAGCAGAATCACCGCCTCCGATAACAGAGAAGGCACCGTTCTTAGTAGCTTCAGCGCAGGCCTTGCAGACAGCGATAGTTCCTTCCTGGAAGTTTTTATTTTCGAAAACACCCATCGGGCCATTCCAGAAAATTGTCTTAGCCTGAAGAATATTCTTAGTGAATAAAGCTTCAGTCTCAGGTCCGATATCCATTCCTTCATAGCCATCAGGAATACCAGCTTCAGAGACATCATTGGCATCAGTGTTGATGACATGAATATCTTGAGGATCATCGAAAGAGGTAGCAATCTTAGTATCGATAGGAAGAATAATCTTGCCAGTAAGCATTAACTTCTTAGCATATTCGACCTGGTCCTTCTCGCAAAGAGAATTACCGACAGTCTTGCCAAGAGCATACTTGAAGGTATAGGACATACCGCCACCGATTAAGATCTTATCGCACTTCTTGACTAAAGAATCGATGACCTGAATCTTATCGGAAATCTTGGCACCGCCTAAGATAGCGATGTAAGGATGTCCGTTTTCAGGGCAAGTAACACAGCGGCCTAAGCCCTTGATTTCCTTTTCAACAAGGAAGCCAATGGCAGTCGGCTTCTTCTCAGAAGCTAAGATAGTCGGAACGCCAACTGTGGAAGCGTGGGCTCTATGAGCAGAACCGAAAGCATCCATAACGAAGGCATCACATAAGCCAGCCCATTCAGCACTTAACTTGGCATCATTCTTAGTCTCACCCTTTTCATAACGGGTATTCTGAACTAAGAGAACTTCACCATCTTTAAGAGCTTTAACATCATTAGCTAATTCTTCACCATGAGTGCTAGGGCAGAAAGAAACCTTAACTTCATGTCCAAGAGCATCAGCTAAATGCTTCTTTAAGGAAGGAAGAACGATAGCTAAATCGTTACCCTTCTTTTCCTTATCGATTTCAGCATCATCGACCTTGCCCCATTTAATCTTTCCAAGATGGGACATAAGGATGACTTTGGCGCCTTGCTTGACTAATTCGGCAATAGTGGGAATAGCAGCGACGACACGATTATCATCAGAAATGTCGGCACCTTTATGCGGAACGTTGAAATCAACTCTGACAAGTACTCTCTTGTCATTGACTTTCAAGTCAGTAACTAACTTTTTCATTGATTTTCTCCTCTTGAAATTGTTTTGAGATAAATGGCGGCAGGATTACCCCGCCGCCTTTGTAATCACAAACGAATAATTACTTAGTAAGAATTTCGCCGTATAACTTAGCAAGTCTCATCATCTGGCAGGTGAAGGAATATTCATTATCATACCAGGAAGCGACCTTGACAAAGTTAACATCTCCGGCAGGAATAATCATAGTTAAAGTAGCATCAAAGATAGAGCCTTCGGTTCTTCCAAGAATATCGGAAGAAACGATTTCATCTTCGTTGTAAGCAAGAACACCCTTGAGATTAGTCTCACTGGCCTTCTTCATAGCAGCGTTGATTTCTTCAACAGTAGCATCCTTCTTAAGGAGTAAAGTGCAATCACAGATAGAGCCATCAGTGACAGGAACACGGATAGCATTTCCGTTTAAGACACCATTGAGTTCAGGAATGACCTTACCGACGGCCTTGGCAGCACCAGTAGTAGTAGGAACAATGTTAGCGGCACCAGCACGGCCACGACGGAGGTTGGAACCAGCGAGATCAAGAATTCTCTGATCGTTAGTGTAAGCGTGGACAGTAGTCATAGTTCCACCCTTGACACCGAAAGTATCATTTAAGACCTTCATCATAGGAGCTAAGCAGTTAGTAGTGCAGGAAGCGCCAGAGATGATAGTCTGATCCTTGGTGAGCTTATCAGTATTGACACCATAGACATAAGTAGGAATATCCTTAGAAGAAGACGGAGCAGAGATGATAACACCCTTAGCACCGTTCTGCATATGGACATCGCCATCTTCGTGGCTCTTTAAACGCCCAGTGCATTCCAAGACAACATCGACACCATAATCCTTCCAGTGAAGGTCATGAGGATCCTTCTCGCAAAGAATCGGAATCTTATGTCCGGCGAAGATAATATCCTTATCATCAGAAGAAATCTTATCGGCGTTCCAAGTACGATGAGTTGTATCATACTTGAGTAAGTAAGCAAGAGTGCCAGCCGGAACCAAATCATTGATAGCGACAACTTCGAAAACATCCTTACCAGCTTCCTCATTCATCTCATAAGCACGTCTGAAAGCAAGACGACCAATACGACCGAAACCGTTAATAGCCAATTTAATAGACATTTTTAATGTCCTCCTAGTTTCATCAATATTATACACATAAAAACCTCTTTTTAAAGATAATTGATTACTTTTTCAAAAAAATAGGGCTTTCATGACATGTTTTTGCATATGTGCAGCCTGTTTTAAACAGGAAGCTGCGTATTTGCGTGCGCAACAAGCAAGAAGCGAGCAAAGTTATGCTTATTTTAAGCACAAATATCACTTAATGTCTTTAGCCTTATCGCGCAAAGTACTCAAAATATGGACAACCCCCGATTTGGTGATGCTGATTCCTTCATTTTCAGTGATACTAGCCGCTAATTCACGGTAGTTAGCATCTTTCAGTTTTAATCTCTCTTTGATAACAGCTTGAGTCTTTTCGTCAAAGAGATCTAAAGACTTAAAAGAAAGGATCTTATTAATAGCATCAATATCAGTCTGAGCAGCATTCAACGTCTTGCCATAATTGGCAGAATCACAGATAGATAGGCGATTATTGATATTTATATCTTCTTTAACTATACGGGCATTTTCAAAATCAAACATTGATTCAACTGCCCCAATATAAGAAAGAAAAACCGATATCTGATCACTTCTTTTTAAGTAGAGAACATGCTTTTCTCTTCTTTTAATATACTTAAAATTCATGGTCTTTTCTTCCTTGAAGGAAGTGAGTTTTCTTTTAATTGCTAAAGCATCGGTTTTTGAAGAAAAAGCCATCTCTAAGAAGTAGGAAGTCTTACCAGAAGATGGGTTATTTACAGAGCCATTTGCTAAAAAAGAGCCAATGACTAAATATCTTAGGTTTTTACGCAGTAATCCTTTTTTAGGTGGGATTCTGATCATTCCGTCTTCTAGGACTTCTAAATCAAGCATCACATCATAAAGTCTTTTATCATCGACGGTCACTAGATAGACTAACCCTTTCTTAAAGCGGTTAGTCTTCTCATAAGCAATAGCCGGTGTCAAACCATAGACTTCCTTTAATCCCGAATAGATTAATTTAGCCACACAGGCAATCTCCGTATGGATAGTTAAACTAGGGTTAGAGCCTAAAGACAAAGACCCCGCATTCCTGATAAAACCAGAGAGAAGATACTTCATCTCCTCTTTCTTGTAGGAATTAACAGCGATTTCGTTTTTTACTTTTTTAGCAAAAGCTATCTCTTGGTTTTCCATATCTACCTATTATCTTACTTATTATTTTTACTTTTTAAATAGTCTAGGTGAATATCAGTAGCCGCTAAAGCACCATCAGCTACAGCCATAGCTATCTGTCTTAAGGGGGTGACACGATCATCGCCTACTGCATAAAGATGAGGACTAGAAGTTCTCATCTTCTCATCTGTGATGACAAAGCCGTTCTTATCAGTCAGGTTCTTGATATTCAAGAAGCCTGTCACTGGCATGGAGCCAACATAGATAAAAAGACCTTGAATATTCAATGTCTTCTTCTCTTTAGTATCATTGTTTTCAATATCTAATTCTTCTAAAGAAGCCGTGCCTCTAGCTTCCACGGTATTATATGGAGCATAGATAGTCGCATTAGGTGCACTCTTGAAGTTAGCCAGAACCGATTCCTGAGCTTTGAATTCATTATGCCTTGAAATTAAGGCAACTGACTTACAGATAGTAGTTAAGTATAAGGCTTCTTCAAAAGCGGCATTGCCGCCTCCAATAACAGCGACATCCTTGCCTTTATAGAAGTTTCCATCACAGATAGCGCAACGGCTGATGCCTCTCTTCTTGAAAGCATCTTCCCCTTTGATAGTATAAGGTTTCTCACCTAAGCCGTTAGCTAAGATAACATACTTAAAAGTCTTAAGGTTCTTTCCGTAAAGGACTTCATACTCGCCATCCTTATTAAGAGAAACCTCTCTTACTTCAGAATAGATAGGCTTAATCCCAAGCTGGCTAAGCTGTTTATCAAAATCCATGGCTAAAACTGGACCATGGACTCCTAAATAGCCAGGATAGTTTTCAATCTTATCAGTATAGTTAGTCTTTCCGCCTACTAGATCCTTTTCAAAGCAGACCGGGGTCATTCCATATCTTTTTAAATAGATAGCGGCACTTACTCCGCTTGGCCCTAAGCCAATAATGGCAACCTCTTTATTATCAGTCATTGATGATGAAGCTCCTTTCAATATCACTGAAACTAGCATACTCTTCATCGCGTTTAACTTCAGGAATATGCTTTAAACCCCAAGTGACTAATCCGGTTTTACATCCTAAAGGTGAAGCACAGGTTAAGTCTGAGGGTGAATCACCAATAGCAAAAGTTCTTTTAGGTTCAATGTGAAGCTTATCTAAGATCAGCTTTACACCATAGGGATCGGGTTTAGGTCTTAAGCAAAGGTCGATAGGAACAATCTCATCAAAGAAAGAAATCAAGCCAAAATGAGTCAGGTTATCTTTAACTGATTCTTTTGATTTAGTAGTTAAGACAGCAAGCTTATAATTAGCTTTCTTTAATTCCTCTAAGACTTTAATCTCATTAGGATAAAGAGATGAATAATCATTAGAATGCTTTAAAGAATAGTCATGGAACTCATCAACCAGTTCCTTTAAGGGAACATCAGGAAAATACTTGGAAAGAACTTGCTCTAAAGGAGGTCCTGAAAAATAAACCATTTCTTCTAAAGTAGGACATTTCTTATGGTATTTATCAAATAAGTGAGTGTAATCAAGAACAATATATAAGGCCGTATCAAGAAGAGTGCCATCTAAATCGAAAATAATAAGATCAATGTCATTCTTTCTTTTCTTGATCATTAGGCTTTTCCTTAGCTTTTAGCTTGCTTATATCAATAGGCTTTAGATCATCTTCTTCAGTCTGCTGTTTCTTTACTTCGGCATAGTTCAATTCAGCTGGAGTGTTGCTTTTACCAGTAAGCTTATTTATTAAAGGTATCTTATCGAATTTGCCTTTTGAAGATAAATACTGAACTAGATGATTAAGGAAAATCATTAAGACACCAAAGCAGATAAAGACAATAGCCATAATCAAAGAGTTGTAGTGACTCTTAGATAAGTCAGAGCTAGAGGAGACACCCATAATAAAGGTCGGATTTCTTAAAGGCTCTAGGATCAATCTTACTAAGCCATAAGCAATGAAGTAAGAGAAAGAAATATCACCTTTCTTATATCGTTTTCCTTCAAGAGCCGGTATTCCGTAGGCTAAAAGGAAATAGAACATGATATTGATGAGTCCTTCAACTAAGAACAAAGGGGCTGCTATACTCCCACTAGGAAGCTTGGTTCCGCCAATCATACTTAAATCACCATTCTGCATATTAGAAGTAAGCCAAGAAGGCAAGAAATCCCAGGCAGTAGGAAGAACCGAGTGTCCATAGACTTCCTGATTAAAGAAGTTACCCCATCTACCGACAGCCTGAGCAATAAGAATAGTCGGAACAGCATAGTCGCAGGCTTCTAAGATACGAGTACCTTTTCTTCTGAATTTGACATAAAGGACACCAGCTAGGATGCCACCTATTGCTCCACCTTGAATGGCGAGTCCGCCATTCCAGATTTCAAAACAGGCATACCAAGGCTGACCAACAAATTCATCCAAGGATGCTAAGACATACCAGATTCTTGATCCGATGATGCCACCTGGGAACGCTACTAAAAAGATCGTATCAAAGAAATGCCAGTCATAGCCATCTTTATGGGCACGGTAATTAGAGAGGAAAAGAGCTATTAATGCTCCCGTTAAAATAAAGAGAGCATAAAAACGGATGACAGGTTTATAAAAAGGTATTCCGTTATAGTAATTAAGAAAGGTATTACCTATCATTTTATTTTGTTTCTTTCTTGGTTTCAGCCTGGTTCTTGTTAAACTCAGCTTTCATATTATCTTCAGCCGTAGAAACAACTTTAACAGTAGTAACAAGCTTTTCCTTTAAGATATTATTTGGAACATCAGGCTTTAAAGGAATATCCGGTTCGGGATTCATACTGACAATCGCACCAGAGCCAGTCGCCATCTCCGCTTTTCTCATCTCTAATTCACGTTTCTCCTGAAGTTCAGATAACCTTCTCTGGAATTCATAGCCGGTGTCATAGCCATAATCTTTAAGCTTGTAGTTAGTAACAGCCGCTTCAATGATTTCAGCCATGGATCTAGCAGCTGAGACCGGTAACTTAACAAGCGGTATTGATTCACCTAAGATCTCATATCTATCAGTCTTCATGCCGACTCTTTCCATCGGTTCATCCGGTTTAAACTGAACTAGAGAGATAACTAACTGAATATGGCTTCTCTTAGCAAGGGAATTGATACCAAACATTCTGGCTACATCAATGATACCAATACCTCTGACTTCCATCATGCCATAAATGGATTCAGGACAAGTACCAATAAGTTTTCCTCTGACAGCAGCAATATTGACTCTATCATCAGCAATCAAACGATGACCTTTTCTAATCAGTTCCAAAGATATTTCAGATTTACCAATACCTGATTCACCTAATAGAAGTACCCCAATGCCATAGATTTCCAATAAGCAGGCATGTAAAGCGGTTTTAGGAGCTAGAGCCTCAGATAGATAAATGTAGATATCAGACATAAGGTTTGAGGTATCTGTCTCAGAAGTAAACAGAGGGCAGTTATTATCTTTGCAGGCTCTTAAGACCGGCTCGGGGCATTCATTTCCATGAGTGACAACAATAGCCGGACATAAGGGATTAGCAATTCTTTTGCAGTTCTTATAAATAAATTCCGGATCAGAATCTTTAATCAAAGCCACTTCCTTGTTTCCAATCAGCATAATACGGTTCTTGGCATGGAACTGAAACAGTCCCAAAAGCTCCAAGCCCGGACGATCAAGTTCGGCAACTTTAACCGGCCTTTTCAAAGCCGTGATGTCTCCGCTAAGAACTTTGAAGCCAAAGTGGTTGGCTAAATCTAAACTAGTGAACATAAAGTACCTCAACTTTTAACGAGATTATTATAACTTATTAGTTCATTAACCACTATTAGTATTCACAATTCTTCCTTTTTTTCTTTATTATTAGCAAAACTGCTTAGAAGGCTAAATAAAATGATTTACAGCTGTTTAAAAATAATTAAGACTCAAAAAAGAGGCAAACCATTAAGTCTGCCTCCTTCGTTAAGACTAATCCTTATTTAGAATTGTTATCCTTGTTTCTCTCAATAGTCCGATACTTTTCCTTCTCAAGTTCTTTCTTAAGATAAAGACCGGTATAGCTATTAGGACATTTAACAATATTCTCGGGAGTTCCTTCAAAGACTAGATTGCCGCCTCTATCTCCGCCTTCAGGGCCTAGATCAATCAGATAATCAGCGGATTTAATGACATCAAGATTATGTTCAATGACAACTACGGTATTCCCGCCATCAGTAAGACGGTTAAGAACCGTAATCAGCTTATTGATATCATCCGGATGCAATCCCGTAGTCGGTTCATCAAGAATATAAAGAGTCTGACCATCATTAGCTCTTTCAAGTTCAAAAGCTAATTTGACTCTTTGCGCTTCACCACCTGATAAGGTTGAAGAAGACTGACCTAACTTAATATAGCCTAAGCCTACATCTACTAAAGTCTGAAGCTTCTTCCTGATCTGAGGATAGGCAGAGAAGAAAGAAAGACTTTCTTCTGCTCGCATATCTAAGACATCCGCAATGCTCTTACCTTTGTATTTGATGGCTAGAACATCATCGGTATATCTCTTACCATGACAAACATCGCAAGTAACATAGACATCAGGTAAGAAGTTCATCGAGATCCTCTTGACGCCAACTCCTTGGCAGGCTTCACATCTCCCGCCTGGCATATTGAAAGAGAACATCGATTTGTTCATTCCCTTAATTCTGGCTTCCTGAGTCGAAGCAAAAACATCTCTGATATCATCGAACACTTTAATATATGTTGCCGGGTTGCTTCTAGGAGTTCTTCCAATAGGCTCCTGAGAAACACAGATAACCTTACTAATCATCTTAATGTTATCGATAGAGTCGCAGTACTGAGAATCGCCATCCTTAAAACCTAGTTCATCTCGAACGGATTTATAAAGGACTTCATCTACTAAAGATGACTTTCCTGAGCCGGAGACACCAGTTACACAGGTGAAACAGCCAAGAGGGATATCGACATCGATGTTCTTCAAGTTATGGCACTTAGCCCCATGAATAGTCAGAGTCTTTCGATAGCTTCTCCTAAGAGGAGGAATCGGAATAAACTTTCTTCCTGATAGATAGTCCCCTGTTATTGAATTAGTATCCTTGACTAAGTCGGCTGGCTTTCCGGAAAACACCACCCTGCCACCATGATCTCCAGCCCCTGGCCCGATATCGACTACATAATCAGCTGCCAAGATAGTATCTTCATCATGTTCAACCACAATCAAGGAGTTACCTAAATCTCTCATCTCTTTTAAAGTAGCGATAAGACGATCATTGTCTCTTTGATGAAGACCAATGGAGGGTTCATCAAGAACATATAAAACACCAGTCAGCTTAGAGCCTATCTGAGTAGCTAACCTGATACGCTGGCTTTCTCCGCCAGAAAGAGTGCTAGCTTCTCTTGATAAGGTCAAGTAATCAAGGCCGACATCAATCAGGAATTTCAATCGGTTCTTAATCTCGTTGATAACTAATCCACCGATGGATTCCTGCATCTCAGTAAGTTTAAGCTCAGTAAAGAATTTATAGATCTTGTCTAAGCTCAAAGAACAGAGCTCATGAATGTTAAGTCCGCCGACTTTAACAGAAAGGACTTTCTCATTAAGCCTCGCGCCTTTGCAGGTCTGACAAGTCTTCTCGGACATGAAACTTCCATAGTACTGTTTCATGAATTCTGACTTAGTGGTCATATAAAGTCTATCAATGCGGGCTTTTAAGCCTTCAGTGACATACTTGTTAAGTTTTGAGCCATTAGAAGTCTCATAGACATAATTAACAGGTTCAGGAGGACCATAAATAATAATATCCTTCTGTCTTTGGCTCAGCTTATTAAAGGGAGTCTTAGTGGAGATACCATACTTATCTAAAATAGCATAGAAGTCATTCCACTCAATCGTCTCATGGTTGTGCTTAGGAAGACAGCCGATAGCTCCTTCATCAATGGATTTAGTTGGGTCAGCAATCATTAAATTAGGATCAGCTTCAATCTTAACACCTAAGCCATTGCAGTCAGGGCAGCAGCCTAAAGGGTTATTGAAAGAAAAGAGTCTAGGTTCTAAAGGCGGAACTGAAAACCCGCAAATAGGACAGGATTGATGCTCAGAATAAAGCTTTGACTTGCCGTTAACATCTACATCAACATAGCCGTTAGCAAAATCAAGAGCGGTCCTTAAAGAATTAAAGAGACGATCGTCATTTTCTTTCTTAAGAAGAATACGGTCAATCGCAAATGAAATAGTATGCTTTTGATTCTTATCAAGAACCGGAAGCTCCTCATATCTAGTTAACGGCTTATCATCAATTACGGCTCTAGTGAAACCGGCGGCAAAGAACTTCTGAAGAGTAGCTAGCTGAGTTCCTTTCTCATTCTGAACAACCGGGGCATAGATAGTAACCTTGCTATCATCAGGATTCTTTTTGATATCATTAAAAATCTGCTGAAGGGAAGAAGCCTCAATCGGAATATGGTGAGTAGGGCAGTAAGCAACACCGATTCTAGCGTATAGAAGTCTTAAATAATCATAGATCTCAGTCACCGTTCCAACCGTTGACCTAGGATTGTGGCTAGTAGTTTTCTGATCAATTGAAATAGCCGGGGATAAACCATCAATGGAATCAACATCCGGTTTAGAAAAGCTACCTAAAAACATTCGGGCATAACTAGATAGAGACTCCACATACCTTCTTTGTCCTTCAGCAAAAATAGTATCGAAAGCCAGGGTCGATTTACCGGATCCCGAGACTCCTGAAAAAACCACTAAGGCATTTTTAGGAATAGTGACATCAATATTCTTGAGATTGTTTTCCCTAGCCCCTTTTACAACGATATAGTCTCTATAGTTATCCATATTATTTACCCACTTATGCAAAGTTATATTATACCCTATAACTTCTTCCTCTTTAACCTATTTGCTCTCAGGAAGCTTTATTGCTTAAGATAGTGCTTTAATAAAAAGAAAAAGAGGTCAGGGTAAGAGCCTGACCTCCCAATAGGAAGATACTTACTATTTGTCTAACATCTAAGGGCAACGAATAGCAGGTATCAATGTCTAATCAAGTAGATAAACAAGATTAAGCACAAAATGGATTTTAGCACAATATGTTAGATGCAAAAGGAAATCAATAAACCTTTTTGCTAAAAGACTAGCAAAAAGACCCAAGGATTACAGGTAATTTGTGAAATCATCAAAAAAAGCAAAAATATTAGATTCTATACTAAAATTTTTACTTTTTATAAATATTGTTAATTTTTTAGGAAATTTTGTGCAGCTGTGCTTTAAACATTCAATAAGCCATCAGCGAAAGTATCAGGTTCTTCCCCTTGAATCAAAGGTAAGGCATAGTCCATAAATGAAGGGGTGATATTGTCTTTTGATTTACTGATAAACTTCTTAGGAAGAGATATAGCAATCTCCGCTACTCCTTTAAGCGGGCAGTCATCGTAGATAATCTTATACGGCTTATTAGAGACACGCTTGATTGAAACCATAAACTGGTCTTTGCCTTTAAGCATCTTAAGCAAGGCATTTCTTCCAACCCCTTTAGCTTCATCGATGTCTCTTTTGCAGGAAACAAAGCTTCCTGATCTCTGCATTAAAGAAAGTTCAATAGCCCGAGTCTTAATACCATCCTGATTAATTAAATTAGCTAAATATAGTCCTACCCCACCCATCTGGGTATGGCCAAAAGAATCTTTCTGCTGGATTGAAGCAATAAAGACGCCGTCTTTATCCCGGATGCCTTCAGAGACCACCATAAGGCAGTGCCCTGTCTTCTTATAGGTAGCTTCGGCTTTATTGATAGCATCCTTAACATCAAAAGCTACTTCAGGAACATAGATATAGTCAGGTCCGAATTTCTTTTTGTTTGCTAAATAGCTTGATGCAGCTAAATAGCCGCAATCCCTACCCATAGCTTCCACAATATTGATTCTTCCTTTATCGTATGAGTGATCATCAATGTTGATACCAATGACTGCATTAGCGATAAATTTGGCAGCACTAGCAAAGCCGGGAGTATGGTCAGTATTGGCTAGATCATTATCGATGGTTTTAGGAATGCCGGCTATCTGACATTGATAGTCGGAGGCTTTCAGATAGAGGCCAATCTTATAGGCACTATCCATAGAATCGTTGCCGCCATTTAGAAACAGGAATTTAATCTGGTATTTCTTTAAAGTCGCAATGATGCTTTTAGCTTCAGCTGAATCAACATCATCAGTAAGTCTTTTTCTTAAGGAACCAAAATAAGCACCTGGTCTTACTAAAAGACTAGGAAGTTTCTTCTTGGAGATATCTTCTAATTCTCCGCTCAATAATCCTGCTATTCCAAATCTGGAAACATAGAATTTGCTTTTGGGGAGCTTTTCCTTGTAGGTCTGATAAAGACCTAAAAAGGAGGAGTTGATGACTTCGGTAGGACCGCCAGACTGCAGGTAGCAAAGGTTCCCTTCTCTACATTTCATAATTGTCATACTTGTATTGCTCCGCGATTATTTCTTTGCTGGCATCAAATTTCAAAGTAATGATATTATCCTGTCCATGATCCTTGTGCTGCTTAGAGGTAAAGAAAGCTAAGAACATCAAGGAGATAAACATACCAACCATAGTGATCATGCCGCCTAACTTAAAGTAAGGAGACTCATAAGAAAGAACATATTCGTTCTTGCCTGTATCAGCTTCAAAGCCGATGAATCCGCCTTGAGCTTTATACTGAGTAACTTCTTTTAAGGAGTAACCGGTCTTACTGGAAGAATCGCTAGTCTTTTTATAAAGACTCCAGCCATCCTGTTTAGGATAGTTAATAACTACAAACTTCTTAGTAGAATAGTCAGTGGTGAAATCAATAGAAGAATTAGACCGGGAATTGATAGTCGGGGCATTCTTCTTTAATGAATCAACAGCACTCTGATAATCTTTGTCTCTCTGAATAAAGATCTGCGGAACCTGGCTTAAGATATTCGGGTCTGATGTAGAGCCCTGCTTAAAGATACCGACAATCTTAGCAACCGGTCGATCGGTGTAATAGCCATGTGCTGTCTTATAGTCACTATAGGAAGGCTGACAGACAGATATTAAACAGTTATTGGAATCATATAAACGCCATTCAACATCTAAAGAAGTCTTTAAAGAGATATAAGAACCGGTGGTTAAATCATTAGGGTCAGCTTCAGGGCAAAGGACGGTAGCATTACCGGAAGAATCAATAGGAGTAAGAACAATCTTTGAGTTCCAGCAAAGACTATTGGTATATTTATCGCTAGTCTTGCCATCACCATCTTTCTTATTGTAGTAATCATATTTATAGTCAGTCGGATAGATGCCATTCATGGTTTCAAAAGGATGAGCTTTCTGCCAAGCTGTCCGTTTAGCTTCGACAGCTTTGACTTCTTCATCAGTGGCATCGTTAGCGGCTACATAATCGCCATCCCACATGATGTAATAGCCATTCTCATCAAGCTTTGAGGAATAGACGGTGGTTTTAATATTGGTTTTGCCATAGACTTGCTGAATCGGAGAGGAATTGCCTTCAACATAGGTAGTATCAGTTAAGTCATTCAAGAACATAGTGGAATTAGAAGTAACAGTAGAATAGTTATAGGTATGGGTTACTCCATTAGATGTAAAGGTGCCAGCATTGTATTTGCCGGCTTTCTTAAAGACTTGATAATCGTCATCATCAAGCATAGCTGCTCTAAGTAAGGGATATTCGTTCAAGTCTTCATAATCAGAATCAACCCAATCAGCATCAATGACGGTGTCAAAGGCAAAGAAGGTATCAATAAAGTTAGTGTTCACATATAAAGATTTGTGGCAGGAAGAGGAAGCTAGGTAATTCAAGAGATCATCTGAGTAATTGACTCCTAAAGCTACTTTTTCTTCATCATTAAGGTCAAGGATGTTGGTATATCCATAAGGGATATCGTAATAATAGCCATAGTAGCTGTCTCTATTAGGTAAGGTATAAGGAGAATTAAGGAAACTAGTATCAACTTTAGGGACTAAATAATACTTGGTGCTTAAGAAAGTCTCTAAGTTCTCACGGTGGTTATGGATACCTACTGACCAGTTATGATAGGAATAAGGAATCTTACTCTTATCAATAAAGTCCTGTAATCCAAAAGGATAGACAGAATGGAAAGCACCTAAGCCGTTATAGCCTTCTCTCATCGAGATATTGATGTTTCCTCGATCAGCTGTCGTGTTATAGATACGATAGTTATCACCTTCAGTATCCTCTAATAAAGAGACTATCTCCGTATCAGTGGCAATATTGTTCTGGCCTCCGGCCATATAGTCAATATCAGTAGTGCCTTGGAAAAGAATAGTGACATTAGCCATCACAATAATATCGATAGAACATAAGGAGAAGATAGCCTTAGAGAAGCCTTTCTTATGGAAGAGTAATCTCATCAAGGCATAACAGACAGCTACCCAAGCCATCGAGAGAATGATTAAGATCATTCTTAAGTCCCAGTAGGTATCGGAAGTATAGCTATTAGGTTTGAGATTTACTTCATATATTAATAAGAAGCAGCAGATAGCATCGAGAATCATTACAATCACAAAAGACAGATCCAGATAGGTTCTCGGTATCTCTCTTCTCTTTTCTAATGCCTGACAGTCAAAGACAATCATCCAGCAGATAGGAAGAATAAAGTATCTGGCATAACCTACTGATAAACCAGTAAAGAGATAGAAGCCTAAGGGAGAGAAGATTAATAATAAGGTTAAGATAAAACCGATTATCTGACCATATTTCTTTTCCCTGAAAGCATAGATTAAAGAGACAAAGAATAATAAGAGCATTGGGGTAGTAGCATATAAAGATCCGGCAAAGTTATCATACCAATAGACATTCAATAAATTCGAATAGAAGCAGCCATCAGTCATAAAGAGGAAGTTGAATAAAGGAGTTACTTGGTTCTGGCTGTGATCGCTAGGATAGGTAAAGATAGCTTTAATCTTTTCTAAGATACCACTAGCCTCTTTAACATTGTCCCACCAGGTAGAATTAGTAGATGAAAGGCGAGGCATATTTAAAGCCATGGAAATACCTGGAAGCAAAGTAAAAGCTACTAACATGATGCCTAAGACAAAGCTAGCTATACCCATACCTAAAGCAGCCCAGTTATCGCTAAAGCTTCTTTGCTTCATAGTCTGTAGGAATCTAAAGATGGCATATAAGAAAGCGCCAATAATAAAGACAACAAAGAAGAAGTAGTTAGTCATACCAGTTAAAAAGAAACCAAACAGGAGAACGCGAGGATCTCTTTTCTGGATAACGTTTTCTACTCCTAATAAGATCAAAGGCAAGAAAGTAACTACTGACTGGAAGTGGAACCAAAGATAACAGAAGCTGAATCCTGAATAGGCAAAGCAAAGAGCACCAATTCTTTTGGTTTTAGGAGAAAACTCAAATGATCCTAAATACCAATAGAAGAACATACCCCCTAAAACCATCTTTAAAGGTATCTCTAATCCCTGAAGAGTAGTAAGCCAGCCTCGAGGGAAGATTAAAAGAATCAGCATAAAAGGATCAAAAAGATAATAGAAGGAATTGCCAGCTACATTATCAATGCCAATAAAGGCAGAAGTATCCCAGGTCGGAAAGACTCCGGTTTGAAAGAATTCATGCCAATCATCATAAGTGTTGTAGATAAAAGTCATCATCTGAAGGGTATAGTCGCCACCTAATGGTACTGTGAAGTAATGAGTAATCCAGGTGTAGATAAAGCAAAGGAAGCCAACTACCATAAGAGCATAGAAAGTCTTCATCTTTTCCCCGGGATGGAGAAAAGTAGCTTTGAACCAAGTTGAAAACTTCTTGGCTAGAGCCACAATAGTAATAGTAGCTGATTGCGTTTTAATTGCAATATCGGTCATTTTTGTTATTTGTTGCTAAGTAATATTAAAACACATTAAGCCTTACTTTTTCCCTAAAATTTGAATTCTTAAAGGCTTTCTTAGTTCTCTAAAAGACTTATGCTAAGATTATTTGCCGGTAATAGAAAACCTTTTAGCCAAGTTTTGCTATACTTATTGTATGTTAATTAACACATTACTTAACCGAACAAGAAAGTACCTCGATTCTTTGTTTTTCCCAATGACGATAGCTCTTTTAGCTTGTCTTACTTGGTTAATGCCTAATAGTCTTCCTTGGATATTCGCTGTTTTCTATGCTTTGATTTCCTTCCTTCCTCTTTGCGGAAAGGATGGAAAAACCTATATTCCTCTATTAATCTGCTTACCTATTACTATTAACAAAGGAATAAGTTTCTCCTCAGTACCGGCATATTTAATAATGATGAGTTCCTGTGTCTTTGTTTCCATGATCATCTTCTTAATCATCAATAAGCCAAAGTTCCAGTTAGGAAATATTCTTTATTCCTTATTATTACTATTAACCGTCTTCTTTATTTCCTTCATCTACAATTCCGTTAATACCGGATCCATTAATAAAACTGCTATCTTCTATATCTTAGCTTTATTCCTCTGTGCCTCCGTCTATATTATCTTCTCCACCGTCTTAGGAAAAAGTAAAACCTTACAGTACTTCTGTGAATCAGCCGCTTTTCTAGCAATAGGCATATCCTTAGAAGTCTTTGTCTACCTTTGCTACCATGGATTCCATATTGTCGGAAGCGACTTCACCTTAGGCTGGTCATATACCAGCCAGACCGCTTCAACTATCCTTTGTCTAACCTTGCCTTTCTTTGCAATGATGATTGCCAATAAGAAACCTTTCTGGGGTATCGGTGAATTATTAGCAATTGCTGCAATCATCTTCCTTTCAGCCGATTCCGGATTACTTTGCTTGATTATCGGAATCATTCCCTTAATCCTTTTAGCTTTTAAAAACTATAAGTACTATCCTTATCTATCCTTAGCCTCCATCATCTTTGTCGGTGTTACCTTCTCCGTTCTTCTAGCCACTAACCAACGCTTTTCAAGTCGAGTCTTAACTGCTATCCAAAGTCTTAACCTTTCTGATGAAAGAGCAGTCTGGAGAAGCACTCTCTTTGATAAAGCCATCGACTACTTTAAGAATAACCCTCTACTAGGTCCTTCAATATCCGTTATGACAGAAGAGAACGGAACCTTAACCTTTATGTCTAATACCATTCTTTCAACTCTAGTAGCCGGAGGATCAATCGGTTTAGTTGCCTTTGTTATCTTTGAATTCACTGTCTACTATTTCTGCTTTAAAAAGAAAGCAACCGAAAAGTGGCTTTTCTTTACCTTCCTCTTATTCGTAGAACTAATAGGTCTTATTGATAACACAATCTACAACATCATGATTCTCCTGTTCTTCTTGATAGCTAACTCCTCTTACCAGATGAGCGATCGACCCGAAGATGTCATCATTCATGAAACCTACTACCAGAATTTCAATCCCAACAAACCAATTAGATTTTAGAAAAGTGCTTTCATACTTAAAGTAATTTTAAACTTAAATATTTTCCCAACATAAAAACAACATTTAATTTTCTTTGCTAAAGTGACTAAAATAATGCTTTTCCCAAAAATGCCGATAGATAGGCTACTTTTTAAAAGAAATCATCATAAACATATAGACAAATTATATAGTTAGTAACTAGTTTGATGTTCTTAACAAACTATAAATAATGAAACATAAAACTCCCTTACTTTAGCCAAAAAAAGGGACTTAGTTATTTTCCTGTTGACAAATTCAAATCGGGTATGTATATTGTTTATGCGATTTAAAGAAAGTTTCTCTTTAAAGACCATTAAAACTGATAATTAAATTCCAACATAAAAATTCCTTTTGCTCTCTCCGTTGTACCTTCGGGTATAGCGGAGTTTTTTTATTTCTATATATAAAAAGCCGCCTGACTAGTTGATTCTAGTTAGGCGGCTTTTGTTTTATTCAGTCAATCTACTTATTAACAGATGCCTGTTCTGAAGGCTTTACTTCATTAACAGCCGGGGCAGTAGAATCTTTAATTTCTTCAGGCTTCTTGTTCTTATTTTTAGGTTTCTTATCGGAAAGGATGAGGTTCATGATAATACCTAAAATCATCGAAACAGCAATAGAAGTGATAGAGATAACCGGGTTAGTAGGATCTCCGAACTTGAAGGCTAAGCCACCAATACCGGAGACTAAAATGACGGAAGCGACAAAGATGTTCTTGGTGTTGCCCATATCAATGTGTTCATTGATGAGCATCTTGACGCCTGAGGCAGCAATGAAGCCATAAAGAATAAGTGAGACACCGCCAGTGACACAGTTAGGAATAGTCATAGTAAGAGCCATGACTGGGCTTAAGAATCCTAAGGCGACAGCCATACAGGCGGCTAAGAAGACTACTTTAGTAGAAGCAATCTTAGTGACACCGACAACAGCAACGTTTTCACCATAAGTGGTGTTAGCAGCACCGCAGACAAGACCGGAGACAGCGGTAGCAATACCATCACCCATTAATGTATTAGTAAGACCTGGATCAACCAATAGATCACGGCTTAAGATTCCAGAGAGGTTTTTGTGATCGCCGATATGCTCACAGATAGTGACAAAGGAAACAGGGATGAATAATAAGGCAATTGTTCCAATCTGGCTTCCAGTGATAGGAGCATAAGTATAGTCAGAAGTAATGAAGAGGAATTCCGGAAGTGAGAAGAAGGATTTCCAAGTGACAGGTGAGAAGTTCTTGATAAGCGGAGTCCAATCAATAACACGGAAGTAATCATTTCCACAGCCATAATAGCCAATGCCAGTGAAGATAGCGGCAGCTACATAACCAGCTAACATTCCTAAGACAAAGGGAATCAAAGCCACTGTCTTTTTGCCATAATGTGAGCAGATAGCAGTAACAATCATGGCGATTAAGCCACAAGCTATTGAAACGAGGTTGTAGCTTGAATCAGTGGTGGAATTAGAAGAAGTTAAGTTGCTGATAGCTGAAGTGGATAATGATAGACCAATGACCATAATGACAGGCCCGATAACAATAGTAGGGAGCAGCTTATTAAGCCAGCCGACTCCGCAGAACTTGATTACAAGAGCCACAATAACATAGACAACACCGACAAAGGCCATACCGATTGGCAAGGCCCAGAGGTTAGGTTCACCAGTACCACCTAAGCTTAAGGCAGCTTCCATCGGAGCCATATAAGCAAACGAAGAAGCTAAGAAGACTGGACTCTTCATCTTGGTGAGAAGGAGATAGATGATAGTTCCAATACCCGCTGCGACAAGAGTCGGGGCAATCATCGTCTGAGCCATAGAGACGCCATTAACATCCGTATAGCCACTATAGACAATAAGCGGAACGGTAATACAGGCAACGAACATAGCTAAGACATGCTGAACAGCTAGGATCAGCCACTGACTTACCTTCTTCGGACTCTCATTGACATCCAAGATCAGATCCGGATTTCGTTTAGTCGTACTTGCGTTAGCTTCCATATCCCTCTCCCTCCATGTTTCCATTTTTTTCCAAAAAAAGAGGCTTAGTTGCCTAAGCCCCAAAAAATGCTAATACGATAGTTGGAGACAGCCGCCCCAAGAAGCAGTTAATTTAGATGATTTGGAGAAGAAAGTGAAACCTTTTAAGGACGTCTTCATAGATGAACAGGCTTTGCTTTTTATGTTGCTCATGTCTCTAGACCTGAGGATAAATATACGAGGGTTCGGGTTAAAAGTAAAGAAGAATTTGAATTAAAAGTGAAAAAAGGAATAGGTCAAAATTTGATTTAAAAAGACTAGACAATATTAATTAATATTAATAACTCTAATTAAAGCAATTGATATATAGACAAAAAGAAAGCCCTTTCTTAATGGTGGAGAAAAATAGCGAAAAAAATGGTATAATGACCACGAAATGACAAAAGAATACAGTTACGGTGCAGTTGTCTATCGCTATAAGAATAGACGACTTGAAATCTTAATCGAGCATATGAAGTTAGGCCACACTTCAATCCCAAAAGGGCATATTGAGGCTGGTGAAACTCCTTTAGAATGCACAAAAAGAGAAATCAAGGAAGAAACTAATCTCACTGTAAAGATTGATCAAACTTTTTCTCACAAAATCACTTATTCTCCAAAGCCGGATGTCATTAAAGATGTGGTTTTCTATTTAGCTACTCCCACATCTAAGAAAATCATTCCTCAGAAAATTGAAGTCACTTCTATTGAATGGGTTTCTCCTGACAAGGCTATTGAATCAGTAACTTTTGATTCTGATAAAGAAACATTGAAATTAGCTATTGCTGAAATTATAAAGAGACACGGACACAAAAGAACTAAAGCTCAGATTTCTTACAATATGTCGAGAATCAAAGGTAAGAATACTTCAATCGAAAAGAAGCTTAGAAAAGCCCTATATCAGGAAGGTTATCGATATTTCAAAAACGATAAAAAGCTTCCTGGGAAACCAGATATTGTTTTAACTAAATTCAAGATTGCCATTTTCTGTGATGGTGATTTCTTCCATGGCTATGACCTTTCTAAAACTGAGTCTCAAATTAAAACAAATTCCGCTTACTGGGATAGCAAGATTGAAAAGAACCGCCAACGTGATCGTTTGAATGACGAGAAATTAGTCGAAATGGGGTATTTAGTACTGCATTTTTGGGAACATGAAATCAATGAAGACATTGGAAGAGTTTTACATGAGATTGAAAATACGGTTCTGAAGCGAAAAATCGAGCTCAATAAAGTTGAGGAAGAACAATAATTGGTCTCTTAGCACAAAGGCTAAGAGACTTTTTGTTTTATGTAAAACGCTATTAGCTAAGCTTGTTTTTCCGGTTGAATAAAAAAAAAAAAAAAAGAAACCGTTTTTCTAGACAAATCCTAAAAAGAGCAAAGACATTTTTATTTATGATTTTTAGAATATCCTATACCATTTTGCGATTATTGTTACTTTTTGAAATTTTATGAAAAACAATTTTATTGAAAATCGGCATAACTCTCGTGATTTTTAAATTCGATTTTCTTTGTTTTCACTAACTACCACTCTAATATTTTGAAATTGCTAATTAAGTTCTTTTCCTTATCTTCGTTAGTGGCATTTTAGTAGTTCTATTTGTCTTTCTTGGAAATCTAAATTTTGTCTGAAATATTGTGATGCAAAATCATTTCTTTTTAGTTCGAACATGCCTAGAATATTAGGCATAACGGAATTATTAAACTTACAGCTAATCTTCAAAAGCTGGTCATTCCTTAAATGGAACGTTGGTTTAAAACCCAATGTTAGGAGTGCCGCTTCAGCGCTGTAGAGAAAGAGGTTAATTATGCTTAGGGTTCAAAAGAGAGATGGTTCGATTGTCGATTTCGATCTAAAAAAGATTGAAAGTGCCATGGATAGGGCATTTGTGGCTGAACATAAAGTAGTCACTCAAGAAATTGAAGAGACCTTAGCTTTACGTGTCACTGCAGATTTCAACAAAAAGATTAA
>DLIM01000028.1:963-15871 GCA_002483745.1 Caryophanales bacterium UBA7642 | reverse complement strand
AGAAGCTACATGGACTACCGTAAGAAACATGAAGAATTAAGACAGATTAAGACAACTGAATTAAATTATGCTTCAGTTGTTGATAATTATCTCAAGATCAGCGACTGGAGAGTCAAGGAGAATTCGACTGTCACCTATTCCGTTGGTGGCTTGATTCTTTCTAACTCCGGTGCCGTTACCGCTAACTATTGGTTAAGCCAGATTTATGATAAAGAGATTGCTGATGCCCATCGTAATGCTGATATGCATATTCATGATTTGAGTATGCTGACAGGTTATTGTGCTGGCTGGTCTTTAAAGCAGCTTATTAAGGAAGGCTTAGGCGGTGTTCCTGGAAAGATTACTTCTACTCCTGCTAGACACTTAATGACTCTTTGCAACCAAATGGTTAACTTCTTAGGTATTATGCAGAATGAGTGGGCTGGTGCTCAGGCATTCTCAAGTTTTGATACTTATTTAGCTCCGTTCATTAAGGCTGATAATTTAACTTATAAGCAGGTTAAACAGTGCATTCAGTCCTTCATTTATGGTGTTAACACACCTTCTAGATGGGGAACTCAGGCTCCGTTTACTAATGTTACTCTTGATTGGACTGTTCCGGATGATATGGCTAACCTTCCTTGCATTGTTGGCGGAAAGGATATGCCTTTCACCTACAAGGATTGCAAGAAGGAAATGGATATGGTCAACAAGGCCTTCATCGAAGTCATGATCGAAGGTGATGCTAACGGAAGAGGATTCCAATATCCGATTCCTACTTACTCTATTACTAAGGACTTCGATTGGTCTGATACTGAAAACAATGAGCTTCTCTTCACTATGACTGCAAAGTACGGAACTCCTTACTTCTCTAACTATATCAATTCCGATATGAAGCCTAGTGATGTCAGAAGTATGTGCTGCCGTCTAAGACTTGATTTACGTGAATTACGTAAGAAGTCCGGTGGCTACTTTGGTTCTGGTGAATCCACCGGTTCCATTGGTGTTGTTACTCTCAATATGCCTAGATTAGCTTATTTAGCAACTGACAAGCAGGACTTCTATGCCCGTCTTGATCACTTAATGGATATTGCTGCCCGTTCTCTTGATGTAAAGAGAAAGACCATTACTAAATTAATGGAAGCCGGCTTATATCCTTATACCAGACATTATCTTAAGAACTTCAATAATCACTTCTCCACTATCGGTCTTGTCGGTATGAATGAATGCTGCCTTAATGCTAGATGGATCAGAGAAGACTTAACCCATAAGGAAGCTGATGATTTCACTGTCGAAGTCCTCAACCATATGAGAACTAAGCTTTCTGATTATCAGGAGAAGTATGGCTGTCTATTCAACCTTGAAGCTACTCCTGCTGAATCTACTGCTTATCGTTTAGCTAAGCATGATAGAGAAAGATATCCTGATATCATCACTGCTGGCAAACCTGGTGAGACTCCTTACTACACTAATTCTTCTCATTTACCGGTTGGCTACACTAGCGATGTCTTCTCAGCTTTGGATATCGAAGATAAATTCCAGACTTTGTATACCTCCGGAACTGTCTTCCATACTTTCTTAGGACAGAAGCTTCCTAACTGGCAGAGCTGCATGAAGCTAGTCAGAAAGATTGCTACTAACTATAAGCTTCCTTATTACACCATTTCTCCTACCTATTCTATCTGCGAGGAACATGGCTATTTAGCCGGTGAACAGTGGAAGTGCCCGAAATGTGGTAAACCTACTGAGGTCTATTCTCGTATTACTGGCTACTATCGTCCTGTCAAGAACTGGAATGATGGCAAGGCTCAGGAATTCAAGGATCGTAAGACCTATGATGTTAACGAAAATGAGAACCCTGCTTTTGCTCACAAGTCTTGCTGTTGCGGTGAAGAGAGAAAAGAAGCTCCTAAGGTTACTGAGTTGATGCTCTTCACTTCTCCGACTTGCCCTAACTGCAAGATGGCTAAGATGATGCTTGATAAGGATCAGGTCCAGTATCAGAACATTGAAATCAGCTCTGATGAAAATAAGCAGAAGGCCGTCAACTTTGGTATCACTAAGGCTCCCACTCTTCTTGTACCTAACGGAACTAGCTATGATGTCTACGATAATGCATCTTTGATTAGAGGCTATCTCGATAAGGTTAAATCTTCTCATAATGTCTAGTGATGTTGTAATTATCGGTGGAGGGCCGGCTGCTTTAACAGCGGCCCTTTACTCATTAAGAGGCGGAAAGACTGTAACCATCATCGAAAAGGACGCTTTTGGAGGTCAGATTGCTGACTCACCAAGAGTGGAGAATTTTCCATCTATTAGAAAGATCTCCGGTCTTGATTTCTCTAACAACTTCTTTGAGCAGGTCTCTAATTTAGGGGCTGATATGGAGATGGATGAAGTTAAAAGCATTGAGAAGAAAGATAATCTTTTCATTGTTAAAGGCCAATATGGTACCTATGAAGGCAAAGTTGTCATCTTAGCGACCGGTGTTAAGCACCGTCACTTAGGTGTCGAGAACGAAGATAAGTTCTTCGCCCACGGAATCAGTTATTGTGCTGTCTGTGATGGTCCTTTCTACAGTGGAAAAGATGTCATGGTCATCGGTGATGCTAACTCTGCCTTACAGTATGCTATTCTTCTTGCCAGTGAGTGCCATCATGTAGATGTCGTTACTCTGTTTGATAAATTCTTCGCTGATAAAATGTTAGTAGATGGCTTAATGTCCTTAAAGAATGTCTCTATCTACCATAACCGTTCAGCTATGAAGTTTAACGGAACTGATAAATTAGAATCAGTAACCTTCCAGGATACTAAGACTAAAGAGATAATCGAGATGAAAGACGAAGCTTGCTTTATCGCTATCGGTCAGATTCCTGATAATGATAGATTCAACAACCTGGTTGATCTGGAAAGAGGCTTCATCATCACTGATGAAGATATGAAGACTAAGACACCCGGTGTTTTTGCAGCCGGTGATTGTAGGAAGAAGAAGTGGAGACAGTTAGCAACCGCTTGCAACGATGGCGCTATTGCTAGCTTAAATGCCGGAAACTATATTCTTAGTTTGAAGTAGACAAAAATATATATTTAAAGAGAAAGGACCTTAATTGGTCCTTTTTTTAAAAGCCATGCCTCTTTTTTGTACTTTTTTTAAATTATTTTTAAGATTGCTTTAAGCACAAATTTGGTTTTTAGGCCCTTTACCCTTTAATGCCTTTTTGTTTATTTACTTTTTTAGCTTTCAATAAATGGAATGGCTATTCAGTTATAAAAAGCATAATTAGCATATTGCTTTATTGAAAAAGCAATTGCTATTTAAAAATTATTTTTTTCGCTAAATATCCAGCTTTATTGCTTTTGTTTTTTTAGAAAAGTGTTACTTTTTAATTTACTAATTATTATTATAATTTAGTTAAAATTAATATGCATTTGTAACAATTTTTATGTTTTTTGATTTTTTTATTGCAACTGGAAAAAATAAAGACTAGAATGTAAACGCTACCATTAAATAGGGGGATGCTAAGGAATTAATGGCAGTAATCCATAAGGGGGATTTAATATGAAAATGAAGTTTGCGTTGCTTGGAGCCGTCGCTATTACAGCATCTTGTTTAAGTGTTGCTAGCTGCGGTACTGATCCTACTTCTATTACATTCCTAAACTTTAAACCTGAAGTCGCTAAAAACTATGATGCTATCGTTGCTGCTTATAAGAAAGAAACTGGAAATACTGTTGTTGTTTAAACTTCAGCTTCTGGTAAATACGACACTACTTTAACTTCCAAGATGGGTACTAACGATCAGCCTGCTATTTTCCAGGTCAATGGTCCTGTTGGTCTCAGCAAGTGGAAGGATTATTGTTCTGATTTAACTTCTGATACTCTTTATACCAGTCTTTCTGATAAGACTTTGGCTTTAAAGAATGGCAGCAGTGTCTTAGCTGTTCCTAACACTGTTGAAGGTTATGGTATCATTTACAACTCTGCTTTAACTGATGCTTACTTTGCTTTAACTGATAGAGTTTCTACCGGTGTTGATTCCATGGATGGTGTTAAGTCCTATGCTACTTTAGAAAAGGTAGTTACAGATATGACTGCTAAGATTGCCGCTGGTGAAATCGGTACTTCTACTATTGCTTCTTCCATTGTTAAGGGCGTCTTTGCTGGAACTTCCTTCAAGACTGGTGAGGATTGGAGATGGCAGACTCACTTATTCAGTATTTCTCTCACTGGTGAGTATGGTAACTTAACTTCTGTTCCTTCAACTCTTGACTGGACTTATAATCAGAACTACAAGAAGCTCTTCGATCTTTATCTTAACAACAGCTGTGATTCTCTAAATCAGTTAGCTTCTATTGACACTGGTGCCTCTATGGCTGAGGTTGCTACTGGTAAAGCTATCATGGTTCAAAATGGTAACTGGGGTGCTTCTCAGATTCTCAAGTCCGATGGTTGCGTAGTTGATTCTTCTAACTTAAAGTTCTTACCTATGTATATGGGAGATATGGGAACTAATGTCACTGAATCTACTCAGGGATTAGCTGTTGGAACTGAAAACTATCTTTGCATCAACTCCAAACTTTCTGAAGAAAAACAGACCTATGCTAAAGAATTCTTGCATTGGTTATATCTTGGCAACGGCAAGAGCTATGTTGCTAAGGGTACTTCTGATGGCGGTTTAGGATTCATTCCTACCTTCACTGGTTATACTGATGAATACTTACCTTCTGATCCTCTTTCTAAGCAGGTTATGAATTGGATGAGCAAGGATGGTGTCAAATCATTGCCTTGGACCTTCAACTTCATTCCTTCTCAGAACGTCAAGGATAAGTTAGGTACTGACTTACTTAACTATATCAACGCTGGTATGACTGATGCTACTTGGACCACTGCTGTTACTGAGACTAAAGCTATTTGGGCTACTGAAGCTGCAGCTCTTTAGTATTTGATTAGTCGTAATTAACGTTTGGCCACTATGAATTTCCCCTCATAGTGGCTATTTGTTTATTAAAAAGGAAAAGAAAAAATGCAAAAATACTACAAAAAATGGGCTCCTATTTTCTTAGCTCCTCTCTTACTTTGCTTTATCGTTGCCTTCTTAGTCCCTTTCTGCATGGGCATTCTTTTTGCTTTCACAAAGTATAAGACCATTAGAGATTTTAGTTTCAATGGTTTTGATAACTTTATTGCAGCCTTTGGCACTGGATCTACTTTCTGGCATGCCTTAGGCATGACAGTAGCTTTTGTCGTTGTTACTGTTCTTTTAATTAATGTGTTTGCCTTAGCTTTGGCAATTCTATTAACTAAAGGCTTAAAGGGATCTTCATTCTTCCGCTCTTTGTTCTTCATGCCTAACTTAATCGGTGGAATTGTTTTAGGCTGGATTTGGAATCTGATTCTTAATGGTTTCTTAACAGCATTAGGTACTAACCTTTATGCCAATGCACAATTTGGCTTCTGGGGTCTAGTGCTGGTAACTTGTTGGCAACAGGTCGGCTATATGATGGTTATTTATATTGCCGCCTTGATGAATGTTCCTGTTGAACTTACTGAATCTGCTGAAATTGATGGCGCTTCTAAATGGCAGACCATCAAGAGCGTAACTATTCCGATGATTGTTCCAGCTATCACTATCTGCACCTTCTTGACTTTAACTAATGGCTTCAAACTCTTTGATCAAAACTTAGCTTTAACTGGTACTTCCGTCCCTGAAGATGAACTAATTGCTCTCGATATTTACACTACAATGTTCAATAATGCCAGTGGTAATATGGGTCCTGGACAGGCTAAAGCTTTAGTCTTCTTCCTCATTGTTGCTTGTATTTCTGGATTACAGGTCTTTATTACTAGGAAGAAGGAGGTAGAAGCTTAACTATGAAGAAAAATAAAATTCAAAAAGAAACTACCACCAAAGAAGTAGTGGGTGTTGATAACTCCTCTACTCCTGCTGTTTCTTTAACTCGTTCACCTAAACAGAAATCTATTAGAAACGCTAAAATTCTCGGCAACACCTTCACTTATGTCATTCTAGTTTTAGCTGCCGCTGTTGTAGTTGCTCCGCTTTTAATTGTCTTAATGAACTCCTTTAAGACTAAGAATTCTATTGCTTTGGAACCGTTTGTTTTTCCAACTAGTAAAACTTTTGCTGGATTTAATAACTACATCACTGGTGTTAAACAATCAAATTTCTTTAGCTCTTTCTTAAACTCTTTGCTAATCACCGTCTGCTCAACCGTTTTAATCTTAATTTTTTGCTCAATGGCGGCTTGGTTCTTAACTAGAGTCAAGACTTGGTGGACAAAGGTTATCTACTATCTAATCATCTTTTCCATGATTGTTCCTTTCCAGATGGTTATGCTTCCCTTAACTGGTGTAGCTTCGACTTTGAATCTTGATAACGTCATAGGTGTCATCTTTATTTATGTCGGCTTTGGTGCTGGTTTATCGACATTCATGTATGCCGGCTTTGTAAAGAGTGTTCCAGTTGATATCGAAGAATCAGCTATGATTGATGGCTGCAACCCGGTTCAGACTTTTTTCCACGTTGTCTTCCCGGTTATGAAACCTACTACTATCACAATCGCTATTCTCAATGTTATGTGGATCTGGAACGATTACCTTCTACCTTATATGGTTCTAGGTACCACTAAGGGTGAAACCACTCTCCCTGTTGCTATTCAGATTTCTATGCAAGGCGGTTACGGAGACATCAACATGGGTGCTTTTATGGCCATGATTGTCTTAACTATTATTCCTGTTATTGTTTTCTATCTCTTCTGCCAAAAGTACATTATTAAAGGCGTCATTGCTGGCGCTGTTAAGGGTTAAATCAAGGAGACAATATTATGGCAAGCATTTCATTTAGACACATTAGTAAAACCTATCCCGGTCAGAAAACTCCTGTAATCAAGGATCTTAATTTTGATATCAAGGATAAGGAATTCATTATTTTTGTAGGGCCTTCAGGCTGTGGTAAATCTACTACTTTAAGAATGATTGCCGGCTTAGAAGATATCACCTCTGGTGATCTTTTAATCGACAATAAAAAAGTCAACGATGTCCCCCCTCGTGATCGAGATATCGCCATGGTCTTCCAGAACTATGCTTTGTATCCGAATATGACTGTCTATAAGAACATTGCGTTCCCTTTAAAGATTAGAAAACTGACTCAGAAGGAAATCAATGAAAGATTAGAGACTGCCGAGGCTTTTGTAAAGCAGAAAAACCTTCCTAAAGAAGAAGCTGATAAATATATCGAGACTATCAAAAAACAAAAGCATTACAACAAAGAAGAAATAGATGCTAAGGTTCATGCTGTCAGCAAAGTCCTCGACTTAGAGACTTATCTTGATAGAAAGCCTGCTAACCTCTCTGGCGGTCAGAGACAAAGAGTAGCTTTAGGAAGAGCAATGGTAAGAAGCCCTCGTGTTTTCTTACTTGATGAACCTCTTTCTAACCTTGATGCTAAGCTAAGAACTGAAATGAGATCTCAGATTTCTATGCTTCATAAGAAGCTTGATACTACTTTCGTCTATGTCACTCATGATCAGACTGAAGCTATGACAATCGCTGATAGAATTGTTGTTCTCGAGCATGGTGACTTACAACAGTTTGATACACCTAGAAACCTTTATGAATGCCCCTGCAATATGTTTGTAGCTGGCTTCATCGGCTCTCCGGAAATGAACTTCATGGATGTCAGTCTCTCAATTGAGAATAATGATACTTATGTTACTTTCTCCGATGGTCACAAAATGAAGCTAGATGCTTCTATTAACGCTAACCACACCCTTGATTCTTATAATGGCAAGAAGTTAGTTTTAGGTATCAGACCGGAAGCTATCTCTTTAGCTACTCCTGATACTATTAGTACTGTATCTCCTGATGCCATTCTTCCTGTTTACATTAAGATGGCTGAATTCCTTGGTGCTGAAATTTACTTATACTTTGATATCAACGGAAAACAGATTGTCGGCAGAATTCCTTCTACTTACCAGATTCATTCTGATATGAACGTCAAGATCGTTATTGATTCTAGAAAATGCTATTTCTTCGATCCTGATACCAAAAAGACTATAATCTTCTCAGCTCAGAGTAAGAGTATTCCTTTAACTTTCTAGTATGGAAGCTACCACGAAAAAGAAGGGCTTTTTCCACGCTCGATTGAGCGTTAAGAAAGATGGTCCTTTTAGAACCTATATCAACATCCTTATCGGTTATATCGATACCGTTGTACTGATGAACTTCTTTTTCATTGGCACTTCTTTAGGAATCGTTACTATTGGTCCTGGATTAGCCGCTATGTATGATGTCTATGAAGATATTGCTGAAAACAGAAACGAACATAGATATCGGGCCTACTTTAGACATTTCAAGGAGGAGTTTAATCTTCCTAATGTCCTAGTTGGTTTGCTTTCAGTTTTAGTAATGGCAGGTTTAAGTTATGCCTTCTACTTCTTCTTCCTGAATGTCAAAAACTATATCTGGTTTACAATCCCAATGATTCTTTCAATCCTATTAATACTATATATAAATAGGTTCTTGGCTTATTATTTCCTTCAAAATTCCCGTTTAGATCTTTCTGTTAAATCACGTATTCATAATTCCTTTCTTTTATCTATTGCTTATATAAAGAACTTATTGCTTTGTGATTTAGGCTTCGCTGTTCTCTTCTTAGTTCCCTTAATCTTTATTGAGTATTGTTTCCCTCTATTGATAGTTATCACCTTCTCATCCACTTCCTTATCCTGCATGATGTCTATCTATTCTGTTGTTAACAAGTATGCTCTTAGGGATATTGATTACGATCCTGCTGAAATCAAAGAGACTGAACCTAATCTTCGATTGGATTTGATCAATAATAAGAAACAGGAAACTGTTAAAAAGTAAAAAGAGGTCAGCTTTGAAGCTGACCTTTTCTTTTGTTTCTAGATTCAGTCTTTAGTTGAATCTTCATAAGGTGTTTTGGTTGTTTTACTTCTAATAACTTCTAGAACTAGAAGCTGACTAAAAAGAAGTTAATCGTATCCTCTTAAAGCAACATGAGAAACATACTTTTCCATTATCTTCATAAACTTAGTAGCTGTCTCTTTATCAACCATATGAAGGCCATGAGCAATGCAGTTCTCATTATCAATGTATCTTTGGATAAAGAAGTTCTTAGCGCCTTTAATCCATTGACCGATTTCTTCAAAGTCCTGTTCATCGTGGTATTCCGCAATAGTAGTTGTTCTAAACTCGAATCTTAAAGAACCATGAATAAGGAAATCAATGGTTTCATTGATCTTATCCATATTCACATTAGTCGTTCCAATAGTCATCGGATACTTCTTAGGAGAGTTCTTAATATCCATAGCTAAATAATCAATGAGATTCTTAGAAACTAGATTCTTAACTACTTCTGGATGAGAGCCATTCGTATCTAACTTTACTTCATATCCTAAAGCCTTAATATCTTTTATCTTATCTTCTAAGTCAGGCATTAAAGTCGGTTCACCGCCAGTAATAACAACTGCTTCTAATACACCTGTTCTCTTTTTAAGATAGTCCATAATATCAGCCCATTTAATGATGGGAGCTGACTTAGGATCTAAGACTAGAGAGGAGTTATGACAGAACGGGCATCTAAAATCACACCCTGCCATGAATAGTGTCGTGGAGAGATGATCATCATAATCTAATAATGAAAGCTTTTCCCAACCTGAGAAATCCATATCTTTATTATAGTTTTCCTTTCTTTAAATGATTACGAATATCAGTACAGAAGTAGTCTTTTAGGTTTACTCAGTTCCGTTTAGTAGAAGTTTTTGAGTAAACTTTGATTAAGATAAACTTGCTTTTAGCTCTAAGATTTCATCCCTTAATTCAGCCGCTTTCTCAAAATCAAGTTCCTTGGCAGCCCGATTCATATCCTTAGTAAGCTGACTGATTTGGAACTCCGTTTCCTTTCTAGTAAGTTTACCTTCAGTATTGTGTTTACTCTTAGTATCATCAACCATATGGATAGGTTCCTGAATAGGTTTAATAATAGTAGTCGGAGTCACATGATGCTCGAGATTATATTTTTCCTGAATAGCTCGTCTTCTCTTGGTATCATTAATAGTAGTAGTCATAGCATCAGAAATCGAGTCGCAGTACATAATGACTTTGCCTTCAGCATTTCTAGCAGCACGGCCGGCAATCTGAGTTAATGATCTTGCACTTCTTAAAAAGCCTTCCCTATCAGCATCAAGAATTGCTATTAAGGAAACTTCCGGTATATCTAGTCCTTCTCTTAAAAGGTTGATACCAACTAGGACATCATAAATACCTTTTCTAAGCTTATAAATAATCTCGGTTCTCTGGAGAGTTAGGATCTCATGCTGTAAGTAAGCAACCTTAAAATCATGAGTCTTTAAGAAGTCAGTTAAGTTCTCAGCATCTTTGACTGTCAAAGTAATAACTAAGACTCTTTGATTCTTTTCTACTCGCTTCTTGATTTCTTCCATTAAGTCATAAATAGGATTGTTAGTGTTGTATCTGACTTCAATGACTGGATCTAGTAATCCAGTCGGTCTAATTATCTGTTCTACTGGCTTATGATCGCATTTACCTAATTCATAATCGCCAGGAGTAGCCGAAGTGCAGATAACATTGTTGATTTTCTTTTCAAATTCATCAAACTTAAGAGGTCTGTTATCTAAAGCAGACGGTAATCTAAAACCATAATCAACTAGGGTCTTTTTTCTAGCTCTATCACCATTGAACATACCACCGATCTGAGGAATAGTGACATGGGATTCATCAATGAACATCATAAAATCCTTAGGGAAGTAATCAAAAAGACAGTAAGGAGTCTCTCCTTCCTTTCTGCCATCAAAGTGTCTAGCGTAGTTTTCAATACCGGCGCACATGCCAAACTCAGAGAGAGCATCTAAATCATGCTCAGTCCTCATCTTCAGTCTTTCCGCTTCAAGCAGTTTTCCTTGCGAGTCAAAGAACTTCAGTCTTTCAGTCAGTTCTTCTCTAATAGTGGTGCAGGCAGTTTGAATTCTTGCTAAACCGGAAGCGTGTTCATGAGCCGGGAAAATCGGAAAATAATCAACAGTGTGGACTAATTCACCCGTAGTAGGTTTAATCTGATCAATTTCAGAGATTTCATCGAAATCAGAATAGATTCTAATAATGTAACCATCTCCTGAAGGCGGATATATCTCCATTACTTCGCCTCTGATTCTAAAGGTTCCCGGTCCTAAATCAATGTCGTTTCTCTTGTATTGGGCAATAACCAACTTATGAGCTATATCATGTGGATTAAAAGGCTCGCCAATATGTAAAGTAAAAGCTAAGTCCCGATATTCGTTCGGGTCTGATAAACCATAAATTGAAGCAACTGAGGCTACAACGATAGTATCTTTTCTTTCTAATAAAGAGTTAACAGCGCTAGCTCTCATCATTTCAATCTCATTGTTCATGACAACTTGCTTATCAATATAGGTATCAGTCTTTGGTAAGTAAGCTTCCGGCTGATAAAAGTCAAAGTTAGAAATAAAGTATTCGACTCTGTTCTTAGGGAAGAGCTCTTTGAATTCGCCATATAGCTGAGCGGCTAAGGTTTTATTGTGAACTAAAACTAGGGTTGTCCTTTGTGCAGCCTGGATAATATTAGCCATAGTGAAAGTCTTGCCGGTGCCAGTAGCTCCTTGTAGGACTTGCCACTTCTTATTCTCTTTTAAGCCTTTGATTAAAGCATCAATAGCTTCCGGCTGATCGCCAGTTGGCTTATAAGGAGAAGTTAACTCAAAAGGATGATCCTTATCAGTCATGTTTAAGCTCCTATAACTTCATTAGTCAGAACAGAATAGTACTTTAGATACTTATCATAGCTTTCTTTAACAATCTTATCGTTAAGTTTTTTAGAGACAATACCAGTATCATCAAAAGCCGCTATAGATAAAGAATATTTAGTATTAATCTTATCAGCAAAGTCAGAGACTAAGTCAGTAAAGTGATAGGAAGCATTATAAGTCTTCGTATCCGAGTAAATATCGTTATAGGTATTTAGTAGATAATTCATTCCATTTTCTGAAACAGCCAAAGACTGAGTATAGTCATAGACGTTTTGCAGAGAAACGTAATCAGTAGTAAAAGTATAGTCAGGAATAATGCCTTTTCCATGAATGCACATAGTTTTATCAGCATCACTGCCTTCATCATACATCGTCTCATTATCTCTTTCAGGTCCATAGACATAGGCGTAAGTATATCTAATAGTAGAGCCATCAGAGAAGGTCTTAAACTGCTGGGCTATGCCTTTACCATAAGACTTAAGGCCATAGACTTTAGCATTAGTCCCTGCTCTCATTGCTAAAGTAAAGATTTCACTAGCAGAGGCAGTATTTTCATCAATAATTAAAGAATAATTAGGAATACTATAAGTAGGATCATAATTTTGAGTCTTAGACTCAACTGTCTTACCATTCTTATCTACTAAGCTATAAATAAAGGTGCCTTTCTTAACAAAAAGCTTTGCCATACTGGAAGCCTGATCAACTAAGCCTCCGCCATTTCCTCTTAAGTCAAGAATCAGTTTATTGACCGTGGTCTGCTTCTGATAATAAGAAATAGTCTGATCTAAAGCTGAGGTTGGATTACCTAAGAAGGTATTAATCTTTATTCCTAAAGTGAAGTCATTGGAAGAGGAAGGAGAAACCGTTACATCAATCAAAGACTGAGAATACTTGCCACGAGTCATTGAGATAGAGGGAGTAATCTCAACTCCATCTCTGACTACTTTGAACTGGTAAACAGTCGTGGTATCGCTGACACTAGCTAAATAAGCAGAGACATCGGAATATTTATGAGTGGTAAAGTCATAGTAGTCATTATCTCCGATAGTGACTCCGTAAATGACATCGCCAATCTTTAATTTGCCAGTGCTTGGCCCATCATGGACCTCAGTGATATAAATACCGCCATCATAGAAATGAGAAGAAAAGCCTAAGCCGTTTCCATCGGTAGATAAGCCTTGCTCTGCCTGAGTCTTAGTATAGAAAGTATAGGGATCAGTAGAAGCTACACCTTTTACTAATCCAGTAGTGGCATTATCTAATAGGTATTCTTCCTCATTGCCGTATAACCAGTTATCTTTAAGTAGCTCATAAGACTCAATAAGCTTCCTGCCTTCAGAGCCTACTTGTCCATAGTAAATATAATAGCCTGTCACTATACCGGTAGCTAAAGCTAAAACTCCGGTAATAACACTGCTGACAATAGCTACCTTTTTTACTTTTGTGAGTTCTTTCTTTTCTTTCATTTGCGATTGCGTTTCTTAAGCAATATCCTATTTTAACATTTCTAATCTAGGCTTTCTCTTATTATCTTACTCACTGCTTGTTTTATAATAAAAGAGAGGAAATAATCATGAATCAAGAGAGAATAATCCAAGATGCTAAGAGTTTTATCCAAGAAATCTTTAAGAATGACTCTTCCGGTCATGATTCCGACCATACTTTAAGAGTCTACAAGAATGCTCTGGATATCTTAAAGACTGAAAAAGAAGCCGATTCCTTTATCGTTTCCTTAGCAAGTCTATTACATGATGTCGATGACTTTAAGCTCTTCCCTAATAACACCGACTATCAGAATGCGAGAAAATTCATGACTAACGAAGGCGTTGATAAAGAAACTCAAGAGAAAGTGATTCATATCATTTCTCAAGTCTCCTATAAATGCGAAGATACCGTAACTCCTGATACCCTAGAGGGAAAAATAGTCACCGATGCTGATCGTCTTGATGCTATTGGGGCTATAGGTATAGCACGAGCTTTTGCTTATGGAGGAGCCCATAAAAGAAAGCTCTATGATGAAGGAGATGAAAAAGCTAATCCCCATAAATCATATCAGGAATATCAAAAGCATTCTTCTTCCACAATAGCTCATTTCTATGAGAAGCTTCTCCACCTTAATGAACTGATGAATACTAGTGAAGCTAAAAAGATAGCTAAAGATAGACAAGACTATATAATTTGCTTTTTAAAGGAGTTTTATAAAGAAATTGGTAAAGATTGCCCTCTTAAGTGATAGCATTAAGACTGCTTTTCGACTAAGATATAGTCTATAAAATTTAAAATGAATAACGAAAAAGAAAAAGTTCTGATCTCTGCCTGCCTTCTAGGAGAGAAATGCCGCTATGACGGTCTTGCTAAAGAAGTCAAAGGCATTATCAACTTAACTAAGTACTATGATTTGATTCCTGTCTGCCCAGAAGTTTCAGGTGGCTTAAAGACACCTAGGACTCCAAGCGAGATCAAAGATAACAAAGTAATCTCTAAAACCGGTAAGGATGTCACCGAAAATTATCTGAATGGTGCTTACTGGGCTAGCTCTATCTGTAATATCTACCATATAAAGTTAGCTATCCTTAAAGAAGATTCTCCAAGCTGTGGTTCTCATTTTATTCATGATGGCTCTTTCTCAGGAAAGAAAATTCCCGGTAAAGGAATGACAACAAGAAAATTAGAGAAGCAAGGAATCAAAGTTATTAACGAAGAGGAAGCCTTAGACTTACTGAAGCAATTAGAAAGTAAAGGAAAATAAAGATGCTTGAATCAGATTTTGCTTCAAAGATTGAAAGCCAGCCTGACATCAAAGAGAAGCTTAAACCTCTTCTTGATGATCAGGAAATCAAAAACCTAGTTCCAAAACTAAAAAAAGACCGTTTATTAGTTATTGTTTTAACTTGGGTATGTGCGGCTGTCCTTTTAGGAATAGTCATTTATTTGATTGGCTACATTCAAGGCCAGATAAACGCTGTCATTATCTTTGCAGTTATGTTCCTAATATTAGGATTAGGAATAACCTTTAATGCTATTAAAAGAAGTAAGGATAATTATGGTCGTCATTTTGTACCAAAAGTAGTAAAAGCTATCTATGGAGAAAAGGCTACCTTTGT
>DLIM01000028.1:0-702 GCA_002483745.1 Caryophanales bacterium UBA7642 | reverse complement strand
GCCACTCATGAAGAAAGCAGCGGTAAAAGCAGTTCTACTGTCACTGACTTCCAAGGCTGTATTTATTCTTTTAAGCTCAATAAGAAAGCTAATCCCTGGATTTATGTCTCTGAAGTTCGCCCTTATTCGATTAACAACAGTGTCTTTAGACATAAAGTACAATTAGAAAGTATTCAGTTCAATGAGAAATTTCATACCTACTGCCAAGATGAGCACACGGCTTTCTATATAATTACTCCTCAATTAGAGGAGAGCATGATGAATATTGAAAAATCCTTCCAGGGAGAAATAACCTTTATCTTTAGAGAGGAAGAGTTAGTAGTACTAATCAGCGGTCATCTTTGTGAATACAAAGTTGATTTTAATGCCTCAATCGAAAAGAACCTAATAGCTATCTTAAATGCTGTGGTTCCTTTATCTTATGTGATTGAAGAAATGCATCTCGATCACAAATTCAGTTTAACTGAAGAAGACTTATCAACTATCAAAGAAGATAAGGTTGCTAATGATAAAGATAATGATGATTTGATTTCTTCTTTAGAGCCAGAAGATAAAGATAACAATCAATAGCATGAAAGAATTCCAAATCGCTGGTATTACCTTAAAAAATCGTTATGTCCAGGCTCCTTTAGCCGGCTTTTCTGACTATGCTATGAGAAAAATGGCTGCTGATAAAGGCGCCTCTTTAGTCTATACCGAGAT
>DLIM01000034.1:51582-71617 GCA_002483745.1 Caryophanales bacterium UBA7642 | reverse complement strand
TCATCTTTCTTATTTTCCTTTCCATCTAATTCCTTTTTCTTCTTCTTATATTGAATCAAATCATAAATAAAGGAATAGCCAAGGAAAATAGAACCTAAGCCAGCAATAGCAATAGCAATGATCGAATATATATTAAAATTCTTATATACCCCCAAAGTTAAAGAAACAGCCAGCATCAAAAGAGCTAAAACGAACATAATAACCATCGGGTGTTCTTTTAAAGAGTATTTCATCGTTTACCCTCTTCTTTGTCTTTCTTCAATTTATACATAACACCAAAGAAAATTACTAATACAGCAACCATAATACCAACAACCAAATTACTAACCCAACTATTATCAGTACCGGAAGAGAGATTAACGATTGAGATATCGATATTGTTACTCAAATAAATAAATTGATTATCAGCATAGCCAGCATAAAAAGAATAAGTCACCGGATTAGCAGAATTAGTTGTAAGTTGTGAATGACCAGGATATAAGTAATGATTGGTCGGATCAGTAAGACTAGAAGTATAGAATAACTGATCAGAAGATAACGCTTTTCCATCAAAAGTAACTGTAATACCCTGACTAGAAACTGGATCTCCGCTATTATAGGAACTATCAAAGCTTTCATCAGTAGTTGCAACAAGTGTATGCTCTTTTCCTGAATAAATAGGCAAGGATGTATCAATGGATACACTGGAAATACCTGTAGAACAACCTGTTAATATCAGTCCTAAAGTTATGATAATACTAGCTTTAATAAATCTATTTTTTCTCATATTACAATTATAAGACAGCTACTAATTTCTATCAATTAGATAAGTATAGAGAAACAATAAATCTTTAAGGTAAAAGAAGTATAATAATTTCAAGGAGAAATCTACCCATGAAAGCAATTGTAGTAGACACCACTGGAAACAATGCTGGAACAAGCATATTAATTCAGGCCATAAAAGTTTTTAATTCAAAACATAAGGATGTCACCATTTATGCAGTCGGAAATACTGAGAAGATGTCGACAATGGATTCTCTTAAAGAAGTTAATTGCGTTCCCACCTATAATCAAGATAAAAAGCAAACTGAAGATCCTGATACTATCGCCAAGCGTTTGTTTGAAGTTATGGATAATACCAAAGCTCCGGTTCTTTTAACTAGTTTAGATAAAAAGAGAGTCTTAGATGAAGCAAACGTTCATTTCAAGAAAACCGGTCTTCCAATCTTTGTAAGTTACTTCTTTACTTCTACTTTGAAAAAGTTTTCTTTCTTGGCTGATTGCGGAGTCAACAAAACTCTTTCTGGAGAAGACTTTCAAAACGTTTACACGGAGACTAAGCTTCTAGCTCAGTCGGTCTTTGACTATAAAGATACTAGTTTCTCATTGTTAGGAACCAGTACCGATATTGAAGACTTGCCATCCAATTATCGTGATGCTTATGATCTCTTTGAAAGCAATCCTGATTTTAAGGGAATCACCCCAGCAGCTGATTTTATCAAAGGAATCAACAGTATCTATTTAGCTGATGGTTTCACAAATGAAATCATTATTAAAACTGTCTATAGTTTCTATGAGACCTACGTTAAGAATTGGAATACCTATCAAGCTAAAAGAATAAACGCAAAACTGGCAGTAAAATTAGCAAGTGGTGTCTTCCGGGAAATAGATCAATTATCAAGCTCAAAAATAGATTCAACCGGTTTATGGCTTTTAGGTTATGATAAAATGCTTGTTAAGCTCAACCAGGATTCTACCGTTGGAAGTATCTATACTTCTTTAAACAATATCAACAACTATTTAAAAGCTTTACCTGAAAATCAATAAGTATTACTCTTCGCTAAATTAAAAAGAAAAGCAAAAAAAGCTCTGGTTACATCGCCAGAGCTTTTTATTAATCTTGAATTTACTTCTTCTTGAGATACTTAAGAGAATCAAGAGCAACAGCAGCCATTAAGATGACACCCTTAATGACAAACTGCCAGTAAGAAGAAACATTTAACATAGTTAAGCAAAGAGTCATACCTTCAAAGATTAAGACACCTAAGATAGTTCCAGAAACCTTACCGATACCGCCGAAGAAGGAGATACCGCCGATAACGCAGGAAGCGATAGCATCAAGTTCGTAACCATAACCGTTATTAGCAGCAGGGTTAGAAATCATACCCATGAAGAAACTGCCAAAGCCGTAGAGGACACCAGCCATGATGAAAACGCCTAAAGTTACCTTGAAGTAAGAAATACCGGAGACAGCGGCAGCCTCGGGGTTGCCACCGACTGCATACATGTTCTTACCAAACTTAGTCTTGTTCCATATAAACCAAACAACGATATAAGCAATAGCAGCATAGATAACATAAGTAGGGAGCCAACCGCCTATTTTCTGAATAACCACATCGCTGACAGTAGAACTGACCGGTCCAGTGGGGTTACCAGAGGTAGCAACCATCATGAAGCCGTAGGTAATTAACATAGTTGACAAAGTAGTAATGAACGGATGCATCTTGAATTTAGCAGAGAAGAAACCAGCAATTGAAGAAACTAAGGTAGTAGCAAAGACAGTGACGATAATAGCAAGAGGGACTCTAACACCAAAGGAGATACCAGATAAATCCCATCTTGAACCAAAGACTGCAGCTGAATTTATCTTATCCTGTAAGAGCAAGCCAGTGCAAAGTGTGCCTAAACCAATCAAACGGCCAATAGACAAATCAGTACCGCCTAAGAGAATTAAACCAGCAACACCTAAAGCAAAGAAGAGACGCTGCGACATATTAGTTGCTAGAGTAATTAAGGATTCACCAGTTAAGAGCAAGCCGTTTCCGGTAATAGGAGAAATAATAATACAAGCAATGAAGAAGACAATAACAACAAAGTACAAAGCGTTTGTAAGGAAGAAGGTCTTAGAATCAAAGTTGGCAATGTATTTTTGGATCTTGTTTTCTTCATTTTCAATCCAAGTATTTTTGCCACCATGAATCTCATTAAGTTTATGGAATTTTGCTAAGAAAGCTGTGTAGTAATCGTTTTTTGCCTTTTTCTTGATGTTGGTAAAGTTGGCCTTCTCTTCTTTCATATTGGAATTATAAGAAATGTTTTCTGAACTTAATTCAGCATTAAGCTGATTCTTAAGTTTCTTTTGCTCATCACCCTGAGCGACAGCGATTTTGGAATCGTGTTCTGCGTGAATGGCAGCCAAAGCCTTTTGATGAGCATCTTGAATTTCTACCAACTTCTTTTCATGTCCTGGCTGAGCAGAAGCAACAGCATCTTTGCCAATCTGCTTTACTGAAGCCTGATATACAGTGGAAACTGCTTTAGTACGAGTAACTGCCTTAGCGACAATTTGCTTTTCTTCAGCAGAATTCTTTTTAGCTACTTCGCGTGCTTTTTCAAGTGCAACTTTATCACTATTTAGAATTGTTTCCTTAGTCTTACTATCAAGCATCTGATTGTGCTTAACATCATATATTTCTTCTTCAAGGTTGGCGATTTTTAGTTTTCCTTCTTTACGAAGATTATAGAGTTGATTCAAATAGCCGAGAATTTCAGGGTCAGAATAAACTGGACTGTTGTTCTCGTCATCTACAACTTTGGCAATAGCTTGTTTTTCTTTTGCTGTTGCAACAACTTTGTTTTCTTCCATGTTTTTTTCTCCTTCTTAATTAGAGGTACTTGGCCGATAAGCGAAGCAGCTCTTCCTGATTAGTATCTTTAGTATTGACTATTCCGGATATACGATGATTGGACATAACTGCAATACGATTAGTGATACCTAAGATTTCTGGCATTTCGGATGAAACAACAATGATTGTCTTGCCTTGCTTTGCCATTTTAATGATTAATTCATAGATTTCATATTTAGCGCCAACATCAATACCTCTGGTAGGCTCATCCATTAAGAAGACATCAGGGTTTCTCTCAAGCCATTTACCAAAAATAATCTTTTGCTGGTTACCACCAGATAAGGAAGTCATTGGATCATGGGGTCCAGTGCAGCGGGTATGCATAATAGCAATCTCTTTCTTAGTCGCTTTTTCTTCCTTGGCTGGAGAAATTCCAGACCAATCTTTATATTTATCAAGGCTAAGAATACACGTATTGAATGTTAAATCGCCCTTACCAAACATACCATTTCGTTTTCTCTCTTCTGTGATTAAAGCAAAATTGTATTTCATGGCATCTTTGGCAGATTTAAAATTCATCTTCTTACCTTCATAAACAATGTAACCTCTTGAAATAGTTCTTAATCCAAAAATAGTTTCAAGAAGTTCGGAACGTCCTGCGCCAACTAGACCATAGATGCCGAAAATTTCGCCTTTGTTGACTGTAAAGGAAATATCTTTTAAGAAAGGCTCATATTCGGTGGAAAGATCATGCACTTCCAAAACAGGCTTCCCAACAGTATTATCAACAGGTGGGAATCTTTGATCGAGTGAACGTCCTACCATTGCAGAAATAAGTTCATTCATATTAGTATCCTTAACATCCTTAGTCATGATCATCTGACCATCACGAAGAACGGATACTTGGTCACAGATTTCGAAAACCTCATCCATTTTATGCGAGATATAAACGAATGAGACACCCTTAGCTCTTAAACCGCTGACAATACCAAAAAGCTTCTTAACCTCTCGTTCGGTTAGGGAAGAAGTCGGTTCATCCAAAACAATGATTTTAGCGTTATAAGAGACAGCCTTAGCAATTTCAATCATCTGTCTTTGAGAAACAGACAATGTGCAAACCTTAACTTTTGGATCAACATCCATTTTTAAGGAAGCAAAAAGCTTCTTTGCTTTCTTAAGCATGGTTCTTTCATCAATAACACCAAATTTGTTCGTAATATAACGGCCCAAAAATAAATTATCAAGAACTGATCTTTGAACACACTGATTCAATTCCTGATGAACCATAGCAATACCATGTTCAAGAGCTTCTTTAGGACCGGAAAAATCAATACTTTTGCCGTCAAGAGTGAAAGAGCCCTCATCCTTTTGATAAATACCAAAGAGGCATTTCATCATAGTGGATTTACCAGCACCATTTTCACCCATCAAGCCCATAACAGATCCACGTTGGACATTTAGATTAATGTTACGTAAAACTTTGTTTTTTCCGAACGCTTTAGAGAGACCCTCAATCTTTAGAATGCAATCATCATTCATTTACTTTCTCCCCTTTTGAAAAAAAGCAACCACTACCCCCTCAAAAAGGAAGGGGTAGTGGTAGTCGATTTAAAGTCAAAGACTACTTAAGCTTGTTGGTGTAAAGAGAACCAGAACTAGTCTTGACCATGTTGATGGCGTAAGCATCATAGTTGCCAAGATTAGTCATACTCTTAGTAATAGAATCCTCAGACTGACCATCGCCTTCAACAATGTGAAGATCAATGTTCATAAGAGGAGCATAGTAATTAAGAGCAGGCTTATAAGAAGAAGAAAGGAAGTTATCAGCGCCGTTGTATAAGCTTAAGAATACCTTAAGAGACTTGCCGGTATCACCAGAAGCAGTAATCTGCTTGATGCCAGAATCTCTAGGAGTAGAAGTAGCATTGTAGTAGCTATCAATGTTAGTGCTAGTGACAGGAGCATTAGCAGCAAGAACAGCCTTAGTAGAGGCAGTATAACCCATAGAGGCAGTAATCTTATTGCCATACTGATCAGCAGTGGAGAAGCCCTTGGTATAGACATCAGCGCCAGTTAAGCCATCGCAGAGATTACGAACCATCTGTAAGGTACCAGCAGCCTGAGCATCAACGTTCTGTGAAACAGTTCCAGTGAATTTTCCAGCCTTGATCTGAGCAAGAGTATCAGAGTTAGCATCATAGCCGAAGACAGGAATAACATCAGTAACAGTATGATCAGCAGAGACGCAGCCCATAGCCATACCATCGTTGTTGGAAACCAACATATCAATCTGAGTTCCATACTTAGTAATCCAAGTAGTGAAAGCAGCACCAGCGGCATTGGCGTTCCAAGTAGAGCCATCAGTACCACTCATAGCCTTGGAATCAAGTTCAACAACCTTTAAGGTTCCATCTTTGACAGTAGCGCTTCCTTCAACAGTATTACTAGCACCAGCAGCAGTTGACTTAGAAGAATTAACTGTTCCTAAAGCAGTACGAATACCTAAAGTTCTAGCTTTTGAATCGTTGTGTCCTTCATCACCGACGCAAAGAACATATCCGATCTTTCCATCACCGTTTCTATCAAGCTGAGCGATGGTTCTAGTTTTAAGATAATCAGTAATCATCTTGCCCTGAACAGTGCCGCCAGCAGCAGCATCGAAGCCAACATAGTAAGTTGAATCGTTGAAGTTCATCGTGGTCATATCAATTTCGCCAGTAGTAGTATCAGAAGGTTGTCTGTTGAAGAAGATGAGAGGTTTCTTTGCATTAGAACCTCCGCCGCAAGAAGTTAAAGCAATACCAGCAAAACCCAACACAGCTAATGGAATTAGATTCTTTTTCATTTATTTTCCCCCTTAATTCCAGACGAGCTTAGGGTCAAATGTGGTTTTTTCTTACGAATAATTTCACAATCAACCCTTTTCGTTTAAAGCCATTATAGGTGTAAGGGGTTCCATATTTGAATTGAGAAATCTCTAATCTTAATGTAAAATCTTCCAATACTTAGGCTAAATCAGCAATTCTAACTTTCTTTTCATCGACATAAATGCGGTTTCCATCGGTAAATTTAAAGGGAAAGTCAGCGAAATCTTTACCAGTGGTTTCGTAATCCAAAAGATTAGCAATTGCGGTTGATTGAAGTTGAGCATCATTTAAAACAGTTCCAGATAGATATCCTTCTTTTATGGCCTTTTTGCCAACGTCAGTGGCATCAACGCCAAAGATAGGAAAGGGCTGCTTTTCATTAGTGACATTTTCTAAAAAGACCTTGTTTTCGACTAAATAGTCAATGGCGCCAAGTGCCATATCGTCATTATTGGATAAGACTAATTCAATCTTGTCGCCATAGGTTTCATACATATTCTTCATCACTGTCTTGCCTTCACTTCTCATCCAGTCAGCTGACTGAATAGAAAGGATATCGATGTTGTACCCTAAGTCTCTTAATTTGTTAGTAGCATACTTAGTTCTAAGCTCAGCATCTTGATGCCCTTTCTCTCCTTTAATAATAGTAAGCTGAATAATTCCATCGCCATTTTTGTCATACTGAGAATTCAAAGATGTTGGATTTCCAAATAAGTCAGCGGCCATCTCAGCCTGATACTGGCCAGCTACTTCAGCGCTGGTTCCAACATAATAGATATCGTCTTTTCCAGTAATGTCTTCGCTTAAAGGCTCTCTATTAAAGAAGATGATAGGAATGTTCTTCGAAGAGCATTTCTCAATGATGGCACTAGAGGCCAATCGATCAACTGTATTTATAAGGAAATAAGAATAGTTGCCATTCAGACAGTTAAGTATCTGTTCATTCTGAGTAACCTGGGATTCTGAAGCATCAAAAATTTGAGTTTTGTAACTTTTTAAGTCCGTCTTCATGCAGCCGGTTAACTCCGTAATAAAGGTATCGTTTCCGTTATAGATAAAAATTCCGACCTTTGAAGAAGAGGATTTACAGCTACTTAAAACTAAAAGAGAAACACCAAGAAGTGAAACTATTTTATTTTTCTTCATTGCTAGTAGCCTCCTTAATCGGAATAACTAAAGTAATAGTAGTGCCAACATCTAGAACGCTATCAATCACCACGTCAGCTTTGTTGCCATAGTAAATCTTAAGACGCTGGTAGACATTCTTTAGTCCAACACCGTTATAGACTTCTGGGTCAGTGAATGATTCCCTGATTTCAGCAATCTTAGCATTGCTAATTCCATAGCCATTATCCTTAACAGAAAGCTTTAAGAATTCACCTTCTTTATGGCAATAGACATCAATGGTCCCTTTATCTTTATCCTTAATACCATGATAGATAGCATTCTCAACAATCGGCTGTAATATTAATTTAATAACCTGATAATCAAGACAGTCCTCTTCAGCTTTGATGGTATAAGCAAAAGCATCTTTATATCTCATCTTCTGAATAATGAGATAGTTCTTAATGTGCTCGATCTCATCATGTAAAGGAATAATGGTTTTTCCTTTAGAAATAGAGATTCTAAAGAACTTAGAAAGAGCTAAAACCATTGTCTGAGCATCATCATTCTTCCCTTCATCAATCAGATAGATGATGGAATCAAGAGTGTTATATAAGAAATGAGGGTTGATCTGATTAGTCAAAGCCTTGAACTCCGACTTTCTTTGATTGTTCTGCTCTTCGACAACGTTGTCCATCAGTTTTTGAATCTGCTTCATCATAGCGTTATAGGAATCATTTAATTCTTCTACTTCATTAGAGCCTTTAGCTTCGTAAGGGACATAGTTTAAGTAGTCGCTGTTTCTAACTTCGTTCATAGCCATCTGCAGTTCATTTAAAGGCTTAGTGACAGTCTTTACTAAGAAGACAATCAAGATAGAGAAGACAGCACAGCCAATTACACAGATTAAAACCGACAAAAGAACGAACTGTCTATTAGTAGACCTAACATTATCAATATTAGAAAATAGTGCAACTCTCCAAGTAGTGTTAGAAATCGTGTACTGAGTAATAACAAAATCGTGGTTATTGATAGTAACCTTATTAGTTCCTAAGACATTGTCTTTCAGCAAAGTAACTTCGCTATCCGCAAAGGTATTAGCCGAAGTATAAACAAGGTTATAGTCTTTATCGTAAATAACAATATGCCCGCCGGTTCCAAAGTCAACCTGGTAGATGGAGTTAACAATAGAAGTAAAGTTAAGATCCATTCTGACAATGCAGTTGCTCTGACCTTTATTAGTCTCGGCATACCTAGAAAGAATAATCTGATAGTAATCACCGGATTTAACAACGGAAGAGAAGTTATCGATTAGCTCATTGCTAGAAGCTGCTTTAAACCACTGTTCTTTAGTTTCAACATCGGTAGTCTTCTTGTTGTTGCTATCTCCATAAAGGTATTTGCCATTAGCATCATAGACACCTACATCAATAATCTCCGGTTTGACTGAAATAACGGTATCAAAATACTTGCTTTCTTCTTCACTAGATAAAGTCGAGGTATCATTGTTATAAAGCTTATCCTGAATCAAGTTAGAGACATTAGAAATGTTCTTGAAGTAAGTCTCATAGTTATAAAGGACTTGTTCAGTAAGAATAGTGTTCTGACTAGTAGCATTAGCATTAGCATAGTTAGAATAGACCGATATCTCCACGGTCACAATTCCGATAGCAAAAAGAACAAAGATCAGCAAAGACGAAGCAATCATCTTAAAACTCATCGAATTATAGATTCGCTTACGGTCCTTCCTGGGCTTAAAGCTCTCAGCTTTATTTTTTACGATACTCAAGTGGACTTACCCCAACATATTTCTTAAAACAATGAGAAAAATAATAAGGATCAGAATAGCCGACTGCTTCCGAGACGGAAACTATCTTATTGTCAGGATTAACAAGCAAACCCTTTGCATGCTCCATTCTGACTGACATTAAATACTTGGTAAAAGTCTTATTGTCTTTCTTTAGCAATAAAGAGATATAAGAAACACTATAAGATAAAGAATCAGACAAAGATTCTAAAGATAGATTAGGATCGGTATAGTGAGAATCAATGTATTCCAGTATCTGCTTTAAGCCTAATTCCACTCCGCTGTATCTAGTAGCATTATTAACTTTATAAATAGCATCAATCAAAGACATAAAGAATTCATAAAGCTTATCAATTGATTTGCATTCATAGATGCTCTGGAAGATCTCATTATTGTTCATGAAATCTTTATAGAGGTCTTTAAAGTTATTGCAGGCCTTCAGTAAAGCGTTAGCAACACTACTAGTTATATATAGATAAGAATCAGCGTATTCAGGACTTTTAATCTTATCAAGAATCTTTTTCACATGGTCTTTGCATTCAGGAACATAGCCATAAGAAAGATCATAAGTTAAAGACTTATATTCATTGTCATCAATCTTGCCAACTGTAACTTCCTCTTTCTGAATATCGCTGAAGAAAAGAACATTGTTCTTACCAACTACTGTTCGATATTCAAGAGTTCTCACAGCATGTCTAAACATTCTTCGATAAGAGCGGTCTTGATCATCGCAGAAATCAGAGACAGCTACTGAAAGAGAGATACCGCAGACCTTTTTGATCTTAGAAAGTATTGAAGCTAAGGATTCCTCCATCGAATCCTTATCAAAAATTGTCTTGCTTAAGCCAAGGAAAAGAACCTGATTGCTTCTATTAAAAACATAAAGAGAACAGTCTTTAGGAATTTCTTCCATCAGATACTTATGAAGATAAATATTAACAATCTCACTGTTTTCATAACCGACTTTATCAAACTCATCATCAAAATCAAAAATACCTAAGACACAGTACTTATTGGCGATGTTTATCTGATCAATCTCTAATTTCTTCTTGAAGTTATCTGGTACTTCCTTCAAAGAAAGCAATTTACATAAATCATTTTCCTGAAGCAAAGAAAGAGTAGTCTTAGCCTGCTCCTGCAAAGACTCAATATTCTTATCGATAGATAAACTCTTATCGAGTTCATCTTTAGCCTTATACATCGTATTCTTTAGTTCATCAAAACTGATAGGCTTAGAAATATAGCCTACTACTTTTAAAGCAATAGCCTGTTTAGCATAATCAAAAGAATCATAGCCGGAAATAATAATTGTCTGCATTAAAGGAACTTCTAATTTAGCCTGCTTAATTAACTCAATGCCATCAATATAAGGCATCTTAATATCCGTAATTAAAAGATCAGGCTGAATCTGCTCAATGTCTTCTAAAGCATCATAACCATTCTCATAAGCTCCGACAATCTTAAAATCAGAACTTAATTTATTAACTAAAGAGATCAGTCTTTCTCTGACCGCCTCTTCATCATCGGCAACAATGACTCGATACATAGCTTTAGTGGCCTTCCTTTAATAGTAGTTTTCCCAAAAAGCACAATTCCTTTAGATAAGATGTAACCGCTTAAGTTCAAATACTTAATTAGTATAACATCTAAGCAAGTTTCTAGTATTTCAAATTTATGCCATTAAATACCAAAGCCTTACCTGAAAAGAAGCCAACAAAAAACTGGCTAAAACAGATAGCCAGTAATTGTTTAATCAGTTAAATTACTTCTTCGGACTAAACCACTTAGACTGAATGAAGTCGAGAGTATCATCAAGATTCTCTTCTTCCATGGCAGCAATAGCAAACATATAAGAAGGCATAGGTAGAGCATCATCAGATTCAAACTCTACGGTATCACCATCATTAGCAGTTCCCTTAGCAATATAATATTTATTGTTAGAGAGAAGAAGCAACTTGCCATCCTTAACCATCAAGACCGTACCTTTGATTTTAGCCATATTAACAGAAAGCTCCTTTTCGAATATTATATAAACTTTTACTTAAATAGTGAAACAAAATAAGAAATCCAGCCTTATCTGACTCTAAAATCTCTAGCCTTATTAATTTATTATTCAAATAATCCTGCAATTTAAGGTAATTGTAAGAACCAGTAGGATTGTTTCAGCCCATAAATCAAAAGAGTTTCTTTTCATCTAAACAAGTTTCTTTAGATATAATTATTCATAGAGAAGGGAAAAATAATGAAAAAATTATGTGTCGTCTTCCCAGGAAGAAGATATAGCTGTGACCGTTCTCTTCTCTATTATCCATCAAGGATGATAGAGATGGAGGGCTTTGAGATGAAATATCTCCATTATGATGTCCCTAAAGAAAGAAGAGACATGATTGAACTAGATAAGAACATCGAAGAAGCTTATCTATTTACCCTTAATGAATTTAAAGACTTTGATTTCTCCCAATATGGAGAAATTATCTTTGTTTCCAAATCAATTGGAACAGTAGTAGCCTCAAAGCTAAAAAAAATTAAGAAACTTACTAATGTTTATCAGATATTGATTACACCCCTAGACCTAACTTTGCCTTACATCGAAAGCCAAGACTTAATCATCTCAAGTGATGCTGATCACTACCTTATTGATGCTAAAAGCAAACTTCAAAAATGCAAAAATGTCTATCTATTCAAAGACTTACCTCATTCCTTAGAGTCCAAGACTGATATTAATATCTCATTAGAAGCCAATAATAAGGTTGTCTCCTTAGTCTCAGATTACTTAAAGACCATCTCTAGACAAGAAAAAAATAATTTTTAAAAATAAATTTCTTCCTTTTCTATCCTAAAAACCTTTTGTTTTATTAATGGTTATAAGCCAAGCAACCTTATTTGCTAATTCAACGTTTTCCGATAGTCATCGATTAATAAAATTGAGATGATATAATAAAATAGTTTTGAGTAAGAGTTAATTTTTAGTTCGATCTGAATTGAATTGTTCATTCAAAAGGAGAAAGATTTATTATGTACCAAGAACTCCAAAAGGGCTGGATTGAAGTCATTACTGGACCGATGTTTGCTGGTAAATCCGAAGAATTAATAAGAAGAATCAAAACTTTATCATATGCTCATCAGAAAATAATGGCTTTTAAGCCTGCTATTGATAACCGCTACGATAAAACCGCTATTGCCTCTCACGATGGTGATAAATATGAAGCTTATGCCATCAAAGAAGCTAACGATATCCTGAAATTAGTGAAACCTTATACCCAGGTTGTAGCTGTTGATGAAGTTCAGTTCTTCGGAAAAGAAATAATTCAAATCTGCGAGGATTTAGCCGATAAAGGCGTAAGAGTAATCGTAGCCGGACTTGATATGGATTTTAGAGGAGAGCCTTTTGGACCTATGCCTCAGCTATTAGCAAGAGCAGAGTTTGTTACTAAACTTACAGCTGCCTGTACTGTCTGTGGCTGTGCAGCTACTAGAACTCAAAGAATCATCAACGGACATCCTGCTGACTATAACGATCCTGTCATCTTGGTTGGTGCAAAAGAATCCTACGAAGCTAGATGCCGTAAGCATCATATTGTTCCTAATAAGCCTAAATTCAAAGCCTAAAACATTTTTTTGCCTTTTTAACAAATAAATAATTTCTTTTCTAATAATGAGTAGTCATTTAGAATATAGATATGCATTTTAAGAAAAAATATAAAATTAATAACAAGCCTTCTGATAAAGAGACTGAAGTCACTGAGAACAAGGATCCTCAGTCCATTTCAATTGACACCTATGAGCAGCAGTCTTTAGAAGCTAATAGCAAAAAAGAAGAGGAGTCCAAGAAGGAGACTAAACCAGTTACCAACAATACTGATAACGAAGACAACGAGTTCAAAACTATTGATGCCTCTGACTCTAACAGTAAGAACTCCGCTGCCGATAATGAAGAACCGCTTCGTCCGGGAACTGGTGAACAGCCAGTAGCCGGAAATAAAGCTGATGAATTAAGAACTTTAAGCCCTAAGACTGCTTTAATGAAATCCGTCAATGTAAAAGCCTTAAAGAAACTAAGTAAACAGAATAGGAAAAAAAGCAATAAAGACAAGAAGCAGTTCAAGCTTTTTGGCATTCATAAAGTCAAAAAGCAGTCCGGTTCAGTTAAAACTTTGCCTAGCGACTTAGCTCGTTACGAACCTGATATTTTAGTTGGACTTAGCACCGCTCAAGTCGCTGAAAGAACTGCTCAGGAATTAACCAATAAGACTAAAGTCTCTAATTCTAAGAGTTATTTAAAAATTGTCTTAACAAATATCTTCACTTTCTTCAATATGATTGAATGGGCAATCGCAATTGTTTTAATGGTCTTCCAAAGATATTCCTCGGCTCTCTTTATCTGGGTAGCTGTTGTCAATACTATCATCGGTATTGTTCAGGAATGCCGTGCTAAACAGACTATTGATAAATTAAAGCTTGTAACTGCTCAGAACATCAAAGTGGTCAGAGCTGGCAAAGCTTCAATTATCTTGGCTGACCAGTTAGTCCTAGATGATATCTATGTCTTAAACAACGGTGATCAGATTCCTACTGATTCAATTCTTAAAGAAGGGTCAATGGAAGTCAATGAATCGCTCTTAACCGGTGAATCACTCCCTATCAAAAAAGCCGTTGGAGACTCAATCTTGGCTGGCTCTTTTGTCGTTTCCGGTTCAGCTATCTGCCAAGCTAAATCAATCGGTGATTATAACTATGCTTCTGGCTTACAGGCTAAGGCAAAGGAATATGCCAAGCCCCAGTCGGAATTGCTTAGATCTCTTAACCTAATTATTAGAGTAGTTGCCTTAATCATCTTACCAGTCGGCGGAGCCTTGTTTGGAACCCAGTGGATTAAACTGGCTGCCGATAATCCTACCTGGACAAGCTGGCAGATTGCCGGAGAAGCCTTTGGAAAAGTCTCTGGTTCTATGATTGGTATGATTCCTGCCGGTATGTACTTATTAACTTCAGTAGCCTTAGCCGCCGGAGTCATGTCTCTAGCTAAAAAGAATACTCTAGTTCAAGATCTTTACTGCATTGAAATGTTAGCGCGAGTCAATATACTTTGCTTAGATAAAACTGGTACTTTAACAGATGGAACAATGAAAGTCGATGAAGTCTTAGTCATCAACAAAGACTTCGACTTGAACATGGTTATGGGATCATACTTGAATTCCTTCCATGAGAATAACCAAACCTCCATCGCTTTATCACAACGATATCCTCTTAAGAAAGACTATATTCCACGAGCAACTATTCCTTTCTCCTCAGCCAGAAAATTCTCCGCTGTCACCTTTGAAGATCTAGGGACCTTTATTCTTGGTGCCCCTGAATACATCTATAAAACCAAAGACAGGACAGTTACTAGATACATTGCCGAGAAAGAATCAAAAGGATTCAGAGTCGTCATGCTTTGCCACTGCGACAAAGAGATTCAGCATAACGAAATTGATGGAAAAATCTATCCTGTTGCTGTCTTTGTTCTAGAAGATCATATCCGCCCTGAAGCTCCTAACACCATTAAATGGTTTGTTGATAATGGCGTTAAGATTAAGATCATCTCCGGCGATAACCCCTTAACAGCTTCGGAAATTGCTCAAAAATGCAAAGTCCCTGAAGCAGAAAAATGTATCTCCTTAGAAGGACTATCAGTAAGAGAAGTATCAGATATAGTCGATAAATATACTGTCTTTGGAAGAGTCTCTCCTGAACAAAAGGCTGCTATCATCAAACAGCTGAAGAAAGAGAAGAACACCGTTGGTATGACAGGCGATGGTGTTAATGATATCTTAGCTATGAAAAACGCTGACTGCTCTATCGCTATGGCAAATGGCGCTAGTGCCGCAAGAAACGTAGCTCACTTAGTACTACTTGATTCTAACTTTGCCTCTATGCCTTCAGTCGTTCAGGAAGGCAGAAGAGTTATCAACAATATTCAGCGATCCTCCTCACTCTTCTTGATGAAAACAATCTTCACAATTGTCTTTACAGTCATTGTCCTATTGACCTTCCTTAATCATGGCAATGGTATTGAATACCCCTTTGAGACTAACAACATCATGATTATGGAAGTCATCGGTATTGGAGCCCCTTCCTTCTTCTTAGCTTTGCAGAAGAATGATCAACTGATAACTGGTCATTTCTTAAAGAATACTTTTTCAAGAGCCTTGCCTGGCGCTATTTGTCTGATTCTAGCTATTGCCCTAAACTATGTCTTTAAGTATTCCGGTAACTTCCTCGATCCAACCGGTATTGAATCCTACGATAAGATTGCCTTTACTACTTTCTGCTCAATAACTATGGCCGTAATTTCAATGGCAATGGTCTACTCCTGCTGTTCACCCTTTAATACCTATAGAAGGGTTCTGTATATTGCTTTATGGGTAGGCTTCATTATCTTCGTCTTCGTTCTCCCTTATCTACCGGCTATGGCTAATCAGCCAGATGGTAAGAACTATACCTATTGGAATATGTCGATGGAATTCACTGGTATCGACTTCAGGTACATGAATAAGACTATGTGGCTGTTATTAATCATCTATGGCACAGGAGTCTCAGCACTATTAGGATTACTGATGGTCTTATTCTCACCGATGAGAGGAGAAGGCGGATCAGTCTTCTTCAAAGCATTCTTTGGAAAGAAAAAGCTTGCTAAAGAAAACCAGTCTGAATCTAAAAACTGCACTTCTACAACAACCGTAATAACTCAAAAAGAAGACAATTCTAATACGGCACAGCAATAAAATAAGAGCGCTTTTTAGCGCTCTTTTTGGTCTAGCAACTACACATTGCTACTCCTTTTTTCCTATAAGAATATAATTAGGGCATCATGAATAAAGAAAAAGATAGAAAAGAAGCCTCCATCAAAGAATCGTTTAAAGCTATAAACTACATCTTTAAGATAGCTTTCCATTCATCTAAGAAATACGTCTTCTTTTTTGTGACTTATATTCTTACTTCCATACTAGCTCCTCTAGTCCTGCTTTTTATTCCAACACTGGCAGTTTATTTCTTAAGTGTTGAAAAAAATCTTACTAAATTCGCCATTTATCTTTCTATAGCCTTTGCCGCTTATATCGGTATATCTGGTACTTCTCATTATGTTTCTAGCCGCTACGATATTGAAAACACTCTTATTAGATTAAAGGACTTCTTTACGGCCTTCATAAATAAAAGCTTAGTCTGCGACTATAGATACTATGAAGAGAAGCAAGGAAAAGAAGATAGAAAGAAAGCTGAACACTGTTTAGATTCTAACTGGTTAGGAGTAGAACTAATCATGAAGGATGTCCCCTTATTCCTCATCAATTTCCTTTCCTTAATCATCTATATTGCCTCCTCTTCCTTAGTTTCCTATCAAATAGTCTTAATCATGCTAGCGATGGTAATAGCTAACTTCCTTTTAGGGTATCTCTCAACATTAATCTATAACAAATATATCGATAGAACTGGTAAATCCTATAACCGCATAGATTACCTCTACCGAACAAGCAAAAACGAATTAAAAGGAAAAGATATTAGAAACTATAACCTGGCAGGTCTCTTTAATAGTTTTTTCATGAAAGAATTTAATCTTTTAAAGAAATATACATTAATACAAAGAAGCATAGTAATACTTCCTAATCTTTCCAATAGTCTATTAGGCTATATAAGAGACTTGGTTGCTTATTCAATATTAATAACTGGTGTCGTGAATAAATCTTTATCAGTGGCTCAGTTTACTTTATTGATTGGTATTGTTAACGGCATCTCTACTTACCTAACCGATCTATTCGATGACGTTAATGACATAATGGTTGCCAGTAAAGATACTCTTCAGTATCTGAAGTTCATCAACGCACCTTCAGCTTTCAACCATAATAAAGGCATCGATATCAATTCTGTCTCTAAGCCATTAACTGTTGAATTCAAAAACGTTTCTTTTAAATACCATGACAGTAAAGACAACACCATCGAAAATGTTTCCTTTAAGATCAACGCCGGAGAAAAAATTGCCTTAGTGGGAGCAAACGGAGCCGGTAAAACCACTATCATAAAATTACTTTCGGGATTCTATAAGCCAACGAGTGGTGAAATCTTAATTTCCGGTCATCCTATCAGCGATTTTAATATTGATGAATACTATCGTCTGCTTTCCATCATCAATCAGGATGTCGAAGTCATCGGCGTTCGAATCAAAGATATTGTCTCTTCTCAGTACTTAGACAAGAATATTGATGAAGAAAAGGTTGTTAAGTGCTTAAAAGAAGCTGATTTATTTGATAAAGTAGATTCTCTTCCTGAAAAGGATAGGACTTACTTAACTCAAAATCTTGATAAAAGCGGTATTCAACTCTCCGGTGGTGAAAGCCAAAAACTAATGTTAGCAAGAGCTTTATACAAAGACGGAAGCTTTTTAATGCTTGATGAACCCACTAGTGCTCTTGATCCTATAGCAGAAGGAAAGCTCTACGAGCAATATGCTTCCTTGTGCTATAACAAGACTTCTTTGTTTATTTCTCACCGTCTCTCATCCACAAAATTCTGCAATAACATCATCTATCTTAAAGACGGAAAGATTGTTGAAGAAGGAACTCATGAGGAATTGATGAAGAAGAAAGGTGAGTATTATCATGTCTTCTCAATTCAATCCCATTATTACAAAAACCAAGGAGAGCTAAATGAAAGCCTTCTTTAAAATCCTGAAATATGGTTTTAAGTTGTCACCGCTTTATCTTTTCTCCCTCTTTATTAATGATATCGTAACAGCCTTAAATCCTTTTGTGGCTCTCTTTTACTCTGGGAAGATCCTTGATTATCTTCTAAGCAACACAAGTGTTGATATCATCATGAAAGAAGTCTATATCTTCTTAGCTATTACCTTAGGATTGAATATCATCAAAAATATTAGTGAAATCTTCATCAACTGGCAAATCCGATTAGTCGATCAGCACCTATATCTAGCCTTAATCAATAAATGCCTAAGCTTAAATTACACTCAGTTAGAAAACAAAGATATTAAGGAGATGCTAACCAAAGCCGATGGCGGAGCAAATGGAAGCGGTGGCTTCGGCTCTTTCTTCTATTTCGGAACATCGGCTATCTTGGTTTCTCTCTTGTCTTTGGTCTTTGCTAGTCTTCTCTTTACAGTCGGCTTTGACTCAATTGTCTCTGACAATGAATCAAAACTTTTCCTTTTCTTAAATAGCCCTTATTCTTTCTTAGTTATCTTTGGTTTAATCCTTGTTATTCTCGTAATCTCCCTTTCACAGATGAAGAAAATCAATAAAATCTCCTATAATTTCTATCTTGATAACGTAGATTCTAACCAAAAGATTATGTATATCTTAGATACCACAGCTGATTATCGATTAGCTAAGGATGTTAGAATCTATAGCCTTCAAAACACTTTCAATCCTCTCTATAAAGAGTTTGTTGAAGAACAGACTCCTAAATTCCGTTCTTTAAGTATTAATACCGGAAAATTATCAACTGGTATCTTCGTTGAAACAGCCTTGCTTCTCTTTGCTTCTTATCTATATATCGGAGCTAAAGCCTATTTTGGAATCATAAGCGTAGGCTCAATAGTAACCACTGTTGGAGCAATTTCATTCTTTGCTCAGAAACTTATTGATGCCTTAACCGGATTCTCACAAGTATCCTTGCAATCCAAGTATCTGATTAACTACTTTAATTTCATCGAACTAAAAGACTCCACACAAACCAAGAACGAAGAGGCTCTCATCAAAAAGGAGAACACCATTGAATTCAATCATGTCTTCTTTAAGTATCCTAATACGAATGAATATGCTTTAAATGATGTCTCTTTTAAGATCAATCCTAAAAAGAAACTGGCTATTGTCGGAAAGAACGGAGCTGGCAAATCAACTATTATTAAATTGATTGGAAGACTTTATTATCCAGAATCTGGTGAGATTCTTTTTAACGGAACTAATATCAATAACTTTACCTTTGATTCCTATCAGAAAGTCATTGCTATTCTCTTCCAGGATTTCAATCTCTTTGGTTTTACCTTAAAAGAAAACGTCAGCTCAAAAGAAGACCACATTGATGAAGAAAAAGTAAAGCATTGCTTAGACTTAACCGCTTTTGATTACAACAACAAGACTAAACTCTCTCAGGGGATTAATACCTACCTCTTCCATGACTTAGAAGACGGAGAAGAATTATCAGGCGGTGAGCAGCAGAAAGTCGCTATTGCCAGAGGCTTATATAAAGACTCCCCCATTATTCTTTTAGATGAACCAACTAGCGCTCTTGACCCTGTCTCAGAATTAAACGTCTATAAATCCATTGAAAAACTAGTCAACGATAAAACCAGTGTCTTTATTTCCCATCGAATGTCTTCAACAAGATTCTGTGATGAGATAATCGTCCTAGATAAAGGCAAGATAGTTCAAAGAGGAACCCATGTTTCCTTAATGAAAGAAGCCAAGGGAATCTACTATCAGATGTTTTCAGCACAAGCAAAATATTACCAGTAAATTAGCCGATTAGACTCGCTCTTTTCTATCTTTTTAAAAAAAATCCATAGGAATTTTAATTAGAATCTTGCAATATTTAAAGTCAAGTAATATAATTATCAAGCCTGAAAATAGTTGGATCTTTAGCTCAGCTGGTAGAGCAACTGA
>DLIM01000034.1:44592-51449 GCA_002483745.1 Caryophanales bacterium UBA7642 | reverse complement strand
CTCAGCTGGTAGAGCAACTGACTCTTAATCAGTGGGCCTAGGGTTCGAATCCCTAAAGATCCACCATCTAGGAAAAAGAAACCCGGTCGTTTGACCGGGTTTTTTCTTTGCTTTAGTAGGGTTAGTCTTTCTAAGAGCAATCGAAGATGATTTCGATATAACTATTGCCAATAATGCCTTGAAAGAATGAAAAAATTAAAGGCCCCTAAAGCACCTGGTAAGGCACTTTCAGCTAATAGGTCCTAGCGTGGCGCTACCGAGTGGGAGACTATCGAATAATTGTTTTAATACAAAATAATGAGCTAGTAATCTTAGTTATCGCAATTGGTCACCGCTTTGAAATATACAAATAGTTTTGTTTAGTTTTTTGACTTTTAAGATTGCTTCTTGCTTTCATCTAAAGGAGTTAAACCGATAGCATCACTGATTGGAAGTGAAAAGACAATTCCTTGCCCTTTAGTAGCAAGACCAGCTTCATCATAAATAGCTTTTAAGACGGTATCTTTAATAGATCTATCAACCACAATAAAGACAACTTCTTTTTCTGGCTGAATAGCTAAACCATAGAACTTAGCAATATTAGGGTTGCCACTGCCTCTAGCAACCATAATAGTTCCACCTTTGCCACCTGCTTTTCTAGAAGCTGAGGTTACTAAATCTGTTAGACCTTTATTGACGACAGCAATGATTAAGGAATAATCCTTAACTTCTAAAGTAGTAATGTTACTTTTATTTTCGTTTGTCATCGGTATAAAGCCTCACTGTTCTATTCTGATCGGATAAGAATTTATAGGCAGCTATTCCGCCTATGGAATCAATAGGGAGAGCAAATGCTATTCCTTTAGTGGCTTTAGAGATTTTGAATCTTTCAGTAACTATCTTCTTTAGGACTTGAAGATCATCATTTCGGCAGACAGCCATTAATAGGTCTCTCTCGTTTTCATCATTACCTAAGATTCTATCTAGGTCTTCATTGGGAGTAGTATAAGCATAGAAAGACAATGATAAAGAAACCTGGCTTTCATTGAATTTATCAATATAGTATTTGCCTTGCCCTCTATTAACAATAGTAATGAACAAAGACAAAGACTGAACCTTCTCTCTTTGATCATAGGGAGCAGTCCTAGCAATCCCTATCGAGGGAACGATCTTTTCTTTCTTTTTCTTATTGAACATTAGTTAAACCTCTTATTTATATAGGAAGATGAACGACTTGACTATCATCCTCTTCAAGAACATTCTCTTTAACCTTCTTATAGAAAAGAGCTTTTCTGATAATGGAGATAACACCTAAGATCTCCACTGTTAATAAAGGCATCATACCTACCATACCAATACAGCCAAAGCCATTAGCTAATAAAACATCTTCAAGCTTTTCACTTCCATAAACACCTTGATTATATAAGGCACGAGTATAACTAATAAACAAAGGGAGCAAGAAACAGGCCGATAAAGAACCAGTGGAGACACCAGCTGAATCAAAAGCTAAAGCCACATAGATATCAGGTACAAAGATAGCTAAGATAAAAACTACTAAATAGATTCCAATAGCAAAATAAGCAAAAGGAATATTGAATCTGACTCGGATAATGTTAAGAACAGCAGCTAAGCCAGTAGCAATACATAAAGACAGGTAAATCATTTTTTTAGAGATGACTCCACTAGAGATATCATTAACTCTTTCAGCCAAGACATGAACATTAGGTTCGGCTAAGATCATTAAGAAACCTAAGATAAAGCCAATTAAGATAAACAACCCAAGATTAATATTGCTAAAAGACTCACCTAAAGAAGAAGCGGCCGGTATTAAACCGGAATTGGCTCCCGTTAAAAAGAGGACCAATCCAAAGTAAGTATAAATAAATCCCGTTATAATTGATAAAAGCTGTTGCCCTTTAATCTTTAAGAAGAAGTTGTAAATGATGAAAAATAATATAATTGGCAATAAAGATATAGCTACTTCTAAACAAGACCAACTAAATTCATGAAGATAAAGATTACCCATCTCAGAAAAAGAGGTTAAGTTAGTGCTAGCTTCAACACAGTTGACAGTGAAATTAGAATTGCTTAAAACAATTGCCATTACAATAACACTGATTAAAGGGCCAATAGCACAAAGACCTGCATAACCAAAAGCATCCTCTTCCGGGTTCTTGCCTCCTCTTACCTGAGCAAATCCGATACCAAGAGCTAAAATAAAAGGAATAGCAATCGAATCAGACGTAGCACCTGAAGCATCAAAGACCATGGCAAAAAACTTCTTATCAGCTAAGCATCCTAAAGCAAAAACCACGCCATAGAAGATTAGATACCACATCTTTAAAGGTTTCTGATAGATGACTCTTAAAATAGCTGCTAAGAGCATTAAGCCAACCCCTAAAGAAACAATGACAATCAGAATCCAATTCTTAGCAAAAGGGAACAGCCTCAATGAAAGAACTTCTAAGTTCGGACCTGCCATGGTCGTTAAAAGGCCAATCAAAACTGCTCCAAAGCAAAGCAAGACTAAGGTTTTCTTCTTAGTTAAGTTATTTCCTACAATCGTTCCGATTCTTCCCATGGATTTATCAGCTCCTAAATTGAAAAGAGCTAAACCAATAACTAAAGGAACAATCGAAATCAAGAATGAAACAAAAACTGGTCCTAGATGATTAGGATAAATATTTAGACTATCTAATGATAAAGAACTTGAAGACAAAGAAAGAACGACAACTAGGCACATTATCGGAAGAATTAAGATTGTGGCTTCTTTCAGTCTTCTCAATAAAGAATTATACATAGATTATTCTGTTCTTAAGCAAGTAACCGGATCCTTCTTGGCCGCAATCCTAGCCGGTATCAAAGAAGCTATATAAGTTAAAACAATTGATAAAGCTACAAGCCCAAGAGCATGAAGCGGATTAAGCATAGCAATCCAGCCTAATTCAACCTCTGGGAATTGATGATCCAGTATTAAAGAAAGAGGAATAGAAATTAAGTAAGTCATAGCTACACCGATTAATCCAGAGAAGAAGCCTATGATAACGGCCTCAGCCTTAAATAATCTTCCGACATCCTTCTTTCTGGCACCAATAGAGCGAAGAATACCAATCTCTTTCGTTCTTTCAATGACAGAAGAATAAATAATAATACCAATCATAATCGAAGACACCACTAAGGAAATAGAAGCAAAGGCTATCAAGACAGCAGAAATAACTGATACGATCTGACCGACAATATCGGTAGCAGTCTGACCGACATCAGTATAAATAACCTGTGAGTCAGAATCTTTGTCAGAATTATAAGCGGTCAAATAATCAGTAACCTGCTTTTTAGAATCATAATCAGTCGGATAGATAGTAATAGTTGAGACAAAAGAAGCATAAGTAATTGGATCAAAAGCTGAAGTCTTATTGGAATAAACCAGTTTAATATCGCTACCAAGTGATAGTCTTACATTCATATAAGTGTTCAGGACATTAGTGGTAATAGGTTTGATATTGTCGACAATATTTAAAGTTGTTAATCCGAATGTAGATAGTATCTTAGTCGAAATATCATTGATAGAAGTAGCTTTAGTATCATCGCTAGCATATAAAGAATCGATAACAGAAGCAAAAGTGCTTGGGTAATTAGTAGTAGAACTTGGGGCAATCAAAATATGATTCTTATAATCGTTTCCGATTTTACTATCCTGAGAATCATAGAAGGACTGATAGGTCAAAGTCTTAGGATAATAGATACCACTTGATAAGAGACCTAAAGAAGTAGTCTTCTTAGGTCTTAAGATAGCTTTAATCTTAAGTGTTCGGTTATTTGAATTAGTATAAAGACTAGCAAGGCTATCCTGATTATTAGCCGGAGACTGATAATAAGTCAGGTTCTTATTAAAATACGGTTTTAAAGCACTAGAATCCCTTAAGGCAATAACTAATTCATAAAGCTTCTGGCCAAAGTCAGCCCGAGCAGTAGCTTTTTCAGTATCAGTGCCTGTGTTCAAGGCTTCTTCTTTAAGACAGCCTTTAACATCATCAAGAGTGATTGATTCACTAGAACTAAGTTTGCTAATTAAGCTAGCGGCTTTCACTAAGTCAATATAAGTAGATAAGCTACCCATCTTTATCAGAACGTTAGCGTCCTTAAAGGCACTCTGGATAGTTGCACTATCAGGAATACTAAGCAAATCAAACAAGTTATCTAACGAGACACTGCCATCCGCTTTTGATAAAGAAGCCGCAAATTCAACAATATCATTCATGGTCTTGTTCTGATTGAAATAAAGGCCGGGAGTATAAACTAAATTGCCGTCTTTATCGACATTGCTGATAGCATCTCCATAATAGTCATCATTGGAAACATATTTGAATTCTCGGCCCAGGATATCGTTAAAGTCAATGGTTCCGACAGTCGGATCCATACCAAGCTGGTTCATTAAAGTAGTTGTAACAGCATTCCTAGAATTAACAACTAAGACTAATCCGAATTCATCCTGATCAGGGTTTCCGCTAGCATCCGTTTGAAGATTGTCTTCATCAGGATAATCATCGACGTTTCCGGCAATCACATCGTAAGTATCTAAAATCATTTCTTTATCAGCCGGCAATTCCTGCCAAGCCGAAGAAGAACTTCCTCCCATTACTGAAGAAGTCAAAGACTCCAGATAGGATTCCTGGGAAGTATTGATAGATGTATAGACATCAGTGCCATTGGAGTCGTATTTGCTTAAGACATGCATACCAATCGAATAATTGTATCTGATCTTGGCATAATCTTGCTTGCTGTTGTTAGTCTTCTTAAGACTAGCATTCATGTTATTTAAGTAAGTGATGTAGTCGGAAGTGATATTGTTAATATGAAGACTAGAGGTAGTTGGTTCCACTACATTGATAACCTGGCTATCAGAATAAGGATCTAGGTTATTAGTGGAACTAGAAACATAGTTATATCCATACTTTTCAACCGAGATAGGAAACTTGGAGAAAGTTTCCTTCTCCATTCGATCAACATAATTAGTAAAGCCATTAGACAAAGCTAAGACTAGACCTACTCCGATAATACCAAAAGAAGCCGCAATAGAAGTTATTACCGTTTTTCCTTTCTTAGTAGAAAGGTTATGCCCTGAGATTCCTAAAGCCGTCCAGAAGGACATAGAAGTATGCTTAGGCTTATTTGTTTCAGTCTTAGGCTTTACTTCCTTAATCTGCTCTTTCTCGTTAACTAAAGCCTTTTCTTCTTCGCCGTTATTATAGACATCCGAAATGACTTTGCCATCTTTTAAAGTAATGATCCTAGAAGCATATTGATGAGCAAGCTTTTCATTATGAGTTACTGTGATGACTAATTTTGTTTTAGAGATTTCTTTAAGGATGTTCATTACCTGAATTGAGGTAACGGAATCAAGAGCCCCAGTCGGTTCATCAGCTAAAACCACATTAGGCTTGTTGACAATAGCTCTAGCCAAAGCGACTCTCTGCATCTGACCGCCTGATAACTGATTGGGTTTCTTATTGACTTCCTCTTTTAAGCCAACGCTATCTAAAGCTTCAAGAGCTCTTTGCTCTCTTTCTTTAGTGCTGACTCCTGATAGAGTCATCGCTAATTCAACATTGCCTTTAACAGTAAGATGAGGAATTAGGTTATAGCTTTGGAAGACAATACCGGTTTCTCTATTACGATAAGCATCCCAATCCTGATTGGTATAATTCTTAGTCGACTGTCCGTTGATGATGACATCTCCGGAAGTATATTTATCCAAGCCACCAATGATGTTTAAAAGGGTAGTCTTACCACAACCTGAAGGTCCTAGGATACAAACGAAGCCAGTTTTGGGGAACTCTAAAGAGATATCGTTTAAAGCATGGACGGAGTTATGCTCGTCCATTACGTATTCTTTAGAGATGTTCTTTAAAATTAACATTTGTTGCTCTCCCTTAAACAACAAAGGGGTCAATTGTGACCCCTTTGAAATACTTAATGGATAATTATGATCTAGCCTGATATAGAGGCTTATTGTCTCCGCTAGAAGTAGCAGGAGGACAAATCTTTGAAGACATCCAGACCAGTCTTAAGACGATACAGCCTATGATGGCGGTCAATTCATAGCTGAAGTTTAAGAAACCAATACACATACCGATAACACAAGGTGAGAAGGCCACAGCCACAGCTTCTTTGCAGGTTTCCCAGAAATTAGTATCTCTAGAAGTGGAAGTCTTTCTCTTGTGCATAATAATCAGAACAACAGCAACCAATAACTCAGTAGCTACAGTGGCAGCAGTGACTAAGCCAATGTTGACCCAAACAGTGTGAATAGCATAAGCTGTGGCACCGCGAGCCATAAAGTCATGGAACTTAGAATAAGCTTTGGTAATAGTGTTAGTAGAACCATCATCAGCGGTATAGATATAAGAATAAAGCGAAGAATACTTGCTAGCTGTTTCAGGGGTAATAGCACTTCTGATTGATCCAGAATAAGAACCTACAGAACTATTAGACTTAGCTGACTTAGTGGAATAGACCACCATATCGATTTCATTAGGGAAGAAAATAACATAAGAATGGGGATAATTCTGAGGAGTATTAGAAGAATCGAGATTTAGAATGATACGGCTGATGAAGTTAGTCCTAAAGGTAGTGGATTTATCCTGAGTCATATCGAAGGTAGGAAAATAGAAAGCTTCAAGATAAGTAGTACGTCCGTTATCCTCATAAGTTACACTTGATGAGGTGGAAGAAGTAGAGCCCTTATCGATAACAGTGCTGTTATCAACAGAGATACAATCAAAATAATAGTTAACACCAGTAAAATTAGAAACGTTAGTAATGGTGGAAGTGGCAGTATCATTAAACGTCCCTTTAGCTAAAGCCTTACCGTTAGTGCC
>DLIM01000034.1:38325-44458 GCA_002483745.1 Caryophanales bacterium UBA7642 | reverse complement strand
CCTTACCGTTAGTGCCGTTATATTCGTTTGAATAAGCACCAGCATCACTAGAAGCATAATCATCTAAGCCTTCCATGGTTAAAGAAACCTCATTATTAGAAGATTTAAACTTCAGGTTTCTAAAATAAGATTCTTGGAAGATCTGATTAAAGCCCTTATCAATTTCCTGATTAGAAGAGCTAGTTAAAATAGCAGCATTATCAGCAGTGTAGCCTTTGGACATAATCGGAATCCAAGTTAAGAAGATTCCTAAGACAAAAAGAATGGCTGAAAGATACCAAGGCTTTTTTCTGCCATCAACGACAGCTTGGTTCTTGTAAAGAATCTGCCAACAGTACTTTAAATTATCCATGTTATAGTTTTACCCTATGTTATTAGAAATAAGCGTATATTATTATCTACTAATTTATTCTTTATTACAACTCAAAATATTTCAAGGAAGAACAAATTTTTCCTCACCCTTGAAAAAAAGTTATTTTAAGATAAAATTTAATTCCAGTTTTTAATTTTTCTACAACCGCAAAATCATTAAAAAGTAAACGAATTAAGGCTAAATAATCTGTTTCAACATCTACTGTTTTATTAAGCAACTTATTTAAAATGACAAGTCGCTACTATCGTTTTTCATTGCTTTCTTGTTGCTTTATAGCCAATCTTAATTTATAATCTCAATTAATGGAAATGATTGGAGGAACTAATAACCATGGCTAAAGAAAGATCTACACCTAGATACATCAAAATTGCTCAGGATGTTTGCGGAAAGATATTAACTGGAGAGTATCCTGAAGGTACTTTACTCAAGGGACGTTCAATCTTAGGAGCTTCTTATGGAGTATCTCCTGAGACTGTTAGAAAAGCTCTTAATATTCTTGAGAAGGAAAAAGTCGTCTCTTCTAAGAGAGGCGTTGGAGTCTTTGTTGATTCTGTCCTTCATGCTCAGGAATTTGCCAATAAGTGGAAGGCTGAAACTCAGATTAAGGATAAATATGCCAATCTTGAGAAGCTTTTAACCGAACAGAAAGATCTTCAGGGCAAGATCGATACTGCTATCGATGATATGAAGGATTCCTTCACTTATCAGACTACTGAAGCTGTTAAGTTCTCTAACGTTGAGATTCCTCAGAATAGCTGGATCAATGGCAAGACCATTGGTGAAGTCTATTTCTGGAACTATACTGAAGCTACTATCGTTGCCATCGTTGGTTCCGATAATATCTGCAAGCAGTCTGTTGGTCCGGATTTTGTCCTCCATTCAGGAGATAAGCTCATCTTCGTTGGCAAGGATAACCTTACCTTCGATAGAGTTCTCTCCTTCCTCACCTATGGTGTCATCGAGAACAACGGCGCTGCTACTAAGTAGTTATTAGAAAACATTAGAAAATCAAGGAGGCCTAATAAGCCTCCTTTTTTAGTAGTTAGAAGATTGGAAGTTGTTAATTTATTAATAAAATATTTTCTTTTCTTGTTTAATCAATCTGCCATCCATTTCTTTTCTTTTACAAAAGTCTTTTGGCTTTTTCACTTTCTTTATAATTTAGATACGAAAGTATATGTTTTTTTATTTTAAAAAGGCTAAATTTATTTTGCTTTTCTTTTAAATAATTATCAAAAAACTATTGTTGCTTTTTCATTTATCGATTGCATTTATAAAGTAAATGGTTTATTTTCTAATGACAATAGGAAAAAGAACATGAGTCTTGAAGAAGATTTAAAGGTCATTAAAGGCCGTTTAACTGGTGATAAGAAGAAGGACATTGACACGCTATTCTTAGCAGTTGATGAGTTTTCTTTACGCCCTTATTCTAAACAGCTGGATTTCAAAATAACTAACATGCTAACGGATATTATCAAAAACTGTGACCCTAAAACCGCTGGATATCTTTCCCGCTATATTCAGAGTCGTTCTACTGAGAAATATAATAAGAATCTCATGCTAGCAAAAACCTTTATTGATAAGAAAAACTATGATAAAGCCTTGTCAATAATTTCTGATTTAGAAAGTCAGGTCAATGCTTCTTTTAAAGAAGCACAGGCTGTTTCTAATTCTGATACAACTTTTAGATATTGTTTTTCTGCCATGCAATATGCCATTGCTCAAACACTTTTCCCGGCTAAGAATGTGGTTGAATTGCCGTTTGATTATGTTTCCTTACTCACTTTAAAAGGACAGGCTTATTACTTTTTAGGTAAGAAAGAGGAATCTCAGAACGCCTTAAAAGAGGCTGCTGAATATGATCCAGTTTCTCCTGATCTTTGCTTCTTACAGGCTGATATGGATATGTTTAATGGGAATTGGATTTCCTTTACGATGGATATAGATAAAGCTCATCGCTTTCTTTATAATCCTGAAGATTTCTATCGTTATTATCTTTATGTTGCCGCTTATTATCGAAATTACAAGAATGATATGATAAATGCTACATTAATCATGAAAGCATTTTCTAAGCCTGCAGAAAAGCCAATCAATACTTTGACCAAGATGCCAGATAAAACCAAGCAGTTCTTGCTTTCAAATGAGATACCTCTTGATTTAGATCAGGATGTTCTTAATATAGCAATTCAGCAAGCTCACTTAGCCTACAATGACAAAGATATTCCTGCGTATAAATACTTCTATAACATTCTTTTGAATTATCGAACTCCAGCTGAATTAGATTTACTCTTAAGTCCTAATAAACCATTAGTTAAACTAGCTAAGTAAATAGATAGTCAGACATAAAAATAGGCAGCCAATTGGCTGCCTATATTTTTTTACTTATCTGTTTTTCTATCTTTTTTATGCTTGATGGCGGCATCGATGAAACCTCTAAAGAGAGGGTGCGGTCTATCAGGACGTGACTTAAATTCCGGATGAGCCTGAGTACCAATGAAGAAAGGATGGGAAGGAATTTCAATCATCTCAACGATTCTGTTATCCGGTGAGAAACCAACAGGATATAAGCCGTGAGAAACAAAGGCATCACGGTAATCGTTATTTACTTCATAACGATGACGGTGTCTTTCAGTTATGTTTTTAGTCCCATATAAGGCAAAGGACTTGGAAGTAGGATCAAGGACACATGGATAAGAACCTAATCTCATGGTTCCACCTAAGTTAACAACACCATTCTGTTCTGGCATAAGATGAATGACCTGATGCATGCTAGAAGGATTAAATTCTGCTGAATCAGCATCCGAGAATCCTAAGACATCACGAGCGAATTCAATAATGGCTGTCTGAAGTCCTAAGCAGAGTCCTAAGAACGGAACTTTGTTGACTCTTGCATATTTTATAGCAGCAATCATGCCAGCAATGCCACGGCTGCCAAATCCACCAGGAACTAAGATACCATCAACATCTCCTAATAAAGTAGGAGCGGTCTTATCAGTGACTTCCTCAGATTCAATCCAAGTAATCTCGACCTTCTTATTATAAAACCAGCCAGCTGCTTTTAAAGCTTCATTAACTGAAATATAAGCATCATGTAAAGCAGTGTATTTTCCAACCAGAGCAACTTTAACGACTTCTTTAGACTTCTTGATCTTATCAACCATCTTGGTCCAACCAACTAAGTCAGGTTCAGGCATTGGAAGATGCAAGACTTCTCCAACAGCCTGGGCAAAGCATTCCTTATCTAACATAAGAGGAAGCTCATAAACTGTCTCACAGTCAAGGTTAGGAAGAACATGGTTCGGAGGAACGTTGCAGAATAAGGAGATCTTATCAGTAACACTCTTAGGAATATCATATTCAGAACGGCAGACAATAATATCAGGCTGTAAACCCATTGACTGTAAAGTCTTTACAGCCATCTGAGTAGGCTTGGTCTTTAATTCACAAGAGGCTCTAAGATAAGGAATCAAAGAAACCATGATGATACAAACATTATCAGCTCCTACTTCATGCTTGAATTGTCTGATTGATTCAAAGAAAGGCTGAGATTCGATATCACCAATAGTGCCACCGATTTCAATAATAGTAATCTCAGTTTCATCAACTTTGAAGTTACGATGGAACTTAGATTTGATTTCATTAGTGACATGAGGAATAACCTGGCAGGTACCTCCGCCATAGTCGCCGTGTCTTTCCTTAGCTAAGACCGCTTCATAGATCTTGCCAGTAGTGACATTAGAGTTCTTATCAAGGTTTTCATCGATAAATCTTTCATAATGGCCTAAATCCAAATCGGTTTCAGTGCCATCATCGGTAACAAAGACCTCGCCATGCTGAATAGGAGACATGGTGCCTGGATCAACGTTTAGATAAGGATCAAACTTCTGCATCGTGACTTTATAGCCACGAGCCTTTAATAGACGTCCTAAAGAAGCGGCAGTGATGCCTTTCCCTAAGCCGGAAATGACACCGCCTGTTACGAATATATATTTTTCCATAATCAGCTTCTCCTTTGTTTAATTGTTACTTGCTTTTACTATCTTCTTTTGGCTTACAGAAATATCCCATAATTGCACTTCTCGTCACAATACCAATAAAAATCCCATTATCATCTATGACCGGAACAAAGTTCTGATTCAAAGCCATATGATACAAGTCATCCATCTTCGCATCGAACCTAATTGTCTCAACATCACGCTCAATAGGCACATCTAAAATCGGTGTGTTTTCAGCCGAACGGTAGTTCAGTTGGTCATGATCCTTAATATATCGGAACAAATCTCCTTCGGAGATGGTGCCAATATATTTCCCGTCCTTAGAAAGGATAGGAATAGCGGTGTAGTGATGAAAAGTAAGCTTTTCCGCCACTTGTCTTAAGGTAAAATCCTCCATTACATAAGCCACTTGGCTTTTTGGAGTTAGAAAGAACAAGATATTCATACGGAAATATATTATACACTCCCCAAACTCCTTTTTTAACCCTAAAAGAGTTTTTCTTTTAAGATAGTTAAAAAGTTCATCTTGTAGTGCTAGTCAAATCTTTGGTTTAGTTAAAAATCAAAAAGAATGTGAATACCTAGAACCAGGTTAACAAATTAAACATTAATAATTCCTTCTTTCTTGTTTCTTTATTCGTGTTTCTTAATAGAAAACTATATAATATTAAAGATTTAGGAGCTAAACATACATGGCAGAACAAAAAAAGAAATATTTCTATATCACTACACCTATTTATTACGCTAGCGGCAACATCCATATTGGACATACTTACTGCTGCACCTGTGCTGATACCATCGCCAGATATAAAAGATTAGATGGCTATCAGGTAAGATTCATGACTGGATCAGATGAACACGGTCAGAAGATTGAAAAGAAAGCTGAAGCTGCCGGTATGGAGCCTAAAGCTTATGTCGATAAAATTGCCGATTCCTTTAAGGAAGTCTGGAAGGCAATGAACATCTCCTACGATTTCTATGTTCGTACTACTGATGATTATCATGTAGCCTGTGTTAAGAAAGTCTTTACGCTTCTTTTAAACAAAGGCGATATTTATTTAGGCGAATATAAAGGCTGGTACTGCACTCCCTGCGAATCCTTCTTTACTGATGAACAGGTAGGGCCTGAGCATCTTTGCCCAGATTGCCATCGTCCTGTCCACTATGAAACTGAAGAGGCTTACTTCTTAAACGTCAAGAAGTTCGTTCCTGATCTTTTAAAGTACTATGAAACGCATCCTAACTTCTGTGCCAAGGATAAGCTAAACGAAATGATCAATACCTTCATCAAGCCTGGTCTTGATGATCTTTGCATTACTAGAACCTCATTCAAATGGGGTATTCCGATTGATGAGAATCCCAAACACATCGTCTATGTCTGGATTGATGCTCTTTTAAACTATATCTCCGCTTTAGGATACTTAAGCGATGATGACCACTTAATGAAAGAGTATTGGGGCAAAGATACTGAGATACTTCAGTTAGCAGGAAGAGATATCAATAGATTCCATACTATCTACTGGCCGATTCTCTTAATGGCGTTAGGTCTTAGATTACCTGATCAGATTATTGTTCACGGCTTACTCTTAACCAAATCAGGAGTCAAACTCTCTAAGTCATTAGGTAATGCCCCTTCTCCTTATCCACTGATTGAAAGATATGGAGTCGATAGTCTTAGATACTATCTTGTCAGAGAAGTTCAGTTTGGCGATGATGGCGCCTTTACTCCAATTCAGTTTGTTGATCGTCTTAACGCTGATTTAGC
>DLIM01000034.1:27061-38151 GCA_002483745.1 Caryophanales bacterium UBA7642 | reverse complement strand
CCTGAATATGCTGAGCCGACAAGTGATTTAACTAAGAAGCTTTTTGAAGATGCTAAAGCAAAGATTGTTGAATATAAAGCTTATATGGATAAGTTTGATATCACTAATGGTGCCGGTAAAGCCATGGAACTATTAGACTTAGGAAACAAATATTTTGATGCTATTGCCCCTTGGACACAGGCGAAGAACAATAATCAGGTTCTCTTAAAAGAATCACTCTATGCAGCTAGTGAATTAATCAGAATCGGTTCTATTCTTTTAAGTCCAGTCATGCCTAGCAAGACTATCGAAGCCTTAGATCAGGAGAATGTTCCTGCTGATTTAAGAACCTTACCTTCAGTCAATACTATCGGAAAGCTATCTAACATCAAGATCAATACCTTATCTCCTTTATTCCCTCGTCTAAAGAAAGAAGACGAAATTAAGTTCCTGACTGAACTCATAGATGGAAAAGAAACTAAGTAAATGAAAGTAATCATTATTAACAGCTCCCCTCATCAAAACGGCAATACCGCTATCGCTATTAATGAAATGATTAAAGTCTTCAAAAAAGAAGACGTTGATTATCAAGTCTTTAATATCGGAAATGAAGCCATTAGAAGCTGCCTAGACTGTGGCAAATGCCATACCTTAGGTTATTGTATCCTCAATGATTCCGTTAATGAGGTAGCTAAAGAATTTGAAAAAGCTGATGGCCTTGTAGTAGCAAGTCCAGTCTACTTTGCACAAGCCAATGGTGCTTTAGTTTCCTTCCTGCAAAGATTGTTTGTCTCCACTCCTTTTGATAAGACTATGAAAGTCGGAGCCTCAATCGGTGCCGCTAGACGCGGTGGATTAACTACCACCTATGATGAACTAAACAAATTCTTTGGAATCTCAGGAATGCCGATAGCTTCTGGTCAATACTGGAACGGCATCCACGGAGGAAAAGAAGGAGAAGCTAATGAAGACTTAGAAGGTCTTCAGATGATGAGAACCTTAGCTAACAATATGGTCTTCTTAATGAAAGCTATCGCCTTAGGCAAGAAAAAATACGGTCTTCCTAAGAAAGAAAAGAAAATCTCAACTAACTTCATCAGAAAAGACTAAAAAAAGAGAGGCTAACACCTCTCTTTTCGTTTGACTGAATGATGTCTACTTCTTTAAATTAATTAAGAAAGGATTAGTCTTCTCTTCATTATCTAGTCTAGTGATGGGACCATGTCCTGGATAAACTACTAACGTCTTTCTTAAAGTAAGAAGCTTTCTTAAAGATGAATCAACTTTATTAGGATCGCTAGTAGGCTGATCTATTCTTCCTATAGCACCCTTAAACAAAGTATCGCCAGTAAAGATAGCATTGTCATCACTAAAAAAATAACAGACACTGCCTTCAGTATGAAAAGGAGTAGCTATTACTTTAACTTTATAGTTAGAAATAGATAATTCCTCACCATCCTTAATATCGATAGGATTGATATTAATCTTAACCTTCTCACCTGTTAAGGCACAGGAGTTAAGACTTGAATCAGAAAGAAGAGGCCAATCAGCAGAATTGAGATAGATAGGGATATTATCTTTAAAGTGTTTTAATAAAGCCGGAATTCCTCTAATATGATCAAAATGGGCATGGGTAAGAAGGATACCAGCTACTTTACTGTAGTGAGTATCAATATAGTCATAAACTTCATCATCGGTGGAGCCTAAATCCACTACTAAGCAACTGTTGCCGATTTTGCCAACAACATATGTATTAGCACTGAATTCTTTGGTGTTCCGTTCAAAGTTAAAGATTTTGACCATGAGTAATTCCTCCCCTGTCGTAAACAATTATAGTATTAATATAGGTATAAAATCAAAAAGCTTTGTGAGAAGAAGATAGAATTAGGCCCTTTACCTACTCTTTAACTAAAAACAGTCTTTCATAATGAATGATATTCCGTTATAATTATCTTACTTAAAGGACGGCAATAATATCATGGAAAAAGAAGAATATGGAATAGCCGAAAAGAAAGTCGATCCGTGGCTCGTTATAATCCTTATTTTCTTAGGATGGCTTGGTATTGATAAATTCTATTATGCTAAATCATTTAAGAAAGCCTGGAAATTTGCTTTAGTTAAGTTAGCTTATACTGTCGTAGGTATCGGAATATTTTGGAATATCTACGATATCATAAAAGCCTGCATGGACAAATACGAATTCGATTTCCGTGACTACTTCAGATAAACACTAGCCTCCTAATAGGGAGGCTTTTTTAAAGCGTTATTTAGCACTTAACCAAGAAACATGGTATAATTCAAGCAAGGAGTTAACAAATTTATGAAAGTCAATTTTTACAAAAACAAGACCACTAATGAAGTCGTTATGTCTTTAGATGGTAAGGGAGAAGACTATGTCGAACTCAAGGCTAATTCAACCGATGCCGCTTTAGAAAAACATGTTCCGGTGATTGCCGTTGAAGGAAACAAAGTCACTGTTACTGTCGGCTCTGTCTTACATCCGATGACTGCTGAACATCATATTGTCTTTATCTGCTTAGTCACCAACAAGAAGAATGATATGAAGAAGCTTGATCCTACTGGCAAACCGATTGCTGAATTCAATTTAGCTGCTGGCGAAAAGGTTATTGAGGCTTACGAATATTGCAACCTTCATGGCCTTTGGGTTAAGAAGCTTTAATCCAGCCTTAAAGAAAGCTTGCCTCCAAGACGCTTTAAAATCCTGTGGTTCAGCATCATTTCGATGACATCATCGAAATGAAGGCTGAATTCAGGATCGTTAGCATCGTATCCTACTAAAGCCGACATGATGCTTCTTAATTCCTCTTCTTCAAAGAAGTCGAAAGAGAAGACAAAGGCTTTGATACCTTGCATTAATTCGATTTCGGATATTTCCTCCATAATACGGATGGATTTATCCGATTTTTTGAAATCAATTTTTTCTAAGGAGACATCCATATAGAAACCATCTTTGTTAATAATAAGACCAATAGAATTGACTTGATAATCTAGCCATTTCTGGAATCCTTGATTAGTGATTCTATCAGCAATACTTTTTCTTATTGGCTGGACACCATAGAAAGCATCCTCATACTGATGATGATTGATCAAGTCATAGAATTCATTGTGACTTAAACAGGTCCTGAAACTAGCTTTAATCTTAGCTATTTCTTCTAAATAAAGATCAGTTGTGCTTTTAGCAGGGAACAAATCAGCAGCCCGGTAGAAGCTCAATTCTTCAGTCTTGCTCTTCTTCTTAGCGGCACCATATATCTTCATTGCTGAAACAAAGGTCTTGCTAGGAGCGAACATAAATTCATAAGTATCGATAATTAAAAGCGGGATGCCATAATTCTTCATTAAGAATCCTCTAAGAGTGGTAACCGTATCCTTCTTTAATTCTTCTGGTATAAGGATATCAGGAAGGAAAGCTATTCTTTTTCCTTTGGAATTAACTAACATAAAAGGAAATACGGGATCAGAGGTATCAACTTTAAAAAGATGCTTTGCTGCTTCACTTTTAATTAGATTCACGAATACTTTGGTCAAACTTTCAAAATGAAAAAAATGATTATATAGGCTTTCATGATTCAAGGAATAAGAATGATAGCCGAAAGTCCTGGAATCTGATTCCGTAATAGAATCAACAAACATAATTCTTTTACCGATATTGATAGCAGTAGTTAAAGAAGCCTGAGATAATTTCGAGGAATTAAAGACAAAGACATTATCAAAACTATTCTTAGTAAAGACTCCCATCTCTGATTTGGTTAAAACAGTGATTGGATAGACATATCCATATAAGCCAATAAGAGTTGTCCAATTATCATAATCCAATGATTTCGTTTTTGATTTAAGTTCAGTAGTCTGATAATCATCAAAGAAAACACCGGTTTGCCGGATACTAGTCAGTAATTTAGCTGTTCTATCATAGTGAAGACGATCATCTAATTTATCAAATTCGAATAATCCCGAGAAGTACTTAACTTCAGCCTCATGATAAGAATCTTCAAAGGGGTGGAAAATCTTCTCTCCTCTTTCATGGAAGGCTAAGAATAAGGAATCAATATAGTCATCAGCAAAAGTAGTTAGTTTCTTCTTTTCTTTTTGATATTTTCTAATAGTAAGATTTAAAAGGACTGAAGCTGACTGAGCTTTCTCTTTAAACAAGGCGTACTCATTGAATTGCTGATAAGTACCATTGCTCTTTCTTTTAATTACTGTTAAGACTTCTTCAAAGGGTAAAGTAAAATAAGGTTTCTCATCATCAAGAAAGAAACCAATATAGGAATTAATCAGGGCTTTTATTTTACCTTCTTTCTTCTCTAAAGACTGGTACTGATCAAAAGCGTTCTGCTTAAATGAATTGTCTTTAAAACACTTCTTAATAAAACTGTTATCAAGATTAAAATACGGCTTAGACTGAGAAATCTGATTAAACTGCTTTATAAACTTTACATTAGTCTCTATCTCAACTACTCCATTCATCGTAGTAACACTATCGCCATAGATTTCCTGATATTCAGGGAGAACCTGCTTGAGCCTCTCAACACTGCTTATATAAGTATTAAGAATTCTAGTTAAGGTCTTAACATCAGGATTCTTCTTGACCTTCATATAAGAAATAAGAATTTTCTTAGTTTTTCTTCTTATTAAAAACTTCTTATTGTTATAGTCATTAAGAAGACCCCTAATATCAGCTAAGTAAATTGAATCAACACAAAGGTTACCAATTAAAAGCCTAGTTGAGGAAATAGACTGATAAAGAGTCTTTAAATCAGAAAGGCTATGGCTTTCAGTTTCGAGATTATTGATTTTAAAATATTTCTTAGGGAATCCATTATATCCGCTTAAAACCGTTAACTCTTTACCATATTCATCAAAATCAGCAAAGGAATCTATTGGACTATCTTCAATCGTGTTAACATCAATGATTTCTTTCTGGAATTCAGTGATAGCAGACGAAATCTTAGCAACGATCTTTTGAAGAGCATCATAATTATCTTTCTTTCCTGATACCGACAAACCAAAGAAGATGTGATCGCTGATATAAGAATCCCTTACTGAAGACAAGGTAATCAGAGACTTAATAAAAGAGACATCGCTTTTATAGTCGGCTTCAGAATAATCAGTAATATCCAAAGCTAAATGATTGCCTTCCTTACCATCCAAGAGAATATTAATAATATCGGCATCTATGTTCATATTAGGATAATCAAAACACTCTTCTTTCTTGCGGTAGAAGCTTACATATTTAGAAGTATTCTCTCTGAAATTCCAAAATCTTTTTCTTTCATCCAAGGTTAAAGGAAAATAATGACGTTCTCTAAAATAGTCCTCAAAACCAGTAGGGGTAATTTCAGTTCCATCAATTGAAAAGGCCGATAGTTCCTTCTTCGAAAGAACACTGAGACATTTCTTCTTTTCTTTCTCATCATTGACAACTAAAAGGATTGTCTCAGAACGAGGAAGAATGTTAGTGATAGCAAATCTAGTAAAATCAGACACTATGGTTTCATTCTGGCAGATCACCTTAACAGAACTAAGTGGAGATTCCAAAACCTCTAAGGCTTTCCTATAGTCACTAAAGAAATATTCTTTTCCGTTGTTTCCTTTAGTCATCTGATTATTGGAATCAAAGAACATACCTTGAAATTTCTTATCAATAGGAGAAGAATTCAAAGAAGAAAGAGCCAGTTCAAAAGGAGCATTATTCATTAGTTTCTCTTCATCATAGAAAGCTAAGGAAGAACAAAGACCAGTCAAAGAAGAAACTTTAGCCACTTCAATAGCTGAAGAAAAAGAAAGGAGATAAGAATTTAAATCATTGATTCTACTAAAGTCACTGACATCCAATCCTAAAGATCCTAAGAAATTTAAAGCTACTGAATTAAAAACAGGTAAAAAGTCCTCTTTAGAAAGAAAAACACCATTCTTTTCTCTTCTTGTCTTAGTCTTCAAAAAAAAGAAAGGGTAGAAAAGATGATTGTTTTTATCCTCAACAAAAACAGGAGCAAACCAATCTTTAAAGGAAACATTCAAAAGAAGCCTTCTGCCAGAGAGAAGATTGCTTAAACTGCTTTTATCCAAAGAAATAAAAGTGTCCAAAGACTTCTCTGAAAGCATTTCCTTTGATTGCTTTAAGAGAGAAAGAAAATCGAGATGAACTTGATTATTTTCCTCATTCATACCTATTATTCTACCTTTTTTAAGAATTCATTCATATAATACCAACAAAAAACCGCGCTGGAGGTAAGCGCGGTTCCAATTCCACTTTTTAATATCTATTTAATGCACAACACGACGAAGATAAATTTTACCCTCCGAGAAATTATTCATTTCTCTAACAATATAGTAGTTGCTATTCACTAGAAAATCAAGTGTTAAATCAGCGTAAACGTTTTTTATTTTTCTTAAAAAGCAAAAAATAAAAACTGCCTTTTTCAGGCAGTTATTTTCTTAAATGTTTGTTGATAAACTACTTAGTTTCGGGCTTAGCAGCTTCAACAGTCTTAGCTTCATTAGCTTTGGCTTCGACAGCAGCAGCCTTCTTACGGAACTTAGCAACACGGCCAGTATCAGCAGCAAAAGAAAGTTTACCAGTATAGAAAGAATGGCAGTTAGAGCAAGTATCAACCTTGATTTCCGGTAAAGTAGAGCCGGTCTCAAAGGTATTTCCGCAAGTCATGCAGGTAACCTTACAACGATAGTACTTCGGATGGATTCCCTTTTTCATAATTTTTATGCCTCCCAGCAACTAAATACAAGGAAAATCGTATTTAGGCGAGAAATAATATACCACATAGCAAGGTCAAGATACAAGGCTATTTGCTAGAGATGTTTTATTCATATTTATTCTTTTAAGTAATTTTTTATGCTTATATCAACGTTTTGAAATATCAAAGATGGAAAGTCTAAAAATTCCAAATGAAAAAGGGTACAATATATGGGCGAAAGCAAACGCGTGAGGGGTAGAAATGAAAACAGTCTCAATAATATTAGCCTGCAAAAATGAGCAGGAAACACTTCCTATTTATTTTAAAGCCGTTGATCCAATCATTAAGAGCATTAAAGATTATGCTTTTGATTTCATCATGGTTAATGATGGTTCAACTGATAACACCGCTAAAGTCATGAACGACATCTATGAAAAGAGAAATGATGTCACCATCATTTCTTTTTCAAAGAATTTCGGTCAGAATCCTGGTATCTTTGCTGCCTTCAAACAGAACAAGAGCGATTATGTCATCACTATGGATTGCGACTTACAAGATCCTGTCAGTCTTATTAAGGACATCTGCGATAAGTTTACCGAAGGATATGAAATAGTTAATCCTCATCGAGGTGACAGAAAGAATGATTCTTGGTTGAAAAGAACCACGGCTGGTATGTTCTATAAGGTTATCAATAAGCTAGAGAAGAAAGAAGCTATTCCTTCTAATGTAAATGCCTATAGAGGATTATCAAAGAGAGCTGTTGATGAGATTAATAAGATGAGTGAAACAGATCGTCTATTTATGCCTACTATACCGTTGGTGGGCTTTAAATCCTGTGAAGTTGATTACGTCAGAGGAAAACGTGTAGCCGGTAAAACAAACTTTAATACTGACAAATTAGTAACTTATGCCCTCGATAATATCTCAGTTGCTACTTCCCGTCCTTTGTTCTTGGCTAGTAAGTTTGGAGTAATCACCTCAATTATCTTCTTCTTATCTTCCTTAGCTCTATTAATCTGCTATATCTTAGGATTATGCCAAGTGATGCCTGCTTATAGTGCAATTACTGTCTTTATGATTATTTCCTTTGTCTTCTTAGCAGCCAGCGTTGTTATTACCTTTGTTGGCATTAATGGCTTATATGAGCACAACATCTTAATAAATACCCGAAACCGACCTATGTACGTTATTGATTACATAAGAACACAGCAAGATAAACAAAAATAAAAAAATGAAAACTAATAGAAAGCATCCCGTTAAAAAAGAAATCGCTAATGCCCTCATCAAATTGATGAAAGATAAGCCTTATTCTAAAATTTCCATCTCTGAAATATCAGAAAACGCTAAAGTCAGCCGTATCTCCTTCTATCGTAACTTCAAAGACAAAGATGATGTTATTAAGTATTATTTCGATGGCATCATTACACCTTTTGCTGATAAAATAAGCAATGTAACTTCATTAATGACTGTTAAAGAATTCTACAAGGCAGCCTTTACTACTGTTGAAAAAAGAAAAGATGACTTTAGTTTGTTCTATAAGAATAACCTGCTTGGCTTCTTTATTATGGAACTACAAAAAGCCTGCCTAAAAGCGTTCGACAAAGAAAACAATCCTGAAGACTATTATCGGTGTCTTGTCTTCAACGGTTCCTTCACCTTGGTAACCTTTGGATGGCTCTTCGACAATAGGAAAGAGACGCCTGAAGAATTAGCTGAAATCTATGAGAAGATTCTTTTCAGCAAAGATAACTATACCGCCATCCTCTTAAAAAGCGATTTAGTCAAATAATTAAAATCGGTTATTAGGATTTGATTCCTAATAACCGATTTTTAATTAGTGAATTTATCTTAGAATTTCTTCCCGCAGTGCTTGCAATAAAGAGCATCTAAATCATTAGGGGTTCCACAAGTTTTACAGTTTTTACAGGAAGGCTTCTCTTTAGGATCTACTTTAACAGCCCCATACATTAAAGAAAGAATAACAAACAGGAAGATGCTGATAATGCCTATAGAAAGACATAAAGAAGCCCAGGTATTCATAACTCCAGAAACTGCTAGTTCAACTCCAAAGCCAATAAAGTTAGCGACAATCAGGCCCATCAAGACATACTGAATAATTTTATATGTTTTCTTTTTCATTTTAGTGTCTTTCTATTTTAACGAAAGCTATTAAAGATAACAACAGCTACAATAATTAATCAAGAAAAAAGGCTGTGACAAGTCACAGCCTAGTTTGTTAATTAAGAAGATGGTTAAGCAGCAAAGGCAGCAGTAATAGCAGCATTATAGTCGTTATTATTGGCAGTTCCAAAATTCTTGAAACCAAAGGTAGTAAGACTATAATAACCGTCAGAACCTCCCCAAGCCATTAAGCAATCGATTTCACTAACAGTGGTATTGTCAGCAGCATAGGTAGCATTAATGCCAGCGATATATTCGTCACCACTTTGAGTTTCACCCCAATAATAGTTCATCATATCTTCAGCAACCTCTTGACTTTGGCAATAATACCAGTTGCCATAACCTGTTAAAACTACCCCAGCATCTTTGTACTTATGAGGAGAGCCTTTTCTAAAAGAGTAGCAGAAATTGATGAATTGAAAACGGAAAGTATCAAACATGCCCCAGCGGTTGATATAGATAAAGAAAATCACTCCTAAGTAAACTAATCCGACTACTAAGCAGGAATTGCTTAAGCCGAAGGAAGAAAAGAAGCGTAAGGGTATAATCACCGCTAAGGCCACAATGACTGAAATAATCCAGCAGGCAATTGATGCTTTAGTTCTTTTAGAGATTAACATCTTTTATTTAATTTACTTGAATTGATTAGTCTTAGAAAGCAAAAGCCTCGGCACAAATCCGGGGCTTTTGCTTAATAGATTTCCTTAAAGACTACTTCTCGGATTTCTTATCTTTCTTGTTCTTGATGATGAGACCTAGTCCCATTAAGAGAGCAGCACCAGCAATTGAGGTAGCGGCAGCAATACTTCCGCCACAGCCCTTCTTGGTCGTATCAGAAGATGAGGAAGATGAAGTAGCAGATGAAGAAGAGGAGGTTCCAGAAGGAGTGATGTTACTAGGAGCAGAGTTAAGAGTAATTGATCCAGAGCCAGCAGGCATAGCAACCGCTAAGATACCAGTAGTTGCATCATAAGTGTAAGTAGTGTCGGCGCCATCAACGGTGACAGCAAGAGTGTTGACATCAAGACTAGTAGCTAACTGAATGTAGAGAGTGTAATCTTTCTTCAAAGTTAAGGTATTACCCTTTAAATCAGTTACTTCAGTAGTAAAGGTGTAAGAACCGTTTCCGGAATTTACTAAGGTAGCAACAAACATCATGCTCTTAGTGAATTCAGAAGAGCCAGCAACGAAGGTTAAATCATTAGGATTAATAATCAAATTAGACTGGTTATGAGCAGAATCCTCAATTGTAGCAGTTAAAGTTCCAGCCTCAAGGATCTTATCGGTAAGCTTGACCTTATAGGTGTAAAGCTCACCATCGGAACTGTTAGGAACATAACCGATACCGCCAACAGTAAGCTGAGAATCAGCACCCTTAGTAACTAAGGTAAGATACTTCTTATCATCAGAAGTAGTAACAGTAGCGGAGACAAGGGTCGGAGCGGTCTTATCGATAACAAGAGTCTTGGAAATTGTCTGAGTAGTACCAGTTCCTCTTAAAGTGAAGGAGAACTTTAAAGTATACTCGCCTTCATCAAGAGTCTTAAGAGAAATCTTGGCATAGCCACGATGCATTACATAGCCAGAGTCACCGGTAGATAACCAAGATTTGACTAAGCCATAAGCGGTTCCATAGTTATAGCCACTATAGATATCATCAATATCGCCATGAGTCTTTACGGTACTTCCAGAAGAAATGCTCCAAGTAGCAGAGGAGATAGAACGATTAACGAAGAAGCTAGCAATCAAAGCATCAGATCTGTTAGTAGCACCAGCATAGACCTTGCCATCGTTAGAAGGATTTGAGGTAGAAAGATAGTTAGTACCATCAGCAACAGCAGAAGTATTCATGTTGGAGATGTTAGCATAGTCATCAGCCTTAGAAGCAGAGCAAGCACTTAAAGAAGAACCAGTATAAGCATTGGCCTTCTTATAAGTAGCGTTGGAAAGGTTCTTAACATAAGCATCAATCATCTCAGAATTATAGAGATGACCAGCTTCCTTATCAGTATTGAGAGGTTCGACAGCAGCACCTATAGTGTAGTTGCCATAGAATCCCATATAAGGAATAGAAAGCTTGTGAGAAACAGCGGCATCATTCTCAGTAACACCGACTTCACTAAGATTAAGGTAGCCTTCGACATAAGTTCCGCCAGCATCAGAGAAGTACTTGTTGACATATTCCTGTAAAGTGCCAGTGAAATCAGCATTCTT
>DLIM01000034.1:24219-26900 GCA_002483745.1 Caryophanales bacterium UBA7642 | reverse complement strand
CCAGGCCTTAGTGAACTGAAGATTATCGATTTCAACCTTGACAGTTCCAGTAGTAGTGCTGTTAGCAGCGACAGTAACGTGATCAGAACTATCGGAATTAACAGCAGCAACAGTAGTAACTAAATCATCGTTGACAGACTGAGTAATAGTAGAAGGAAGATTCTCAGGAACATCAATCTTAGTCTCAGCAGTAGAACCATCATACTCAGCCTGAGTCTCCTGGACTCTTAACTGAGGAATCATAACTGATAAAGAAGGATCATAAGTTCTAGAGGTGGAAGAATCATTATGGATAGTGTAGGAGAAACTAATGTAGGACTGAGTAGAAGTAGCTAAATCAACCTGTAAAGTACCAGTATTCTTTAATTCAACCTTGGATTCAGTGGTATTGGTGAAGTCACCAGTATCCTGATTATTATAAGTAATATAGGTATCAGTAGATAAAAGGTTTCTGACATCAATCTGACCGGCACCCTGCATACGAGGAGAAGTGACAGTAGCTTTAGTAGTATCTAATAACTGATTAGCGCTAGCCATAGCGATAGAAGAGACATTCTTCTTATAGGAGGTGTAGTTATCATCAGAAGATGAAGCTAAAGCACCACTATTAGCAGGCTTCTTTTCGCCTAAAGCTAAAGCGATAGAACCAGTGAGGTTAGGAGTAGCCATAGAAGTTCCATCATAGTTATCGTAGCCATACAAAGAAGAATTTGTTCCTTTAGTTAAAGCGGAAACAGCACCGATGGTCTGTTTTCCGGGAGCAGCTAAAGTAGGATCAATATCAAGGTTATAAGAAGGACCATCAGATGAGAAGGAAGCAATGACACGTCCATCCCGAGCATCCCGAACAGTATTGACACCTAAGGTAAAGGAACCGGTGTTTCCAGCAGCGCCAAAAATAGAATTCATGCTCTTATAAACAAGAACAACAGGAATAGAAGGATTATAAGAGCCAAAATCGAAGCTGAAGTTAAAGGACATAGAAGGATCGTTATTGATCATAATGACAGCCTTAGCACCAGCTGCTTCAGCATTTTGAACCTTAGAAGTAAAGGTAGTAACACCACGGTTTACAACAGCAATATTTTTGCCTGCTGTAATCTTACTTTTAATATCATCAGTGTAATCAGATTCAGCACCATTGCCACCGATTCTAACGTAATTAAAGGTTCCAGAAGTTTCAGAACCTAAAAGGTCAGTAAGAGCATGGGGCTCATCATAATGAAGAGAGCTACCAGTCTTATTGATGACCTGATCATCATAAGAAATAGCAGTATCTCCAATAGTCATAATTGAAGAATAGAAAGCTTTATCCGGGTTAGAGGCAGCCACAATGTTGCAAGTTTCATCAAAATTAGCACTGCTTCCTAAAACACCGGTCTCAACAGTATCAGTGGTCCAATCGGCATAGCCTTTAGTACCAGAGAAAGAAGACTTGCCAGCGTTACCGGCAGCAAAGTTAACAATAGTGCCAGCGGCATTAGCGCCAACAATGGCCTGATAGGTTGCATCGCTGACAGTATCATCATAATCAATTAAGTCAGTGCCTAAAGAAAGGTTAACAACATCAAGCTTAAGCTTAGCAGCATCATTTAAAGCAGCAATAATAGAAGTATCACTTGCTCCACCGCCAACATTACCAAAGACCTTTAAGATAGCAAGCTGAGCATTAGGGGCAATACCCTTAAAGTCAAGACCGTTAGCAGCAGCCATAGAAGCAACATGGGTGCCATGTTCTCCAGCGCTTCCGCCGGTAGGATCAACGTTGTTGTCTTTATCGGCATAATCGTAGGTATAGGCAATCTTGTTATCAATGAACTTGCCAGCCGTAGTAGTTAAAGTTTTGATGTTATCGGCAGTTAAAGCATCAGCATCTAAATTATCAGAAGTTAAATCATTAAAAGCAGCATTGCTTAAAGTATAAGGAGAACTGTCTTTAGCAGCTGTAGCCTTAGCTGCCTCTCTTGCAGAGGATCCTTCGAGCTGATTTAAATAGAGACCAGTATCAATGATACCAATCTTGATACCTTTACCGCCCTGAGTAGTTCCGCTAGTTCCAGTGACATCCTTAATGGCAGCAGAGATAGCATCATCATCAGCGTGTACTGACTGAGCAGAATAGTTAGTTAACTTGCCCTTAACAACGACATCATCAGAAGCCGTTGAAGTAGTAGCGGTTCCGCTTGTTTCAGTAGAAGGAGCAGCATAAGTGTGAGATTCCTCAACACTTGAGACTCCTGAGATTGCTGAAACATAATTAGATAAAGAAGAATCGATAGAGATAGCAAAACCGTTCATGACGGTGTCATAAATGTTTGTTACCTCATAACTTCCCTTAGGAAGCTTGTAAGCAAGTTCGTTAAGAACTTCGTTACGAGTCTTATCTGAACTGTCTTTTCCGGCAGCGCCATCAACTGTGACGATGTAGTCTTTTCTAGAACTCTTTTCCGAGCCAGGAAGAACAACATCAGTGGACTGGGCAGACAATGCTCCAACCCCTAAGACGGCCGCTACTGAAATTAAAGAGAAAAACTTTTTCATTGGTATACCTCCCAAAAAATCGCATTTCTAATTTTAATGGCTAAGTAGTTCAAAACCAAAGAAGAAACCTTAAAATAGCAAACATGTTTTTAGCTTTGAAATAGTTTTTTGCCAAAACTATAGAGATTTATATTACTTTT
>DLIM01000034.1:0-23991 GCA_002483745.1 Caryophanales bacterium UBA7642 | reverse complement strand
TTACAATACTAAATATTGATTATATATATACAAAGGCTTTTAAGAAACACCTAATTTAGCCGAATAAAGTATCTTAAGCCTTCATTAAAAGCTTAACTACCTTAGCCATGGTCTTCATTTCATCTAAGTCAACATATTCAAAACGTCCATGGCAGTTATAATCGCCGGTTCCAATATTTGGACAAGGAAGACCGACAAAGCTTAACTGACTTCCGGTAGTTCCGCCTCTAACAGCAACATAATTGTAGGGAAGACCTAAAGCTTTATATACCCCTTCAATTTCTTTTTGAATCTCAGGATATTTATCTAAGACAACTCTCATATTGCGATAGCTTTGCTTGATGTCCAAAGTAATGGCTTCATATCCTAAAGAGTCATTGATTCTTTTAGCCGATAGCCTAGCTAAATCAAGCATCTGATTTATCTGGACATCATCAAAGGAGCGAACAATCATCTCAGCTTTAGCACCATCTTCGTTTCCGGAGAAACTGCAAAGATGATAGAAAGGCTCTCTGCCTTCAGTATGTTCCGGTCTTAAATACTCAGGAAGAGCATTAAAGAACCTAATGAAAACGTTACTGGCATTGACCAACTTGTCTTTAGCATACCCAGGATGGATTGATTTACCAGAAACCATGACATTCATTGAATAGGCAGTAAAGGATTCAATCGAAAGATATTTATAGTCTCCGCCATCAACGGTATAGCCATACTTAGAAGCGACATTATCTAAAGAAACATGCTTAGCATCAGCACCGATTTCTTCATCAGTAGTAAAGATAATTTCTAAAGGACGGTGATTCTCTTTTCCCTCAATGATTGAAGTCAAAGCATCCATGATAATAGCAATGCCGGCTTTGTCATCTCCGCCTAGCAAAGTCGTTCCATCAGTAACAATGACCTGATGACCAATAGCCTGATTAAGAGTCGGGAAATCTTTTACGGTTAGAGAAAGAGAATCATTTAGCTTGATATCGCCTCCCTTATAGTCAACAACGGAGGCTTTAACATCTTTATCACTAGCAGAAGGAGAGGTATCCATATGTGCTAATAAAGCAATCATCGGCTTAGAGCTATTTCCTTCAAATTTAGCGTCAATCACGCCAAATTGATTGATGGAGATCTCATTAGGATTAAGCTTTTGAAGTTCATCTAAAAGCTTATCGGCAAGTACAAGCATCTTTTCATCGGAGCAGGTGCTTTCTTTCTCATCTCCAGCCGTAGATTCAATAGAAACGTAGCTCAAAAATCTTTTTAGAATATCCATATTGTTGTCCTTTCTTACTAAATTAATTTCACGTGAAATTACTTATCTTCTTCAATCTTACCAGTTAGCCTATAAACATAATGGCATTCATAGTACTTCTTAGAGAATTTGAAGAGTTCAGCAAAGTTACCTTGCCCTAATCTCGATTCACTTAGGTGTGTCTTGTCAACATCGAGGTCATCATAGATAGAAGGACCTATATGAATGGTTCTCTTGATAGTAGAGTTAATGACTGTATTCTGATTAAGGTCATATCTGATTGCCATCAAGCCTTGATCCTTAGTCTGATAGGTTAGCTTCTCATAGCTTAAATGTCTTTCAGACATGGCAGCATCTAACTTATCGATAACAATGATAGCATTAAGCTTGTTAGCTTTATAGAACTCTTTACGGTAGGAGTTAAGAAGAATAGCGTAATTCAGTGTTTCTTCATAAGCCGAGTCAACGGTTCCATCAAAGGTTAAGAAGACAAAGTCAGCTCCGTTTCCGGCATTGACCTGCATATTAACAAAGGAATCCGGACAGCATCTCTTGACTGTTCTTTCAATGATATCGAAGAAACTAAAGAGCGAGTCATTATCAGGAGTAGAGGCTTGGATTCCTAAGGCTTTGATAAAGATATAGATCAAAGGTTCTTTCTTGGTGGAAGCAAGCTTAGATACCTTCATGGCATCGTCAAGGTTATAGGGATCAGAAACATAGTCATCAGAAAGAAGCTGATACTGGCCGTCTTTGTTTTCCACATGATAAGTATGACCATTAGAAGTAAAGCTTCCCTTAGGGACAAAATCTTTCAAAGACTTAATATTAGCTATTAAGACATTATCAGAGTCTGCTTCTTTATTTCCGTCAAAGAGACGGTAGTCCCAGCCATAGAGGGATTCTTCGTCCTTATAGTCGGAGTATTTGATTTCTCTTCCAGCAAAATCTGAGACTTTATCAGTATTAGGGTATTTTTCTTTAAACGCCTTAAGCGCTAGTTTAGCTTCCTTGCGTTCCTCATCAACCATACTGATATCTTCTTCTGAGATTTCAGTAGCATTAATAACCGGTTCTTTAATCTCTTCTGAAAAGCTTTCTTTAGCAATCGGAGAATTATAGATTTCAAGATCGTCTTGTCTCATCCATTCAGAATGCTTAAGAAGCAGGCCTTTAACGTTCTCTTCGTTGTAATCGATAGCTAAATCATTAATAGCAGCTTTAAAGTCATCATAGCTATCTTTAGAGCCACCTAATGACAAATAGAGATTAAATTTATTGAGCTGTGAAACATTGGCTTTTAAGCCATTAATTATTTCTTCGTTCTCACCATTCTTAGCCTGAAGAAGATTATCTAATTCAGTAACCTTATTACTCTTTTCTTCTTCGCTTTTCTTCAGCTCATCTATTTGAAGAGAAAGAGTATTCTTCTCAGCTGTTAATTCATCAGTGGTTTTCTTAAAATTGTCGGTTAATTCCTGATGATTCTTCTCCAAAGAGGAAAAAGCAGTCTTCTGCTTTTCTAATTCCGCTACATAGTTAGAAGCTTTAAGGAATAGTTCATCTTTAGTCGTCTCTAAATCAGCAATCTTCGACTGAAGTTCTTTTTCTTTATCGCTATCAGCTTGATTAGTAGAAGAAATCTCAGTAATTTTGGAATTCAAATCAGCGATTATCTTATTGCTGTTTTCTTTTTCAATGACTAGTTCCTGGTTGTTTTTCTCAAGATTAGTCTTTTCGTCATTAAGAGAAGAAATAGTAGCATTAAGCTCTTCGTTTTTAGAAGTTAAGACTTCGTTAGCTTTCTTAAGCTGGTCAATCTCCGTCTGCTGCTGAGTTTCTTGTGATATAGCCTGTAAATTGGTTTCTTTTAGAGAAGAAGCGTTAGCAGTAAGTTCTTCTACTTGCCTCTTTAGCGAGGCATTCTCAGAAGAAAGAACTTCTTTTTCGCTATCCAATGAAGACATTTTTTCATTGAGGGATTCTTTCTCTTTAGTAAGCTCTTCTACCTTAGAGAGAGAGGAACCATTGTTGTTCTGCAAATAAGTATTCTCTTTAGTAAGAGAATCTATCTTCTCTAAAAGCTCGGCCTTTTCTTTTTCTAGACCAGCTTTTTCTTCATTAAGCTGCTTGTCTTTCTCTAAATCAGTTAGCAAAGACTGATTAATAGTCTCTTTCTCTGCTTTTAATGAATTCAGTTCATCTTTTAAAGATTCACTATTCTTCTTTTCGGCAGCTATTTCATTGCTTAACTGGTTGTTTTCATCCTTAAGAGCTTGGATTTCCTTAGTGCTTTCTTCGTTTAAGGATTGACTATCAGTTAATTCTTTCTCAGTGGCAGTATTAGCTTCAATAGTTTTGTTCAGTTCAGTAACTTGGCTCTTTAAATAGGAATTTTCATTTGAAAGAGTGGCAATCATTTCCTTTTCGGAATTGATTCTTTCATTAAGTTCTTCCTTTTCCTTCTTGCTGATTTCATTTAAAGAGGCGTCTGAAGTTTCTTTGGCCTGAATCTGATTAATCCTTTCAGTAAGAGAACTCTTTTCCGTCTCTAAAGCCTGAGAATGTTGTTTCAATGAAGAATTCTCTTCTTTAAGGGCTGTTAGCTCTTTTTCTAAGTCGGCTGAAGCTGAAGTCAAAGACTCTTTTTCATCAAGCAATCCCTGATTTTGATTTTTGATGGCAGCAGTATCCTGATTTAAAGTAGCAATAGTGTTTTTGAGATCAGAGATTTCCTGATCTTTCTTGGAAGCCTCATCCTTAAGAGATGCGATTTCTTTTTCTGTGCTATCATCCTCGTATTCTTCAACGACTTCTGATCTTTCATAGTCAACGGGAATCTCGCCATCTAATTCTTTTTCGCTAACCTTTTCATCTAATTCTGATAAACGGTTATTTAAGCCTTCGATTTCTTCTTTATCAGAAGCAATCTGTTCCTGAAGTCTATTGTTCTCAGCTAAAAGCTCTTCAACTGTGCTTTCTTTAGTTGATTCTTTTGTTGCCTCTTGCTCAATAGGATGATTCTCGGTTTCCGGTTTAACATCTTCTTGCTCAACAGTCTTAGGTTCACTTATCTCATCTGTTGTAGGAGAAGCCTCTTCTTCTTTCTGAGTTTCAGGAACGTTTTCTTCTTTTACTTCTTCGGATTCTCCATTTTCATTTTCAGCAGAAACATCGGAGGCTACTTGTTCTGGTTCTTCAACTTTTTCAGAAGCAATCCTATTAGCTAACTCATCAACGATTTCTTCAGTAAGGACTTGTTCTGTGTTATTGGAGTTAGGATAGGGATTAAAGGTGTTGTCGACACTATCAGCATCTTGACCATTGTTAGTTCCAATCCTAAGATCATTAAAAGCTTTTTCTTGATTCTCATCATCAGGTTCCATATTGACCGGATGATTTCTATCAGTTACATCAAAGATTGCATAGGTGCCATATTGATGACCTTTTCTTACTTCATATAAAAACTTTCCGATACGAAAGCTATTCTTTCCTTCTCTGATATTCATAGTAGCTAAAGCAGTAGGAAGCAAATTACTTTCATTATTTAATCCGCCAGCCATACTAGGCTTGATAAAATCGAGATTCCAACTATATTGAGAATTAGGATTGTTAAAATCCTCTTTCTTCATCGGGTGAGAAGAGTAATCATAAGCGATTTCTCTATCGCCAAAGAGCTTTTCCCAAAGCTTTAATGCCTGTTCTTTTTCCATTGCTTGTCTTCCATTCATACATCTAAATTACTAGGTATATCTAAATTATAACAATTAAGGTTGTTTTTTGGCATTGTTACTTTTAAAAACAGCGATTTTATTTTACGTTCCATAAAAAAAGCCTCCTTAATTAATTAAAATCAAGAAGGCTTACTTCAGATGATTTAATTAGTCGTTAGACATACGGATAGGAGTAATAATCTGGATGTTCTCCGCATCATCATTCTTTGCCATGAACATTCTAGTAGGAGAAGCAAAGACAAAGGAGAACTTGCTGGTTCCTAAGGCTTTGACTGCTTCAACAGCAAAATCGACATTGAAGCCAATCTCAAAGACTTCTTCCGTTTCAGGTAAAACAAAGGTAGCCTTTCTTAAGACTTCCTGAGAATTACCATAGTTAGTCGATCTAGCAGAGATAGTGACGCCACCAGCTTTAGAAATAGTTAGCTTAACCTGGGAGTTCTTATCTTCAGCCGAAGAAATAATCTTAACACGATCGGCAGCTGCTAGGAATTCAGCAGTATCAACAGAAACAGAATAAGGGAAAGTAGGAGGAATAAGACGATCAACTGAAGGGAAGTCTCCTCTTAATAAGCGAGTAGAAAGAGTAACTCCGTCAGCTGTAAATAAAGCTCTTTGATCATCAAAATAAATAGTGCAGTCACTGGCAACACCAATATTAGTAGCCATAGCCAAAGCCTTAACTGGGCAAGTGAAAGCAAAATCAGCTTCCTGGTCAGTTTCAGGAACTGCATATCTAGCCATACGATAGGAATCAGTAGTTAAGAAGAAAAGTTTTCCGCCATGAGCCATGACATTAACACCGTAGAATAGTTCCTTTGGACCTTTAGTGGCAACAGCATAAGCAGTTGTATCATAAAGCTTCTTTAAGTCCTTCAAGGAAGCCTTAAAGCCTTTCTTTTCAGTTGGGATATCTAAATCAACGTTAGGGTATTCTTCACCAGCTTTAGTAATGAGGTTGAAGTTAGTGGAATCATCAGAAATATTGAGATAGTTAGTATCAACCATATTGAGGGTGATTACTTCTCCGCCAAGCTTTGCCACAATATCTAAAAGATATTTGGCAGGAGTCTGAATAAGACCTTTTTCAATATTAAGAATCACATCATTGCCTTTAGGATCTTTTAAAGGCTGATCGATCTTAGCTGAAATTGTTCCATCACTGGCAATAACGGATACCTTGTCTTCTTGGCAGGAGATAAGGAAATTCATAAACTGACTTTCAGCAGATTTAGCAGGGATAGCTTGGTTGACATAAGTAAGTAATCTTAAGAAATCCAATCTTTTGATAGTTAGTTTCATATTTTTTGCTCCTATTTAAAATTTAGAACTCAATAATAATATTATAGTTTATTTACTGCTTATAAGAAAGAAGAAAACGCGCAAAAATCGGGGTAAATTTAAACCTCTTTTATTTTAAAATACAACTTTCTACTAAACCTCTTTTTAAATTTTAAAACATGTGTCGTTTCGGTTTCGTTTTGGATTTTAATTTTTCATTCTAATCAGTAGCTCTTATACGTATTAACTAATAATGATAATAAGGGGCGGTGGATTTGTTGATAACTCAAAGAAAATTTGTATTAAAGCAATTCTAATAACAAAGAAAATGCCGATAATTCAGGCTATATTTATGCTTCTAATAATAAAAATAATATATAAAGTTGAAATAAATCTATTAACAATCACGGTTGATAACTTAAGGCTTATCCACAGCCTATGTGGATAAGTAAAGCCCAGAAGAAGACTAAGAAAAATCCGAGAACTTTTTTAAGCTCTCGGATTATGTGGTTTTAAGACGCTTTTTTTATGTCGTCAGTTAGTTCTTTGACGGCTTTCTTTAAGGTAGGATCACTATTCATATTTTTATCTATTTTCTGAACATTAGCTAAGACTGTTGTGTGATCTTTTCCAAATTGTCTTCCAATCTCTTGATAAGGAAGATTAAGAATGGTTCTAGATAGGTACATAGCTATCTGTCTAGCTAGGGCAATCTGACTAGTTCTTACCTTGGATTTTAATTGTGACTCTGTTAATGAATAATATTGAGCAACTTCTGAAATTATTTTTCCAATATCAATCTTTCCGGACTGTAATCTTCTAACTTCATCATCTTCGAAGACACTTTTTGTAAATTGAAGGGTGATCTTACCTTCCGGCTTATGAATAGTAAGAGCAAACAGCAGCTTTGTAAAAGCACCTTCTAACTCTCTGACATTCTTTGAATAATTAAATGCTAAATAATCTAAGACCTGAGGTTCAAAGAACTCTACTTTTAGATTGTTTGCTTTGATCTTCATCTTTAAGATCTCTACTAGAGTATCTTTGTCAGGATTAGTGATTCCAATTGATAAGCCACCAGAGAATCTACTTACTAAACGGTCCTGAAGGCCTTTCAATTCAACTGGGCTTCTATCAGAAGTAATAACTATTTGTTTACCCTGAGATACCAAAAGATTAAAGACATTAAAGAACATTACTTGAGTGTCTTCTTTTCCGGCTAAGAACTGAATATCATCTACTAAAAGGATATCAACGGTAGAAAAAAAGTCTTTAAGGTTCTCAGAACCTTTGTTTCCTTTAATAAAACGAACAAATTCTGAGACAAAATCATCAGTAGTAATAAAAAGGACTCTACTATCAGGATGCTTAGACTTATAAGAATTACCGATAGCCTGTAAGAGATGAGTCTTGCCAAGACCGGATTTAGAATAAAGAAAAATCGGGTTACTTTTTCCTGGATTTTCAACTGCAAACAAAGAAGCTAAGTAAGCGTCTTTGTTGCAAGGACCTGTAACAAAGTTTTCAAAAGTGTAGGTAGAAGATATATGGCAATTCTGGAAGAACTTAGTATCGGCTTGTTCAACTGCATCCTTACGTTTAGCATATGAGAATCGGTCAGTTATTTCGATAGTATATTTAGACTCGGTAATCTCATTCAGATCATTAGTTATCATAGTAGAAAAAGCACTTCTAATCATGGCCGCATTTGATTCAGAATCTGCGACAAAAAGAGCATGGCCATTATCCAAAGACTTTAACTCAAAAGAGTCACCAGAAAACATATTATCAAAAAGCTTATGATCGGTACTTTCCCGAATACGTTCTAGTAGCTTCTGGTAGATCTCCATAACCTGGCGGTCTTTGATTGATTCGTGCATATTGATTCTTCTTTTCCATTTTAGACTATTCAAATTATAGGGCATAGAGTCTTAAGAGTATAGAAAAAGTTTTATCAAAAAAAGTTATCCACCGATTAAAAGAAAATAATTAAATAAGAATAAAAGCATAATAAGTTATCCACCAAAAAATTTTAGTGGATAACTGGTGGATAAGTAGGCTGTGGATAACTTTCCGGTGGATAAGTCAATAACTATCCACAAAATCCAAAGTTATCAACTATTATAAATAGCCTATATATACGTGATTTATGCAGATAGTAACATACTAAAAAACACGTTATCCACCAGCAGTGGAAAAGTCGATTCTCGGTGTATAAGTTGTTAATAACCTCGAAAAGTTATCTACAATGGCCATAAGTTACTAACAATGGTTATACCCAAAGATTAAAGACATCAACACCCCTTGAAGAGGAGCAGAAATAAAAACTTTGCCTTTTTTAATCTTGTGTGGATAACTTTCAAGTTTTGTAAAAAACAAGGCGTGATTTCTATTTTGATTTTGTCTTATTTCTTTCAGCTTTCTTTTATTAATCCAAAGTCTAGTTTCTACATTTCTTCTTTTTGTTTTCATAAACCTTTATAATATGGCAGTATTAAATAATAAAGGAATCTGCTAATGACCAAAGATCAATTGAATAAGGTTAAGAAAAAAGACAAAGAAAGCCAAGAAAAAGCGACTATTGAAACTTCTATTGTCACTGCTACTTCTTCTAACGAAAACACGGTTGCTGAATCTAAACCTATAGTTGAACCAAAAACGGATGAAATCATTCTTGATAAATATGACTGTAAAGGTTGGTTTAAGAGTCTTCTCTTAGGCTTCATTCTTGGAATTGCGGTTGTCGTCCCTGGTATCTCAGGGGCTGCTATTGCTATCATCTTCAAACTCTATGATAAATTACTTTATGCTGTTGGAAACATCTTTAAGAAATTCAAAACCTGTTTCTTATATCTCTTACCTATTATTTTAGGAATCATTGTTGGCTTTGTGGTTGGCTTCTTAGCTGTTAAAGCCTTGTTGAAGATCGTTCCTTTCTCAATGATTCTGCTCTTTGCTGGTTTAATGATTGGTGCCTTGCCTTCTATTACTAACGAAATAAAAGGCAGTAAGAAGAACGGAACTAACCTCTCTCTATTAATCTTAGGTATCCTGATTCCTTTAGCAGTCACCGGATTAACTGTCTATTTATCTAGAAGCTCAATCTTTACTAATTCTACTACCACCTCCACCGCTGGCTCTATTGCTGATTCAGTCTTTGGAGAAACATATCCTATCTGGCTCTATCTAGTTATGTTCCCAATCGGTATGGTCTTAGGTTTAACTCAGGTCATACCTGGTTTATCAGCTACTGCCTTCTTAATGATGGTTGGCTACTATTCTGCTATTGTTGATACTGTAGATTCAAAATTAGCCTATTGGAAAGCCCATCCTCAGATCTTCATTATTTATCTGGCTCTAGCATTAGGATTCCTAGTTGGATACTTCTTAACCAGTAAGGTAATGAGCGGATTATTAAAGAAGAATAGAAGTCTTACCTATCACGCTATCGTAGGACTATCAATAGGATCCATTGTTACCATGTTTGTTAGTTCTGATATGTTCCAAGATGTCTATGTTAATTGGTACTATAACGGAATTGATATCAGAGATTTATTGATTGGTATTGTTCTTCTATTAGTAGGTTTTGCTATCTCCTTTGGTTTAGTCCTCTATTCCAGGAAGAAAGATAAGCAGACTAAGTCATTAAGCAAATAAAATTAAACGAGCCCTAGAATGTGTAATTCTGGGGCTCTTTTTTCTAAATGAATACTTTATTTCTTTTCTTTTTTGCTTTTACAATGAAGTTAATCCAAGACGCAAAGAAAAGAGACATAGCTACAACAAAGATAATCCAGGAAGCAATTCTGCCTAGGTTTGTTATTGGCTGGTTATTTTTCTTCACTAGAAAACTGCTGTTATCTGAAAAAGTGGATTCTTAAACAGCTAAAGAAACTATTTATAGTATTCTAAAAAATTCTACAAAACTATTAGCTCAAAGCAATTGAGTTTTAACCGATTGTATCGAAGTTGACTATATAAGAACAATCTTTCTTGCAATTGAGCTTTCCAGAATTGAATTGAGAGGTAAAATTCGAAACGCTGAACACTGATCCGGCCTTAAAGAGAGTTGAAGAACTTGCACTATTATAATTAGACATATAAGTTCCATCAGCACTGATTCTTCTGATTTCATCAAAGCAGTTATCTGCTTCTGGAAGACCATAATTAGATTCAGCTCTAGTGCCTGCCTCAGAATTGGAAATCACTTTATAATAACTGGTTCCACTTAAGCAATCATCCGGGTTTTCATAGATACTAAATTTTGCGTCGCATAATCGATTATCGACATGATAGATTCTTCCACCATTTCCAGAAATGTGGTTTACCTCGTAATCAGAATTATCATTGCTGTTTAAGTTCGAGTCTGTATAGAAATCTAATACTAGGTATTCATCAAAGGTATTGAAAATGACTTTTCCATCACTATTTTTTGAATAGGTTTTATCATCATAAGGAATGACAATAACAGCATTCTTTTGTTGGCAGGAAGTCAAAGTTAAGGTGACATTGTTCCCATAGACGATATAAGGGTTAATCCAACCATATAATAGTTTTGAATAAGGGTTATGATCGCCAATGTTATTGTCCATCATATCAATCTTTCCTAAAGGAGAATAGCCACTATATGAGTATGAATAATAGTCTTCTAATCCTAACATATGGCCAGTTTCATGAATCATAGTGTAATATTCTTTGTTTTTGATGAAATTATAAGAAGCCCAACCAAAAGAATTAGTTACTGGGTCTTGAACAGTTCCGGTATTCTGCGTCCAATATGTGTAAGCCCAGTAATTAGTGCTACTGTTAGTATTAGGGCCAACATAGATAATCCAAACACCGTCAAGACAGCCATCATTATTAGAGTCATAGTCGCTTAAGTTTAAACCATATCGGTTCTTAGCCCAAGTCGGGAGAATAGCAGCTAATTTGGTGGTCTTATCTGAAGTAGAAAAGTCACTTTCAGTAGAAAAATCACTTAGTTCTTGTTTAGCAATACAGAAATCAGTTACAGTTCCCGTGAAATCCAATTGCTTATAACTGGATTTGTAATAGTAAGAATGTACCGACTCAAAATCTTGATCAGTAGACTTACCAAAGAAGGAGCTATATATGTTGTTCCAGATTTTTGAAGTGGCCATGCTTTCATATCCAGGGATAATAACCGGAACGATTAGCAAAGGAACCTCACCAGTAGTAGGAGTATATTTACTATTATAGTAATTATTTTGGCTGTATTGTGCAACGTTATAGGAAGAAATCTCATCTGGGGAATAATAGCCTTTATCATCTGTTGCAGAAGCAGTCTTATTGCTATTAGTGATAGTAACCTTCATCTTTTCGCTATCAGTATCAACAGAGATAGTATCATCAGTAATCTTGGTAGGACCGGTGATTGTTCTATCCGTAACAATGATATAAAAAGAAGCTGTAAGTGTGTCTTTTGTTCCTGTATAGAAAATATTAACGGGGTAGACCTTTTCTTCATTTAAGGCTACCGTTGATGCTTTTGAATCATCGATGGTTATGGTGTAATCAGAAGAACCTAATGCTGTCTTTGTCGTACATTTCTTGTTATCTGAATTAGTATAGGAATTAGTAAGTGAAACTACTAATCCTGAAGCATCAAAAGTTTCACCTAGTTTATAGGTAGTTTTGGTTGGTAAAGAAGTTACTGATAATACTTGCTTGAAGCCAGTTGAAGGACCAACAGAAATAGTAAAGTAAGTTGAGATATAACCAGTTTTACTGACAGCTATATCAAAATTACCATCCTCTAATAGAACCTGGTTATCGGTGTAGGCTTCACCAGAGCTTCTCCAGGTAAGAGTGTAATCAGTTACTTGGCTCTCTACTCCTTCAATTTCGGAATAGACAATTAATCCTGAAAGATTAAGACGGCTATATTGGTCGACAAATGTTTCATAAGAATCACTATCAACTGTTAGTTTCTTTATTACTTCCGAAGTAGAGGAAGAAGCTGAAGAAGAGCTGATATTATTAGTATCACAAGATGATAAAGAAAAGCCTAATAAAAAGATTAATCCAAATATACTCAAAGCCTTGTGTTTTTTCATAACCAAGAAGCTCCTTTTATATGTACATAATATATACTCTAAGTTTCTTTAAAACACTTCAAAAACAATAAATTATAATCAGCAAGCGATTCTCGTACATTAGAAGCTGTTAGTAGGGGCCATTACTAGGAGAGTTCCGTCTTTAACAGTAAGGGTGGCTGTTTGTCTAATAAATTCATTGGAGATTCCTAGAGGGACGCTATCAGTCAAAGTAGCATTATTAAGGGTATATTTTAAATTTGTCTCATAGACACCGTTAGCTTCTTTTCCATAAGAGAAGACTGATAGTTTTCCTTTAGCTTCTTTCTTAAAAGAAATACTTTCATTTCTTAAAAGAAATAAGACGGAAGAATTATCTGGAGTATAAAGATAAGCTTTTACTTTATTGTCTTTTAGGTAAGCTAATAACTGAATGTTAGCTAGAGTATGATCTAGTTTTTGACCTAAGCAACCATAGAATCTAATTTCTTGGTACCCTTTTGAAATCAAGTACTTGATTGCCCAAAAAGTATCTGTATCATCTTTAATCGGGTTTAGCTTAAAGATAACACCAGGGTTTTTGATTTCATTTTCATCTAACGTATCAAAGTCTCCAACTAAAATATCGGGTTCTAGTTTTTCTTTTAGGAAGTGATAGTATCCTCCGTCACAGGCCACTAAAAGAAAGTCTTTATCTAAATTCTTTAAGAAACGAGGATCGATAATTGAAGAGGCTCCGATTATACAAGCTCGGTCTTTGATGTTTTTGCTCATCTAACTACTCCTGGAAGATTAATTCCTAAATCAAGAGCCCTTTGATAGTCTTCGTTTGCTTTTTTTATATCATGCTTTTCTTCATCGATAAGAAGCATTCCAAAGAAACCTTCTAGTGGTAGTTCTTTACTGGCTAATTCAAAATATTTATAAGATAAATCGATATTTCTATTAAAAAGCTGGCCGGCTTTAAGAAGCTTAGCATATTCTAAAAAAGCATAGGAATAGTTTGCTTTGATTCCAAGAAGAAGATATTCTTTGGCTTTCTGGGCATCTTCATTTTTGCAAGTAAGATAAAGATAGTAATAGCCGTTGTTGTTACCCTCTTTGATAGCTAGAAGAGCTTGTTCTTTAGCTTCTTTAATGGAGACTGGAAACAAAGGGTGGTCAATAAAGCAGCATCTAGCTAAATAAAGGTGGTTAACACCTTTAAAAGTTGTTCCTGTACCTAAAACCTCTCTGATATCAGCAATCTTCTCCGAGGAAGTAAAAGGATTGCTGGCTTGGTTAAGTAGAGCTATTAACAGCTCTCTTTGTGACAATTTGGGTTCCATATACGTATATATTAACACTTCGGCCTTTCTTTTCTTGAAACCAAAACTAGATAACTCTACAATAGTGGAGAAAAAAAGTGATAACAAATGAACACACTAGTTATTAGGGCGTTAGCAAAGATTAATCTGGCCATAGATGTTTTTTCAAGACGAGAAGATGGTTACCACGACATTGATATGGTGACTGTTCCTTTAAAACTTCATGATTCTATTGAAATAACTCCTCTCGGTAACAAGTTTGATACTTACCTTTTTTGTGATGATCCTACTCTTATCTGTGATGAATCAAATTTAGCATATAAAGCTTTAGCTGGTATGAAAGCTAACTTTAAGCTCACTGATAATTATCGTATCTTTATTTATAAGAAGATACCTGTTGAAGCTGGTTTAGGTGGTGGTAGCGCTGATGCTGCCGCTGTCATCAAAGCCTTAGCTAATTATTTACCTAAGAGTGCTGATAAAGAAAAGAAAATTAATGATCTAGCTATCAATATAGGCTCAGATGTGCCTTTCTGCTTATATGATAAGCCTAGCCGTGTCAGAGGTATCGGAGAGAAGCTTGATCCAATCAAAGTTAATTATCCTTACTATGTTCTAATTGTTAAGCCAAACTATGGCTTATCAACCAAGTCAGTCTATGATGGCTTTGATCTCATCAAAGAAGAAATCAAGCATCCTGATATTCCTGCTTTAATTGATGCCTTAGCTAAAGGCGATGAAGAAGCCATGAAAGAAAACATGGTTAATGTTCTTTCAGTTCCGGCTATTAAAGCTTTACCTTTGATTGCTGATATTCTTGATGAACTTGAAATGATGAACCTTCCTCTTTGCGGAATGTCTGGAACCGGATCTGCTTGCTATGCTTTATCTAAAGATCATCGACTATTAGAAAGAGCCGCTCAGGTCTTTATCAAGGAAGGCAAATCGGCTTATTTAAGTCAGTTTGAAATCTAAAAATGAAAGCTTTTTACAGTTGCTGTTTCCATCTTGTTAATAAGGTTATGAAGAGGAAGGATGACAAGATTCATAAACATAACAAGTTTATTGATGGAATCAAAATATCGACTGTAAATTATGTTGGCGATAAGAGCAAGTACCATCTAATGGACTTCTATCAGAATGACAGCTTAGTAAAAGGAATTAAACAGCCTTTAATTCTTCAATGCCATGGTGGTGGATATTTCTATGGAACCAAGGACACCTATATCTATTTTAATAACTGGTTAGCTAGCCAAAACTATGTGGTGGCAACGCCTTCCTATACTCTTCTTTTTAAAGCCGGATTACAGCAGATGATGCAAGAAATCTTTCAGGCCTTTAGTATTGCTATTAGTAACATAGATAAGCTTAATGTTGATAAAAACAAGATTTATCTTACTGGTGATAGTGTTGGCAGTAATTTGGCGTTATTGTTTTTAGCTATTAATCAATCTAATGAGCTTCAAAAGATTTATGGTGTTAAACATCTTGATGTTGATATAAAGAAAGTTTTTCTTAATAATCCTGTTTGCTATGCCGAAAGAATACCGATGATGCCTAAGAAACCTCATTTTGATAAGAAAGCCCATGAATGGTTTATGAGTAAACTCTGTGGTATTGATTACCGGGTTCCTAATGACATCTATGACACTAATTCTATTGATAAATATATTAAGTATCTAAATAAACTTCCTTCTACCTTCGTTACTACTTCAACCGGGGATGGCTTTAATGCTTTATCTAAAGAGGCTTATCAGCTTCTAAAAAACAAAGGCTTTGATGTCAGCATTAATGATCTTCAGGATAAGACTTATGGACATGTCTATAACATCCTAGTTCCTATCGATGATAAGAGAAGTGTTGATATCAACAATAAGATAGTTAGCTTTCTCAATAATTAGAGTCCAAACAGCACTAAAAGTTTTTCTTATTAGTATTGTTTTTATTATCAAAAAATCAGTTTTTTATGATTAATTTCTTTTACTTTTTGCTTTGGAAATTACAAAAGTAATTAAAGCAGATAATAGATAGATTTTTGTTCTTTGTCAATTTAATTTCAATCATTGTTTTGATGATTACCTTAATTTGGGTCTATAAAAGGCTAGAAATCTTTTCGATTTTGCATTATTATTGTTTAACTATATAATATATATAGAGTTCAATTATATCTTCCATTGTTATAGAGAAACTTTTTCTGATTTCATGAACTTATAGGGGTAACTTAAATGATTACTGCTGTTATATTCGATTTAGATGGTGTAATTTGTCCTACTGATGAATATCATTATCAGGCTTGGAAGAAAGTAACTGATGATGAAGGCATATATTTTGATCGTGATATTAATAATCAATTACGTGGCATTTCCAGGGAAGATTGCGTTAATGTCATTCTTAAAAGATCTAATAAAAACTATACGGAAGAAGAGAAAACTAAATTAGGTGAGAAAAAGAACGAAATTTATAAGAGTCTGCTAGTTAATGTAAAACCTAGTGACTGCTCTACTCAAGTCAGATCTACTATCGACTGGTTAAAGAAAAAAGGCATTAAGGTTGGTATTGGTTCTAGTTCCACCAATGCAGAATACATATTAGAAAAATTGGGAATGCAGAATACTTTTGATGCTGTTGTCTCTGGTGACGATGTTGATTTAGTTAAACCATCACCTGATATTTTTCTTTTAGTAGCTAAGAAATTAAATTCCAATCCTGAGAATACATTAGTTGTTGAAGATGCCTTTGCTGGTATCCAAGCTGCTAAGAAAGGCAACTTTATTGCTTGCGGTGTTGGAGAAGCTGCTTCTTATTATCAGACAGATTATCCTCTAAAAAGCATTGCTGATGTCATTCTAATTGTTACTAAAAACAATCAATTGCAAAAAAAGTAGCGCTCGATGATGAATCGAGCCTTTTTTTGTTGTAGAATAATACGTCCTCGGAGGGAAAGCATGAAGCTAAAAAATAATGCGGTCATTTACGCCTTATCTGCTAATCAGAATCTTGCTGAGCAGGTCGCTAAGTGTCTAGATACGAAATTAGCTCCCGTTCATCTTGCCACATTCCCGTCTAAAGAAGTTATGGCCTGTCCTGTCGATACTGTCAGAGGAAAACAAGTTTTTATTATTCAGTCAACTTGTCCTCCAGTAAACGATCATCTAATGGAGACTTTGATCTTCATTGATGCCGTTAGAAGATCTTCTGCTAAGGAAATCAACGTTATCATTCCTTATTTCGGCTATGCTAGACAAGATCGTAAATCCAAACCAAGAGAGCCTATTTCAGCTAGACTCGTTGCTGATTTATTAGCAACCGCTGGAGCTGACCGTGTTCTTACTTTTGATTTACATGCCGCTCAGATTCAGGGATTCTTCTCCTGTCTTGAAGATGATTTGAGTGCTATTCCGATGCTAGGCCATGTGATTTATAACGATAAAGATATCGATAAGAAGAATCTTGTTGTTGTTTCTCCTGACCATGGCGGAGTCAATCGTGCTAGAAGAATTGCTGAAAAGCTTAATTCTCCTATTGCTATCATTGATAAGAGAAGAAATTCTCAGTATCAGCCTGAAGTTATGAACATCATTGGTGATGTAGCTGATAAGGATTGCTTGATTGTCGATGATATGATTGATACTGCAGGCTCTGCTGTTGCTGCTGCTGAAGCTTTAAAGAAGGCTGGCGGTAAGAGAATCATGATGGTTGCTACTCACGCTGTTTTCTCTGATCCCGCTTATGAAAGACTTTCTTCTACTCACGCTTTCGATAAAATCTTTGTTACTGATTCTATTCCGCTTTCAGACAAGTTTGCTGATGACAAGTCTTTGAACATTCAGGTTGTGACTTTAGCTCCAATTATTGCTAATGCAATTAAAGCCATCAACGAGGATACTTCCTTATCTGAGTGCTATAACCAGTTTAACGACTAATCAGTTTCTTAAGTCAGTATAATAGTAGACAAATGTTAAGCAACTAAAGGATTTGCTAAATAGCAAGTCCTTTTTGCTTGTCTTTAAAAAAATAGAAATTACAATAATGTTAGAAGGAAACAACAAACAAAAATGACATCGGGAAAGAAAGTTCTATACATCATTGAGGAAATAACCTATTTTACGCTTCTAATTTTTGCTATAACCACATATTGTGGAGCAACTTCTTATTGGAACCATGATCAATCAAAGATTATTATGGTTGCTTCTTGTTCAGCAATTGTTGGAATCCTTTGCGTTCCTTTAGTTGAGCACATATTAAAAATCAATTTTTCTATTTTTGTCGATATCTGTATAGCCGTTGATCTAATTCTCTCTATCATTTTAGGAGAAGCTTCTAACGTCTATTATCGAGTTCAGAATTATGATAAATTCCTTCATTTTTTGGGTACTTTGCAGTTTGCTGTGCTTGGTTATTCATTGTCAAAGTTCTTTTTAAGAGAAACTAACAAAGGCTCTCATCAACTATTATTCTCATTAATGTTTGGCTTTTTCTTTGCTATTGCTATTGAAGCTATGTGGGAAGTTTATGAATTCTCTTTTGATTCTTTGTGCGGAACCAATATGCAGAAATATATACCAGATGAATTTATCTCCTGTGTTGATGAAAAGGGAAACTTCACTTGCTCTGATGAAGAAATAGCAGCTTTCTATGCTACTAAAGAAGGACATCACTTTGCTATTATGGATACTATGTATGATATCATCTGTGATACCTGTGGATCCTTGACTGGTATTATTATCTGTGGATTAATCTTTAAATTTAAGCCTTCTTTACAAGATGAAATCATCTATCGTTCTTCTAAAGAGGAAGTTTCTATAAGTCAATTAGATACGCCTTCCGCCTTAAGCAAGGCTATTGCTGATACCAAGAGTGTTAGTAATTCTCTTAATCAGCCTCACGATATTAATAGACCATCTGAATCAAATAAGTAATTATATAAAAGCTATTGAAGAAGCTTATCCGATTTTTGTTGAAAAAAAGATGAATGATTGCTTTTTTTAGCAGCAAAGCAAAGTTGTCTTGCTTATTTTAAATGAAAAATAGGTTATAATTAAACTGGTTTCTTAGAGGGCATAGGTATGATCAATAAAAGCCTAAAATTTAAAACTATAAAAAGTGTTTTAGTTCTATCTCTTATCGGAATAACTGGTTTAGCTTCCTGCAAAAAGAGCCAGGAATCTAATAATAGTTCTTCTTCTCCTATAGCTTCTGATTCTTCATCTAACAAACCCGATGCTGTTACCTCCTTAAAGGCAATGGTTTTAAGTGATCCTCAGGTTTTGGCTTCTAATTTAATCAGCAACACTTCTGAATATTAGAAATCTTATGGAAACAGTCGAATTGCTTTGACTGAAAGCTAAGGTATTTTTGATGCTAAAATTAAAGAAATTGAAGATGCTAAACCGGATGTTCTTCTGGTAACCGGTGATTTAACCTTTAATGGTGAATTAGCTTCTCATCAATATGTTGCTAGTAAACTACTAGAAGCTAAAACGGAAATTCAGAAGACTAATCCTGATTTTAGAATTGCTTTAGTTCCTGGAGAGGATGATATCAACAATTCCTCTGCTAAATCATATTCGGATGCTGTTACTGAATCTCAGCTCACTACTTTAGATAAGTTTAAAGAAATTTATTCTTCTGTTATTTATAGTGATGCCACAACTTCTTTTGTTAACTCTGATTCTCAAGCGGGCAGTCTTAGTTATACCCTTGATCTAAAAAACAACTATACGTTGATAATGATGGATGATTGTCGTTATTCATCTGATAATCAGATGACTTCTTTAAAAGAAGGAAAAGGAATCATTACCGATAAAGAATTATCTTATGTAAAGACTCAAATCAGTAATGCTAGGAATAAAGGTAATGCCGTTATTGGACTTACTCACCATTCCTTAATTCCTCATTCTGATTACGATAATTTAATCTCCTATGAAATGATGACTTCCCATAGTTCTATCTCTACTTCTTTAATTAAAGCCGGAATGAGTGTTGTATTTACCGGTCATAAAGGGATTAATGATGTTTCTAGTTTAACTACCTCTTATGGTTCTTTATATGACATTTGTTCTACAAGTGGAGTTAGTTATTCTGGAGATACTAGAACAGTAGATTTTACTCATACTTATAGTTATTCAAAATCAGCTGAGTCTTTATCATTTAATTCCAGTATTAGCAGTACAACTAATGTTTCCTATTTAGATGCTGATAAAGAAACTAAGACAATAGAAGATCTTTCTTCTTATCTAAAAACTCAGGGTACTTTCTCTCTTACTTCAATTAATACCTATATTAAACAAGCTCCTTATAATTATCTCTATTCTCGTCTTCCTGATCTTGAACCTGATAGCGAAGATAAACAGAAAAAGACTTTGAAGGAAGTCTTAGCTGATAAAGGTTATACGGCTAGTAAGATTAATTCTCTTCTTCAGGAAAATGTCGGTACTCCTCTTAGCCCACTATACTTTAGTCAAGGAATGTTAACTAACTATGATTTAGCCACTGAAGAAAGCTATTCCAAAGATAAAGATGGTAATTCTTTAACGTACGATTTCTTAGTCGATTATGGAATCCATAGCAAATCGAAAAACAATACTATCAATACCTATAGAATTGTTCTTTCAAAAGAGACCTTAAATAAATTGGCGGCTTCTTCAGGCTTGACTAGCACTTTCGATTTTGATTTAGTTTTTTATCTAACTGATGAGGTAATAGAAAAACAGATCAATGATATTCTTGATCAGGTTAACGATAATCTGATTAAATCAACTACCAACTGGTCAAATATTGTTGATGCTATCTCTTCTTCTTTATTAGAGTTTAAGCTTGATGATTCTCATACGGTCTTAGAATTAGTTAATGATTGTTCTTTGATTCATAAGAAAGGATCAGAATCTCAGCCAGCCTGGATTAAGACTATTGTTGATAATTTGACTTCTGGAACGGAATCGAGCCTTATGAGTTCTTTGATTGATAGTATTAGCAATAACATTGCTGTTGTCTTTGATAATTCAGTTGGGTTCTTAAACTTTAATACTTTATTGACTGGTGTAGAAGTTCAGACAACGGGCAATAAGGTTTATGATTTAGCTATTGCTACTCTTCTTTCTGCTTATAAGGGGAAGACTTTAAGCGAAATCGTAAAAGCCGATACCTTAAAGGAAAAGGTTAGTAAATTAAAGACTTCTTCTCTTTTGAATCTGTTTGGCTTAGTTAGTGGAGTAGCAATTGATAGTTTTACTACTGATAATGATATTAGTGATGATTTAACTACTAGCGAAACTATTAGCTATGATGATCCAAAAGTCCCAGATTAAGTAAGTAAGTACTGATTAATCAGCTTGCTTCTTTATATCTTTTGCTAAATCAAGCAATTGGTCTTTATCTAATTGTCTAGCTCTTAACATTAAAGTAGGATCAGAATTAGTCTTCATATAATCTAAAGCTTTCTGATAAAGCGGATACTGTTTTAAACAGTTACCGATTGTTTTGTTAGGGTCCTTGAACAACGCCTTATAGATTGGATAAAGAGTAAAAGAAACTTTCTTTTTGATATCAATTCTAATAAAGGCGGAGTCGACATTTGGGGCAGGAGAAAAAGAGGAACGATCGACTGAAGAGACTAAACTTAAGTCTCCCATAGCGGCAATAAAGGCACCTAAAGCCGAATTGTCTTTCTTGTTTTGGACATAAGTGAGTTTATCAGCCACTTCTTTTTGAACCATGATTCCGGCTGATTTAAAACCGGTCTTTAAAAGATATTCCAGCAGTTCAGAAGTGATGTTATATGGCAAGTTTCCAATGAAGAGACGATCACTGGCTTTACTGTATTTATTAGGATTGAATCTCAAGAAGTCTGATTGAACTAAAGTGACGTTCTTTTTGTCTTTTAGGATATCAGTTAAGACTTTAATCATATCTCGATCAGCATCAACGGCTATTAATTTCTTAGCCTTACTTAAAAGAGGCAAAGTAAGTGAGCCTAAACCTGGACCAATTTCAATTACTGTCTCATAGTCTTCAGGCTTCATGCTGGTGACTATGCGATTGATAATTCCTTCATTGATCAAAAAGTTCTGACCGAATGATTTCTTAGCATAGAAGCCATATTCTCTTAATAAGGCTTCAATTCTAGCTTTTTCACTCATTAGAGAGATCCTCCTTGATATCGGTTATTGATTTAGAAAGCATTAGTAAAGCATCTTCAACAATCTTATTAGAAGTGTATGGAATATGGTATTTTGTTATTAGCTTCATTCTTTCTGCTTTTGAGCCAGGTCCTGAAAGATTAAGTTCGTAATAGTCTTCTTCATCAAAAGAAGGGTTTTCATCTACATAAATATCATGCTTGATATAAGGCCAAAGGAGATCTTTTAGGTCTTCTATTTTCATTTCAGCAATTCCGATTTTATTGTTTTTAATAGCTTTAGCTTTATTAGCTTGGATAATTAAACAAGGCCCGATTGCTTTAGTTACTTGCTCAGTAATATTTCTTCCTGGACCATCAGGATCTAAAACTAAGACAATTTCTCTTACTTGATGGACTTCTTGTAAAAAAAGAAGGATATCTTTTCTTATAAACTTTCCACCTGTCTTCACCACAAAAAGGCAACCTAATTTTTTAAGCTTATCTTCATCGGTTACTCCTTCGCAGACATAAAGGTAACGCTTATCGTTTAAATCGGTTTTAGATTCCATAGAAATTAGCTCCGTTATTATAGAGAGTAGCTGCACAATCCTCTAAAGGAAGATTCTTGATATCGGCAATTGCTTTGATGATTAAAGGAAGATAACCAGGCTCATTAGCTTCTCCTCTATGCGGAGTAGGAGCTAAATAAGGTGAATCCGTTTCAGTTAAGAAAATTTCCATATTATTCTTACTGACTACTTCTTTTAAAACTCTTGAGTTCTTAAAGGTAATCACTCCGCCCACTCCAATATGAACCTCTATTGGAAGCTTGAGGTATTCCTTTAGGATTTCATTTGATCCAGAAAAGCAGTGGAGATCAATCTTTGGAGGCAATTCTTCTTTGATGATGTTAAGAGTATCAAAGTCAGCATCCCGAGAATGAATGACAATAGGAAGATTAAGTTTTTTTGCTAATCTGATTTGTTCAATGAAACGCTTCTTTTGATTAGCAACATAGAGAGGATCCTTATTGAAGTGATAGTCTAAGCCAATTTCACCAACCGCTTTAATAATCTCTTTATGCTCCTCAATATAACGATATGACGAGAAGAAATAATCATTGGTTTCGTTAGCAAATTCTGGATGGATTCCAAGAACGTTGTAGCAGAAGCCTTTAAATGTCTTGCTTAATTCAACAATCTTATCGAAAGAAGCAAAAGAATCACCGTTATTAAAACAGCTGACTACCCCATTTGCTAAAGCCCTTGAAACTACTTCTTTAGCATTAGGAAGAAGCTTGTTATCGTTAATGTGGCAATGAGTGTCGATAATCTTCATTTTATTTACCTAAGCAGAACTTAGAGAAAAGGGTGTTATAGATGTCTTCCATCGTCTTGGATTCACTATTTCCCATTAGATCATTAAGTAGATTGATAGCTACTCTGATGTTGTCAGAGACGATATCAATTTGATGGGTATCTGAAATGGCTTTTCTAGCTACTTCTAATTGACTAGAGATGTTCTCTAAGAATTCTTCTTCTCTAGTACCTAAGAAGTTGCTTTCTTCTTTTTTATCTAGATTAAGCTTGTTAAGCATTAAGGAAATAAGTGGAGTTAAATCATCTTTTAAAGAACAAATAGCTATATCAGCTTCTTTCGTGTTGTGATTGATATCTTTTTTAGTGGCCACCTTTATTAAAGGCTTTCCTTTAAGGATTTCCTGAAGCTCAGTATCTTTATCAATATCATCAAAACCATTATCGGAGGTCAAAAGAACTAAATCAGAATCTTTAATAGTCTTATATGATCTTTCGATACCTAAGCTTTCAACTAAATCAGTTGTTTTTCTAAGGCCGGCAGTATCTTTAAACCTAAAGAGTAATCCGTTGATTTCCTTCTCTCCTTCAACGACATCTCTAGTAGTGCCAGGTATTGGAGAGACAATGGCCTTATCTTCCCCGACTAAAGCATTTAAAAGAGTGGATTTACCAACATTAGGTTCACCAGCGATAGCAATGTTAACTCCCTGATATTCCTGGTTAGCCCTTTTAGTCTTCTCAATAACAAGATTAAGATCTTTGATATCGTCTTCTAAAGAAGAAGAGACCTTATCTAGTTCTTCATCATAGTCATCTTTTTCATCTGAGTATTGATCTTCAACGAAATACTCTAATTGAGAAATATAGTCTAGAAGTTTAGTCTTGAGACTAACGACCATATCTGTATTCTTTCCGCTTAAAGTCTGAGT
>DLIM01000051.1:22969-24090 GCA_002483745.1 Caryophanales bacterium UBA7642 | reverse complement strand
GCCATGGGTGTAGCTAGACAGTTCTTAGCTGATCCGGAGTGGGTTACTAAGCTTATGAACAATCAGCTTGATGAAATCCGCCCTTGCATCTGTTGCCATAACGGCTGCTTTACTATGTGCCACTATAAAGGCGTTGCCAACGATCAATCTATGGAAGATGTTGTTCATATGGCTCGCTGTGCAATCAATGCTGAAACTATGCAGAGCAAGGTCTTCTATATTGAGAAGACAAAGAAGCCCAAGACGGTGGCAATCATTGGTGGCGGTGTAGGTGGCATGGAAGCTGCTAGAGTGTTAGCTTTAAGAGGACATAAACCAATCATCTATGAAAAGTCCGATCATTTAGGCGGTGTTTTCCTTCTTGCCGGAAAAGCAAGCTTCAAAGGAAAACTCCGTGAACTATTAGCTTGGTATATTAAGCAAATGAAAGACCTCAATGTTGAAATCCATCTTAATACCGAGATTAAAGATTTAACATCACTCAAAGCCGATGACTATATTATCGCAACTGGCAGTAAAGCCAAGAAACTTCCTATCAAAGGAATTGAGAAAACTATTGAGGCCTGCGATTTCTTAGCTGGCAAACCTGTTGGCCAGAAAGTTGTTGTCGTCGGTGGCGGATTGACTGGCTGTGAAGTGGCTTATGAGCTCATCCTTGACGGCAAAGAACCTACCATTGTTGAAATGACTGATGATTTAGTTAAGCAAAAGGGTGTCTGCATGGCTAACTCAACCTATTTAAGAGAATACTTCCAATACCATAAGACTCCAATCTATCTTGAGACCAAGCTTAAAGAAGTCACTGACAAAGGTGTTGTGGTTACTGATAAGAATGGTAAAGCTATCAATATTCCTGCCGATAGTGTCATTACTGCAACTGGTTATTATTCAACTCCGCTCACTAAAGATCAGAAACATTCTTATTTGGTCGGCGACTGCCTTAAAGTCGGTAACCTGAGAACGGTTATCTGGAGAGCATATCAAGTCGCAATGAAGATCTAAAAAAAGGACCCGGAATCAACCGGGTCTTTCTTTTTTTCTTTTTGATTAATAGACGATTACAGTTCCATCTTCTTTGACTTCAATCTCATCGCCTGTTTTAACGGCATTGAGGAAATCAG
>DLIM01000051.1:14638-22742 GCA_002483745.1 Caryophanales bacterium UBA7642 | reverse complement strand
GCGGCTAATGAATCTATCGGTTCTGAGAAAAGCCAGGCCTTTGGACCCAGGTTTCTTACTGAGGCGGTTTCAATAACCATGCCTCCGGTTGTTGATCCGATAGTCATCGGAAGGCATAAAGCGACACCAGTGATATCTTTCTTGAAGAGATCAGGATTGTTCTGATCAGAGACAATAGCTTTCTTCGATGATTTGAACATTAGACTTTTCTGGAAGGAAGCTAAAGTATTGAATCCCTGATGAGTAACAACTGCTTTTCCTTTGTAGGTACCAGAATAGATAACATGACCCTTGAATTCTTTCATGTTAGAAATCCTCCTTGCCAGTGATCAGCTTCAAGACATCAGCGTCTTTATAGTAACGAGAGAAAGTATAAGTTCTCAGTTTGTTAGAGTTGGTCATTAGTCTTCTTGCTCCACAAAGTGGGTTATCAGCGTACATTAAAGGACAGATGGAAGATAAGTGGGCACCGGTTGCAATAAGCTGCTGATATTTAGGAGTCTTTTTGAATTCTTCCGCTACTTGAGGAGAAGTGGTTAGGACGGTTCTAATGACCAGTTTCTTCTTTCCGGATTCTTTTAATGATTTGACGATGTTATCGGTCCAATCATTTACTTGCTTAAAGGTAAGATGAGGGCAGCCGATAAAGCATTGATAGGCTTTCTTTCTTGGATTCTTCCACATAATCGGATAGGACTTATAGACTCTTTCAATTTCGGCATCATCAATGATGTATTCTTTGGCATCTGAATTGATAAGATTTTCTTTTTCTTCCTTAGCTTCAGGAGTGATTTTATCAATGTGGTAAAGACCAACAGCACCATTTGAAGCTGTGGCTGCTCCAAAGTCTTTAAGATAGGAAATCGTGTCTTCATCAGGAAGGTCCTTTAGCCATTTATCTAAACCGATGACATAAGGGACATCCTGAAGGACTTTCATACCGATAGCACTACCTAAGATTTGAGCTTCAGGAAGCTTAGTGGTCTTAACGATGACTTTCCATTTAGCTTTTCTTCCTTCATCAGTCAAGAAGCCAAAATCAGGGGCATAGCCTAAAATGGTTCCGAATAGTTCAATAATACCGGAGTTTCGATTGCATCTTGCACCTAAAACAGAGTTAGCAAAGACTACGGCACTTGATTCAGCCCAGCTAAGGACATCGCCTTTCTTGGGAGTGTTTCCGACTTCTTTTAAATAGCAGGTGCAGGAAAAGGCATCCTTATTGACTAAACCGACTTTTCTTAGTTGCTCTTCATATCTTTCCTGTTCGGAATACATGAATTTCTTAAAGACTAGCTTTTCTAAAGGAGAGGCTTTGACGTTCTTGAAGTCCATCGGACGTGGGTCAGCGGTAAAACCTTCTTCAGCTTTTAGTCCAGCCTTAATCAACTGATCCATCATCGGATAGATAGGAGTGAGCATCTTAATACCGAATGAGGTTACTAGATGTCCTTCCTTGTGGGTTAGTGGAACTAAACGGTCAGCGTTAAAGATATCACCATAACGAACTAGGCATTCCATCATCTTGGCTTTGGTTTCACCCTCTTTGCCATTCATGATGTCTTGCTGGTTAGCTGTGAGTTTCATTTTAGCTTCGTACATATATCCTTTTTCTCCTTCTCCTTATAATATTATAAATGATAAGAAGGTTTTCTTGTACTAATACAGTTTCTATCTCAGCCTAAAGGACTATTTTTTAACTGCGTCTTCTTTTTTATCTTGAATGGCTATTTCTTTTTCTGAAGCAGGAATAGAAGCTTTTGAATCATCAGTTTTTACGTTTGGAATAGTCTCTTCTGCTGTTTTTAGAGTAGGAATAAAGTGGGAAGCCAGTTTGTTCTTTCCATGGCTTTTTACATATAAGAAACCAAATATTGAGAAAACAATAGCTCCGATTAAGTTTACGAAAAGATCTTGCATGGTATCAGTAATGCCGATATCTAAATAGCCACCGCTTATTACCTGCAAGACATTACCAGTTGTATCATAAATGACTGTTTTACCAATATTTACTACTTTGACCATGACGTTAGAGTTAGTGGTATCAAAATAGACGGAAGAGAATTGAGTAACTAAGGTGTCTTTTTGCATATCAAAGAGGAATAACTTATCCATTCCAAACTCAAAGAATTCCCATAAGACACCGATAGTCATTGAGAAGCAAAAAGCTACCACTGACAAAAACAAAGGCGATAATTTAAACTTGATGGTGTCATTCTGGTTGAAAATGTCGCAAAGGGCAAAGCCAACGGCAGCAAAAAGAAAACCATTGATGGTATGAAGCATCGTATCCCACCAAGGAAACTTAATATAGAAAGAATTCATTTCACCTAAGATCTGGGCAGCATAGATAAAGACTAAAATGATGATTTCAAAAGGAATCGGAATATCAATATGTAGGTGTCTTTCTACAAAACTAGGCACTGTAAAAAGAATTAAGACTAAAACACAAGAAGCGCTGTTTTCATAGTTCTTGGTTATTAAGCTCCAAATCAGTAAAGCAATGACTGATAAACCTAGAATTAAGAATACTACAAAAGAAGCTTTTGATCTTTTGATTTCCGCCTTCGATTCTTCTTGAAACTGCTTAAAGCGTTCTTTTAAAGGCTTCTTTTCTTTTTTTGCTTTCATAATTTTTCCTCTTTTGCTCTGACTCTTAACTTCTTTACTTCTTTATACTGTCGATTAATTTATATTTTAGCATAGCTTTAGCAAAGCCATCGTTATCAACTGAATCAGTTACAAACTTAGCTTTATTCTTAACATCCTGATCAGCATTGCCCATAGCAATGCCGATTCCGGCATGCTCAATCATTTCAATATCGTTAGCATCATCACCGATGCATAAAGCTTCGTCCATGCTCCAGCCATAATGCTTCATTACGGCTTCAGCGCCTTTAGATTTATCGCAGTCTTTAGGCATAATATAAACAGCATATTCATCCCATCTAGCAGTTTTGCAGTCTCTTAAATGAGGAAGAAACAAAGATTCATCAAAGGCATCACAATAAGCAATAGCCTGATAGACAATTCGATCATAGTGATCAGGGAAAGTCCTAGGCTGAGGAAATCTTGTTCCATATTTCTCATGAGCGAAGATGACTCTTTCATCAATCATATTGATATGGCCTTCTTTTTCTTCAATAAGAGTTAGGCCAAATCTTAATCTTTTAGCAAACTTAATTAAGGCATCAACGACATCAGCTGGTATTGGATGAAGATAGATAGATTCATTTCCGATGATGGCTTGAGCACCATTCATAGTGACAATGCCGTCAGGCTTGACGTAGTTATAGACTCCTGACTTTCTAATTAGATAAGCGTTTCTTCCAGAGCAAAGAAAGAATTTTATTCCTTTGGACTGGATGTCTTTAACTGCATTGCAAGCTGAAAGAGGAACGGTATTGCTTTGATGGGAATAGAGAGTCTGATCAATATCTGAGAAAATCGCTTTTATCATATCGTTGCACCTCGTAATGTTGTAAGAATTATAGATACCTTGTACTCATTTGTCTAGCATAATTAAATATTACTAGATATAAATCTATCTTTTAATAAGAAAAGAATACTTTGCTTTAAGGTAAAATCATAATTCCAACCAGCATTATCAAAAAATAGGGTAGTTAAGGCAAAATATGCCCTATCTGTTCTTTTTTTACTATAAAACCATTATAATAGAGTCCAAGGAATTACTGGAATTATGCTCGACTACCGAAAATTCATTTCAGAGAAGCGAAGGAATCAGCCAACACCTAAAGCCTTAGTGGAAAAAGGGAAAGCCCATTTTGGTACTTTTAATAATGAATTTTCTAATTTGAATATTTTGGATTGCGCCCGTCCAACCAAATGGGGAAATCTATTTAAAAAGAAGAAGCTATCCTTATGGGAAGCCTTGACGGTTGAATTTGATGAAGGAATGCTGCTTTCAGCAGTGGTGAACTTAGGCTTCTTTGGTATGGGCTTTAATGTCTTCTTTGAAAAGAAGACTAATAAAGTCTATTCTTTTAGAACGGTTGTAAGATCCAATCAGGTAAAGTTTGCTGATAATCTTTTGGATGGCAAGGAGACTTCAATCAATGTTCCTGATTTAAAATTCTCTTTCCTGAATGATTTTGGCGATGGCTTTGTTCAGGTTGACAATATACACACCAATAAAAAGGTTGGTAGCATTGAATATCATTTAAAACTTAATACTGTATCTAAGCCTTCTATTGTTTGCATTCCTCTTGATGTCAATCGTCCTCTTGCTACTGAAAAGCAATTGTTTAAGGCTAAAGGAAAACTGACTATTAATGGTAAGACCTATGATTTGAAAGATTCGGCAACAGCTGTTATCGATGATCATCGTGCTTACTATCCTAGAAAGTCTCATTATGATTGGCTGACTTGTCTAGGTAAAGGCGAGGAAGGTAAGTATCAGGCTTTTAATCTTACCCATAATCAATCTATTGATGCTGATAGTTATAATGAAAATTTAATTTGGAAAGACAATTCTTCTAGTTTTCTTCCACCAATTAAGTTTACTCATACTGCTAGATGCAAAGACTTCATCAATTCCGATGAAACTCCAACTCAGTGGATTATTAAGGATGAGCATGATATGGTTAATCTTCGCTTTAATATTCTTGGTATCAATAAAACCAGAGACAATTTCTTAGTGGCAAGAACGGATTATTACATTGCTTTTGGAACCTTATCCGGATATCTTAAAGAAGAGAATGGTACTACATATGAATACGATAATCTTTATGCTTTAGGTGAAGATAAGACTTTGATTCTATAGTTTTCTTTAAAGCCGTTTACTTAGTGAAAGTTTGAGGAATATAATTAAGGAACATGAAAAAGAAATTTCTTTTTGCCGGCTTTTCGCTAATTCTATTGTTAACTAGCTGTAACGGTACTTCTCATCCGATTTCTGATTATCGGAAAACTTTAACCTATAAAGAAGGGTTTAAGATTCTTCAGTTAACTGATATTCATAATAGCAATGTTACCGATTTAACTGCTTCTAATGCTTATGTCAAAGAAGAAATTGAGGATGCCGACCCTGACTTGATTGTCATTACAGGCGATACTTTCATGGATGCTAATAAAACCATTGTAAATTCAACCATTGATTTTATTGATTCTTTTAATATCCCCTTTGCTTTCACTTATGGAAATCATGACTTACAAGGCAATTATGATGATGACTATATCAATCGTACTTTGACTAGCACTAAGAATGCGGTTTTTGTTGATTATGACAAAGATGCTCTCTATGGAAGAACCAACTACTTTATTGATTTGACAAAAGATAACACTACTGTTTATAGGCTTTATATTCTTGATTCTAATTCTTATTGGCAGAACAGTGCCTTTATTGGCTATGATATCTTCCATGAAGAACAGATCAAACATGTTGAAGATATTACGGAAGCATATGGTAAAGTTCCCTCTTTAGCTTTCTTCCATATTCCTCTCTATGAGTTTAGGACTGCCTACAATCTTTATAAGGAAGGTGATACTTCCGTTGTAGGAACTGGAACCAATGAAGAAAAATGCTCAGTTGGTTATACTGAGACTAATGCCTTCAATAGGATGAAGGCCTGTGGAATAGAAGGAATGTTTATCGGCCATGATCATATCAATGACACTACTCTTCTTTATAATAATGTCGTTCTTTCTTACGGCATGAAGTCAACGGCTGAAATCTATCATGATAAGATTGGCTATACGACTATTACTTTGAATTCCACCGGATTCTCAATGACTGATGTAAAGAAGGTTATCACCCATGAATAGAAAAATCACCATTGCCTTATTAGCTTTAGTTAGTTTTATTGCTGGATTGTTAGTGTATTTCTCCGGAAGCCTCTTCTTTGGTGTCCTGACAAATAGCTTTTCTAATCTAGGGCGTATTTATCCGAGTATAATCATTGCCCCTTTAACAGTGACGATAGTTTATCTGCTTTATCAGAATTTCTTCTCAAAGCCTATTGGTAAGAAAGGTTTATTAACTTCCTCCATCATTGTTAGTGCCTTTAGTTATTCCGGTATTCAGGCAATGATGTTCTATAAAGATTATTTCTTCAGAAGTTCAACCACCTTATTGATTACTATTGTTACCTTAGCATTCCATATTGTAGTCATCTTAGCAGGAGTCTCTTTAGTAGTAATGACCCTCTCTAAAAAGCTAAGCTTTGAAAAGACCGATGCCAAGTTATTGAATCAGGCTCGACCAGTCAAAAAGCTTTATATGAAGTTTGTCATGATTCCCTTTGCCTTATTTTCCTTGTATTTCTTAGGCGATGCCTTAGTTGCTTTAGTTGACTTTAGGATGTATGACTCTCCTCTTTATCTCTTTATGGTTATTTATATTGCTTTAAGCTTTGCTAACCTTTTCTATTTTGCTATTGCCGATTCTGAAGTTACACCTAAGATTGTCTTTTCCTTCCTCAATATTTCTACTTCGATAGTAATGGCTTTCTGTTTCTATCTGGATTTTGCAGATTTCCTTGAAGCTACTGAACCGCTTCTATGGGCTGAATATGCTACCTCTAAACCGATTGGAATTATTCTCTTACTGATTATGAATGTTGGTTCAGCTATCTATCAGATTTATTTCATATTAAAAGCAAACAAAAAACAGCCGGCTTAACAGCCGACTGTCTTTTAGTTTAGTTTCTATTTGCTTCCGATATAGCAGACGGCAATCATGCCAGGGCCCGTATGAGAACCAATCACTGGGCAAAGCATATCAGTGTAGATTTGTGCCTGAGGATACTTTTCTAAGATCTTGTTTTTAACAAAGTCGACTTTGTCCTGGCAGTCAGCATCGCAGATATAGATAACATCATTGCTCTTAGGATCATAGGTTTTCTCAAAACGCTCAAAGATATCTAGAAGTGCTCCTTTAGTTCCATGCTTCTTAGCTAAAGTAATTAGTTTTCCTTCTTTGTTGATTTCAAGAACCGGCTTAATATTGAAGGCCTGTCCAATGATAGCAGTAGAGGCAGAGATTCTTCCACCTCTTTTTAGATACATCAAATCTTCAACCATGAAGTAATGATGAATAGTGGAAGCGGCTTTTCTTAGATCATTAGCATTGTCTTTTAAGGACATGCCTTTCTTTAAGTTTCTAATGGCTCGATGGACTAAGACACCGATTCCTCCAGTAGCTGCTAAAGAATCAACGCAATCAACTTTCTGGTTAGGATATTCCTCTTCTAGGTTCCTGCTAGCTAATAAAGAACTCTGATAAGTGTTAGATAAGCCGCTAGATAAAGAAATATAAAGAACAGAATAGCCATTTTTAAGGATACCCTTGAAGTAATTCTCATATCCAAAAGGAGTGACTTGGGTAGTTTTAGTAACCTTGCCTTCTTTTTGGGCAGCATAGAATTTCTTCATATCACTGTCAGGATCGATTCCTGAACAAATTCTCAATTCATCTCCGATGTTATATTCCATCGGTACAAAGCAAACGGAATTCTCTTTAAGGAATTTCTTGTCGATATTACCGCCAGCATCCATGCAGATTAAGTATTTTTCCATATCATAACCTCTTTTGAACAAGCTATTTTATTTTTAGGTTCTTTACAGCGCAAGTCCAATTCGTCTACAATAGTGTATTAATACACACATATGTAGAAAGAGGGTTAAAAATGAACTCAAAAACACCTGACAGAAGATGCATAAAGACAAAAAATGCTATTCATAATGCCTTTCTAAGCCTTATTACTGAAAAAGATTATGACAAAATCAAAGTAACCGATATTGTTAAAAGAGCAAATGTGGGAAGAAAGACTTTCTATCTTCACTATGAATCCAAGGATGATGTCCTGAAAGAAATCCAAGATGATTTCTATCAAAGCGGTGATGCTAGGATTAGCAAATATATCCAAAAAGGTGAACGGTACGATATTCACCATATTTTTGAAGATTTAGATGGCTTAATCATGATTTATATAAATTTTTTAAAAGCTTGCGCTAAAAGAGATTCTTATCATTTGCTGGAAGATATCGTTAAAGGATCATTAGAGAGGATTATTTCTTCAGTTCTTAAAGAAAGATATCATATCGCTGATGAAGTTACCCCTTCCTATGTGACTTTCTATTCTTC
>DLIM01000051.1:3900-14373 GCA_002483745.1 Caryophanales bacterium UBA7642 | reverse complement strand
TAGGTGTTAAAAGGCAAGCCTAGCTAAAAGAAGCATATCTTTATCCTAAATCTCTTGATTTTTTACTTTCTTTCATTTAATATCTCTCTTGCACTATTTGGCTGTGTAGCTCAGTTGGTAGAGCAACCGGTTCATACCCGGTACGTCAAGAGTTCGACCCTCCTCACAGCCACCATATTGGGATCAATAGCTCAATTGGTTAGAGCACTCGGCCCATAACCGAGTGGTTACAGGTCCAAGTCCTGTTTGATCCACCAATTGGCTTAATTTGCTCGGGGAAGCCCGGGCATTTTTAATATTTTAAATTAATATGTTCTTTATTGGGAAGCTAAAAACTTTCTTCTAGAGGATAAAAGGATTAAAATAACTTGCTTATGGAAAAAGAAAGAATACAGAAGATTTTATCTGAATTAGGTTTCTGCTCAAGAAGAAAAGCTGAGGCTTTGCTTTCCGATGGCAGGATTATGGTCAATGGCAAGAAAATTACTGAACCTGGATTTAAGTGCCTTTTGACTGATGAAATTAAAGTTGATGGCCAGTTAGTCACTGATGAAGTCAGCGAAAAACCGGTTTATTTGATGCTTAATAAGCCCCTCGATTATGTTTCTACTGTTTCTGATCCTGAAGGAAGACCGACAGTTATGGAATTAGTACCGCCAAGTTATGGCAGAGTCTTCCCTGTTGGTAGACTTGATCATAATTCCACCGGTTTACTGATTATGACTAATGATGGCGAATTCGCTAACTTAGTTACTCATCCCTCTTCCGCTCCGGAAAAGGAATACTTAGTCCGTGGCAAGTACCCGCTTGACGGTGATGAAGTTGAAAGACTTGAAAAAGGCTTATATATCATCCGTGAAGGCTATACGGCTCAACCGGCTAAGGCTAAGGTCTTAGAGGATAACCAAGATGATTGCTTCCTCTCTATTACTATCCGTGAAGGCAAAAAGAGAGAAATCCGTCAAATGATGGCCACTTTAGGACATCCTGTTATTTCTTTAGTCCGTGTTAGGATTGGCAATATTTATTTAGGTAGATTAGCTGAAGGCAAATTTAAAGAGATTCCTTTAACTGAAATTACCGAAATGAAGAAGCAGTGCATTGAAGAGAAGAAACATAATACCTTCGTCAAACCAAGCTTATATGAAGACAAAGATCAAGAATAGGTTTACTGTTCACGAACAGATACTTCGATTAGTTATTATTGCCTTTTTATCGACCTTAGGCTACCTTTTGATGATGCTTGGAAAAGTCCAGCCTTATGGGGCTTTAGGCTTTTTAGAGGTTGAAGTTTCTGATGCTGTTGTACTAGTTGCTTATTCTCTCTATGGCTTTTTTGCTTCAGCTTTTGTTGCTATTCTTAAGACTATTCTTACTATGCTGACTTTTGGCCCAGTTGGTTCTCCGATTCCTATTGGTCAGATTACCGCCCTTATTACTTCTTTAGCATATTGCTTTGCTCTTTTTATCATGGATAAAGTCTTTGGGGCTTTTTCTAAAGGATTTAAATATCGTATCTTCTCTTATGCTTTTGTTATTGTTTTTGTAGATTCCTTGATGACCTATTTAAACTATTTATTTATTACTCCTACCTTTTTAACTTATGGAGCCCAGTTTTTGACTTGTTATGATATTTTTAATAATGCTGAACTGAATTCTTCATTCTTTGAATTCTTTAAAATGTTCAAAGGGACCTATGCCGGTATTATTTTTGCAGTTTACTTTCCTTTTAATTTAGTAAAAGGATTACTAGTTTGCTTTGTCTATGAATTGATCTTTAATCGAGTAATCTATCAAGTGCTTAAATCCGGAATGCTAGGCAATAATGTCTTTATGAAAGCAGATGATTTTATGAGAGTCTCACCCTTTACTTCTCTTTTGGTGTTAGCTAATCGTGAGGCTAAGCTTAAAGAAAAGAAAGAACGTCTTCTTCAAAGAAGAGACAGTAAGAGCAAAAGCAAACCTTCTACTGAGACTAAACCTTCTTTCTTAACTGAAACAAAGTCTTTTACTTATCAGTATGAATTCTTGATTGCTTTAGACGGAAAGAAAACCGAGAAGGAGTCCTCCTCAAAGATGGAACCATCTTTATTTATTGATGCTTATCTAGAACGCCAGTATCCGAATTCTCATTACCGAGTCATCTCCCAAAAAGAAATAAAAGAATCCCATACTAAAGCTGATGATTTACATTTATCAAAAGACGATTTCTTTGATCGCTATCTTTGTGATGATCTAGTGAAGAAAACAATCAAAGTAGAAGTAATAGTTTCTAAATAAAACTAAAAAAGCCAGGGACAAACGTCCCTGACTTAACTCTTTTAAAGAAGAAAACTACTTAGCTTCGATAGCGCCAACCGGGCAACCGGCAGCAGCTTCATCGATAGAGGCATCATCGTCAGCTTCTCCGATGACTCCAGCTTTTCCATCATCTCCGATAGCGAAGACATTGGGGCAGATGCCAGTGCAGGCACCACAGCCGATACAGAGTTCCTTATTAATAGTAACTTTCTTAGCCATAATATTTTTGTCCTCCAAGGTACTATTTATTCTAGTATTTTGTATTGACTTATTCAAGATACTTCACTTCTATCCTTTAATTGATATTCTTTACATTTCCCATTGACATAAAAGACTTATAGAGTTAAGATTAATCACGCTTTGAGTTGGGTCTTTAGCTCAGTTGGTTAGAGCGTGCGCTTGATAAGCGCAAGGTCGGTGGTCCGAGCCCACTAAGACCCACCATTAAGTAAAATTAGATTCGGGTAACCGGATCTTTTTTTGTTTCTTAAAAAAGGTTTAAGAAGTTTGACTATTCTTTATGGTCTTCTCAAGATAATTTACGTATAATCATAGTTGCTTTCATTCACCGTTTTTAATTTCTTGAAAGACAAATTAGTCAATGGTAAGATATATGGGCCTATTTTTAGGGTTTATAGCTCAGCTGGTTAGAGCGCTTCCTTCACATGGAAGAGGTCAGCAGTCCGAATCTGCTTAAACCCACCATTCCTAACTGCCAATGTAGCTCAGCTGGTAGAGCAACTGATTTGTAATCAGTAGGTCGCAGGTCCGACTCCTGTCATTGGCACCAGTAAAAAATAAATCCCGGCTTGAAACCGGGATTTTTTCATATCAGTGTTGCTCTTAATCCTTTAGGGAGATAGTTTTTGATTCGAAGTCCGACTTTCTTACCGAAACCCAATCTTAAGCCTTTATAGGTTAGTATCAAAAGTCCGTCTTTGATGGCTGAATGAGTAACGACTTCATTTCCTAGAGCATAGTCTTTAGCTTCTTTTTCATCTAGTTCGTATAGAGGAAGGCTAGCATTTACTTTACTATAGGCATAGTCGAATTCACATTTTGGATGAGGACTGTCATCATGGATTTTGATGCCTGGAGCAATGAAAGGAAGCTTACTTAATTCTCCATACATTTTAGGAACCAAGTATTCGTTCTTACGGTAAAAAAAGACTTGATAACCTTTTAAAGGACTGAGGGTACGGTATTTAATCTCGCTGTCTTCATAACAGCCACCCAGGGTCTTTCTTAAGAAAATAAAGTAAATTCCTTCTCCTTGGTAGACACCTGGTATTAAATGGTAGCCGAGATTGTTGACGCCCTTGAGGATATCTTTTGAGGCTTTGATAGGAACTACTTCAAGATCTTTATGCTTTTTAAGGAATGCTTTAATTTGGTTTTCATCTTCATCAACAGAGAATGAGCAAGTCGAGTAAGCAATTAAGCCACCGTTTTTAACTAAGCTATAGGCTTTTTCTAAAAGGCCTTCCTGGATAGGAAGAAGACGATTGACTTTTTCTATAGACCAATCATCTTTCATCTTGCAGTCTTTTCTTACCATTCCGCTTCCTGAGCAGGGGGCATCAAGTATGATAAGATCGAACATTTCATTTAGATTAAGATTTAAAGGGTCAACGGCTAAAGACAAAATATTAGACAAACCAAGACGGTCAGTGTTCTTAGTTATTTCTACGGCTCTTGAATAGGAAATATCATTTGCAACAATCAAAGAATCCGGTCTTCTAAAAGAAAAGGCGATGCTTTTTCCTCCAGGAGCAGCACAGAGATCCATAACCAAAGGATTCTTTTTGACTAAGGGTGCTAAGTAGTAGCTGATTGCAGCGCTAGAAGGATCTAAAAGATAAAAAGCTCCACCGAAATGAAGCAAGGACTTTCCTAACCTTTCTTCTTCTTTGTCATATCTAAAAAGCAAAGAATCTGATTCATCTTCTTTCAGATCAGGGTAAGTATCTAAAAGTTCTTTCTTTGAAAAAACCTTTTCGTTCAATAATAAGGAAGTAAACGCTTTTTTAGAAAGTGAGTCCTGAAAAAGCTTTTGCTCTTTTTCGTTACAATATGGCTTAACTAAGGCACTAAAATCATCGATTTGATTTTTTTCGCTATTTTCTTTTTCTTTCATATTTTGTTTTTACTTAATCATTTTAACTTCTTTTACTATAATAATATAGGAAACTATTAGGGGGAATATTATTTTATGAAAAAGAATCATGTTAATAACATCAATAATTTGCCAGAAGATGAAGCTAAGATCAACAAGAAGGCTTCTAAAGCTGCTTTAGCTAAGAAAGCTAAAAAAGCTGAAGAAAAGAAGGTAGTTGTTGAAGAGAAGAAAGTGGTTGAAGAACCTAAGAAAGTTGCTGAACCTGTTAAGACTGCTCCGAAATTCGTCCCAGTTGAACCTAAAAAGGTAATTGCTGTTAAGGAACCCGAAGAAGCTAAACCGGTTGTTACTGATAATGACCTCTATCTTGTCATGAATGGCAAGAAGCTTAAGTTCGCTAGTCAGGTTTCTCCAATCTATGCTGTTAATGAATACTTCCTTAAGGTTGAGCTTGTTAACGGAAGCGAAATCAAGTTTGTCAGAGGAAACGGAGCTGATGTTCCTGTTCATCATTCGGCTAACTGTGGTTACACTCTTGTTGGTAAGGCTCAGCAGTTCTTTACTTCCTACAAGGCTTTATGTGCTAATGGTGAAGCTGCTGATGATCAGGAATATGTCTACATCAATGAGCATTCTGTCTTAGAGTATTCTGGAAAAACTGGTGAACATACTATCTTCATCAGAGTCTATGATAACCTCTCTGGCATCAATAATGATCGTTGGGTAGTTCTCTACATCGACTAATTGAAATCCTTGACCGCATAGCTAAGCCATGCGGTCTTTTATTTTTATTCGGATTTGTAAGTAAGAAAGAGAGTTTTTGTGTGCTATAATTTACATATAGATATAAGAGGTATGTGAATTATGGATATGTTAGAAATTATTGAGAAGAAAAAGCTTAATCAGGAACTGACTCAGGATGAAATCAATTATTGGATTGAAAATTATTCTAAGAACTTGATTCCTGACTATCAGGTTTCTTCTCTTTTAATGGCCATCCGTCTTAACGGTATGACCAAAATGGAGACTTTCCATCTGACAGAAGCCATGATGCATTCTGGTGAGATGCTTGATTTAACTCCTATTAAAGGAGTCAAATGCGATAAACATTCTACTGGCGGTGTTGGTGATAAAACTAGTATGGCTCTTTGCCCGATGGTGGCTTCGTTAGGAGTCAAAATCGCTAAGATGTCCGGACGTGGCTTAGGCTTTACTGGCGGTACTCTTGATAAGCTAGAATCTATTCCTGGCATGTCGATTGAATTAAAGCCTGAGGATTTTATTAAGACTGTTAATGAGGTCGGTATGTCAATTATTGGTCAGTCCGATAAACTCGATATTGCCGATAAGAAGCTTTATGCCTTAAGAGATGTCACTGGCACAGTTGATTCAATGCCTTTGATTGCTTCTTCTATTATGTCAAAAAAGCTAGCCTCTGGCTGCGACTGTATTCTTCTTGATGTCAAATATGGCAGTGGTGCTTTTATGCATACCAAGGAAGATGCCGAGAAATTAGCAGAACTGATGGTTGAGATTGGTGTCCACTTCAATCGTGATGTTAGGGCTGAAATCACTAGTATGAATCAGCCTTTAGGCTTAGCTATTGGTAACATCCTTGAAGTCAAGGAAGCTATCAATACTCTTCATGGCAAGGGACCTAAGGATTTTACTGAGCTTTGTCTTTCATCAGGCTCGACTATGCTTCTTCAAGCTAAGATCTTCAATGACCGAGAAAAAGCCCGTGAAGCTTTAATTGAAAATATCAATAATGGCAAAGCCTTTGAGGTCTTTAAGAAGTTCGTAGCTGCTCAAGGCGGCGATGTCAGTTTTGTTGAGAATCCTGACAAGTTCCCAACCGCTATGTATATGATTCCGATTAAGTCGTTAAAGTCTGGCTATATTTCTTCTATCAATACCATGGCTTTAGGTATTGCCTCTATGAGATTGGGTGCTGGAAGAGAGACTAAGGATGATGTGATTGATCCAGCTGCCGGTATTATCCTAAATAAGAAATTAGGTGATAATGTCGCTAAAGGCGATCTGCTTTTAACTCTCTACACCGAAAGACCGGGAATGCAGAATATGACAAGTGATATACTCAATGACTTTGATTTCTCTTCCGAAGCTATCCCGGAGCCAAAAGTTGTCGAAGAGCTGATTACTTACGATGCTAAAAAGAAAGACTTTGTTATAACCAAAGAATAAATAAATATGCCAGTCATTCTTTCCGTCCAAGATGTCTATAAGGAATTTTCTGGTGAGAAGCTCTTCCAGCCTCTCTCCTTTATTGTTCGCGACCATGATCGGGTCGCTATTTTAGGTCCTAACGGAACTGGTAAATCCACTCTTTTAAAAATCATTCTAGGTCAGGAAGAAAAATCAGGCGGCAATGTTATCATTTCTAAGTCCTGCTCAATCGGCTATTTAAGTCAGGATGTTATTGAAAACCCGGAGCATACTCTCTATGAGGAAGCCTTATCCGTCTTTAAGAAAGTCATCGATGACGAAAACAAGCTTCATGAGTTAGCTGATGAAATCAGCTTAAACTCTAATGACGAGAAACTTCTTAATGAGTATTCCACTAAGGAGACGGCTTTTGAAGCTGAGGATGGCTACAGCTATAAATACAAGATTGCTATGATCTTGAATATGTTCTCCTTTTCAGAAGCCGACTATCAAAGAAAAATAGCGACTTTCTCTGGCGGAGAAAAGACACGAGTAGCTTTCGCTAAACTGCTTTTAATTAATCCGGATCTATTGATTCTTGATGAGCCTACTAACCATCTTGATATTATCTCTATTGAGTGGCTTGAAGATTATCTATCCACCTATAAAGGCGCCGTCCTTTTTGTTTCTCACGATATTGCCTTTGTAGAAAGACTAGCCAATAGAGTTATTGATATTGATAACAAAGTCTTTACTGTCTACAACTGCAACTATGAAAACTTTGCTAGACAGAAGAAAGAAAACTATGAGAATGCTTTAGAACTTTACAAATCTCAGCAGGAAGAAAAGGAAAAACTTCAGCGCTTTATTACTTTCTATATGCCTAAGCCTCGCTTTGCTTCCCGTGCTCAAGACCGAGTCAAGAAGCTTAATAGGCTTAATGATGCCAGTATTTCTGATCCTAGCGCTGTTAAGACCAGAAAGCTATCCATCGGCTTAAAAGGCGAAATCCGTGAAGGAAAGAAACTGATTGATTTCAATGATGTCTCAGTTGGCTTTGATAAGCCTTTGGTCAATCATATTTCCTTTACCCTCTTTGGAAGAGATCATCTAGCTGTTATGGGGGCTAACGGTTCTGGAAAAACAACCTTTGGCAGAACACTTCTCAATGAAATCAAACCCTTTAGCGGTGATATCAGAAGATATTTTCATTTAACTATGGGTGTCTTAAAACAGGACATCCGTTCTTATCAGGATGATGAGACCCTCTTCAATTACTTTAGAAACCTCTATCCGAGAATGGCAAATCAGGATATCTATTCCGGGTTAGGAAGATATGCCTTTACTTATCAGGAAGCAAACGAAAAGAAGCTTTCTGATTTATCTGGCGGTGAACTGATGAGGATTGAAATACTTCATCTTTCTCTTGAAGACTATGATTTATTGCTTCTAGATGAACCAACTAACCATCTTGATATGATGTCAATTTCTGAGCTCATTGATGCTTTAAATGATTATGAAGGAACCCTTGTCATTGTTTCTCATGATCGAGACTTTGTTGATAAGACCTGCGACAAGTTGCTTTACTTCTATAATGGCAACAGCTACTACTATGAAGGGCCTTACTCAGAATTCAAAGAAAAACGCCTTAATCAGATTATGGCTGATGAAAAAGCTCTTCTTGAAGAAAAGAACAAAGAAAAGCATGAAGAGAAGATTCAGCAGAAGATTGAAACTTCTCCGGCAGAGAAGAAAACTAGGCTGACAAGAGAATCGCCTGAGAAGATTCTTGATAAAATTGATAAAGCAGAGAAAAAGAAAAAAGAATTATCTGATTTCTGCTACTTGCCAGAATACTATAACGACCAGCAAAAACTAGCCGAAGTCTCTAAAGAATTGGATGATGTAAGTAAAGAACTAACTGAGCTTTATGACAACCTGTCTAAGGCGATGTAACCCATTTCTTTAAAAAAAGTATATAAATCTCTATATTATTTATTATATAATCTTAAAGTTGCATTTTTTCTGTGCGTATCAGGAGGTACTCATATGAACGATAAAATTAGAAATGTAGCCATTATTGCACACGTCGATCATGGCAAGACCACTTTGGTGGATGCTATGCTCAAAACTAGCGGTACTTTCCGAGACAATCAGAAGGTAGCTACTTGCTGTATGGATAGTAACCCTCTCGAACATGAAAGAGGCATCACTATTCTAGCTAAGACTACTGGTGTTAACTATAACGGATATAAGATTAACATTGTCGATACTCCTGGCCATGCCGATTTCTCAGGAGAAGTCGAGAGAATTATGAATATGGTCGATGGCGTCTGCCTTTTGGTTGATGCTTTCGATGGACCGATGCCTCAGACAAGATTTGTCTTGAAGCAGGCTATTTCCTATCATTTAAAGACTGTCGTTGTCATCAACAAGGTCGATCGTCCTGGCTCTGATCCGGAAAAGGCTCTTAATGAAGTTTTAGAGCTCTTTATGGATTTAGGTGCTACTGATGATCAGCTAGAGTTCCCGGTCGTTTATACTTCAGCTTTGAATATGACTTCTTCCTTGAAACCTGATATTTCTACTCAGGTTCATGGCATGGATTGCCTTTTCGACACTATTATTAAAACTATTCCGGCTCCTAAGGCCGATGAAAAAGCCCCTCTTCAGTTCCAGCCTTCCTTACTTGATTACAACAAGTATGTTGGCAGAATCGGCATTGGCCGAGTTGATAGAGGCTCTATCGATTTAGGCACTACCGTTTCCTGCATCCGTCTTGATGGCAAGGTCGAAAGCTTTAAAGTTGCTAAGCTCTTTACTTTCCACGGACTAGATAGAATTGAAACCAATCATGTTGATGGCGGAGATATCTGCGGTGTCGCCGGTCTTCCCGACATTATGGTTGGTGAAACTGTTTGCCCCGCTGATCATCTCGATGCTTTACCTCCTCTCCGTATTGATGAACCGACTATGAAGATGACCTTTGCCGCTAATGATTCTCCTTTCTCTGGACATGATGGAAAACTTCTCACTGCTCAGAAGATTCAGGATCGTCTTTATGAAGAATCCCAGCGTGATGTCTCCATGCGTTTTGAAATCAATGCTACTAGTGAGGCTTTCATTGTCACAGGCCGTGGCGAACTCCATCTTTCTGTCTTGATTGAAACTATGAGAAGAGAAGGCTTTGAGCTTCAGGTCTCTAAGCCGATGGTTATTACTAAGATTATCAATGGCGTTGAATGCGAGCCTTTCGAAGACTTACAGATTGATGTCCCTGATGAATATGCCGGTGCTGTCATGCAGCTAGTCGGTGGCAGATGCGCTGAGACTGTCAATATGACTGAAGAAAATGGTCAGACTAGACTTGTCTATGTCATTCCTTCTAGAGGTTTGATTTCCTTCATGAATACTTTCCTTACTATCACTAGAGGCTATGGTATTATCAACCATTCCTTCCGTGAGTATCGTCCTAAGATCAATAAGCCTATCGGACAAAGACAGTCTGGTGTTCTTGTCTCTACTGATTCTGGTATGTCTACTTCCTATGCCATCAAGTCAACCGAAGAGCGTGGCACTATGTTTATTGGGCCTGGCGTTGATGTCTATGAGGGTATGATTGTCGGCGAAAACAAGTATCAGAATGATTTAGCTGTCACTGTTACAAAGACTAAACCTAAGAACAATGAAAGAAACTCCAATAAGGATGTTACTATTGTTCTTAAGACTCCTCGAAGAATGTCTTTGGAAGATTGCTTGGACTACGTTAATTCCGATGAATTAGTTGAAGTAACTCCTAAGTCTATCCGTATGAGAAAGAAGATTCTCAATACTGAAGATCGTAAGAAGTACGAAGCTCATCATCCGGAAGAATTCTCTAAGTTCTA
>DLIM01000051.1:965-3656 GCA_002483745.1 Caryophanales bacterium UBA7642 | reverse complement strand
GGAGGTAAACATATGCCTATACATTGGTTTGGTAAGACGCCTAATGATGGAAATGCCAGTCTGTATATAAGTAACATTACTCTCAATAAAGTGGCTAGTGAGCCTCTTAATTCCGCCTATAAAGTCCAAGTGGGAATTGACGACAACAAGAATGTTGTAATTAAGCCATTATCGAAAAATCAGGTTGAAAGAGGTGATATACCGATTGATACTGTCTTTGATTATCAGGTTAAGAAAAGCTATTCCCGTATATGTTCTTCCGTTCTCATGAAAGATATTGCTTCTTCCTGCTCACTCACTTTATCAAAAGAGCCAGTAAAGCTAAAGACTGAATGGAAAAGCTCTGATGGTTTGCTTATAATAGAAACCAACATGAAAGGAGTTGACTAAAATGGAAACGTGGATGTGGACAATTTGGCTTTCGGTCTTTGTCATTGCCCTTATAATTGAAGCAGTCGGTACTGACTTAGTTTCTATCTGGTTTGCTCTAGGTGGTTTAGTAGCCTTAGTCATCTCTTTGATTCCGGGAGTCTCTTGGTGGATTGAACTGATTGTTTTTACAGTCATATCCGTAGTTACTCTTATCTGCCTAAGACCCTTAGTCAGCAAATACCTTAAAAGAGATGTTATTAGCAGTAATATCGATGAAATCACACATAAGAAAGGTTTGATTACTAAAGCCGTTACTCCTCTTAATCCTGGCGAATGCAAAATCAATGATGTCCTTTGGACCGCTATTGCCAGTGATGAAAAAACCACTATCAAAGTCGGTTCAGTCATTGAGGTTCTAGCTGTGTCGGGTAATAAGCTAGTTGTCAAAGAAATCAAAGACGACTTAAACAAGGAGGCCAAGTAAAATGCAAGGCGGGCAAATCGCAGTTCTCGTTATCTGTATTATCTTCTTTATTATTCTTTTGATCTTTGTTTCAAATATTCGTATCGTCCGTCAGACTGAGAAATTCATTGTCGAAAGATTAGGTGCCTATCATGCTACTTGGAGTGTCGGTATTCATTTCCTGGTTCCTTTTGTTGACCATGTTGCTCATCGCATCTCCATGAAGGAACAAGTTAAGGATTTTGAGCCTCAGTCGGTTATTACTAAGGATAATGTCACCATGCAGATTGATACCGTTATCTTCTTCCAGGTGACTGATCCTAAATTATATGCTTATGGTGTTGATGATCCTATTGCCGCTATTGAGTACCTATCTGCTACTACCCTTAGAAACATCATCGGTGATCTTGATCTTGATGGCACCTTAACTTCTCGAGACATCATCAACGGCAAAATGAGACAGATTCTTGATGAGGCTACTGATCCTTGGGGTATTAAGGTTAACCGTGTTGAAGTAAAGAACATTCTTCCTCCTCAGGATATCCGTGATGCTATGGAAAGACAGATGCGTGCTGAACGTGAAAAGAGAGAAAAGATTCTCTTAGCTGAAGGTGAAAAGCAGTCGGCTATTCTTATCGCTGAAGGTAAGAAGGAATCTATGATCTTAAATGCTGAATCTGAAAAGAGAGCAGCTATTCTTAAAGCTGAAGGTGATGCTGAAAGCTTAAGAGATATGAAGAAGGCTGAAGCTGATTCTATCAAGGTTATCCGTGATGCTGAGGCTGAAGGTATTAAGTCAGTCAAGTCAGCTAATGCTGACCAGGCTGTCTTAACTCTTCGCTACTATGAAGCTTTAGCAAAGATTGCTGACGGCAAAGCTACTAAGATCTTCATACCTGAAGATATGAAGGGAATAGCTAGTGCTGCAAGTGTCGTTAAAGAAGTAATCACTGAGAAGAAAGATGATCCAATTGAAGTAAAGGCTAAGAAATAAAGAACTGTCTCCCTAAAAAGGGAGACTTTTTCTTTGTTAGTGATTTTCATATTTCCCTTTATTAGCTAAAAATAGTAAAATAGATAATCATGGCAAGAAAAGAAATAATTGGCGTTGATTTAGGTACAGCCAACACCACCGTCTATTCATCGAATACCAATTCCATCGTTTTCTCTGAACCAACTTGTGTTGCTATTGATACCAATAGCCGCCAAGTAAAAGAAATTGGCTTTTTAGCTAGCAAAATTCAGGGTAAGACCCCCTATAACTATGATGTCATCTATCCGATGGAACACGGTCTAGTAGCAGATTCAGAAGCTTGCTATGAGTTTTTAAGCCGAGTCTTTGAAAAACTTCATCTTGATAAGTCCTTCCGTAATGCTTCTTTATTGTTTTCTGCTCCTTCAAGATGCTCAAAAGTAAATCGTAATGCCTTAATTGAAATAGGTAAAGCCTTGTCAGCTAAAGAAATCTTCATTGAAAGCCAAGCCAAATTAGCGGCTTTAGGAGCAGGCGAGAATGTCTATGCCCCTACAGCGACATTAGTCTGTAACATCGGCGCTGGCATTACTGATATTGCCGTTCTCTCCATGGGAGAAGTCGTGGCTGCTGATTCTACCTATATTTCAGGAAGAACCTTTGATGAAGCTATCCGCCGTTACATGGTTCAAAAGCAGCATCTTGCTATTGGCATGAGCAGCGCTGAATATGTGAAGATGAGAATAGGAACTGTCAGTTCAATTAGTGAAAACCGTTTAGTTGATGTTAAAGGCCGTGATACCGTGACTTCTCTCCCTTCATCAATGATTGTCTCCTCTGGTGAAATCTATAAGGTTCTAGAGCCTTTGACTGAATATATTGC
>DLIM01000051.1:0-836 GCA_002483745.1 Caryophanales bacterium UBA7642 | reverse complement strand
ACTGAATATATTGCTTTGAAGATTACTGATGTTATTTCTTCTATCCAGCCAGAATTAGCTGCTGATATTCTTAAAAACGGTCTTCTTCTTACTGGTGGCGGGGCTTTGCTTTCCGGCATGAAGGAATTCCTTTCATCTACTCTATCAATACCAGTCAGGATCATGAACAATCCTGAGAAAGCTGTTAGCTATGGTATGTCAGTCTATGTGAATCACTTAAATAAATAAAGAGGGTAATATAATGATTACTTTAATTGATTTGAAGAAAGCCAAAATGCAGGCTTTAAAAGAGCACGATTCCAATAAGCAGAATGTCTTAGGTGTCTTAATCGGTGCCTATCAGAAAGCTGAGATTGATAAGAGAGCTAAGAATGAAGAGATGAGCGATGCCGATATGGTTTCTCTTCTCAACAAGACCTTAAAAGAACTTGAAGATGAGAAAACTATGTATGCTTCCGCTAACCGACTCGATGATGTTAAGAATCTTGATTACCAGATTGGTATTGTCAAAACCTATATGCCCACTATGATGAGTGAAGACGACATTAAGAAAGTCATTGACGGTTTAGCTGATAAATCTATCAAGGGTATTATGATTGCTTTTAAGACTAAGTATGCCGGTAAAGCCGATATGGGATTAGTTTCTAAAGTTGCTAAGTCTTACCAAGGTAAGTGAATTATTATAGGCAGGCAAAACCTGCCTATAATTCATTGACAAAGCACTTCCTTTTCTCTAAACTATATAACGCTGTCTATTCTTGGGGGAATAGTTAAGTGGCATAACAGCGGTCTCCAAAACCGTTATTGAGAGTTCGATTCTTTCTTCCCCCGCCATC
>DLIM01000050.1:18716-21975 GCA_002483745.1 Caryophanales bacterium UBA7642 | reverse complement strand
AATCAGGATGTCTTCTCCGATGAAGACATCAAGATGATCTTCAATATGGATAAAATTCATCTCTTTGATGAATTGTCTACTGAAAGAATCTTCTAATACAAGTAAATTAAAATGGCTACTTGATTTAATCCAATAGCCATCTTTTTTATTTAAGAAGAACTACTTCATATCATCTAAGTATTTTTGCTCGATACAGGGCTTCTTGCAGCAAGCACAGTTCATCTCACAGGTCTTGGTCTTAAACTTACCGCCTGGAAGAGTGGCTTTAACTAACTCATCATGGTTGCCCTTAGCTAGTTTCTTAACTTTCTTCAAACCAAGCTTTAAGGCTTTGGTGATTCTTGTTCCATAGTCAGGGTCAGCCCAAGAGCAATGGACCGCATGACGGTATTTGATGTTTTCGGAGCAAGGTGCGATATTTCTAGCAGTGTTTCCAATTAAGGCTTCTTTTTCGGTTTCATTCATGATGCGGTATAAGTCGCCTCCTGAATGATAGCAGTCATCGGTAGGATCACTTGCTGGATCATATCTCCACATAGCGTCTTCTATTGGAAGCGGAGGCTCCATAACTTCAGGAGTGGCTGTCCAATAGCCTTCACTATTAGGAGCATAGGCAGGAGCTCTTCCATAGTTGCCATCGGTTCTCATATAGCCATCACGGTGATAGTCTTTGACGACTGCATGCTTAGCTTGGTTGACAGGAATCTGATTATAGTTAACACCTAGACGGTATCTTTGAGCATCGCCATAGACGAATAGTCTTCCTTGGAGGAATTTATCAGGGGAGAAACCAATTCCAGGAACGACATGGGCAGGAGTGAAAGTTGCCTGATCAACTTCAGCAAAATAGTTATCCGGCCATCTATCAAGGACTAGTTCTCCGACTTCAATCAAAGGATAGTCTTTATGTCTCCAAATCTTAGTTATAACAAAAGGATTCTCATAATGCTTCTTAGCCTGATCTTCAGTCATGACCTGGATATACATCTTCCATTTAGGGAAGTTCTTTTCTTTGATGGCATGGAAAAAATCTCGGCAAAGCTTTCTCGATCGCTGGCACACTGCATAGCGGCTTCTTTATCGGTAAGGTTCTTGATTCCCTGTTCAGTTTTGAAATGGAACTTTACCCAGACGCTTTCATTCTTGGCGTTGTACATACTGTAGGTATGTTCACCGAAGAAGTTCATATGCCTGAAGCCATCAGGTATGTCTCTGTCTGACATAACAATCGTGGTTTGATGGAAACATTCAGCAAGAAGCGTCCAGAAGTCCCAGTTGTTCTCAGCTGATCTCATACCAGTGTAGGGATCACGTTTGACGGCTCTGTTTAAATCAGCAAAATGCCGGACATCTCTAATAAAGAAAGTAGGGGTATTGTTTCCGACTAGGTCCCAGTTGCCTTCTTCGGTATAGAACTTTACGGCTACACCTCTAATATCTCTTTCGGCATCAGCTGCTCCTCTTTCGCCGGCAACAGTTGAGAATCTGATAAAGAGGCCGGTTTTCTTTCCGACTTTACTGAATAAAGCCGCTTTCGTGTATTTAGTGATATCTTTTGTGACAGTAAAGTGACCATAAGCTCCCCAGCCTTTAGCATGCATTCTTCTTTCAGGGATGACTTCACAATCAAAATGAGCCATTTTTTCTAAAAGCCAGACATCCTGCATCATCAACGGGCCTCTTGGTCCGGCAGTTAAGGAGTGGTCGTTATTTCCAACTGGAGCCCCGCCTTCGTTAGTTAGAATCTTATCTTTTTTCTTTTTGGAACTTGTCATAGTTCCTTCTTTTTTAAAGGAAAAATCGGGACTTATAGATACAAACAATTAATTCCCTATATGGCAATATTATTAGATAACTAGTTAATTAAGTCCAAAGATATGACTACATTAATTCTTTCTATTGCTTTTTCATAACAGAATCACTTATTTGCTTAGATTTTCTTTTTCTTTGAGGGTTTTATTCCTTCTCTCAAAAGTCACAAAGATCAACCCTACGACCATGATGGATAAAGCTATATAGAAAGTGAAATAAGGTGTCTCTTTAAAGATAATAAAAGATAAGGCGGTTCCTAAAAAGGGAGCCAAAGCATAACAAGAACTGGTTTTACTGGCCCCCAAAGATCTTTGAGCTAAGACATAGAAGAAGACACTTAATCCATAGGAGCCAAATCCTAGGAGCAAAGCATAGAAAGCATAAAGCCAGTTAGAAATTCTTTGACCGATGATTAAAGCAATGATGATATCAATGATTCCTGAAAATAGTCCTTTGATGATGACAATCTGGAAAGGATTCTTGCTTGAAATAGCCTTAGTACAGTTGTTCTCTAATCCATAGCTAAGACTAGCCCCTAATGCTAATAAGGAATAAAGGGAGAAGGAAACTCCTTCTTTGAAATCAAAAGAGAGAAGAATACTTGCTAGGGTGATAAGACCGATTCCTATCCAAAGAGATGGACCAATCTTCTCTTTGAAGAGGAAAAGAGCAACCAAGGAAGTAGCGACTATTTCGAAGTTACTTAATAAAGAGACACTTGAAGGAGAACATTTTTCCACGGCAAAAAGCAACATAACTGAAGCAATTACATCAAGAAGCAGCATCAAAAGCAGGTATTTGATATCAGGCTTTTCTAAGCCGGCCTCTTCTTTACCTTCTTTTGTTAATCTACTAAAAGGATAAAGAAGGCTCATTCCACATCCGGCTCCAAGATAAAGAAGCCCTGCTAGCATGGTAGAGGGAAGCTCTATTAACAAGAGCTTTGAGATGGGGATACTGAGGCTATAGAAGATTGCGGCAAGGATAGCAAAGAAAATGGCAGTTTTGTTTTTCATTTTTGGTCTTTTCTTTCAGGTAGCAAACCTTTAAAATATTAATGAACAAAGTGTTCATTAACTCAATTATAAAGAAATCTCTATTTCAAGGAAGAACGCTTAACTGGTATTTGTCAGTTATCAAACAATGAAGGCTTTTGTTGTTCATTAAAGGAGCACTTATGGATCGAAGAGAAATCAAAACTAAGGCAAGCATCTATGCAGCTTTTAATACTCTCTTACTAAAAAAGAGTTTTTCTCAGATTACTATTCAGAATATTATCGATGAAGCCAATATCGGAAGAAGTACTTTCTATTCTCATTTTGAGACAAAGGAAGACTTATTAGATTCCGTCTGTAAGGATTTCTATGAGCATATCATGGAGGAACATAAGGGAAAAGAAAAGACTCATGACTTTTCTCATTCAATCAATGATTTGCAAAATTTCGCC
>DLIM01000050.1:10086-18454 GCA_002483745.1 Caryophanales bacterium UBA7642 | reverse complement strand
CACCAAAAAAATACCAGAGGAATTATCTCTGGCATTTATCTCTGGAAATTTAGTCACAATCTGCAAATGGTGGGTCAAGAACGAATATAGAGAAACTCCAGAAAGAGCTTCTTTATATTATTTAGATTCAATCAAAGATTGTTTATAGATTAAAAGTTGTTTTATCTTTAAAGATTAGTCTTTAAGAAGCTTCTTAATTGTATCTACTTCATCTAGCTTTTCCCATGGTAAATCAATATCTGGTCTACCAAAATGGCCATAGGCGGCTAAGTCACGATATTTAAAAGTTGGATACCTAAGATTGAATTTCTTAATAATGGCTCCCGGCCTGCAGTCAAAGACTTTATTTATGACATCTAAGATTTTCTCATCGCTGTAATTCGAAGTCTTAAAAGTGGATATATTAATAGATAAGGGTTCAGCCTTGCCAATTGCATAGCTTAATTGGATTTCCATCCTCTTTGCTACACCGGCCGCCACTAAATTCTTGGCTATATATCTAGCCATATAGGCTCCACTTCTATCGACTTTAGAAGGATCCTTCCCTGAGAATGATCCGCCGCCATGACGGGCACTTCCGCCATAGGTATCGACAATAATCTTTCTTCCGGTTAATCCAGTATCGCCAGCCGGCCCACCGATAACAAATTTACCGGTAGGATTAATTAAGACTTTGAAGTCAGTATTCATTCCAAAATCTAAAGCGACTTTCTTCATGATCTTCTCATGAATGAAAGACTTGAATTCTTTTTCATCATAGTCAGGATCATGCTGGCAGGACATGAGGATAGTATCAATTCTTATCGGGTTAGAAGAATAGTCGATAGTGACCTGAGATTTCATATCAGGACGGCTATATTTAAAGACACCTTCTTTTCTTAATTTAGTAGCGTATCTTACAAGTTTGTGGGCCATAGTGATAGGTAAAGGCATATAGCCTTCAGTCTCATCAGTGGCATAACCAAACATGATTCCTTGATCACCGGCGCCTTCTTCAAGATAATTCTTCTTTTCTACTCCCTGCCTGATATCAGAAGACTGATCCTGAATCATATTAAGGATCTTTAAGGTTTTATAGTTAAAGCCTAATTCATCTTTGTCATAGCCGATGTCTTTAATGACGGCCCTGGCAATGTTTTCATAATCAATAGTGGCGTTAGTATGGACTTCTCCTCCGATTAGAAGGAACTGCTTAGTGACAAAGCATTCTACGGCTACATAGGCTTGATGATCCTTAGCTAGAACAGCATCAAGGATAGCATCTGCCACTTGATCGCAGATCTTGTCTGGATGGCCTTCGCTTACGGACTCGCTTGTAAAAAGAATCTTAGAATCGGACATATCTAATACTTCTCCTTTCATTTCGGGCATTAAAAAAAGCCCTCCACATTTATGGAAGGCTCATTTGGCTTCCAGCTTATCGCTCAAGGCGTGGTACCTTGCTATCAGAGAGCACTTACTCAATAATGAGAGTTGCTACTAGGTTCTTTCACTGACTCTACCTAGTTCTTGATAAGTACGGAGATAGTATAAGACAAAAAACTCAATAATCAAGTTGTATGCTTTAGGGTTTTGGAAGTTGCTAGGGATAGATATTCTTCTAGATAAAAAGAATCATGGTTCTTTGATCAATCGATTTTAAAATTTGCTAAGCGTTCCGGTAAAAGGAGAACTGCTTTTCTAAAAGTTGTAAAATATTGATAAGTTTGGAGGTCTCTTATGTCTGAAGAGTGCAAAACGCCGAAGAAAAAGAAGAAAAGAAAGATTTTAAAGATTGTTCTTATTGTCTTAGCCGTGATTATTGTTGTTCCTTTATCGTTTGTCGGTATTACTACGATCAAATGCAAGACTTATTCTGATCCGGTCAGTAAAGATAAGACTATTGCTAACAATACCGGTTTAGTTCAGCAGGAAGGAGCATCCTTATATGATAAGAACGGTAAACGTCTTATCCTAAAAGGAGTTAACTGCGGCGCCTGCTTAGTATCAGAAGGCTGGCTTGTTCCTTATAGTGCCGGAGAGAAACTAGATGATAGCGGAAACATTGTTTATGATTCTAATAACATTCCTCAGTATCCAGTGTTACCTCAGGAGACTGCTTATAAGGCATTAGAGGATAATCCTAACTTAACTAGTCAACAAAGAACTGATCTAATTCATAATTATCGAGCTAACTGGTTCTCTGACTTTGACTTCAAAGTCGTCAAGAATGACTTAGGATATAACGCTATTAGATTACCTTTCTACTGGAGAAATATCCTTAACTATGATGAGGCTAAAAAGACCTTCTCAAGAAAGAGTGAGACGGAAGCTTTTTCTTACTTCGATTGGTTCTTAAATGAATGCAAGATCAATGATCTTTATCTGATTCTTGATCTACATGGAGTTCCAGGAAGCCAGAATGGCTATGAGCATTCAGGTTTGATGCAGAAAGCCGAATTCTGGTCTAATGAGAGCTACATTAATGCCGCTGTTGATATTTGGGACTATATCTCTTCTTACTATACCAATACCCAGATAGAATTAGGTAAGTATATAGCCACTTATGATTTACTTAATGAGCCTTGTTCTGACCCTGATAATCAGAATGCGGGTAATACTAAAGCGGCGTATCCGATTATTGATAAAATGTATCAGGCTATCAGGAAGAACAACGATAATCATGTCGTCACTATCGAAGGGGTTTGGGACTTATCTAACTTCATCCCTACCGATACCTATTCCTGGAAGAACATCCAGTATGAAACTCATATCTATAATTGGAACCATGTTCCGACCTGGCTCTTCTTAGACTACTACGAGATGAAAGGCTGGGGTCATTATCAGAATGATGTTCCTTACTCAATAGGAGAATTCACTTGCTTTGATAATGAAAATGACTGGAAGGAAACCTTAGGCTGGTTTGATAAAAGAGGCTACTCCTATCAGTTATGGAACTATAAAGCTAGCACTGATGGCTACTGGACTACGACTTGGTCTATCTATACCGAGAAACTCAATCTTCAAAACGGCAATGGTAAAAGAGTCAACCTCAAGACTGCCTCCTATTATGATCTTATCGATATGGGCAACAAGACAAATACTAGCAATTGTGAAACTTCAAATACTTACGGATATGTGAGAAGATACCAAGGATTAGAATAGTAACTACCTCTCTTGTTTTAAGAAAACGCTTATAAAAAAGAGACGCTATAACGGCGTCTCTTTTAAATTACTAATACTTATCTAAATGAAAGGGCTGAATAGTAGAGATAGCATTTAGTATTTAGTTTAACTGCTTAGCAATTCAAAGATTGCTAGGCTTTTTAAGCTTAGGGTGCTATATTCTCTCTTAGATGAATACTCTCTTAGAGGAGCCATTATGACTGAAAGAATCAAACTTAAGAATTTCATTCCTCTCTTTATCTTCATGTTCTTTATTGCTTTAATAATTGGCTTAATGCCACTAGGGCATAGCCGTTATGCTCTTTTTGGTGAGATGTCTTATCTTACTTCGCCTACTTTAGGCCAGACTATTGTGGAGACAGCCACTCTATTCAGTATCATCTTCTTATGCCTTACTTTTGTCTTCTTAGTCTTAGAACTTATATCAGTGTCTTTATATAATCTTCATTTCCTGGCTCTAGCTAATTTAGCCTTATTAATCGGAGCAATCATCTTAGAGTGCCTCTATGTCGGTTTTGCCTATAATGGGACTATTGTAGTTAATGGTGTTACTGAGAAGCTCTTCCTTCCAGCTAACTGGACTATCCTGATACTAGAATTGGTTTGCTTAATATCTTATGTTTCTACCTATATTGTCTTTATTAGAAAACCTTACTATGAGATCAAGAATGCCGTTAAAGAAAAAGAAGATAAGGAAAAGGCTTATGCTGATGAAGAAAGAGAAAAGGTTCATCAGGAACTAGCTGGTATGAATAGAGAGCAATTGCTCCAGTATATACAGAAGCAGAAAGACGATAATAAGATTACTGAAGAGCAGTATCTTTTATTGATTAAGGAGCTTACTAATAAGGATAATAAGGATACAAAATAAGAATCAAAATAAAAACACCTGACAAAATAAAGTAAATTCTTGAAAACCCAAAAGAATAAAGATATAATTTATAAGCCTATGAAGTAGGCGTTCGGGACATAGCGCAGTTTGGTAGCGCACTTCCTTGGGGTGGAAGGGGTCATGAGTTCAAATCTCATTGTTCCGACCATTTTGTTAAATAAGCCCTAGCAATAGGGCTTTTTTGTGGTGTGATGCGATTTTGATACTAACTTGCTTGACTGTTTGGTCATTTTTCCTCTATTGATGGCAATAGAAAAACGTAAATCGTCTAAGTCAAGTGAGCTTAGTGTTTTAATATTTAAATTAGTAACTCCTGATTGTTTAATTTAATTCTATTATTGATAAGAAATAGCCGTATTAATATCCGGTATTTCTAAATCAGTGTCAGAGTAGTTATAAGTAGAAGAACTAGTGGCATTAGTTCTAACGGCTCCAGCCACTGAGTTAACATCATAGACTTCAACATCACTAGTATTTAGAAGCAAAAGATCGCTGTTAAAAGATAAGGTCAGTTTGACACTTGTGAAGTTTGGTGCTTTGCTCTGCCTTGCTAAGGAGAAGTCAGCATCGGAAGTGGTTGTAATCATATAGTTTCTAAAACTATCCATGCAGCTAGGATCTAGATCAAGTATAGCAGTATAGCCAGAGTCAGTCTTTTCTAAGGTTGAAGAAGCTAATACGACACTGGGGTCAAGAGAATAAGGAGTGGGGTAGTTTAAGTTTGCCTGATAGTTTTTAAAGTAGTATTCAAAACTCATTTCTTCTTTGGAAGCAGTGCTGTAACTTGCCTCCTTATCAGAAGATATGGCATTATTCTTTACTCGATAGTAATCTACTGTTTCATCTTCATAGTAGATTCTCTCAGCCATCTTAACATTAGAACTATAAGTGATGTTTTCTTTGACAATTTCACTATTGCTTTTTAGCCAAGTGGTTCTTGTCGATTGATAGTTGGTGACAAAATAAGCTTGTGAGGTAGCTAAGTTAAGGCTTTGCTGTAAGACATTCTTTTGTACTGAGGTATTATTGATCAAAGCATTATAAAGAGTTCCTAAACTTACTTTGTTATTAGTTACTTCATCCTTGAAATCATAAGTAGAGAAGGAATTAGGATATTGCTTCTTAAAGGAAGTAAAGTAAGTATCCTGAGTTTCTTTGAAAGTCACTTCAAGAGTGTTATCACTTTGAAGCAGGAAAGAATAATGATCTTCGTTATCTTTTAAGATCTGATAGCCGGAATTTGAAACACTATCAACGCCATAACCATCTAAAGGACTAGGAGTAACGATGCCTTCATCCCCGACATTATAGTTAAGACTCTTTTCAATATAGGTTACTCCCCCAATAGCTAGGGTATAGTTACCTTCTAATTGATTTGCGGGAGTCAAGGCTAATGAAGTAATAGGAGAAGAAGAAACTTTACTCATGAAAGCTACTTTAATGTCAATATCCGATTCGCCAATAGAAAAGCAATAGATGTTATTGAGATTAATACATATTTGTTTATCATTTATGGTTAGAGACTCAACTGAATACAACATGGGATTTTTAGATGCTAGAGTTAATGTTACTTTATCAGAACTATGCCCAGAAGTGATGTCAGTTTTAGCTGTTCCAAGAGAAGGATTCTCATTTGTAATGGAGATAGTATGCTCTTTTTCCGGAGTAAGGGGATTGATTTTTGTTGGAATATTCAATAATAGTCCCGGTAAAACGCCGATACTATAGGTTAATAATGCTGCTATTAGCTTTGAAATGTGCATTAGTTTGTTTTCTCTTATGTTTTAAGTATATCAGTTAAAAATCTAATTGCGATTGTTTGGTTAAAAAACAATTGAAAAAAAGCAATTGATTGTTCATAATGCTAATAGGCTTTCTAAGAGCCTGGAGGTTAAATAAATATGAGAAAAAGACTATTTAGATCTGCAACTATTATTGCTCTATCATTATTTTCTGTAGGTTCGCTTGCTTCTTGCGGTAATACTTCATCTACTTCTTCTAGTGAAGCTGCCACTAAGGCACTTGTCGAAGTGACTACTAATGGTCATGGTACCGTCAGTGTTGCTAATCTTGATTCCGATAATAAAGCTACCCTTAATACTGCTTATACTGTTACTGCTACTGCTGATGCTGGCTATCGTCTTGATGCTGTCAATGTCAATGGTAGTGATATCACTTCTGCCTTATCCTTCACTCCTACTGATGCCACTGTCAACTATATTGTTAATGCTACCTTTGTCGCAGATGTCAATCCTGGGAAGACTTCTTTGAAGCTTACTGGAAATACCGGAGTTGAAGTCGGCAAGACTATGCAGCTTTCTACGACTGTTTATGGTCCTAATGCTTCTGTCACTTATGCATCTAGTGATAAGGCCATTGCTACTGTTGATCAAAACGGCTTAGTCACTGGCGTTAAAGCTGGCTTTGTCACTGTTACTGCTACTTCAGTTTTATCTACTGAAAAAGATCCTGTAACTTCTTCTTTCACTTTCTTTGTTGAGCCTAGCTATATTGCTAGAATGGTCGAAGGATTCAAGAGCTATGATTATGGTACTGGTCTTAGCTTCACTGGAAGCTTTGCCTTAGCTTTTGGACCTGGCTCTGTTGAAAAACCTGATAGTGCTCAGATCAGGATTCCCTATACTTTCAGTATGAAGGAAAATGCTGATGCTACTACTTTGCTTTCTTCAACCAACTTTAATCTTTCACTTTCCACTGCTAAGCGTATTGATATTTCTTATCTTGGAGATGGGAATTTAACTTTTGTTGGTTATACTCCTGTTACTACTGGTGACGGTGATACTGCCACAACTGTTGATGAAATTTGCTTCTTAAAGGAAACTTCTATTAGTACCTTGCTTTCTTCTTTAGTGGCTAAGCTTTTACCGATTATTCCTTCTCTTAGTTCTATCATACCTACTGGGGATTCTTCTTCTACTTCTTTATCCTCAATTAATATTGGCAGTTTGCTTTCAGTTCTTAATAGTGTTCTAGTTTTTGATACTGATGCCACTAAGGGTATCTCTCTTTCTCCTGCTATTGTCACTACTTTGCAGAGCTATTTAACTGAGTACCTCAAATCTATGACCGATAGTGAAGATGAATATACTAAATCAATGGGCACTATTCTCACTGCTATTTTACCTTCTGACCTTCAGGACATCCGTTTCATTGTGAATCTAAATGCAGACAACACTTTCAATAACATTGCCTTTACTATTAAGGATAGCAAGAAATCTGATGACACTGCTGTTACTTATAAGTTCATTGATTTTAGTTTAGGCAAGTCTGCTACTGCTCTTAGCGCTAATTTCTTCTCTGACTTGAATACTTCTTATGCTTCTGCTAAGGCTGATAATGTCATCCTTGATACTGTCAACACTATGAAGGCTGCTATTGATACTGATTTGAATGGCGCTGCTTTAATTCCTCATAACCCTAGTTCACATTCCCGTTATGACGCTATTCACTTTACTTCTAACTTTACTACTGATTTAACTACTTTCCGTGATACCGTCAATGGCTTAAGCGATTCCAAGTCTGAAAACTACATTACTAACCAGAGTATGATTTCCTCTTCTTTGATCGAATCTTATTTGCCTTTCTGCTCCTTTGATGTCTTTAAGGGCGATGACACAGCTAATGCTCTTCCTGATGGCTATACCGTCAAGGTTGGCGATACCTTCAAGATTGCTAATTACACTGTTGCCGGCGATTCTACTTATGAGGCCTTAGAAGTTAAACCTGATTTTACCGATATGAGATTAAGCTCAAATGCTGTCAAGAAGACTACTGTTGATAATGTGACCACCACTACTGAGTTTGTGACTTATGATAAGACTACTCAGACTGTCACTATCAAAGCTCTTCCGGAGAAGGAATCAGTGGTTACACTTAGTACCAAGGTCCCGAGTGATTATACTGGTAAGTATACTTCTCTCTCTTATAACTTCCTTCTTCCTGCTGCTGCGGTTGTTGCTTAGTTATTAATACCTCACTTTTATTGGGTAGCCCTAAAAAGGCTACCCTTTTTCTTTCTAATTTGATGTAATCGCTTTCATACTAGAATACTATCTTTGAATATTGCTGTGTTTATCGCAAAATTCCATTATTTGGCTCTTATAAAAAAGTTTTTTTCTTTCCTTTTATCTTAAGTGGAACTTATAATTGAAAGCGTAAATGCGAAGAAGAGGAAGAGTAAGTTTCTTAACTTAACCAGTAGAGAGCCTTGTCTTGGTGCAAGAAGGCGATTAAGAGAAACTGAACATGGCCTCAGAGCAGCTTAGGCGATAGGTAGCTTAAGCCGGGATT
>DLIM01000050.1:927-9872 GCA_002483745.1 Caryophanales bacterium UBA7642 | reverse complement strand
GTTAACGAATTAAGGTGGTAACACGAGTTAGCTCTCGTCCTTAAGTAAAGCACTACTTAAAGATGAGGCTTTTTTCTTTTTAAGCCTCATAGAAAGAAGGTTCTATGAGCGAAATTTCGATACGTAATCTGACTAAATCATTCGATAACCAGAAAGTCCTGGATGGAATCTCTTTAAATATCAATAAGGGTGACATCTATGGCATCTTAGGTTTATCCGGTATGGGTAAATCGACTTTAGTCCGCTGTATTAACGGATTAGAGACTTTTGATGGTGGCGAAATCTACTTCAAAGATCAATTGATTGCTTCTAAAGACAAGCAAGTTGATCGGGCAACTAGAAGAAAGATAGCCATGATCTTCCAGTCTTTCAATCTGCTTGCCCAAAGGAATGTTTTAGGTAATGTAAGGCTTGCCCTAGAGATTTCTGCTGATAAATCCTCAAAGAAAGACTGGAACCGTATCTGTTTAGAGGCTTTAAGGAAAGTCGGACTAGAAGATAAGGCTTATTCTTACCCTTCGGAGTTATCAGGCGGCCAGTCACAAAGAGTTGCTATTGCTAGAGCCTTAGTCTTAAAGCCGGAAGTCCTGCTTAGCGATGAGGCTACAAGTGCTCTTGATCCTGAAACCACTGATTCTATTCTTGATCTTCTTAAAGAACTCAACCAGGAATTAGGTTTGACTATCATCATGATTTCTCATCAGATTCAGGCTATTGAGTCAATCTGTACCAAAGTCGCAATCTTAGATCACACCAAGATTGTTGAGCAAGGCGACTTAGCTGATGTCTTCCTTAATCCGAAGACAACAATCGCGAAGCAGTTAATCTATTCTAAACATGTAAAGACGATGCTTGATTCCAATAAGATGATCAGATTGATCTTCAACGGTAACCTCGATGAACCTATTATTGCTAACATTGTTCAGGACTGCTCTATCTTAGTCTCGATTGTCTATGCCGATACCAAGGTTATTGATAAGAAGATGTACGGGCAAGTAGTAATTAAACTGCCTGCTACAGAGAAAGACACTAAGAAACTGGAAAAGTACCTTGATCTTCATAAGGTCAGCTACGAGGAGGTAATTCATTAATGACAGCCTCACAGCTATTCACCTCTTTAGGTGAAACGATAGGAATGACTTTTATTGCTACTATCCTTGCCTATTTGGTTGGTTTCCCTCTTGGCGTTATCCTGAATGTCTCTTCCAAGAACGGCTTAAAGAGAAACAAAGTCTTAAATACAATCTTAGGTGTCTTCATCAATATTATGCGTTCTATCCCTTGCTTGCTCTTGATTGTTATTCTGATGCCACTCACTAGAAAAATCTTCGGAACGGGATCAGGACATTGGTATACGATGATTGTCCCTCTCTTCTTTGCCTCTTTTGCCTATGTTTCTAGAATGGTTGAGACTTCCTTCAATGAAGTCGATGGCGGTGTTATTGAAATGGCTAAGAGCATGGGTGCTTCTAACTATCAGATCATTACTAAAGTGATGATTAAAGAAGCCCTTCCTTCTCTCTTGATGGGACTAGCAGTCAGTATGATCTCTATCTTAGGATATACGGCATTTGCCTATGACTTAGGAGCCGGCGGATTAATAGCTGATGCCTATGAATTCTATTCACGTCATACGGTCGACTATGCTTCCTATCCTAATGTCTGGGTTATTACTCTTCTGATTGTTGGCGTAGTTCAGCTGATACAGGAAGGCGGATTATTGCTCAGTAAGAAACTTGATAAAAGGAGAAAAGCCAAATGAAAAGCAAATTAACAGTTGTTGGATTAGCAGGTCTATTATTAGTCTCTGGATTAACAAGCTGCGGTGATACTTCTAAGACTATTTCAGTCTGTGCCTCCGAACTGCCGCATGCTCAGATCTTAAATGAATCAGTTAAACCGATTTTAGAGAAGGAAGGCTATACTTTACAGGTCAAAGTCTTGGATTGGACCATGCAGAATGATTCGGTCTATTCTGGAGATTATGATGCTAACTATTTCCAGCATATCCCTTATCTTGATACCTATAATCCGAAGGAAGACAAAGTGTTTGCGGTAGCAAAAGTTCATTATGAGCCTTTAAGAATCTATGCCGGTAAAGCCAGTGTCACCTATACTGATTCTAAAGCCACCTTTGAAATCTGCAATGATACCTCTAACGGTACTAGAGCCTTGGATTTGCTAGTAGCAAACGGTGTTATCTCTTCCTATGAAAAAGATAGTGACGGCAATGCGGACTTCACTAAGCTTCCTTCCAATATCACTGCTGTAGCAGAAAACCTTCTAGTAGCTTCTTTACCCGATTATGATTATGGTCTCCTTCCCTGCAATACTGCCATGACCGGAAACATTGACGGCAACTCTGAAGCCAATAAGGATCTTCCTACTGAAAGTGATACTCTAGCCAGCGCTAAAGCCAATGTCTTAGCCGCTAATACTTCTAAATACAAGAATGATTCAACTTATAAGACTAAAATTGATGTTCTAGCCGATGCTTTACTTAGCACTACGGTAAAAGACTATATCGATACTACCTGGAAAGGTGTCGTCCTTACCTATCAAGAAGATTTAAGGACAAAATAAAGATTATGGGGCTTATTGCCCCATTTTCTTATTTATAATTTAAAGGTTGCTTTCTTCAAAAAATAGTTTTCTTTTTTTAATTTTTTAAGCAGGATATTCATTTATAATACGTTTTTGGTATAATTAATATGACCTCCAAGGAGGGGTTTAAACTTGGATCCTCTTAGTTGGCTGTATCTTTCTTTGTCGATTGTATTTATCATTATGTCTGCCTTCTTCTCTTTGGCTGAGACTGTCTTCTCCTCTGTCAACCGCTATAAAATGCAGGTTTTAGCTGATCAAGGAAATAAAAGCGCAAAATTAGTCATAAAGATACTTAAGCATTATGACTCAGCTTTGATTGCGACTTTAATAGGCAATAATGCTGTGGCTGTAGCTTTATCTGCGGTCTCAACTTCTTTATTCATAACCTGGTTCCACAACACTCTTGATGAAGGCTTAGTCTCTTTGATTGCGTCTATTATAATTACTGTTATTCTTTATATTTTTGCTGAGACTCTTCCTAAGCAGATTGCTAGGAAGATACCTAATAAATTAGCAACCAAGATTGTTTACCCGTTGTTCTTTTTCTATATTATTTTCTTTCCTTTTACGATGATCTTCTTAGGCTTGTCCCTCTTAACCAAGAAAGTATTTAGAGGCAAGAAAGAACCGGAACTTACGGAAGCTGATTTCAATTCCGTTATCGAAACTAATGAATCGCATGGACTATTAGAAGAGAATGAGACTGATATTATTCAGAATTCTTTTGATTTTACTGATACCTCAGTAAAAGAAGTACTGACTCCGAAAGAAAAGATGCTGGAGATCGACTTAAAAGGGTTAACTAATAGACAGCTGATTGATATTCTGATGACCACTAATTATTCCCGTATTCCTATGTATTATCAGGATAAAGACAATATTGTCGGAATTCTTATTGTGAAGAAGTATCTGGCTGACTATTTAAGAAATCCTAATGTCTCTGTCACTTCTTCCTTAGAGAAGCCTTATATTGTTTCACCTTCCATCATGATGGACGATGTCCTTGATGGCTTTAGAAGCTATCATACTCAGATTGCCTTAGTCTACAAAGACAAGCATCTATTAGGAATGATCACTAGCGAAGATGTCCTGGAAGAATTAGTGGGACCCATCAGTGAAAAAGGCAGTATTCAGAATGCGGGGCAGAACTAATGAATAGCCAAGATATCGTTTATTTAATAGTTATCATCATCTGCCTTGTCTTAAGCGCTCTTTTCTCTATGCTTGATATGGCTTATTCTTCTGTTAAAGTAGCTCGGCTTGAAAGAGAAGCCTCTAAAGGAGATAAGAAGTCTATCAAGGCTTTGAATTATGCTAAGAACTATGATGAAACCATAGCTACTGTCTTATTCGGAAATGACTTTGTTAATGTTCTAGCTTCTTCTTTAGCTTCTCTATTAGGGAAAGACTTATTACAGCCTGTGGTCGGAGACTACTATGCGACTTTATCTTCTCTTATTCTTTTGATCATTCTTTTAATCTTTGGCGAAATCTTACCGAAGGCTATCGGAAATATGCTTTCTTATTCTATCAGCAGACATAGTGCTTATATTATGACTTTCTTTAGGTATCTCTTCTTGCCGATTGTCTATCCTATTAACCTTTTAGTTTCTAAGACTACTTCTAAATTGGCCGAAAAAGCGGGACCTGAAAGCCAGGTTGCCTCTGATCCCGAGCTAGAAACCATGGTCGATGAGATTAAGAAGGAAGGCATCATTGATTCCAATCAAAGTAAATTGCTTCATCGCTCCATTGATTTTAAGGAAACTAGCTGCTATGAGATTATGACTCCCCGAATTAGAGTCTTTGGCTATGATATTGAAACCTCGTTTGACGAGTTCTTAAAAGATAAGGACTGCTTCAAACATAGCCGAATTGTAGTTTACAAGGAAAACCTTGACCATGTGATTGGCTATATACCTGTTAAAAGCCTATTAAGAGTATTAGTCCAAGGCAAAAAGCCGGAAGTCTATAAGCTGACTCTTCCGATTGTTTCAGTTCCTAGAACTATGATGATCTCTTCAGCTTTAGAGCTGATGAAAGCCAGCCGTCATCATATCGCTATTGTCAAAGATGAATACGGCGGTACTGAAGGTATCATCACGATGGAAGATATCTTAGAGGAATTAGTCGGTGATATGTGGGATGAAGTCGATGAGCCGATGCTTTATATTCAGCCCTTAAAGGAAAAGGATACTTACCTAGTCGATGGACCTCTAAACATTGATGACTTCATGAATCACTTCAATATCGACCCCGATAAATTGAGCGATGATTATTCGACTGTCTCTGGCTTCATTCTTAACCAACTAGGCCGTTTTGCTAAAGTCGGCGATTCCTTCAAATTTGAAAACCTCGAATTCAAAGTCTTGAAAGTAACCGAGTATACAGTGGCTCTGGTTATGGTGAAAGCTTACCCCGCTGAAGATGAAAGCGATGAAGAAAAGCTTCTAATTGATAAACTGAAAGATAAGAGAGAAGAAAGAAAAGATAAAGAAAAGCAGTCGGAATAATCCGACTGCCTTTTCGTTTATATTAAAGCTGTTTTCCTTGGCTTTATTTGCTATCTAAATTTATTTCCTTAATGTCGTCATTGATTAAATAGCACATTTCACTATGCTCATCCATACCTGTAGCTATTTGATCGACTTTTCTTTTGATGTATTTGATATCCGCTTCCGCTAAGACCTCACCCTTTTCGTTAGATATTGTAGCTAGGCTTTTTACAAACATACTGTTCTCAAAAGTAATCTGCCCTTTTCCTATCAGCTTTTCATCATAGGGGACAGGCTTTCTGAATCTGACGCTGATATCCATAGTGACACCTAAGATGCTTTCATCCCTTACCCAGACTGCCCGCATGCCAAGCTCATCTAGCATAGCGGTTATCATTCCGCCATGAGTCCTTAAAGGATAGGACTGATGTTCTTTCCTGAAGGAGAAGACAGTCATGACGCTTTTATCTTCCATATTGTAGAAGGGAGCTTTAACCCCGAGAGGATTATCCATCCCGCAGATAATGCACATCCGGGAATTTCTTTGCTTACTGATTACTTTCATGTTTGCTTCTTTCTTTTAGTTTTCTTTGGAAAAAGTAAAATTACTGCCGCTATTTTCCTGTTTGAAGGAGATATCGTTGATCTTGATTGGTAGTTTACTTAATAAGAAAGCTCTTAACTGTTCACAGGCATCCGTATCATTGATGTAGTCAGTTCTTTTATTGATGGTAGCAAACTTAACTTCAATGGTGTTCTTTAAAGAGACAACTGGCTCAATCCTTAAGACTACTTCTACTTCACAGTTAGGATCATCTGCTATTAGGGTTCTTTCTAGACTTGACTGAAGTCTATTTAAATCTAAATCCAAAAGCTTCTTATAGTCTTCTTTTCTGACAAAGACATCAATAATCATTAAGCTTAGTGAATCACTCATTTTTCTTTTTCCTGTCCTTATTTTAAAAGCCTTTTAATCTATTAGCAAGAAGGTATCAGCTTTAGAAATCATATTAAGATTCTTTAAATCAAAAAGGGTATAAACCACTATTAATTGTCTTGTTCTAGCAAAAAAATTATTTTTTAGATAAAACCCCTATTTATCATTGAAAGGATTTTAGCCAAACATTGCTTTAATGCTTAAAATCTTCTAAAATCCTATATATATAGGAATTATCTATTAAAGTATTAACTAAGAGAGTTAGTGATGAACTACAGGTAGAGGTTGAAGGTAGCATCAATACGGAAACTGCTCCGGCATTTGAAGCTGGCCTTAAGAAAGATTTGCAGAACCCTCCTAAAACGGTGGTTTTTGATTTTTCTAAGCTTGACTATATTTCTAGTGCGTGATTAAGAGTCATCCTCCTATTATGTAAAAGTGTTGGCGAAGATAAGAAAGTCACTATCTATAATGCTAAAAAAGAGGTCAGGGAAGTCTTTGAGATGACCGGCTTCGATTCTTTTGTGGTTTTGTCTTAATGGATAAAAAGGAACCTTTACGAATATCGGCCAAGTGATTGTTAGCTTAATCGGCACCATTGCTGTGATGCGCGTGGTAGCTTTTTTGATTGAAGGGTCACATCATTTAGCCAAGATCCGTGGCGATGATAGCCGATGGAAAAGAATTCTCTTCCTTGGCATTGTCTGAGGTCTATTTGGTATTTATGCTACTGTCTCCGGTTCGGCTATGGAATACGGGGTCGTTATCCCTGTTAGAGATGTCGGACCGATGCTAGCTGGATGCATAGGTGGACCTATAGCTGGCTTAATAGCTGGGTTATATCGATTATTAAGCGGACTTCCTTACTTATTAGTGGGAAGCTCTATTCCTTGCTCAATTTCCACTTTAGTAATCGGCGTTGTTTGCGGATTCTTAGAGAAGCCTTTCAAGAAAGCTAAGAAGTTCCGCTCTTTATGGTCTTTGCTTATTGGCTGCTGCATGGAAATCTTCCATCTGCTGCTAGTCTTCTTCTTCTACCTTGGAGTATCAGGATTAGATGCCGCAGTAGCGATTATTAAGGAAGTCTCCTTACCCATGATTTTAGCTAATGCCTTTGGTGCCTTTATTATTACTTTCTGCATTGATGTTGTTCATTCATTTCAGAAGACTGAAGAGCATGAAAGACAGATATCATCTGAGCTGAATATTGCTAACAGTATTCAAAACGATATGCTTCCGGCTATCTTCCCGGATTTTCCAGGGAGAAAAGAATTTTCTCTTGCCGCTAAGATGACTCCTGCTAAGGAAGTAGGCGGCGACTTCTATGATTTCTTCTTTGTCGATAGCGACCACTTTGCTATTCTAATCGGCGATGTCTCCGGTAAGGGCGTTCCGGCTGCCTTGTTTATGGTTATTTCTAAGACCATTCTTAAAAACGATGCTCAGGCCGGTCTTTCTCCTTGTCAAGTTTTGACTAAAGCCAATAAAGAATTATGCGAAGGCAATAAGGAGAGTATGTTTGTGACAGTTTGGCTTGGCGTCTATGAGATATCAACTGGTAAACTGACCTATGCTAACGGTGGACACAATCCGCCACTGATTAAACAAGGAAATGGCGGCTACTACCATCTTAAGAATGTCTCTGGCTTCATTTTAGCTGGAACTCCTAACATGAAGTATCGAGAATATTCCACTTATCTAAAAGCAGGAGACAAGATTCTTCTTTATACCGATGGTGTTACTGAAGCTATGAATTCCGAGCAAAAGTCCTTTGGAGAAGATAGGCTTCTTGATTTAGTCTCTAAAGAGAAGAGCGATGTCACTCCTGATGGCTTAGTTAATGATATTGAGAAGTCTTTGATTGAATTCAGAGGGAAAGCTGATCAGTCTGATGATATTACGATGCTCCTATTGAATGTCAATCTGCAAAGCAATGCTCTGACTCTTGAAACTAAGACTGAAAACCTTGAAAAGTTCTCTGACTTTATGGAAAGTATCCTCAAAAACAACGATGTACCAAACAGTGTTATTAATTCTATGTATGTTGTCCTAGATGAATTGTTTTCTAATGTAGTAAACTACTCAAAAAGCCCTGACATGACAATGAAAGTGGCCGTTTCCAATAATGAAATTAATCTTGACTTAGAATACCAAGGAGAACTCTTTGATGTCACTAAAACTGATGCTCCTGATATTACCTTGAAGGCTGAAGAAAGAAAAATCGGCGGACTAGGATTGCTGATTGTTAAAAAGTCAGTCGATACTTTCACCTATCAGGTTAAGAACAACGATACTAATCTTATTATGCTTACTAAGAAGTATTAAGAAAAGAAAGGATAGCAAACATGGATAACGTAATTTGCTCACAGTCTAACGATAACTACATTCTTAATTTTAAAGGACACATTGATTCGGCTAATGCTCCGACAGTTGAGGAATTCATCAATAGTAAGAAGGATGAGTTTGCGGGGAAGAAACTAATTATCAATGCCTCTCAGTTAGAATACATTTCTTCAGCAGGATTACGAATCATCTTAAGACTCTTAAAAGATCATCCCGAACTAAAGATTGTTGAAGTCCCTAAGGATGTCTATGATGTTTTTCAGATGACTGGCTTTACCGATATGCTTCCTATCGAGAAAGCCTTTAGAAAAATCTCAATTGAGGCTGCGAAGTCATTGGCCAAGGCTCAAACGGTGTCGTTTACCGTATTGACCCTGACACCATTATTAAGGTTTATCGAAATAAAGACAGTTTACCTGATATCAAACGTGAAACTGATTTAGCCCATAAGGCATTGATTCTTGGTATTCCTACTGCCATTCCTTATGATGTTGTTAAGGTTGACTAAACATATGGCTCAGTTTTTGAGCTTCTCAATGCTAAGTCCTTCAGTAAGATCATTA
>DLIM01000050.1:0-610 GCA_002483745.1 Caryophanales bacterium UBA7642 | reverse complement strand
TGATGAATGATATTCCGGAAACTGATACGATGATTCATGGCGACTATCATACTAAGAATGTTATGCTTCAGAATGGAGAGGTCCTTTTGATTGATATGGATACTCTTTCTGTTGGTTATCCGACCTTTGAGTTTGCTTCTATGTATTTGGCTTTTATGGGCTTTGGTGAACTTGATCATCAGAAGACTACTGACTTTATGGGTCTTCCTTATGAGTTAGCTAAAGAGTTCTTCTATAGATCCATGGCTCTTTATTTAGGAACGGATGATAAGGATAAGATTCAGAATGTTATTGATAAAGGAAGAATCATTGGTTATACCAGAATCATCAGAAGAACGGTAAGAAGAATCGGCCTTGATAATGAGGAAGGTAAGAAGATGGTTGATCATTATATCTCTGAGCTTAATGAACTGTTAGATAAGATTGATACTTTGACGTTCTAATATTCGATTATATGAAACAAAAAGGGCTGCCTTATTGCCTTTGGCAGTCCTTTTTATTTATTTTATTTCTTCCAGACAGTCGGAGTATTAACACCATCGACTAAGACATAGTGCCAATGTGAGCCATCAGTGTTTGAAGATTCACTGTACCAGTAGACATCGGATTC
>DLIM01000029.1:549-3944 GCA_002483745.1 Caryophanales bacterium UBA7642 | reverse complement strand
TTTAAGAAGTGACTTAAAACTAAGATCAGAAGTGTAACCATAAACACACTTAGTGCCTTTTAATAATCTGATTCCGACTCCGCAGGTTCTCCCTGAAGAGACGTTATAGACACTTTTATATCTTCTTGTATAGTCATGAGTACGATTATCCTGATAGTAGATTTCAGCATAGTCAGCACCGGTTCTTAAACCGGCATTGAGAATAGCAAGACTATTCTTTTTTGAGATTTTCATTGAATGCCTCCACACACAATAGCTCTATTAGTATAAATAAAGGTTTTCTCATTTTATATATGGCAAGTCGAAAACCTACTTTTAAATCAAATGAAAGCCCTTACACATATTCAGGCAATATAAAGAACAAAGAAACATCACTACTCGCCTTTAACTATCTTATCGGCCTTTTTTCCTTTCTTCTTGCTGTTATGACCAACTTTAATAAAGTTTCTAGAAGCAAAAGCTAAGTTTAGAATTAAGAAAATACCTGAGAAAGCAAAGATGACTAAAGCCATAATTGAAGGTGGAACATCATTACCGAAGAAATTAATATTCAAGGAGAACTGACTCGTTAGCGCATTAATAAAATCCGTATTGCCACTGACACGAGGATCCTGTAAAAGCCGTTCAATAGGATGAGTCATAAAGTAGTTTCTAAACAATCCAGCGGAATAGGTTCCAGGGAAGAAAGTAGTCAGCATTTGTACTCCTTCTGGCATCATGCTGTTAGGTAAGTAAGCACCAATCAAGAAGCCAACTGCTGCCGACATAATTGCAACAACCGGAGATAAGACTGATTCAGTATTAATGAAAGAGCAGACAAAGAAGGTTAATAAAGAAGCAGAGATAGTAGATAAAATTAAAACGCCAATAATGGCAAAGAAATCCGTTAAGGAAATCATATAGGCATGGTAACAGGCTAACCACAATAGGCAAATTAAATAAACAATTAAATTGATTAAGAAAGTGACAATAGCATTGAAGGAAAAATAGGATAACGTAATAGTGCGGTGATCAATAGGAGAAGAGATGATATCCCTAGTCATTCCGCTTTCTTTATCTCTTACTAAGATGTAATTAGTATTAAGAGAAACAGTAATACAAGATACTGCCATAACTCCTGATATCATCCAGCAATCAGCAATACCATAAATCTTTCTTAAGAAAGCTAACCCATCAGGATCAGTCTCGCTATAGGAAATATGATACTGATTCAAAATAGATTTGATCTGATCAGTTTCCATCGGTCTTAAAAATAGGGCATAGACAGCTAAAACCGCTAAAGGAACCATCAAAGTAAAAAGAACGGTCGGAATATTCTTAAAGAAAACCATTAAATGGCGTTTTGTCAGTGAACAGAAAACACCCCATTGATTAGGAAGAACCTGTTTATTTGTTTTCATTTTGCTGTTTCTCCAAAAGCTCTCCAACACCGGTGACATTAAGGAAGACATCATCCATGTTGCCTTTTTCAACCTCAAAGTCAGACATCAAAGAACGGTTGTTGTTGATGAAATCAATAGCATCGGTAGAATCTTTAACAGTGACTCGATAATATCGGCTATCACGGTTATAAGAATAGGATCTCTTAAGATTCGTAAGAAGGCTATCAATCTCAGGTTTGTTCTTGATATGGATGATAACATAATCACCAGAATACTTATTCCTTAATTCCGTAGGGGTTCCAGTAGCAATAATATTTCCTTTATCCATAATGACAACAAAAGTAGCTTTTTCAGCTTCTTCCATATAGTGAGTCGTTAAGAAGACCGTCATACCAGTCTGGCTTCTTAAAGAATTGACAAGATTCCAAACAGAAAGACGAGTCTGCGGATCTAGACCAGTAGTCGGCTCATCCAGTATTAATAGCTTAGGGTTATGAACCATAGCTCTAGCAATATCAACTCTTCTTTTCTGACCACCTGATAATTTGCCAACCGGTCTATCAAGGAAGTCCTTTAATCCTAACATTTCAGTTAGGATTTCAAGTCTAGCCTTCCATTGTTCGCCTTTGATACCATAGAAGCCAGCTCTGACTGTCAGGTTTTCTCGAGGAGAAAGCACTGAATCAAGAACTGAATTCTGAAAGACAATGCCAATTTCATTTTTGATAAAGTCGGACTGAGTATCTAAGTCCATGCCATCGACATAGACTTTGCCGCTATCCTTACCAAGAATTGAAGTAATGATATTGATAGTGGTACTCTTCCCGGCCCCGTTTAATCCCAAGAATGCGAAAAGCGATTTTCTTTTCACAGAAAAAGAAATATCGTTGACAGCAACTAAATTTCCATAAGTCTTACGTAAATCTTTGACTTCTAGAATGTTGTCTTTATTGATGTTGGGTTTCTTAACTTCACGATTGAACAACGGTAATTTCATCAATATGCCTCGATCTCACTATAAGTTACACGGGTTTTCAAAGCTTCTTTTTCGGCTTTAGAATTAGCTAAGTATTCTCCCCAGTGGTTTGTAAAACAATCGACTGTATAACGAAGAACCTTAAAGAGTACTTTCTTATCGTATTTATTAGTCTTCATCGCTGAACGGATATATTTCTTAAGGAATCCTGGTAAATCCGAGAAGATGTGTTCGGCATTCTTGATTCCAGTCATTTCCATGGCATCAAATAAAGCATCGACCAAAGTTTCCATCTCTTCTTTGTCCTTGACCTTATTGACTACTAATTCATTGACGGAATCACGGATATATTTAGAAATAGCTGAAACATCAGGTGTCTTCTTAAATGATAGCCCGTCCATTTTCCAAGTATAGAGATCATGCTGGTTAAATAAGTCAGTCTTTTCATCCGCTTCAACAGCATAGGAGATATCTTCATGATTGAGAAGATTGCCGATAATGCAGTTGATAGGGACAATATGGACAATCCGATTCTTGATTCTCTGATGACCGATAGAGTCATAGACCGTCTTATTCTGTCCTGGTCCATCATCATCATAGACATTGAGGAGATTCTCGGCTTGACTGGAAGAGAGCATACTAGCAGCATAAACCGCAAAGTTTCCACCTTTAGAATGCCCCATCAATCTAAACTTCTTGCTAGGGAAAAGAGCTAACTGCTTCTTAACAAAGTCAGCTGACATCTCCTGGCCGGGGGTTGATTCCTTATAAGCCAGATTGAAATCTTCTTTCCAGCCAATCAAAGAACAGTCAGTTCCCCTAAAGACAAAAGCTAAGGTATCATCAGGAAGCAAAAAAGCAAAAGCCCCAAACTGTGTTTGCTCCTTAACCGAAAAATAATATCCAAAAGAAATCAGCTTAACATCGTCAAAACGTTCATTTTTCAGCAAAGGCATAGCTAAGAAGATGGTTTTTCTCATCCAATCAGGGTAATGCTTTGCAAAATACCCAAATTTCAGCCAAGACAAATAGTCGAT
>DLIM01000029.1:0-286 GCA_002483745.1 Caryophanales bacterium UBA7642 | reverse complement strand
GTAAATGGCAGCTCCGAAAAAGGACAAGAAGAGAAATCGTAGAGGTAATCTAATATGTTCCGATAGTCCTTCTGGAAAAAGCTGGGATTAGCCACGTTTACTTTCTCTTAAGAGTCGGGAAGAGCAAAACATCACGGATAGCGTTAGTCTCAGTTAGGAACATAACTAAACGGTCAATGCCGAATCCAATACCACCAGTCGGCGGCATACCATATTCAAGAGCTTCGCAGAAGTCTTCATCAACTTCGCAGGCTTCATCGTTGCCCTTCTTCTTTTCTTCAATCTG
>DLIM01000025.1:123269-128614 GCA_002483745.1 Caryophanales bacterium UBA7642 | reverse complement strand
CACCAGTGGTTGTATTTCCCCTATTTCAAAGGAAGAATCGATGTTCTTAAGCAACTCCGCTTCAATTACGTGACCCAGCAGAGGGTTTTTGTTATTCATGACGAATACATGCCAGATAGACCGGAAAACAGGCTCATCAAATCCGCACTTCTGTATCTTTCCAAGAAATCAGAGAGCAGCGATAATTCAAAAAGGTCAAGAAGGCTTCTCAGTGCCTTCGAGAATGTGCCACTGTCAAAAGACTATCTCAAAGATTATTCATCTGTGGTCTATGACCGATTCACCGATGTCTACCGGGACATCATCGAATGGTCCATCGCCTTCCTGCTTGGCAAATCTTTCGTCACGAAAAAGGGCGAAACGACTGCCGACTCTCTCCTTTTCCCGATGGAAAAAATCTTTGAGGAATACGTCGCTAGAAAGTTGCTCCGCTGTATGAAAGCCTCTTCCTTTTATCCGGAGTGGAAGCTGATGATCCAATCTGAAAAGCACAGAAAATACCTCTTCGACGAGCCCAAAGACTTCAAAATCATCCCGGACATTCGAATTTATAGAACCATCACGCTGCCAGAGGGGCAAAGTCGGGAAGAGAGCATCATTCTGGACACCAAATGGAAAAAGCTTGACCCAACCGGCATTAAGATGCCCCATTATGGCATTTCCCAGAACGATATGTATCAGATGTACGCCTACGCCAAAAGGTACAACGCACGCCATGTCTGGCTCATTTATCCCTATAGCAACGGCGACGAAAGAATCGAAGGGAAAGAATACAAAACTAAATACGATTACCCAATTGAGCTCAAATTAGACACCAACGTGACCGTCCATTTGTTTTTCATAAATCTGATCCAGCTCGCCGAATCGAAACTGCATTCCACAACATCTAATACTCCAAGCGTTGAAGAACAGCTTGCTTCTCTATTGAACGCTTCTATAAGTACAGAAAAGACGGTGGAATACCGATATAAAGAAGTTGAAAACGACATTGATTAAGCTATCTCTCTAGAATCGCCGTGTAGTAGCTCATGTCGTTGTTCCAGGTGACGGAGACCACTCTCCATCCCTGCTGGGCATAGGAGTTGAGTTCACCTTCCAACGCTCTAGGATCCCCCACATTGAGGACCTTGTATTCTTTGTTGTTTCCGAATGTCATGATTCTTATTCTCCTTCCTTTTCTTCGTTATCAGAATCTTCTGGGTAATACTTCTTCTCGGCCTCTACCCGGGCCTTGATGGCTTCGTCCTTCGTCTTAAACGTCCCAAGGTGGATCTTTGTTCCGTGGAAGTAGAAATCTGCAATCCACCTCCCCTGTTTGTTTAGCCAAACCCCGGGGGCTCCGGATGTGTTGTCATTTCGGATTCTCCTTCGGCTAGAGAGGAGCGACTTGGTCTTCTTATCGACTGGGCTAGCGTCTTTCTCCTTCTTTGGCTTAGGCGTGCATCCGCACGAATAGGGATGCTTTGCGACCTCATCCCCCGAGAGGATGAACTCTTTCCCGCAAAGCTCGCATTTGCATAGGTAGTAGACGAGACTTCTCCCCTTGGAAAGGCCGTCCCCATGTCCGCATGGGTATTTCTCCTCAACTAAGACGTTGAACGTCTTATACGGCTTGAAATTGGGGATCCATATGATAAAAGCCTCCTTTCCCAACATAGGAATCGGAGGCTGGTTTCTCTGGTGCCCTGGACAGGACTTGAACCTGCACGGTGTTCCCACGTGATCCTAAGTCACGCGCGTATACCAATTCCGCCACCAGGGCTTGACTTTCGAGGAAGCTATTTCCTGCGGATGGGGTTATCTCATCCGCATCTTCCTCAAGGAGATGATAGCCTTTTTGTCGGCTGAGGTCTCCTTTTTCGGGGGTCTTTCCGCAATTTTGGGTGCGTTTTAGGTCATCCGCACCTTAATCGGTCTTCATCGATCCCCGAAATGTCGATGACTACGGGCTTTTTGGCGATTGCTAACTGCGGATGCATTAGATCCTAAGTCCCACGTGTCTACCAGTTCCACCACGTCCGCATAGGAAGCATTCTAATTAGTTAATTGGCTAATAAGAATAATTAATAGAAACTAATTCTTTTTTGAATCATCCTTTTTGGTTAAGGAATCCTTATTAGATAATTCAGGTCTTCTTTTAACATAGTTACTAGCTATTGTAGTTAACATGATGGTGAAAACTACTGCAAAGAGAAAGACCGCTCCAGCAATAGTTAATCCAATAGCAAAAGAAGGATATTCTTTGTCAGGATTGATAAGGATTAAACCAGAAAGCAGGAGACAAACAGCCATAATGAAAAAGAAAGTAAGCGTAATGCAGTATATCTTACTTGCCTTCTTCGACATATTGGCTATCATCACCAATAACTTCCTGATAACAAAAGAAATCATCGAGAGAACTACTCCTATAGGCCTTAAAAAAGGCACTACAAAATTGTAACACAAATAGAGGCTATTTCCATATATTTAAATTATTTAACCGTAACAACAGCTTTCGAGCCAAGATCATTGTTGATAAGAAGGAAAGCTTTGAAGGTTAAAAGAAGCGAAGAAGCAATTAAAAGACCACCAAGAATATCAGTGAACCAATGTACACCAGATAAGAAACGGCAAGTTACGATTACAACTGTTAATAATACAGAAATAATATCAGTACTAATGATAACTGCCTTATTAAAAGTGAACCTTCTTAAAACCATCATGGAACTGATCATTATGAAAGTAGTTAACATGGTATGAGTTGAAGGATAAGAAGATTCAAGGGCCCCATTGATAAGAACAGGACGATAATTTACTCTTATCTTATCAAGAGCAAAATAAAGGAAAGCTAAAACGACATAAAAGATTCCTAAAAGAATTAAAGAAAAGTCAACTTTTTTAAGACTCTTTTTTCTTACCCACTCTACAATTCCAAATACTAGATAAGCTAAGGCTACACCTAAAGGAATAAATCCTAATATTTCAGTAAGAGTATAAAGAGACATATGGACACCAATGGCAGTAAAAATAGCTTCATTTAATGTGCTGAATCCGATTGCTGATAGCTCAGGCCCGATATTTTCTCGATCAATGGACATGACCATGACCGTATAAAGAACTGAGACTAAGCATAAACCTAATCCTACATACAAATAGATACTACTTTTCTTTTGCATAATTAAATAATTTCCAATGCTAATATCATATAATAAAAAAACGTAACGATAAAGCAAAAGAAAGAAAAAATCAATTAGAAATTACTCTCATAATGGGGGCGTAAAACTAAATCTTGAACTGATCCATCATCATTTTCTAAACAAAATTCAATGGCTTTAGCCACAGTCTTTGGTCTTAAGTAATTTGGCCTAGCCTCAGCTCTGAATTCAGTATCAATACCGCCAGGATAAATATTGGAAACATGGATGCCATCTTTTTTAGCTTCTTTTACTAAGATTTTAGCAAGACCATTAAAGGCATCCTTAGAACAAGTATAAGAGCCAACAGTTTCATTGGAATAAAGGCAGCAACTAGACAAAACGTTAACAATATGGCTATCTTTTTCTTTAAGCAATTCAGGGTAAAAACTTTGAATTAAGGATAATGGAGCATAGCAGTTAAGCTGCATCATTTGCTGTAATAAATCTGGTGTAATATCCTTAACTAACTCTTTCTTGAGATTAGCCCCAGCATTATTGATTAAAGCGTTTATATGGTCAAAATGCTTTTTTACATCTAAACAGAAAGCTTTAATTTCATCATTATCTTGCATATCAAAAGCTTTAGCAAAATAATGACATGATGGATCCAAGAGTTTTATTGTTTCCTCTAGTTTTTCTTCTTTTCTGCCACAGATAGCTAGATCGTAATCTTTTGATAAAATGATAGCGGTTTCTTTTCCTAATCCAGAACTAGCACCAGTAACAATAACGACTTTTCTCATAAAATTTCTCCTTTATTTTAATTTTTCTTCAAATCATCTATTGGATGAAACTCTTCCATTTCTTCAGATAACTGTTCAGTAGTCTTTAGAGTCCTAATTCTTTTAAAATTTTTAATGACTAAGGAATAGACATATGAGTCAGAGATGATGCCAATAAGTGAGGCAATATAAATCAATATTGGCAGAGCAACCAAGAAAGCTAATAAGGAATTAAAGATAACGTTTACAAGCCCTACAAAGACGATTGCTATTGCCATCATGATTATTTCTGAGAGAATCTGATAAAAGGTGTTTTTGAAATTTACTACTTCCTTGAAAGAAATCTTCTTATATCCTAGCACTAACCAAGACAAAAGTAGGGAAGTATAGGATATTACAATGACATGAATAAGAGATGAGAAGATCAAAGAAAATTTCCAAAGAGCCACTAAATAAGTAGTTATAGAAAGGATAAAAGCTATCAAAGTGGCATTAATGATACTGGCTAGGATAGCTTTAAAGATACTTCTTTTGTAATTTGTTTTTCTTAAAATGAACCTGGTTACAAAAACGGCTAAATAAGCGGATAAAGCAAAACAGACCAAAGAATAGATTAAGCGGTTTTGGAGAGCAAGAGCGTAGTCATTAATTTGCTTATTGACTTCATCAGTGAATTCCGTTGATGAATCAGTGATGATTTTAAGGAAACCATTTATTGTCTTAGTTATCCATTCAGTATCGAATATTTCTTTCAGAACCGTTCCAAGATCATTTTCAAAATTAATCTGTCCGAAAGCATTCTTCATGTAATCGGTTAACTCAGTTTGGTTAAAGGAAATAGTTTGATCAATCAAGGTACCAATAGAATTGATAGTAGAAGCAGTCTTATTTAAAAAAACTGGGCAAAAGTGAAAAGAATCAAAATCAGGAAAAGATAGATGATACCCATTGGTACAAAAACATAAGCGATATTTTTAAAAAACAGCTTTAGATTTTGCTTAATCATTTGCTTATCAATAATATTTTATAGCAAACAATGAATATATTCTTCAAAAAAAGAAAAAAGCCCATCGAAATGAGCTTATTTTATATGGTGGGGCCGAGGGGAATCGAACCCCTATGAGAAACTCACTAGAACCTGAATCTAGCGCGTCTACCAGTTCCGCCACGGCCCCGGCAAGTAATAATGATAGCTTAACCGGGCGTGGCTTTCAACTAGTTATTTCTTACCTTTTAAGAAGCTAACGATGTTTTCCCAAATTTGCTTAAGCCAGTTAATAAACTTCTGCCACCAGGAGAGCGTAATGACTTCTTCGGTGTTCATATCTTTTTCCTCAACGACTTTAACTGTTAGAGCTACTTCTACTACTTCATTATCTTCGTCTTCTAAGGCCAAACGGATATTATGTATACCTAGCACTAAGGAATCATTCAGCTTTTCTCCTTC
>DLIM01000025.1:114465-123053 GCA_002483745.1 Caryophanales bacterium UBA7642 | reverse complement strand
GACTTCTGAAAGAGTCGGGACTTTTCCTTGGGTTACAGTCAGGAAAGCATCTTTAGCAAACCAAACTGGTCCAGAGTTATCTGAAACATAGATTTTTATAGCCTTAGTTGAAGCGTTGTTGCTCTTATCGGTGCTAGTTACTACAAAATCATAATTGCCTACTTTGTTGTAGTTATCACTGTAGGTATCGGTTGTAACCACCACTTCAGTTGTCCCATCGATTTCATCTACGGCACTGAAGAGGTTTAGAATTGACTGCTTAGACATTTTGCTATCAGGTGCTAGGCTTAACTCACTTTGAGAGACAATGATCTCAGGTCCCTTAAGATCCAGAAGATCTAGATTGAAGTCATAGGTTGAGATGTTGTCAAACTGGTCAATTGCGGTGATAACTGCCGCTCTTGGACCCATGACTTTCTGATTAATTTCCTTTCCTTCACCACCGAGAAGCGTTAAGGTTTTAATTTCCTTGGTGTTGTCAGTAATGACAAAATGCTGGTTAATAAAACTAGTGGTATTTAATTCTTCTGAATAAGGGACAGAGAGGGTGTCATCATTACTTAAGCAGATAATCTTTGGACCTTTAGTATCAACTATCTCAATGTTTAAAGTGACATATGAGGCATTCCCGGTTTTGTCTGCTCCTTTGATTTTTAATACGAAGGTGGAATTGATTGGCGCACTTTTTCCTAAGGAAAAATAATTATCAGCATCGATGAATTCACTGGCATGTGCTTCACTTTTGTCATACTCATCTCGATAAATGAACTGATTTAATAAGAAATCCTTTGAAAAGACGCTTCCATATTGGCTTTTTAAATTATAAATTGGATTTTCCCCAACGTCACGAGTGTAGTCTTTTGCTGTGCAATCACTGCCAAAAGGCAATGCGTTGGTTATGTCATAAATTGATCTGTCGGTTTTTGCCAAGAAAGCGTTAGTCAGTTTTTCTGGGACATCGGAATAAAGAAGTCTAAAATAATTCAGTTTATAATTGTCTTTCACCTGGAAAGTCACCACGATGGAATTAGTAGGGAGAAAAACACTGATTACCGAGTTGAAGATTTCTCCGTTTTCAAGACTTCCTGCTCCCCCATCCGAAACTAATATAGGAAAGACATCCTTTATATGGTGATATTTACTTGTATTGCGTTCAACCTTTTCTCCTTCGGGTGTTGTTAAAGAAAGCTCATATCCGACAAGACCTAATTCATTAGCATCATCAAATTCTTTAAAGGACTTTTCAAAATTAAAGCCAATCATATAACGTCCTTTATCCATTCCTGATAAAGAAGGCAGCTTCTTTCCATTAGGATCACCCGCTCTATTACCGATTTCCGCTATTCCTTCCTCAGGATAATTTCCAAAGAATCCATAGGGAAGAAAGTTATTGGCTTTGATGTTATTGCTGATATCTCCTAATTCACAGACCGTGTGGTAGTCATTCATGATTTCAAGATTCTGACCATTGTATTTAGTCGAAGCAGAAAGAGAATTGGTTTGACAAATTAAAGAAACTAACATTACGGGAACAATCCCCAACAAGCATTTTTTCATATTTAAATATCCAGTACCTTTCATAGAATGTTTGTACTGAGGATTACTTTTTTCCAAAGAAACTAGAATCACTTTAGAATAATGCTATAATTTTATAGCTGCTCCCGTAGCTCAGCCTGGATAGAGCGACCGCCTCCTAAGCGGTAGGCCAACGGTTCAAATCCGTTTGGGAGCGCCATTAATCTGATATTTTGGCACCAAAAAGGTGCCTTTTATTTTTTTTAAAGCTTATTAGCCGTTGACTTTGATAGTCCCGTCTTTATAAAGACTTAATAACTCTTCTAGGTCAGCTATCTTTAAAGAGAGTTTTTTACCAACATAGCTTTCTCTCACTGTCATTCTTTTAGGATAAAGAGCAATGCTTTTAACCTCATGAGAAATATCAGTATTGTTCTTAATGGCATCCTCTTTAGAAGTAAAGACATTATGGGCAACTAGTTTTAGACCATGGGAGTTATAAACTAAAGTATAACCGGCAATGTCTGTTACCCGGTGATAAACTTCTGATAAGCCACCATCAATAACTATATATTTGCCACCAGCTTTAATCGGTGATTCTCCCGCCTTAACTTTGACTGGTATATGACCATTGATAATAATGGATTTGTCACTGTGAATATTGAATTCATTGAGGATTTTTAAGCAGAATTCCTTCTGTGTGATTAAAGAATAATAGGAATTCTTGGTTTCTTTAAAGTCTTTTCTATCTTTCTTAGACAAGAAAAGTGTTTCAAAAGTAATAATATCTTTTTTACCGAAAAGAGGAGAACCGCTGAAACACCAAAGATAATAGAAGATATCTTTATCAGTCGATAACGATTCTTTTGAATAATAGACCTGCCTAACTGTCTTATCTAAGTAATCAAGATAACTTTTTCCAGAATAGGAATTACCTTTGGCGTCTTTAAAGACCATAAAAGAACCGTCTTTGTTCATAGGTATACAGCCATGGTATAAAAGGTTATCATTGTAGACTCGATACATGGCCCCATGAGTAAAGAGAAAATCTACATGCTGCTGAAGCTTATCGCAATGTCGGAATCGGGAAGTTAATTTATCAATGAGCTCCTGCTCATACTTAGTAAGGCTATAGGGGTCTTTAGGATTGATAGTAGGGAAGTTATGGTCTACAAGTTTATAATCCTTGCCTTTAGCATGGTAAGTACCTGTCTTAAAATCAATTTTGTCGAGCTTCTTCAAGTAGTTTCCTTCATATTCTGGATGCCTATCAATAAGCTGTCCTTCTAACTTGAAAAGAATAATGGAAATAGCTTTATGCATTTTAGCGATTATGGCGGTATCGTAGTCTTCAATCTGGTTGGCTTCCTCATCCGATGGAATAAAGCTGGTACAGGGATCGTTCATATAGGTTTTCATAGCAAAAGTAACTAAAGGTCTTAAAGATATTCCATAGCCATCTTCTAAAGTACAAAGATGATTGTAGCGGCAAGAAGTCCTGATGACATTAGCAACACAGATAGCACTTCCAGCAGCTGCACCCATATAGACAATATCATGGTTGCCCCAAGTTATATCTACGTTCTTGATACTCATAATCAGTTCCATGCAGCGATAAGCACCAATACCTCGATCATAGATATCACCTAGGATATGAAGCTGATCGACAGTGAGATTCCTAATAATGGAAGATAATTCGATAATTAGACTCTCTGCCATACCAGTATCAATAATTGATTTAATAATTGAATGGTAATAGTCTTCCTTGTTGAAAGTATAGGAATGAGACTGAAGAAGTTCTTCAATAATGTAAACAAACTTAGGAGAGGTCGCTTTTCGGACTTTAGAAATGGTGTATTTAGAAGTAATAAACTTAGCTACTTCGACTAAATCAAAAATAGCCTGAGTATAGAAGTCTTTGTTGAGCCTCTTCTGTTTTGAAAGAAGATCAAGCTTTTCTTTAGGATAATAAATAAGAGTAGCTAGCAAGTCTTTTTCTTCCTTACTTTTTTCAGGTAGGACTTCATTGATTTTTTGCCTAATGGTACCGCTAGCTGATCTAATCATATGAGAAAAAGCATCATATTCGCCATGAATATCAGAAAAGTAATGCTCAGTGCCCTTAGGCAAGTGCAGAATAGCTTTTAGATTAATGATTTCAATTGCCGCATCCTGAATGGTAGGATAAGACTTTGAAAGCAGTTCATAGTAACTCGAATCTTTAGGCACAATGAATCCTCGCTTTTCAATTAGTCTACCATAGTAAAAAAGTTAACCTCATTAAATCGGTTACAATATTGAATATTTGTGGTTAGAGAACAAAATAATGAAAATCTAAATTACTCCAATAGCTGGGAAGATGATTCCGTATAAAAGAACAGATAAGAACTGAAGCAAGGTAGCAGCATTGACAAAAAGATGGAAGATGGAATGAAAATATTTGACGTTCTTTCCGATACCATAGAGAATTGCACCGACTGTATAAGAAATACCACCGCCAATGAATAACCAGGTTCCAGCCAGGGTTAAACTTTGAACTAAATACGGATAGAAGAAGACAACCGTCCATCCTAAGGCAATATAAAGAATATTTGATACGACTTTGACTGGCCATTTACTCATCATAGTTCCATTTAAAGAAATACCTAAAGCCGCTAAAGCAACAATACAGCCAAGAAGGACGTAGTTATAAGGAGCAATCTGAGTCAATTCCATTAAACAGACCGGCACATATGATCCAGCTATTAAAACATAGACAGTGCAGTGATCAATAATTTGAAAGACCTTCTTTGCTTTAGTCACATGCAAAGCATGATAGATAGCTGACATCGTATATAAAAAGACACAGCAAAAACCAAAGATAGCCATCGAGGTAATAGAAATAGCTTTGGTTTCCGGAGGACAAAAAATGGCAGCGCAGACGACACCTACTACTAAGAAAACGATACCAAAGCCGCCACCGACCATATGGGTGACGGAATTAAAGATCTCTTCCCCGTGAGTATAACGAGGAAGGTTAATAGCCTTTCTCATTTTCTCATTTTCTTCTTCCGTAGGAAGAGGTTTCTTTTCTTTAGGGATGGCTTCTTTTGGATGAGTAAGATCTTTGCTTAAGTGTTTTTCTTTTTCATAGGCATCATTAAGGGATTTCTCAAAAGACTTTCTTTCTTCTTTGATCTCATGCTTATCTTTATGATATTGCTTTTTTAAGGAATGCTTCTCCTCATGGAAAGCTTTTCTTTTGCTTTTGTAATCTTTTCTTAAAGAATCTTTCTCAGTCTTTTGCGTAGAATCAAGTTCTTTAATTTTCTTTTGGTGTTCTTCTTTGGTAATCATGGTGGCTCCTTGAAATTGATTTATTCTACACTAAAAAGAATGAGAATAAATCAAAAAGATGAAACATCTAAACAAAACCTATAATTAATCAACACAACCGTTTTTGGAACAAACTTTTTTATTCCTGATCAAAAAGCAATAAGCCTATTGTTTTAAGGCGCTTTTTTGTACTGACAGAATAAACTTTCATATTGAGAAGATGAAAAACGGAGGCGAAAAATGAAGAACAAACTTGTATACAAGAAGCAAATTTCTTTTTACGTTTTGCGTCTATTTAATCTTTTGATTTCTAATATGCAATTCAAAAATAGATTCTCTGTAAAATCTTCCAAATTAGAAAATTATCTATTTCTTTAGAAAAGCGAAAATAAGTATGCACTTTGATTTAGCAAGAATATGTCTTAAAATAGTATCAACAAAGGCGGTATTTATTCATGGTTCAGGTTAATGTGTGTCTTATCAAATCTAATCTCCATAATGCCGAGACAATTTCCGATACTTCTAAGTTATTCCTAGATTCCTTAGCCAAAGAAACCGGTTATCAATTTGAGGTAGTTGGTATCGATAATCTTTATCAAGGCGACTTAAGCTTAATTTTAGTTCAGTCGGGCGGCTCTGAAAGAATCTTTAAGGAAATGTTTAGTAAGCTTAAAGGACCTTATTATCTTTTAACTTACGGAAACAATAATTCTTTAGCTTCTTCCTTAGAGATTCTCTCTTACATCAATGAATTAGGAAAAGATGGTGAGATTCTTCATGGTTCCGTTAGTCTAATTGCCAATCGCTTAAAAGAGATTATTGCTGAAAAAAGTAAAAAAGCTGCTGCCAGGCTTGGCGTTATTGGTAAACCTTCTGACTGGCTGATTGCTTCCGATGTTGATTACCTTAAAGCTAGGAGAGTCTTTGATGTCGATCTAATTGATCTTCCAATCAAAGAACTCATTGATGATGTTAACGGAATGGATTTCATTTTCAAACCTAAATATTTCAAGGTTGAATACAATCCTGAAGAACTCAAAAAAGCCTATAGTGTTTATCTTTCATTAGAGAAGATGATGAAAGATCATCAGCTTAATGGCTTAACTATTCGCTGCTTTGATTTACTAAACACCATTAAGACTACTTCCTGCTTGGCTTTAAGCTTAATCAATGCGGAAGGATTAATTGGCTCCTGTGAAGGAGATATTCCAGCTATGTTGACTTCCTATGTAATTAGAAAAGCTTTGAATCAGCCTGCTTTCCAAGCTAACCCCGCTTACATTGATAAAGCTGATAACACTGTTCTATTTGCTCATTGCACCTTGCCTTTAGATATGGCTGGTGAATATAACTTTGATTCTCATTTTGAATCAGGAATTGGTGTTGCTATCCATGCCAATATGCAGTTAGGCGATGTCACGGTCTTAAAGATTAATTCTCATCTTGATCATTTCTATTGCTCAGAAGGTCAATTGTTAGAGAATTCCTATAAGCCAAATCTTTGCCGCACTCAGATTAAGGTACGATTAGACGATGACGTCTCTTATTTCTTCAAGAACCCCTGTGGAAACCATCATCTAATCTGCTATGGAAAAAATAAGGAAAAACTTGTTAAATATTTAGCCTTAAGAGGCTTAGAAGAAATTAAGTAGCCCTTAATCGACAGCTAAGGATGAATTTTCTCCTTAGCTGTCTTTTTTGTTTCTTACTAAAAAGAAAAAGTTGTATCCTAGTAGTCATGCGTCTGTAGCTCAGTCCGGATAGAGCACAAGCCTCCGAAGCTTGGGGCCAAGGGTTCGAATCCCTTCAGACGCACCATTGACAATAAATGTCCTTAAACAGGTGCTTTTTAATACAGCCTATACAGATTTGATACAATTATTTAATAAATAAATATTATGATTTATTAAAACAATTGTCCTCTTTTTAAACAGAAGGCAAGAATTTATAAAATTGGATTTTGTAGGTTATTTTAGTTTAAATTACAACCATTCAAACTGACCTAATTGTTTTAAAGTATTTTTTGGCAGCAAATAACATTTTTCTTTTTATCATAATGAAAACCAATAGATTTTAATTTTTACAAATAAAAGTAACATTTGTTTGAATTTAATATATAATTAAAAGCGCTAACAATTAATGCTATTTCGCCTAATGAAAATGGAGAAATTTAAATGAATTATCTTGGATATGTGGCTGCTGTCTTAACAACTATTTCCTTTTTGCCACAGTTGATCAATGTTATTAAGACTAAAAGCACGAAGGATATTTCCTTAGCCATGTATATTGTTTTTGTCGTGGGCGTTATTTGCTGGGCTACCTATGGCCTTTTGGTTAAGGATATTTCAATTATTGCGGCTAACTTCGCTACTTTGGCTTTTGCTGGTGTCATTCTGGTCTTCAAAATCATCAACACAATCAACGGCAAAGACAAAAAAGCCAAGGAAGAAGATAAAAGAATTAAAGAAGCTGCTAAAGAACAAGAAGCAAAAAAAGAAGCCTGACCAACCGGTCAGCCTTTTTTATGCTTTCAACGCTAATTTCTTTAAGCTAGAATCACTAAGTAAATCTTTGACATCGGCAAAGGAATTTAACGAATAATCATTTAAACAGTTGAAGAGGCGTTGCATCATTTTGTCATCGTTGTTCTGGACAACGACATAATCTTTCTCGGTAAGACCATCAAGCTGCTCTTCTATGAGAGTGAGAACGTATCTTCTAAATAGGCAGAGAATACTTTCTTCTATCCAGTAGTCGTAAGTGGTTTTATTATTTAAAATTTCAAGCTTCTTCATTTTTAGATAGTCTTCTAAGCCTTCCTCGGGTGAATGATAGATATCGAAAAATGAATAATCATACTGCTCATTAGCCATTTTGTTCTTGGCATAGCCGAAAGCATCATCTTTGATGATTCTAATCTTCTCTTTATGTTCAAACTGAGGAAGAATAGCTTTCTCAAATAGCTTAATGGCACTTTCGCTTTTCTCAATGATTGTTACTGATTTTACATCGGGCTTATTAGCAACCATGTAGGAAAAATAGCCAAGGCCTAATCCAAACATTAGAACCTTGCCTTTAGCATTACTGATAGGTTTAGCCATGGTATTGATTTCATGAGGGGTGATACTCATCCAGACTTCATTGTTTTCTAATAGATTAAGGTAGCTGACTTCTTTTGGAAAGAAGCCTAGCTGAGTCTTTTCTGAGTAATTGTTTTTATCATCCACTTGAGTCTCATCAAAAACAAAAGACTCATAAGGATTGTATCTATTCATTTCATATTCCCATTTGCCTAAGGGAAAATCTGGAACATGGATATGTTTGATATAAGGATTTTCTAAAAAAGATTTAGGATCCAATTCCTTTACGATGTTGAACTGGTTGTTTTTTTCAAGCTTCTTCAATTCTTGATCGTTAGGGTCAAGATCAAGAATTTTCAGGAAAGCAGAATAAAAGGCTTCACTATCGCTTTGTTCTCTCTCAATAAACTGATCATTGATGACTCTTTCATCAATGCTGTCATAGTGATTGTTTAAGAAATCATTGTAAAGGTCAGCGGCTTCCATATTGAGACTTTTCTGATCGCTGAGGGCCTGGACTTCCACAAGGTCTTGATTAGATAAATTTATTTTCATGCCTTAATTTTAGTACAAAATAGATAAAAACGGTTGATTTTATTGATTAGATCCTTTTTAAACATGTGTTATACTTTCTATTGTTATGAACACTGGGAAACAATATGGCTTTGCTTTAGGCGG
>DLIM01000025.1:110296-114453 GCA_002483745.1 Caryophanales bacterium UBA7642 | reverse complement strand
GGCGGCGGAAAGGCTTTTGCTCAACTTGGCGCGGTTAAGGCACTTGATAGAATTGGTATTATGCCTTCTTACTTTTCAGGCTCAAGTATGCGAGCTGTTAACGCCATTCTTCTTTCAGCTGGATATAGCATTGATGAAGTGATTGATTTTTATAAGTCTCATAAAAGAAAAGACTTCTTTAGGGTGGGATTATTCAAATTAAGCAACGCAAAGATTGGTCAACTGGTTCTTTCTATGTGCGAGAAGAAAGGCTTTCGTAATCTTGAAGATCTTCCTAAGCCAGTATATGTCCCTGCCACTTTGCCTTCCTATGGATTGAGAATCACCTTACGAAAAGGAAGAATCGATAATGTGGTGATGGCTTCTACTGCTGCCTATGGAATAAAAAAGTACTTTGTCAATGATGTAGTAATTAGAAAGCAGATAATTCAGCAAAGCAATCAGATTATCAGGAAAAGGGCAATTTTTAGATTAGAGGATAGCTGTTATAGTTCTAATGTCCCTTTTGAATTATTGGATTTTCTGAGAAGCGAAAAAGAAGGTTTATCTAAAGAAGATTTCTTCGATATTGTTTTTGATGTCAAACCTTCCTACAAAAGAACGGCTTTTGAGCCACTTAACGGCTTTAATAAGAAGGTCTTATCTAATGACTCAAATAGAGCCACTTTCTTTGAAAATAACGGCAAATGGCTTAACCTTAAACTAGATAATGATATCAGGCAGACCGATTTTTTAAACAATGCTTTAGAGATGGGTATTAAAATCGGCGAGAAATATATTGAAGAGCTTTTGAAGTATAAGGATAGCAAAATATAGTCTAAGAAACGCCCTTAGGGGTTGTAATGTTAATCGCTTATATATATCCTTATATATATAGTAAATTTCCTATAGCGAAAAAATATCAAAAAATTGTTGACTATAGAAGACCCACATAGTAAACTAGAAAACGCTGAATGCCATTTCAGCCCGTATTGACGTGTGAAGTTGCCGAAACACCGACAAAGGTTGTCTAGTCAGTGATTCGGGTAATTCATACCGAACGGATGCCTACACTAGATCGTAGGCAAGAAGGGAAACACATAATGGCAGAAAACAAAACAATTCGTGTTCGTCTCAAGGGCTATGATCACAAAGTCCTTGATCAGGCTGTCGCTAAGATCGTCGAAGCCGCCAAGAAGACTGGCGCTCAGGTAGTCGGACCTATTCCGCTTCCTACCGAAAAGCAGATCTTCACTATTCTTCGTTCTCCGTTTACCGATAAGGATTCTCGTGAACAGTTCGAAATTAGAACTCACAAGAGACTTATCGACATCAACCGCCCGACTAAGCAGACTATCGATATTCTCAAGAATCTCGATCTTCCTGCTGGCATCGATGTTGAAATCAAGCTCTAAGGAGGAGAGACAAACAGTTTATGAAATCCATCATTGGAAGAAAAATCGGAATGACTTCTGTCTTCACTGAAGACGGCATCACTTATCCGGTCACTGTCGTAGAAGTACTCCCCAATGTCGTCCTTCAGAAGAAGACTAAAGAAAAGGATGGCTATGAGGCTCTTCAGATTGGCTATGAAGACAAGAAGGTCTCCAGAGCTAACAAGTGTGAGCAAGGCTTAGTCAAGAAGGCTAACACTGCTCCTAAGTATGTCGTCAGAGAGATTGAAGGCGATGAAATCTATGCTAACCATGAGGTTGGCAGTGCCATTGACTGCTCCATTCTCAGCGTTGGCGATATGATTGATGTTACTGGGCTCAGCAAGGGTCATGGTTACACCGGCGTCATTAAGAGATATCACGCTATCATTGGACCTAAGGGTCATGGTTCCGGTTATCACAGACAAATCGGTTCTCTTGCCACTAACGGTCGTACTAATAACCGTGTTCATCCTGGCAAACACATGGGTGGACAGTGGAGACCTAAGACTAGAACTGTTCAGAATCTAGTCATTGTCTCTGTCGATCCTTCTAAGAATTGTGTTCTCATCAGAGGATCAGTTCCGGGACCGGATCTTAGCATTATCAAGATCAAGTCTGCTATTAAGAAGGGTTGCAAGAAGTTTGTTGTTTCACCTATCGTCGATTACACCAAGGAAACAATTGCCGATGTTGAGAAGAAGAACGCCGATGCTTTATCTAAGATTGCTGTTGAGGCTGAAGAGAATTCCGGTAAGAAACGTACCGCTATTTCTAATAAGTCTCACAACAATGCTGCAAAGAAGTAAAGGTGGTAAGGAGAAACATTATGGCAAACAAAACTGAAGACAAAAAAGATCTAAACTTACCTGTCATTGATTATGAAGGCAAAAAGATCGGGGAAGTCACTCTTCCTGCTGATCTCTTCAATACCGTTGTCAATGAATATGTAGTTCAGATGGCTGTCAGAGTTGATCGTTCCAACCGCAGAGTTGCTACCGCTCATACTCTTGACAGATCCATGGTTCACGGTTCTAACCGTAAGCCTTGGGCTCAGAAACATACTGGCCGCGCTCGTGCTGGTACAAGAAATTCACCTCTTTGGAGACATGGTGGAGTTGTCCATGGTCCGGATGGTGAGCAGAGCTACAAGCTCAAGATGAATAAGAAGCAGCATTACCTCGCCTACACTTCTGCTTTAACTGATAAGGCTCAGAAGAACGCTATCATTGTTCTTACTGATGCTCCTTACCAGAGTGGTAAGACTAAGGACTTCATGAAGACTCTTAAGGCCATCAAGGCTGATGAGAAGAAGAACCTCTTAGTTCTTGCTGATTATGATGAGAACCTCATCAAAGCTGCCGCTAACATCCCCTCTATCGAGGTTACTTCCGCTGACAACCTCTCCGTCTATGACATCCTCAATGCCAACAAGTTAATCCTCTCTAAGGGCGTTATCCCTACTGAAAATGCTGAGGATCATAAGGAGGAAGCTAAATAATGGCTGAAGAAATTAAGAGGGCTTCCGTTAAAGAAGCTAAGGCTGAAGATAAGAAGCCTGTTGCTAAGAAGACTACTAAGGCTGCTGAAACTAAGACTGCTGAAGTAAAGGCTGAAGCCGCTAAGGAACCGGTAGTTACTGGTAACTATAAGACTCGTCCCGCTATCATCAAGGATTTCGGTATTATCAAGTACATTATTGTCACTGAGGAAACCCAGCGTCTCCAAAACAAGGAGAATGCTATGGTCTTCGCTTGTGATCCTAAGGCTACTAAGACTGAAATCAAGGCTGCTATCCAAGCTATCTTCTCTGCTAAGGTCAAGTCCGTCAATACTCTTCACGTTGCTAGCAAGCCTAAGAGAATGGGACGTTATGTTGGCAAGACCGCTGCTTATAAGAAGGCCATTGTCAGATTCGATTCCAGCTTCGATCTTGGTAAGATTACTGCATCTGTTGCTGCTGAGGATAGAAAAGCTACCCCGGCTGCCAAAGATGCCAAGAAGTAAGCTGAAAAGCAATATATAGGAGAATAGTATGGCTATCAAACAATATAACCCGCTTACTGCGGGTATGAGACACCTCGCTACCTTATCAACTAAAGATCTCACAAAGAAGGCTCCTGAAAAAGCTTTGCTTAAGCCTCTCAAGAAGACTGGCGGAAGAAACTCTCAGGGATACATCACTTGCCGTCACATCGGCGGTGGTAATAAGAGAAGATACAGAGTCATCGACTTCAAGAGAGCCGGTGAATCCAAGTCTGTCGTCAAGGCTATCGAATATGATCCTAACCGCAACTGCCGTATTGCCTTAATCTGCAATATCGTAAGCGGTGTTAAGAGATACATCATTTGCCCTAAGGGCTTGATTGTTGGCATGACCGTCACTGACGGAAAGGCCGGCGAAATCAGCACTGGCAACTGCATGGAAATCGGTAACATTCCTGAAGGTTTGATGATTCACAACATCGAACTTGAACCTGGCAAAGGCGGACAAGTCTGCCGAGCTGCTGGAACTGGAGCTCAGATCTTAGGTAAGGAAGGCAAATATGCCATCTTAAGATTAGCTTCTGGTGAAGTCAGAAAGGTTCTTCTTACCTGCAGAGCCACTGTTGGAACTGTTGGCAATGAAGATTTCAACCTCGTCCACAAGGGCAAGGCTGGCCGCACCCGTTGGTTAGGCGAACGTCCTACTGTCCGTGGTGCTGCTATGAACCCGAACGACCATCCACACGGTGGTGGTGAAGG
>DLIM01000025.1:97540-110134 GCA_002483745.1 Caryophanales bacterium UBA7642 | reverse complement strand
GGTGGTGGTGAAGGTAAGTGCCCTGTCGGTCACGATGCTCCTAGATCACCTTGGGGTAGAAGATTAATGGGTGTTAAGACCCGTTCTACCAAGGCTAGAAGTAATCGTCTCATCGTCAGAAGAAGAAACGGAAAGTAAACTGGAGGAGAATGACACATGTCAAGAAGTCTTAAAAAAGGTCCTTACTGCGATCCTAAGCTCCTCAAGAGAGTTCAGGAGCAGAATAAGGCTGGTAAGAAAGAGGTCATCAAGACCTGGTCTAGACGTTCTACGATATTCCCTGAGTTCATCGAACATACTATTTCTGTTCATAACGGCCGTGCCTTTGTTCCGGTCTATGTCACTGAAGATATGGTCGGACACAAGCTTGGCGAGTTCGTTTTCACCCGTACCTTCACTCACCATCGTTCTGGTACCGATGTAACTACTGAGACTGCACCTACTGGTACAGTTGGAACTCCGGTTGCTGCTGGAACAGCTGTTAAGGCTACTACTGCCGCTGCTGCCGCACCTGCTGCCAAAAAGTAAGGAGATTGAATCATGGCTGAAAATGAAGAAAAGAAATTAGCTGCCAAGGCTGAAGCTCCCAAAAAGGAAGCTGTCAAAGCTGACACTAAAAAAGCCGCTCCTAAAAAGGAGACAGCTGCAAAAGAAGTTAAGGGAAAGAAAGCTTCTACTAAAAAGGAAGCCGACAAACCCTTAAGAACTGAAGCCCATGCTGAGTTAATCAACTATGGCGTCACCCCTAGAAAGGTCAGATTAGTTGTTGACCTAGTTAGAGGAAAAGGTCTTGATGAAGCTTATGCTATCTTGGACAACTGCGAAAAGCTCTGCGCCCACGATATCAAGAAGCTCATCCAGTCCGCTGAAGCTAATGCTGTTAACAACTTCCATATGCCTCAGGACACCTTATATGTCTCTTATATCACTGCTAACGATGCTGCTAAACTTAAGAGAATTATGCCTAGAGCTAAAGGTTCTGCTAGCGGTTTAGTTAAGAGATGGTCACATGTCTATGTCACTTTAAAGAATAGGGAGGCCAAGTAAACTATGGGTCAGAAAGTTAATCCTAACGGACTACGTTTAGGAATCAACCGTGACTGGTCTAGTCATTGGTATGCTGATAAGAAGACCTATTCTTTATATCTGAAGGAAGATATTGCCATCCGTTCCTATCTTGAACCTAAGCTCAACAAGATCGATGCTGGCTTATCCAGAATCGATATTGAGAGAATCAAGAATTCCATCACTGTCACTATCTTTGCTTCTCACCCTGGAATCATCATTGGAACTGATTCTGCTACTATCAAGGAAATCAAGACTCAGTTAGTCAAGCTTCTCAAGAAGCCGGCTGATGCCATCAAGATTGCCATTGTAGAAATCAAGAACCCTGATCTCGATGCTGTCCTTGTTGCTAAGGATATTGCTAAGCAGATTGAGGAACGTGCTTCCTACAGAGTCGTTCAGAAGAAGGCTATTCAGAGAGTTATGAGAGCTGGTGCCCTTGGCTGCAAAACTATGACTAAGGGTCGTATCGGTGGTGCTGAAATCGCTAGATACGAAGAATACCGTGAAGGTGTTCTCTCCCTTCATACCCTTCGTCAGCCTATCGATTATGCTTTAGTTGATGCTCATACTACCTATGGCTGTATCGGTGTCAAGGTTTGGATCGCTCTTCCTGAAAACTATAAGGAACTCAGAGATCGTAAGCCTGAAGAAGGAAGATTCGGCCGTGGACGTTTCGGCAATAGAGGCGGAGATCGTCGTAACTTCAATAACCGTCCTAATACTGCCAATAAGCCTGCCACTCCGGCTATCACTCCTAATGCCAACAAAGATGCTAAGCCGTCTGACAGTCCGAAAGGAGAATAACAATGTTACAACCTAAAAGAACTAAGTGGCGTAGAAGCCACCTTATCTGGCCCAAAGCTGCCGCTTCAAGAGGCAATACTGTCGCCTTTGGATCCTTCGGCTTAGTTGCCACTGAGGCTGGTTATATCTCTAACAAGCAGATTGAATCAGCTCGTGTCGTCCTCTCTCGTTATACTAAAAAGACTGGTAAAGCCTACATCAGAGTCTTCCCTTACTTGGGTTGGACTAAGAAGCCGGCTGAGGTCCGTATGGGTAACGGCAAAGGTACCGTTGAAGCTTGGTTTGCTGTCATCGAAAAGGGCACCGTCATGTTCGAAATTGGCGGAGTTCCGGATGCTGATTGCAAAGAAGCTTTACACCAGGCTGGCTACAAGCTCTCTGTGAAGAGTCGTGTCATTAAGAAAGGCGAGGAAACCAGATTATGACTATTGAAGATGTGAGAAAATTATCTGACAAAGACCTCGCTATGAAGGTCTACGAACTTAAGAGCAATCTTCTTGCCTTAAGATTCCAGGCTAAAGCTGGTCAGTTGGATAACGGATCTAAGATCACTCAGACCCGTAAAGACATTGCAAAATGTCTTACTGTCGAAAACGAACGTAAGAAAGCTAGCAAGGCTAGCTCTAAGTAAGGAGGAGGTCAAATATGGCTACTGAAGAAAAACAGGCTGTCCAGGCCTCTAATTCTACTAAGAGACGTATGCAGGGAACAGTCGTCTCCGATAAGATGGAGAAGACTATTGTTGTTGAGACTGAAAACTACAAGATGCATCCTATTTATAAGAAGCGTGTCTCAGTCCGTAAGAAGTACAAGGTTGACGACAGAAACAATGTTGCCAAGGTTGGAGATGTTGTTCTCTTCGAGGAATGCAGACCTTTATCTCATGATAAGCGTTTCCGTTTAGTCGCTATCGTGAAGAAGGGAGAGTAATCCATGGTTCAGAACGAAACTAACTTGGTGGTTGCTGATAATTCAGGCGCTAGATCCGTCAGGGTCTTCCGTTTGCTTGGCGGCAGCTTCCGTAAATCTGCTAGCGTTGGAGATGTCGTTGTCTGCGCTGTTAAGGATGCTATCCCTAATGGCAAGGTCAAGAAGTCCGATGTCGTTAAGGGCGTCATCGTCAGAGTCAAGAAGGCCTATCAGAGAAAGGATGGTTCTACCATTCGCTTCGATGATAATGCCGTCGTCCTCATCAACGAAGATGGCACTCCTAAGGGTACCCGTGTCTTCGGACCTGTCGCCCGTGAACTTCGTGAGAAGGGCGATAAGTACATGAAGATCGTCTCGTTGGCGATCGAGGTTCTCTGATCGTTAAGGAGGATAAATCATGAAAATCAAAACTGGAGATAACGTTATCGTAATCAGCGGAGATGATACTGGTAAGAAGGGCAAAGTCTTAAAGGCTATGCCTAAGACTCATCAGGTCATCGTCGATGGAGTTAACGTCCACAAGAAGCACATTAAGCCCTCTCAGGCTAATCCTAAGGGAGAAATTAAGGAAATCAATTCACCTATCGATGTTTCTAAGGTTGCCTTAGTCGATCCTAAATCAGGAAAAGCTACTAAGGTCGGTTATAAGCTTCAAGGCGATAAGAAAGTTCGCTTCGCTAAGTCTAGCGGAGTGATCATCAAGTAAGGAGAAAAGCAATGGCTGAAGAAAAGAAAAACGGCGTGTCCGTTAAGAAAGCCCACAATAAGGGTAATCAGAAGGCCAAGTACATCTCCCGTCTTGAGACTAAGTATCAAGATGAGATTGTCCCTGCCATGATGAAGGAATTCAAGTATTCTTCTATTCTTGAATGCCCGAAGATTGTTAAGGTCATCCTCAATATGCGTTTAGGTGAGGCTGGTTCTAACGAGAAGAGTGTTGATGAAGCTGTTAAGGAGATGGAGACTATCTCCGGTCAGCATCCTATCGTTACTAAGGCTAAGAAGTCTATTGCTAACTTCAAACTCCGTGAAGGAGTCCCGGTTGGCGTCAAGGTCACTTTAAGAAGAGTCAGAATGTATGATTTCCTCGATAAATTCATCAGTATCGATCTTCCCCGTGTCCGTGATTTTAGAGGTATCTCTAAGGATTCCTTCGATGGCCGTGGTAATTATTCCACTGGTGTCAAGGAACAGTTAATCTTCCCTGAAATTCAGTATGATAAGGTTGGTCGTACTCAGGGTATGGATGTTGTCATTGTAACATCCGCTAACACTGATAAAGAGGCTTACTTCTTGCTTTCTAAGCTCGGTATGCCTTTCAGAAAGTAATAGGAGGAAAATTCAATGGCAAGAAAAGCTTTAATTGTTAAGTGTGCTAAGCCTAAGAAGCATCCCACCCAGAACTATCACCGCTGCACTCGTTGTGGCCGTGTCCATGGCGTCTTAAGCCAGTTTGGACTCTGCCGTATCTGCCTAAGAGAAATGGCCTACAAGGGCGAAATCCCTGGTATGCATAAGTCTAGTTGGTAGAAGAAAGGAGAAACGAAATTATGGTTAATGATACCATCGCTGATATGCTCACCCGCATCCGTAACGCCAATCTCAGTCATGCTGAGACTGTCGCTCTCCCTACTTCTAAAACTTGCGAGCAGATCGCTAAGATCCTTAAAGAAGAAGGATTCATATCCGAATACAAAGTCGCTACTGAGGATGGCAAAGCCTATAAGACTTTGACTATTACTCTCAAGTATGATTCTCACGGTAACCGTGTTATCAACGGCATCAAGAGAATCTCTAAGCCCGGATTACGTGTAAACGTTCCGGTCGATAAGCTTCCTAAGGTCTTAAATGGCTTAGGCATCGCAATCGTTAGCACCTCTAAGGGTGTTATGACTGAGAAGGCTGCTAGAAAGCTCAACGTTGGCGGAGAAGTTCTCTGCTACGTCTGGTAAGGAGGCAAGGAAAAATGTCAAGAATCGGAAGAAAACCGGTTATCATCCCTGCCGGTGTCACTATTAGCACTGATGCTAATGTCGTCACTGTTAAAGGACCCAAGGGTACTCTTTCAGCTAAATTCAATCCCCATATCACCTATGAAACCAAGGGAAATGAGCTTATCTGCAAACGTCCAAATGATTCTATCAATATGAAGATGAATCATGGCACTGCCCGTGCTATCATTAATGATATGGTTGAAGGCGTCACAAACGGCTTCACCAAGTCACTTGAAATCAAGGGTGTCGGTTATCGTGGCGAGATGAGAGGAACTGACTTAGTTCTTCACGTCGGCCATTCCCATGAGGATGTTGTCCATCCTCTCAATGGTGTTAGTATTGCTATCAAGCAGTCTATCATCACTGTCAGCGGAATCGATAAACAGGCCGTCGGTCAGATGGCTGCTATGATCCGTAATGTACGTAAGCCTGAATGTTATCACGGCAAAGGTATTCGTTACCAGAATGAAGTTGTCGTGCTTCGTCAGCCTGCGTCTGCTAAGAAGTCTGCTGTTGGCGCTGCAACTACTGCTGCTCCGGCTGCTAAGTAAAGGAGGAGAGAAACGTGTATACCACTTTTGACAGAAATGCTCAGAGAAAACATCGTCATATTAGAGTAAGAGCTAAGATCTCTGGAACGGCTAGCCGTCCTAGAATCTCCGTCTTCCGCTCCAACAAGTTTATCTATGCTGCTATCATCGATGATGATGCCAAGAAAACACTTTGCTCATCTTCCAGTGACAAATTAAGCTTAGAGAATCCGTCTAACTGCGATGCAGCTACTAAGGTCGGAGAAGACTTAGCCAAGAAGGCTAAGGATCTCAAGATCAAGGAAGTTGTGTTTGATAGATCTGGATATCTCTATCACGGCCAGGTTAAAGCCTTGGCCGAGGCCTGCCGTAAGGCTGGTCTGGTCTTCTAAGGAGATCATGTAACAATGGATGAAAATAAAACTCAGGCTCCGGTAACAACCGAAGCCCCCAAGGCTGCTTCAACTCAGCCTGCCGCTAAACCCGGATTTAACGGAAATAAGCAGGGCGGTCATGCCTTCGGTGGCAATAACCGCTTCGGCAACAATTCCCATTTTGGAAACCGTAATGGTAACGGCAGGCGTTCTTTCCGCGGTAACCGCGAAGAGAAGCTCTATGATGAAAAGGTCGTTAAGATTTCTAGAGTCGCTAAGGTCATTAAAGGCGGCAAGCGTGTTAGATTCACAGCTCTTGTCGTCATCGGTGATCGTAAGGGCAAATATGGTTACGGACTTGGTAAGTCTACTGAAGTCCCGGATGCCATCAAAAAGGCTCTTTCTGTTGCTAGAAAGAATATGTTCAAGATCAGTATTACTAAGAACAACACTATCACTCACACCGTCATGGGTCACTTCGGAGCTACTCAGGTCTTCTTAAAACCTGCTCCGGAAGGCACTGGATTGATTGCTGGTGGCGCTGTCCGTGCTATTCTTGAATTAGCTGGTGTCAAGAACGTCTATTCTAAGATTTACGGAAGCCGTACTCAGACTAACGCCGTCAAGGCTACAGTCGATGGATTACAGCAACTCAAGAATTATCCTGATATTGCTTTCATCCGTCACGGCATCGTTGTTAAGCAGGAACCGGTAAAGGCTGAAGCCCCTAAGGCTGATGCTGATGCCGATAAGTAAGGAGCTCTACCATGGATTTAAGTAATCTTAAAATTGCTAAGGGTTCACGTCATTTACCTAAGAGAGTCGGACTTGGTCTCGGCTCTGGTATGGGTAAGACTTCAACTCGTGGCCAAAAAGGTCAGGGTGCCCGTCAGGGTTCCAAAGTACCGCTTGGATTTGAAGGCGGCCAGCTTCCTCTTTACAGACGTATTCCTAAGCACGGTTTCGTGCATCAGGAAAGAATTGACTATGTCATTGTCAACGTCTCTGATTTAGAGAAAGTCTTTGAGGATGGAGCTGTTGTTAATGCTTCCACTCTCTTATTCGTTGATTTGATCCACAACCTTAACAAGCCTGTTAAGATTTTGGGTAACGGCAAGCTCACCAAAAAGCTTAATGTTACTGCTCAGGCTTTCTCTAAGGGTGCTAAAGCCAGCATTGAAAAGGTTGGCGGAAAAGCTAATATTAGTTCCTTAAAGGATGCCCGGGTTGAATTCAAGGCTACCCTTAAGAAATTGGCTGACTCTCAGGTCGCCAAGGAGAAGTAATGAAAAAGGTAGCCGCATTTTTCCATAACAAGGACGTTCTAAATCGTATTCTATTTACGTTAGCTATTTTCCTTGTCTTCAGAATCGGATCGGCTATTACAGTTCCAGGCGTCACGGTAAGTAGTGACGTTTGGAGCGACACATCAAGCTTTGCCTTGCTGAATATGATGGGTGGCGGATCACTACAGAACTTCTCTATCTTCGCCTTAGGTGTTTCACCCTACATCACTTCTCAGATTATCATTCAGTTGCTATCAATGGATGTACTTCCTTCGCTCACGCAAATGACCAAGGAAGGCGAGACAGGACGAAAGCGACTCGATGTCGTTACGAGAATCTTAGCCATTGTCTTAGCTGCTGTTCAGGCTTACGGTATCATCGTTGCTCTTAAGAACAACAATAACATCACACTCGACGATTCCACTGCTTGGGGCTATACCAAAATCATCATCTTCATGGTGGCTGGCACCTCAATGCTCAACTGGATGGGTGATCAAATCACTGATAAAGGTATCGGAAACGGTATCTCTATGTTGATCTTTGTCGGTATCATCTCTTCCTTCCCTAGCCAAATCTCAACTGCCTTCTCGACATTCCTTAATGACAAGATCTCTACTGGTGATCCTTCAACTATTCTTGAAGGCGCAACTCAGCTTGTTGTATACCTCCTTGCCTACCTTATCATTATCATCTTTGTTACCTTCATCGAAAAATCTGTCCGTAAGCTTCCTATCAGTCACTCTAACTCCAGTCAGAGTAATGAGTTGTCCGCTCAGCAATCTTCTTTCTTACCTATCAAGGTCAACGCTAGCTCAGTAATGCCTGTCATCTTTGCTTCCTCCATCATGGTTGCCCCCTCAATTATTGTTTCCTTATTCTCAAGCGGGACTACACCAGGTTGGGCTAAACAAATGGAAAACGTCTTCAACTACCAAATTATGACACCTATGACTGATGATTTCTCCTTCCCCTGGGGACCGATAATCTATGCCGTCTTGATCATTGCCTTCTCATACTTCTATTCGCAACTACAAATCAATCCGGAGAAGATTGCCGAGAACTTCCAGACTAGTGGTACCTACATTACTGGTATCAAGCCCGGAACGGAAACCGAGAACTACATCTCTAGAACCTTGAACCGTATCACCTTCTTAGGCGCTATGGCTCTTACCTTAATTGCCTTACTACCTATCATCCTGACTCTTTCGGGCGCTGTCGATAGCAACTTAGCATTAGGCGGAACCGGCTTAATCATTGTTGTCGGTGTTGCTCTTGAGGTCAATAATCAGATTTCCGGCATCTTGGCCGGCAATGGATATGCGGAGAGTGAATTGTAAATATGAATTCTAAGAAACTAAATATTATTCTGATGGGTCCCCCTGCCGCTGGCAAGGGAACTCAGTCAGAGTTGATCTGTAAGAAGTATGGCATTGCCCATATTTCCACCGGTGACATGTTCAGAAGCGCTATTGCCAATAAGACTGAATTAGGCTTAAAGGCACAGTCCTTCATCTCTAAGGGACAGTTAGTTCCTGATGAGGTCACTGTCGGCTTAGTAAGAGATCGTCTGAAGAATCCCGATTGCAAGAAAGGCTTCTTGCTTGACGGTTTCCCCAGAACCATCCCCCAGGCTGATAGTCTCGAGAATATGCTCAAGGAAGACAAGATGGGATTAAGTTCTGTTATCCTCCTAGTCGCTGATGACAACGAGCTGATTGACAGAATCTCTTCTCGACGTGTCTGCCCCAAATGCGGTGCTTCCTATAACCTTAAGTCCAAAAAGCCATTGAAGGATAACATCTGTGATACCTGTGGATCGACTCTGATTCAGCGTCCCGATGATTGTGCTTCCAGCTTCAAGGTAAGACTAGACGACTATCATAAGAAGACTTATCCCTTAGTGGATTACTATAAAGGGAAAGGTCTGTTACGAGAAGTTAACGCCCTTCAGGACATCAATGATGTCTTCAAGGATGTGCAGAAAGTCTTAGATGAGGCCCTTAGATGATTATCATCAAATCTGAACGAGAATTAGATATGCTGATGCAGGCCGGCAACAAATTAGGTGCTTTCTTTGATAAGATTGCTCCTGAAATCAAACCTGGCCGTACCACTAAGGAAATCGATAAGATTGCCGAAAGAATTATCCGTGAGAGTGGCTGCAAGCCTTCGTTCAAAGGTTTCGACGGCTTCCCTGGCGCGGTCTGTACTTCGGTCAATAAGGTTCTCATCCATGGTATCCCCTCAAGCGAAGTCGTTCTACATGATGGCGACATCTTAAGCATCGATGCTGGTAATATCGATTCCACCGGTTACCAAGGTGATGCCTGCAGGACATTCGCAGTTGGAAGTATCTCCGCTGAAGCGAGTAAGCTCATCCGCTGCACCGAAGAGTGCTTCTATGAAGCCTATAAGGTCTGCAAGCCTGGAGTTCATCTCTATGAAATCTCTAAGGCGATACAGAGAACTGCCGACAAATATGGTTACTCGCTCTGCAAAGAGTATGGTGGCCACGGACTTGGCAGAAGTATGCACGAAGATCCTTTTATTCCTAACTACTACGATACCAGCTTAGGATTCGGTCCCTTCTTAAGAGAGGGAATGTGCATAGCTATTGAGCCAATGGTCATGTCAGGATCCTGTGAAATCAAGACTCTGGATGACGATTGGGGAGTCATCTCAGCTGATGGCAAAATCAACGCCCACTATGAAAACGATATCATCATCACTAAGGACGGTGCTAAGATTACTTCAGTTGACTCCAATGTCAGAAGGCATCTTAAAGAATTGGAGAACACACAAGCATGAGCAGGGAAGATTTCATTAAGATGGAGGGGACCATTCTCGAGTCCCTACCCGCCGAGAAATATTCGGTAAAGCTCGACGGTGGCGCAGTGATTAGAGCCAGAATATCTGGCAAGATGCGTATGAACAAAATCCGTATTTTGCCCGGGGATCGTGTCACTGTGGAAATCTCACCCTATGATGTCACTAATGGCTGTATTGTTTACCGATACAAGTAAAGGAGTAACTTACCATGAAAGTAAGATCTTCAGTTAAACCGATTTGCCCTAATTGCAGGGTAATCAAACGTAAGGGACGTGTTATGGTCATCTGCTCTAACCCTAAACATAAGCAGAGACAAGGTTAAGGAAAGGGAGAACAAAAAACATGGCTAGAATCGCTGGAGTTGATATCCCGAATGACAAGCAGCTTGTCTATTCCTTAAGATACATTTACGGAATTGGACATACCCGCGCTGTCAAAATCTGCGCTGATGCCAAAGTTGATGGCACTAAGCGTGTCAAGGATTGCTCCGAAGAGGAGCTTACCGCTATCCGTAATCAGGTTAGCAAATACGTCGTCGAAGGCGACTTAAGAAGAACAGTCGCTATGGATATTAAGAGACTAGAAGAAATCGGTACTTATCGTGGCCAGAGACATCGTAAGAACTTACCTTGCCGTGGTCAGAGAGATAAGACCAATGCTCGAACCTGCAAGGGTCCGAAGAAGACTGTAGCTAACCATAAGAAGGCTACACTCTAATCTGGGAGGAGAATGAAAAATGGCTGATAATAATACTGATGCCAAGAAGCCAGTTGGCGCTGCCGGAGCTTCCGCTTCTGCCGCCGCTGCTGCTAAGACTAAGAAAAAGACTACTATCAGAAAGAAGAAGAGCAAGCTTAACTTCACCAAGGGAATCGCCCACATCCATGCTTCTTATTCAAATACTATCATCTCTATCTCTGATGAGCAGGGTAAGGTAATTGCTTGGGCAAGTGCCGGTACCTGCGGTATGTCTGGATCCAAGAAGTCCACTCCGTTTGCTGCTCAGGTTGCTGCTTCTAACGTCGCTAAGGTTTGCGTCGATAGAGGTCTTAAGCAAGTCGATGTTGAAGTCAAAGGACCTGGCCCGGGCAGAGAAACTGCTGTCAGAGCTTTGGAAGCCAGTGGCTTAAAGGTTCTTTCTATTTCTGATGTCACTCCTATTCCGCACAATGGCTGCCGTCCGCCTAAGAGGCCCCGTGGCTAAAGTGAAGGAAAAGGAAAAGGAGAGCTTAAATGAAAGAATTTGAACAGCCGAAATTTCAAATCAGCAAAACTGATGTAACCCCCACCTTCGGTCGTTTCACTGTTACCCCTCTTGAGAAGGGCTATGGAGTCACAATCGGAAATGCCATGAGAAGAGTCTTGCTCTCTTCCTTACCGGGATTAGCCGTCTATGCCATCGAAGTCGAAGGCGCTCATCATGAATACACTCCTCTTCCTGGTGTCGTCGAAGATCTTACTCAGATCATCCTCGCCATTAAGAAACTAGTCTTACATGATGATTCCACTGATGAAAATGCTGACTATACTTTAAAGCTCGAAGTTAAGGGCGAAAAAGAAGTCAAGGCCGGTGATATTGTCTGCCCTGACATGGTCAGTGTTGTCAACAAGGATTTAGTTTTATGCCATCTCTCTGCTGCCGGTCACATTAAGATGAGTCTTCATGCCTCAAAAGGCAGAGGCTTCGTGACTGCTGAAGAGAATAAAGACCCCAATTGGCCTGTTGGCATGATTGCCGTCGATTCTAACTTCTCCCCGGTCGAGAAAGTCTATATTCACACCGAGCCGACTCGTGTCGGCCACAATGCTAACTATGAAAAGCTCATCATCGAAGTCACCACAGATGGCAGCATGCTCCCTCAGGATGCCGTAGCTCTCTCAGCTAAGATCCTTGATGAGCACTTCAAACTCTTTGAAGATCTTGACGAAGCCGTCAAGAACGCCACTGTTATGGCTGTTGCTGAAGAAAAACCTGAAAATAAATTCAACTCTATGTCTCTTGAAGATTTGGATCTCTCTGTCCGTTCCTACAACTGCTTAAAGAGAAATGGCTTGAAGACTGTTCAGGATCTCTGCAACATGAAGGAATCTGAATTGATGACTGTCCGTAACTTAGGCAAGAAGTCCTATAAGGAAATTCTTGATAAGCTCGCCAGCTTCGGTCTCTCCCTCCAGCATGATGACAATTCGAAAAAGTGAGGTAAACTACTATGGGAACTATCGGTAGAAAGAATGTTCACGGTAAAGGTGGTGTCCGCTTCAAGGCTGGATACACTTCTGATAAAGAGAAGAATATGCTGAGAAATGTCGTTTCTCAGTTAATCATCTCCGGTCAGGTTGAAGTAACCTTCCCCGTTGCTAAACGTGCTCAGCAGAAGGCTGACCGTATGGTCACCTACGCCAAGAAGGGCGATTTAGCTGCTAGACGTGAAGCTGCTAAGTTCGTTAGAGAAGATGGATTTGTTGATTCCAAGTCTAAGAAGACTGCTTTACAGAAGCTCTTCGACGTCTTAGGACCTAAGTATAAGGACAGAAATGGTGGCTACACCAGAGTCCTTAAGACTTATAACCGCCGTGGCGATAATGCCCCGATGGCTATCATTGCCTTCGTCGACTAATCGACTTAAAAACTAGAGGCTTGGGATTTACTCCTAAGCCTCTTTTTCTTTCATAAAAAAAGCCTAGCTAAGCTAGGCCAATATTTGCTGGTGCCGTCAAGAAGAATCGGACTTCCGACCTACTGATTACGAATCAGTTGCTCTACCGGCTGAGCTACGGA
>DLIM01000025.1:88686-97397 GCA_002483745.1 Caryophanales bacterium UBA7642 | reverse complement strand
GTTGCTCTACCAACTGAGCTATGACGGCAACGGTATCTATTTTAGCTAAATCATTCCTTTAATACAATCTTTTCCCATCTTTTTGAAAAAAATACGGATTTCCGCTTTTAAACTGATTTGGATATAGGAATATTCCGACTAAATAAGTATAATATTAACATGTAGGAGCTTCTTTTTAAGTGAACGATAAAAGCCGAGTGGTTAAATATGCGGATTTGAGAAAGAAAATATCCAATATGGATGTCTATTCTTTTGAGGAATCTAAAGATGTCGGAAAGAATATTCCTACTCCTGTGAATATGAATCACAAGAAAGCCACTGCTGAATTCACTAAAATCACTGAAAAGCCTGAAACTGAAGTTATTCTTCAGGAAAAGAACCTTAAAGCCAGCAAAAGCGGCATTAAGAAGAATACTCTTTCAATGTCTATCGATGAACTTATCAAAGAGTATGATACGTATGATTCAACCTCCCAAAAGAAAGATGCCAAAGCTAGGTATCATAAGAAAGTCAAGGAAGAGAAGAATGCTTCCCATAAAGGACCTTCTTTGAAGGCTTGGATCTGGGTTTCAATCGGTCTTATCATCATTGCCCTCATTGTTGCTATTATCCTAATAATCATTGGAGTTATTTAAAATGTCATCTAATAAAAAAATCTATTCTATTGCCATTGATGGTCCGGCTGCTAGCGGAAAGTCTACTGCTGCAAAAGGCGTAGCTAAAGAACTTGGCTTTCTTTATATCGATACGGGTGCTATGTATAGAGCTGTTACTCTTTTAATGCTTCAAAAGCATTTGAATACCAAAGATATCAATGATGCCACTAAGGTATTAAATGAATGCCATATTGAAGAAAACCGTGATGGTAAGATCTTCCTCAATGAAGTAGACGTTACTGAAAGAGTCCGTGAAATGGATGTCTCTTCGAATGTCTCCTATGCCTGCGCCCATAAGCCAGTCAGAGAAAAACTTGTTGCCCTACAAAGAGAAATGGCTAAAAATGATTCGGTAGTGATGGATGGAAGAGATATTGGGACAGTAGTTCTTCCTGATGCTGACTTAAAGATTTATCAGATTGCTTCCGTTGAAGCTCGTGCCCAAAGAAGATTCTTAGAAAACGAAGAAAAAGGTATTAAGTCTACTCTTGAAGACATTGTGGCTGATATTAATTCTCGTGACTATATCGATTCTCATCGTGCTAATTCACCTTTAATGAAAGCCGCTGATGCCATTGTGCTTGATACTTCAAATTTAACAATCGAAGAGGAAATAGACGCCATTGTTTCTCTCTTTGAAAAGAAAGTTGGTAAAACATGGAAAACTATGGAAAAGTAGTATTAGTCGGCTCACCTAGCTCTGGAAAGTCCACTCTCTTCAACCACCTTACTGATTCCCGTAAAGAGATTACGGGTAAAGAGTTTGGTATCACCAGGGATAGAAACTATGGTACTGGTCATTGGCTGGATAAGGAATTCACTTTGATTGATACTGGCGGTATCACGGGTGAGAATATTCCGTTCCAGAAAGAAGTTCAGGCCCAGGTAGAATTAGCTATCCAAGAAGCTGATGCTATTCTTTTTGTCGTGGATGGCAGAGCTGGCTTAACTAATAATGATTTATATGTCGCCAAAAAGCTTTATCCCGTCAAGAAGAAAGTCTTCTTGATTGTTAACAAGATTGATGATTCTACCCTGATTGGCAATAGTTACGAATTCTACTCTTTAGGCTTTGGCAATCCATTTGCTGTATCTGCCGAACACGGCTTAGGCTTAGGAGATATGCTTGATGCTGTCATCAAGACTTTGCCTAAGAAGCCTGCTAATCCTTATGAAGGAGCTTTGACTTTCGCTCTTTTAGGAAGACCGAATGTCGGTAAATCTTCTTTAGCCAATAAGATTATCGGCTATGATCGAGTCATTGTTTCACCTTTAAGCGGAACTACCAGAGACTCTGTTGATATACAGTTCACCAAAGAAGGCAAGAATTATGTCATGATCGATACCGCTGGCATTAGAAAGCCTGGCAAGGTCGACCTCGACTTAGATAAGTATTCCGTCATCAGAAGTGCCGATGCTGCTAAAAGAGCAGACATTATACTTCTTTTGATTGATGCCTCTGAAGGTCTTGTTAATCAGGATATGCATGTTTCTAATTATGCAACTGAGAATAACAAGCCGGTGATTATTGTTGTCAATAAATGGGATCTTCATACTCATGAGATGGATGACCAGAAGAAATTCTCCCAGATGATTAAGGAATACTTCAAGTTCCTTGATTATGCTCCGATTGTCTATTGCTCAGCTTTAACCGGTACGAATGTTCAGAAAATATTCCAGGCTTTGGATGCGGTAAATACTACTATTCACAAAAAGGTACCTTCTAATCTGCTTAACTCGGTAATCCTTAAAGCCCAGATGGATAATGAAGCCCCAGACTTCAATGGCGGAAGATTACGTATCTCCTACTGCACTCAGACTGATGATGTCCCGCCGACTTTCATTATCTTCTGCAATAACCCGAATTACTTCCATTTCTCCTACAAGCGTTATTTGGAAAATGTCATCCGTGAACGCTTCGGCTTCACAGATTGCCCCATCAATTTAGTTATCCGCGGTAAAAGGAGCGGAATACCAGGAATGGAAAAATGAAAGTTGCAGTCTTAGGTTGTGGTGCTTGGGGAACTAGCCTAGCTAGGCTATTTGCCCTTAAGGGAAACGAAGTAGTGATGTATGGTCATCTTGGCAAAGGGCATGAGGATATCAATACTATCCATAAGAATACGCCTGTTTTCCCTGATGTCACCTTGCCTAACAACCTCACTTTCAGTGATGATTTAAGTTTTGCTGTTGCTGATTCGGATATCCTTCTTTTTTCTATACCTAGCAAAAGCTACCGAGATCTTAGCCGCATCGTTAATCCTCTTTTAAAAAAGCGTGTCCATATTATCTCTACCGCTAAAGGCTTTGATCCTACTTCCTTTGAGCGATTGTCCTTAGTCCTCAAAGAAGAGCTGAATCCCAACATGATTTATCCGATAGTAACCTTAATCGGACCTAGTTATGCTGCCGAAGTGATTCAGGATTTAGTTACTTGTGTTACAGCTGTCTCAGAAGAAGAAAAGGAAGCTAAGTTTGTTCAAAAAGAGCTTTCCGGTCCTACTTTTAGAGTTTATACCAACACAGATGTTATCGGCTCGGAATGCTCCTCAGCTTTAAAAAATGTTTTAGCCATTGGTGCTGGTATGCTAATAGGCTTAGGAGAAGGGGAAAATGCCCGTGCTGCTTTAGTTACCAGAGGTCTAACCGAGATGGTACGGTTCGGAATAGCAATGGGCGGAAAGAAATCCACCTTCTATGGTTTGACTGGTATCGGAGACCTGCTTCTTACATGTAATTCAATGAAGTCACGTAATTTCAGCATAGGATATCAAATTGGTCAATCAAATAATGCTTTTGAAGTTCTAAAAAGCAACAAAACCACTGTTGAAGGCGTCTATACTTCCAAGTATGCTACCATGGTTGCTAAGAAACTTAAAATCGATATGCCAATAGTTAATTCTATTTATCAGATTCTCTTTGAAAGCGCTATTCCCAGTGTCACCCTTTCATCACTAATGGCACGTGAACTAAAGGCTGAATAAGCCATATTAAAAATTGCAATTTTGCCCTTGATGTGCTATCTTTTTGGTAGAGAAAGGTAGGTAAATTCAAATGGCTGATAAAAAACCTATTACAAAGGAAGATCTTGCTGAGCAGTTAGCTAAGGATGGACGTATGCAGAAGGGTGAGGCTTTAAAAGCAGTCGAACTCATTTTTGCTAGCATTGCCAAGGGATTAGTTGATCCTGACTATGGCACTGTCAAGGTTGCTGGTTTCGGTTCATTCGCTCTTGTCGATCGTCCGGCCAGAGTTGGCGTCAATCCGTCCAACACTGCTGAAAAGATCAACATTCCGGCTTCCAAGGCTGTTAAGTTCAAACCTTCCAAGACCCTCAAAGATCTTGTTAACGCTAAGTAATTAACTGGTCTTAAAAAGGAATGCCGTCTTAAAAAAAGACGGCATTTTTTATGAAAATTGCCTTAAAATCTAAATTTTTACAAGCTTTTGGCCTAATTCAGGAAAAACTAGGAAAAGAAAATGTCTATTTAGTGGGTGGCTTTGTTCGGGATACCTTGCTTAATCGTGAGACTTCTGACTTAGATATAGCTACACCACTTTCTTCCGAACATGTTTTTTCGCTTTTTCCTTATGGCTTATATTTTAAAAAGTTCGGAACAGTCTCTTTTAAGTTAGGCGATATAAAAGTCACTGTTGCTACTTTTAGAAAAGAAACTGATTATAAAGACCATAGGCATCCTAGCAAAGTTGCTTTCGTGAAATCCCTTTATGAAGACTATAAAAGGAGGGACTTTACAATCAATTCTTTGTATGTTGATTACAATTTCAATGTAATTGATCCAACTAAGCATGGAATTAAGGACCTTACAAAAAAGAAGCTTTGTCTAATTGGAAATAATCGTCGAAGATTAAAGGATGATCCCCTTCGAATACTACGTGCTTATCGCTTTTCTTACGAATTAGGTTTTGATTTTTCCAGAAAGCTCAAACATGCTATCCGCAAAGAGAAAAAGCATATATCTGAACTTCTTCCTCAAAAGATAAAAGAAGAAATCAAAAAATGCCCAGCTTCTTCACGTAAAAAGCTCGTTAATGAGCTCTCTTTAGGGCCAAGTTTCGAAGAATAGGCGAAGGTTATATAATCTTGAGCAACACCCATAAAGCTTTCGGGTTTAAGTGCTATAATCTCAATGTGGAGGCAAGCAAATGAATATCTCAAAGACTGATCTAGACTGGAAGAATATTCTAGTTAAAAAATACCTTTCTTATGACCTTGATGAATTAGATGTCATGGTAATTTTCGTTTCTGATAACATTCTGATTCAAGAACCTAAGACTCTTCTAACCTGTGATATTTTAGGTGCCTACATGAAGGCTTCAAGGGAAGACGTTGATCAATCTCTTTCCAAGCTGATCTCAAAGAAATATATCAATGTTGTTCAGAACGGAACTAATATTTACAGTTCTTTAGATGATTTCAAAGACCGTATCTTTAAAGATGTTATCAAAGATGCCGTCTTAAAGAGCAAGGAAGGCAAAGATGTTGATTCCGTTTCTTCTTCTCTTTATTCTTCCTTAGAAGAGCTTAATGGCGGAATGCTTTCGCCTATTGAGAAGGATACGGTAACTAGATGGCTACAAGAAGGGGCTGATGAAGGCATGATTAAAGAAGCTTGCCAAAAGGCTATGGGCAAATCCGGACATATTTCCTTTAAGTCAGCTGATAAGTTTGTTCTTGAAATGGAAAGAAGCCAAGGACGTAAAGACATCGGTGTCTCTACTGTCAATGAAGAGACCAGGAAGAAAGAAGAACTCCGTGATCTTTTCAACAATGCTGACTGGACCTATCATGGTGACAAGTAGTCAGGCCGAAAAGATTGTTCTTCTTTTGAATGAAGCTTTTCCTTCTACTCATACTTTTCTTAACCATAAAGCCAATAAGGATTATGAATTCCTTTTTGCTGTTATCCTCTCAGCTCAGGCAACCGATGCTTCAGTTAATCAGGCTACTTCGGTTTTATTTAAAAAATACCCTAATCTTTTAGATTACAATGATAAAAACAAAGACGGTATTTTAACGTGTGTCAAAAGTGTCGGACTAAGTAACACCAAGGTCAAACATATTCTTCAGACAGCTAGCATTTTAATTAATCAATATCATGGAAAACTTCCTCAAGATCGGGAAGAACTGATGAAACTTCCAGGTGTGGGCTTTAAAACATCTGGTGTAGTCTTAGGCGAACTCTATGATTATCCTTTAATTCCGGTCGATACCCACGTTTATCGCATCTCTCACCGCATGGGACTTGTCAGTAATAGACTTGACCCCAAGAAGACTGAAATCGCCTTAGAGAAGGTTTTTAAAGAGGAAGCTAACATTCATCTTCATCAGAGGCTGATTCTTCTAGGAAGGACCTTCTGTAAAGCTAAGAAACCTGATTGCTTAAACTGCCCGGTGAGGGATTACTGCAATTTCTTCAAAAAGAATAGTAAAAAAGAGAACTGAGGTCTTAGCCTTAGTTCTCTTTCTTTTATTTACTTATCACCGGTAATAATTAGGTTCTTGCCATCGCTTGTCATATCAACAGAATGGAGGATACTACCTTCAATTAGCTTAGTAGCGATAGGGGTTTCTACGTGGTTCTGAATGTATCTTCGTATCGGTCTAGCACCGTAAATTTGATCATAGGAATTCTTATGGATGAATTTTACAGCCTTGCTATCATAAGTGAAAGCGACACCTTTTTCGTTTAGGCGGTATTTTAGTTGGTTCAGGAACTTTTCAACAATCTGATCAACGACGCCTTCAGTTAAAGAGTTAAACATGACGATTTCATCAATACGGTTCAAGAACTCAGGTCGGAAGGATTTCTTAAGGAGATTCGTGACTAGATCACGATTGGCTTGGGTATTGCCTTGAAGCAAATATTCACTTCCGAGGTTAGAAGTCATGATGATTATCGTATTAGTAAAATCAATAGTTCTTCCCTGTGAATCAGTTAGACGCCCATCATCTAGGACTTGTAATAGGATATTGAAGACATCAGGGTGAGCTTTTTCGATTTCATCAAAGAGGACTATAGAATAAGGCTTTCTTCTAACGGCTTCGGTAAGTTGACCGCCTTCCTCATAGCCGACATAGCCAGGAGCAGCGCCAACTAGACGGGAAACGGATTCCTTTTCCATATACTCAGACATATCAATTCTTACAATCTGCTTTTCGGAATCAAAGAGCTGTTCAGCTAAAGCCTTAGCAACTTCTGTCTTACCAACACCAGTGGGACCTAAGAACAAGAAGCTACCGATAGGACGGTTTTGATCAGATAAGCCAGCACGGCTTCGGATGATGGAGTTAGAAATTTGAGTCAAAGCTTCATCCTGACCGATTACTCGTTTAGCCAATTCATCTTTTAAGCCAAGAATCTTCTGGCTTTCACTCTTAGTGAGTTTGCTAACAGGTATGCCAGTCCAACTAGAGACAACTTCGGCAACCGTTTCTTCAGTGACGACATCAGAGACCATAGAATTGTTAGCCGTCTCTTCCGTGGCTTTCTTCAAAGCTTTGGTCAGTTCAGGAATATCCTGATTTTGAAGCTTAGCAGCAGCCAGATAATCAGCTTCCTGCATAGCTTTTTCTAAATTCAGCTTCGAAATATCCAGTTTCTTCTTGATTTCTTTCTGCTTTTCGGCTTCACCTTTTTCGGCTTTCCATTTGGCAGTTAGGACATTTTTCTTCTCTTCTAATTCGGAGATATCTTTTTCCATATCAGCAAGACGCTTCTTTGCCGTATCGGTTTCATCATTCTTGAGAGATACTTTTTCAATTTGAAGCTGCATCAGTTTTCTAGATACTTCATCCAGTTCTTCAGGCATTGTATCGATTTGCATTCTTACCTTAGCACAGGCTTCATCGATTAAATCAATGGCCTTATCAGGTAAGAAACGATCAGTGATATAACGCTTGGAAAGAGTGACAGCCGCAATAACGGCATCATCAGTGATTTCCACACCATGATGCTGTTCATAACGGTCCTTAATACCTCTTAAGATAGCAATAGAATCATCTACAGTAGGTTCATCAATCATGACCTTCTGCATTCTTCTTGCAAAAGCGGCATCTTTCTCGATGTATTTACGGTATTCGTTGATAGTAGTGGCACCAATACAATGGAGCTCACCACGGGCGAGCATTGGCTTAAGGATATTAGCAGCATCAAGAGACGAATCGCCTCCAGCGCCAGCACCAATCAAGGTATGAATTTCATCGATGAAAAGAATAATTCTGCCATTAGAGTCAGAAACTTCTTTCATGACGGCTTTTAATCTTTGCTCAAATTCACCGCGGTATTTAGCTCCGGCAATCAAAGAGCCGACATCAAGCTCCCATATAGTCTTATCCTTTAAAGATTCAGGAACATCACCTTTAAAGATTCTCCAAGCTAATCCTTCAACAACAGCGGTTTTACCAACACCAGGGTCACCAATTAAGACAGGGTTATTCTTCGATTTACGTGAAAGGATTTCCATCACCCGTCTGATTTCATTATCTCTGCCGATGACCGGATCGATTTTTCCAGCTGCTACTTCCTGAACTAAGTCACGACCATATTTCTTTAATGCCTCATATTGGGCTTCGGGATTATCGGTAGTAACATGATTACCGCCTCTGATCGATTCAATGGCTTTCTTGAAAGACTTAAAGTCATAGTTATTAATTGACTTTAGCTGTTCAATCAAAGAATGCTTATTATCAAATTGGGCAAGAAGCAAATGCTCTACTGACATATAGTCATCAGACATTTCTTTTTGGTATTTCGTGGAATTATAAAGAATATTCTTCACGTCAGCGGAAGAGTCAGGCTCATCAGTGGAAGTGGTTTTGACACTGCTGTTGATAAAATTATCGATCTTTTGAGAAACAATCTTTGGATCAATTTCTAGCTTCTTTAAGATATTTACATAGAAGGAATCTTCCTGATCATATAAAGCACGTAAAAGTTCCGGAACATCAAATGAAGGCAAATGATTTTCCTTAGTAATATTTACACCGGTGTTGATAGCATCAATCACTCGGGACGTATATTTTTGTTCATC
>DLIM01000025.1:56277-88449 GCA_002483745.1 Caryophanales bacterium UBA7642 | reverse complement strand
TGATTACCTTATTATCTAAAACTTCTTAATATAAAGACTTTCTTTAACTTTTAAGACGTTTAATCTATAATCCATTTATAAAGAAAGGCATTATTTATGGAACCCTGGGAGATTGCTATTATTGTTGTCATTGCCTTGTTTGGTATTTATATTGCCTTTGGACTTATTGTCCTTTACAAAGCTTATGGTCAGGTTTTTTCTCAGCGTGGTTTTGATCCTTCTAATCCTTGCTTCTTGAATTACGCTGATTATGAAAACGAAATGATTCGTATTCCCTTTAAGACTGGCTATTACGGAAAAGCTATTAAAGGTTATATCTATCAGGACAAAGGAATGAATGACTTCAAAGGCTTCGTTATTCTTTCACATGGCCTCTTTGGAACTCATATTCAGTATCTTCTCGACATCTCCATGCTTACAAAGGCAGGCTACCGTGTCTTAGCTTATGACCAATACGGGGTTGGAATATCGGAAGGAAATAACCAAGAAAGCTTGGCTACCGGTATTTATGTTCTCGAAAATGTCATCTGTGGTGTAGAGAAGAATCAGATTAATGATAATCTTCCTATTTATTTATATGGCCATTCCTGGGGTGCTTACTGTGTTGCAGGTGCCTTAAAAAAACATAAAGAGATTAAAGGAGCTGCCTGTCTTTCGGCTCCTTTTTCATCTGCTAAAGCCATTTCTTCTTTGATGTCTATTGAAAAGCCTAATCTTGCTAAATTCCTAAAGCCAATAATTCCTCTTTGTTCCTGGATGCTTTTAGGTAACCGCTATTCCCTTAAGGCTAACCGCGGATTAAAAAGTAATAAAAATACGCCAACGTTATTAATCCAAGCTAAGGATGATACGATGGTTCCCTATAAACAATCGTTAGCTAAATACTATGAAAAGCATCCGCAGAAGAACGCCACTGCTTTAATTAGAGATAAAGGTCAGCATAATGTCCTTCTTGAAGAAGGCTGTGTCGATAAGTATCGTTCTTTAGTTAGTGAATTTCAAACCATTGATAGAGAACCTGATCCACACAAACGAAACGCAGCCATGTCTGTATTTATGGAAAAATTAGATAAGAAAAACATCTACAGATATAATACTGAAGTAGAAAATGCTATTTTAAATTTCTTTGAAGAGAACAACTAATTAGAACTTTAAGCAGGCGTAGTTTTTCTTTCCACGCTTAATAAAAACATAGCCACCATTAAGGGCTTTAGATGAATCAATGTTCAAATTAAGATCACTGATTTTTTCGCCGTTAATTTTAACAGCACCATTAGTAACAAATTCTCTGGCCTCACGTTTTGAAGAAGCTAACTTAAGATTGATTAAAGCATCAAGGATGTTGATACTTCCCTCTCCGTTTACTAATACTAATCCATCAGTTAATTCCTGAAGATCGGCTTCTGACAATCCACTGAAGTCGTCTTTAAAGAGGGCAACAGACATCTTTTCACATTCATCGCTGACACCCTTTCCATGAATAGCCGTAACAATAGTTCTAGCTAACTCTTTCTGACCCATTCTCAACTCTGGATGTTCCATATGGGCTTTGTACATTTCATCAATTTCTTCTATAGGACGCTTGTCAAAGATATAAGAATACTTTAGAACATCGCTATCGGAAACATTCATGAAATACTGATAGATGTGATAAGGGCTAGTCATTGTCGGATCAAGATAGAGGGCACCATTTTCACTCTTACCGAATTTCTTTCCGTTGGAATCAGTTATAAGTTTGATTGAGAATACTTCAGCTTTGCAATCGGAGCCTTCCTTTTTCTTAACAAAGTCTAATGCTGTAGTAAGGTTGCCCCATTGATCGCCCCCACCAAACTGCATAGAGCAGCCAAAGTCCTTATAAAGATGCTCAAAATCACCAGACTGAAGAATCATATAAGAAAACTCAGTATAAGAAATACCTACTTCCAATCGTGATTTTACTATTTCCTTATCAAGCATATAGTTGATTTGAAAAGATTTGCCATACTCTCTTAAAAAGGTAAGAACATCCATCTTGCTCCACCAATCATAGTTATTGACGATGATTCCTTTGTTCGGATCGGTAGTGTTAATGTATTTTGATAATTGTGCTTTAATAGCAAGAGCATTTTCATTGATCGCATTCTTATCTAAGAATTTTCTTTCTGACTTTTTGCCAGAAGGATCGCCAATCATACCAGTAGCTCCACCTAAGACAGCTATCACACGATGGCCAGCTTCCTGTAATCGTTGCAAAAGAGTAATCATAATAAAGTTACCTAACTGCATAGATTTGGCACTAGGGTCAAACCCACAATAAATAGTTTGCTTAGATTTAAGCATCTCCTCAACCTTTTCCTTGTCGGAGAAATTATCTAACAAACCTCTTTTTTCAAAATCCTCAATAATATTCATGGTTAACCCCCTAGTCAATTAAGAATAATTATATAACATCTAAACCTTGATTTCGATAGTAAACGAACTCCTTTTGAGGTGCTTCGGGTCGCAAGAGAAAAGGGCGTCTACCCTTAAGAGTGAAAACAGTCTTACTATAAGTGACTTCAATATTTGAATAGCAGCCGCTTTGGCAGATATAAATTATATTTTTGCCTAATCCGTTTGTAGGAGATAATTCATCATCAAAATTTTTAAAAACCAAAGTCTTGCTTTGATTTATCTCGTTCATGGTAATTTCGTTATTTAAGAAATCAAAAGATAAAGCAAAAAAGAGTGGAATCAGTGGAACTAATAAAAGAGACTTTTTCATGATGAAAATTGCACAAAAGAAAAAGCAAGAGAAATTAGAAGCATTGAAAAGGGAATTAATAAAAGAAAAGAAAAATCAGTGTCTTTCTTTTCTTCGTCTTCACCTTTGTATTTTGCAATTAGAAGACTGAGATCGTCAAGAGATTGAAAACAGGTTTCTTCCGTTTCATTTAGTAATCCTGAAACCATATCAGACAAATTGTTTTCAATTCTTGAATTGGTAAGTATTAATGGCAGTTTTCCTTTATTCGGGTTTTCATTATAAGCAATAAGATTATCTTTTAAGTCCGAAATATCCAATGCTTCAATTGTCTTCTTGAACCCATCTTGATAAGAGGAATAAAGGGAAGAGTAGTTAAGAAACATATAGTAGAAATTCAGGTAAACCTGTTTTAATCTTTTTTCTTTGCTTTTGTTTTTATTAGAAACACTGGAAGGGATTAATAATGATACTAATAAAGGAATAGAAATAATGAAAAGGGCAAAAAGAAATATATTTTTTGAATAATAGGAGACAACAAAACCAAGAATTGCACCAAAAACGATGCTAAAGATCAAGTAATTAGAATCCTTTATTTTAGATTCAAAGCGCTTTTCTTTTTTTGGCTTTGCTTTTAAATTTAGAAATCCAGATTTTATTTTTTCAAGCATTGCCGTTTTCTCCCTTGATAGATAAGAAACTAATTAATTGGGTTAAAGGAAAAGCAAAACTATAAACTAGTGAACCAATTACAATATAGAAATTATTTGAAAGACTAGCTTGAAAACCGGAAAAACAGTTAGTTAGAACGACTAGAAAAATATAAATAAGCAGAATAAGGACCTCATTATTGGATTTCTGCTTCTTAGCTTTATTGATGAATATTTCTTTTTTGTTAATATTTTCTTCTGTTTCTTTGATCAAATAATGGTAGTTAAGGATATGGGCTTCATTATTTTTATCTTCTTTGATGATTAAATCAAAATAGGAAGAATACTTATCTAAGCTGAAAGGAAGAGATCCTTGCTCCTTAATTTCTTCATATGGAACAATGTTTTGATAACCGATTAGGTAACGACAACTATCGTCATAACTTTCCTTCAATCCATGTTGATTGTTTATTTGTCTGATAAAGCTTGAAAAGAAAAGGAAGGAAGCCAATTCTTTTTCCTTTTGCATATAAATTGTTCTTTCTTTAAACAAGAAAAAGAACCCTAAAAGCAAGGACATAGCAGCAGGAAAAATACCAAGAAGTTTATCAGAAAAGAGAAAGAAAGGAAATACACCTGATATTAATATGAAAAGAAAATCTAAATGGTCGTCTTTAAAAATCTTTTTAAGTTTATTCAAAAGAATATCCTCCTCAATCTATATTTGGGTTGAGGAGGATATTACACTAAAAATCGTCACCAATGAATTTTAGAATTAAAGAAATATTTTTGTTTCTTATGCGATTAAATACTTGGTAAGGAACTTTTCTTTTATTTAAATGAAAGAAATAATAGGACCAAATAATATCAGCATTATCAGGCTCAATGCTATGGAAAGCACAGATAAACTTTTGAATTTTCTTTATATATGCTTTTTGCTCAAGAGATTGGTTTGTTTTTAAAAGTTTAGTCATTACTTTTAAATCGGGAACATTGTTTTTATTTTCCAACATGTCAGTTACTTCAAGTGGTGCATAATCAAACAAACTGTTTAGATAGAAGCTGTACCTATGGCAATAATCCTTAAAGCGCAAATCATTCATCTTGTTTAAACTCGACATATAACCCTCCTGTTATTTTGTAAATATAGAATATTATATTATTCAATAAAAAAGCAATGGTAAACATATTAGAAATTAACATAAGAGGCTAAAATAATATTTTCGTAATATAAAAATGATAATTTTTCAAAAGAAAATTATTATTTCAAAAGGTCTAAAAGAATTGCATCCATAATATAAATTTTATTTGGCTTAATTTTGAATGATTTTGAATCGATAAGAACATCATCTTTTACTTTAGCTATTTGATCTTTATAGGAAGTAAGAAAATTTTTGTTAAAACGGCTATAAAAATCGGTAAGTTTAAAGCCTTTTTGCAATCTTAGGTTAAGCATTAAAAATTCGAATTCTTCATCTTTGGGCTCAATTTTGTTAATTATTTGATGGTTAATTCCTTTACAATAATTATAAATTGAACGAGTATTTGTATAACGTATATTCCCCATATATCCACTTGCGGAGACCCCTGCTGCATAGTACATACCATCATGCCAATAATTCAAATTATGAATAGACTCATATCCTTTAAGAGCAAAATTTGATACCTCATAACGGTGGTATCCTCTCTTTGATAAAAGGCCTCTTATAAGGTTATAAGTTTCAGACATTTTTAGGTCACTTTCGGCTTCAATTTTGTTGTTTTTGAAGACGGTTCCATCTTCAATCTGCAAGGAATAAAAAGAAAGATGTGTAGGTTTTAACATAATAGCAAAATTGACATCTTTTACGACATCACTCTTTTGCATTCCTGGTACTCCATAGATAAAATCTAGGTTGTAATTTAGCAACATGTTTTTTCTAAGAAGTCCGACTGCTTTTATTACATCCTTGGCCTGATGATTCCTTCCTAAGAATCTAAGTCGCTCATCATTGCTTGATTGGACACCTAATGAAACTCGGTTGACACCATATCTAAGCATTAAAGAAACTTTCTTTTTGGTTAGGCTTTCTGGGTTAGCTTCTACAGTGAATTCTTTCGGGTGGTAAAAGCGTTTGTTTAAATATGAAAGTAGTTCTTTAAATAAGTTATCTGATAATGCAGTTGGTGTTCCACCACCGATATAGATGGTCTTTAAAGAATTCTTCTTGATGTTTAAAGAATCTATTTCCTTAATCAAGGCTTTAATGTATAACTCTTCTGAAAAGGTGCCTTTCAGCACTTTACAGAAATCACAATAATTGCAGATTCTATCGCAAAAGGGGATGTGGATGTAAAGGGAAGAAATCATTTTTGCTCGTCTTTCCAATCCTGCTCAACTTGAACTACTAAGGCTTCTATATCATCATCAGTGAAAATAAAGTTTAATTCGCTCTCACGTTTGGAGATTTCTTTCCTGGCTTTATCATCTAAGATTTCTTTTTGAAAAGGAGTTTTCTCTTTAGGGGAAATTACGATTTCTTTTACTTCATCTTTAGCTATTTCTTCTTCCGACTTATCTTTATCCTTGGGCTTTAAAGAAGGAATTAGAAATAAGAGCAATAAAACGACAGCAACAATTCCGAAGATACAAATCAAAGCAATCCCCCACGAAGGCATAGTTTCCAAGATTAAAGCGTTCATTATTTTTCCTCCTTTAATGGAATGGGCGTATAAACGAATTTATTTCCGATCTTTTCTTTTTTGTAGAAACCTCTATTGGCTAAATCTTCCATAGAAGTCCTAGCGGTCTCATAAACGGTATTCTCCGCTTCTTTGAACTGTTCGATTGTGTAATGAAGGGAAATGGTGCAATGACTGACATAGAAGTTAGCTTGCTTTCTTTTTAACTGCGGATGGACTTCTAGAAGCTTAGAAGTCAAATCGTTTACTTTATTGGCATTGGTTCCTAAAGGGAAGTCTGGTAAAGCTAAATTTTCTTTAGGCTCTTCGGTAACCGGAATATCGTTTCCTGTTGCCGGAACAGTTTTATTTGCTTGAATAAGCTCTTTATTCTTTGCAGATAATTCATTCAGTTCTCTTTCAATAGTATCTTCTTCCTGCAGGACATAAGGTAAAACAAAGAACAGATAATAAGTTAAATCAAGACTCTTTTCCGATTCCTTCAGCTTATCGAAGAAATGCTGAGAACGAGAATAGGAAATTGATTCAAAATCAAGAAGATAGCCAATGATTTTAAATCCTGAAGAAGAAAGGAAGGCTTTAGACAAAAGAGCTGCTGTTTCTTCATTGGAGAACTCAAAAGGACGGCAAACATCAAAGAAATAGATTATCGTCAGAGCTTTTAAAATTGTCGGTATAGTCTTGCTTTCTAAGAAAGAGCCTAGGGATTTTAATTGTTCAGGAAGGGCTTCTACTGGAGGTTCCAATAAAGTATTGATGAGATCTTTAGAAGGGTTGATTCGGTATTTGGCTTCACTTTCATCATCGATTCCGATTAACTCTTTGTTAATCGTCTCAATGGTTTTAAGGGAAATTGCAGGGCAGAGAAGAAAATTATCATAAGTATGGGAATAAGCATCTAAAGCAAATAAAGAGGAAGGAATACTTTCCATCTCATTTAAGGCTAATCTTCTAAAAGTATCATCAGATCTAACGGTGATTCCATTGCTTTTGCTAGTTGCTATAAGGCTACTAATCTTATGTTTTAAGACGAAAGAATCCTGTAGATCTTTATTTAAAGAATTAAAAACAAGAAGAGAATTCAAAAGCCTATTCTCAAGAGAATAGGAAACATATAAAAGCTTCTTAGTTAAGCAGATTTTATAAGGATTGCTTTCACAATCGCGTATATCAGTTTCTTCATCATAGAAATGACGATAGGAAAGGATTTCCTGCCATTGCGAAGAAACGTTGTCTTGATTAAAAACAGCCTTTACTTCATCTTTGGTTGCATAAACCTCATCGGTGAATCGCTTTCCTTCTTCAGTTTTGATCATTTTTATATACAGGTAAATTATATGACAATCGTAAACGAAAATACTAAAAAAATACTAATTTTTATTTACTGGGGCCTTCATCAACAGTCAGCATTGCAATAAATGCTTCTTGAGGGACTTGGACTTTGCCAAATTCCTTCATACGTTTCTTACCTTTCTTTTGCTTCTCCAAAAGTTTCTTTTTACGGGAAATATCGCCACCATAGCATTTAGCCAAGACGTCTTTTCTAACTGCTTTAATATCTGCTCTAGCAATAACTTTACTACCAAAGGCAGCCTGGACAGGTATTTCAAACTGCTGCTTTGGAATAACGTCTTTAAGCTTATCGACAACGGCACGTGCTCTTTGATAGGCGGTACCCCTGAATATAACAGTGGTTAAGGCATCAACTGGCTCGCCATTCAAAAGAATATCCATTCTTTCAACATCGCTTACTTCATATCCTAGCAAAACATAATCAAGTGAGGCATAACCTTGGGATACTGACTTAAGTTTATCGAAGAAATCAAAAACAATCTCACTTAAAGGCATTTTATATTCTAGTTTTACACGGGTTTCATCAATATAAGTCATGGTGACAAATTCACCACGCTTATTTTGGCAAAGAGTCATAATGTTGCCTAGATACTGCTTAGGAGACATAACTTCGACTTTGCAGAAAGGCTCTAAAGTTTTTGATATTTTGGTTCTATCTTTTGGGAAATCGGCAGGGTTTTGAATGAACTCAGTAGTGCCATCGGTAAAGACCACTTCAAAATTAACAGAAGGAGCCGTGCAGACTAAGTCAAGATTATATTCTTCTTCTAATCGTTCCTGGATTACTTCCATATGAAGAAGACCTAAAAAGCCACAACGGAAACCTGATCCTAAAGCAGCTGAAGTTTCTGGCTCATAGACTAAGGCAGCATCATTTAAAGATAATTTATCAAGAGCGTTATGAAGGTTTTCAAAATCCTGATTATCGCTAGGATAAAGACCAGCATAAACCATTGGCTGTGTCTTTCTAAACCCTTTTAAGGCAACTAAAGTTGGATTAGATGCTAAAGTGACCGTATCACCGACAGAAACATCCTTAATATTTTTAATTGAAGCACAAAGATATCCGACTTCTCCAGCCTTCAGCGAATCAACTTTTGTTTCCTTAGGGGTACGGAGACCAATCTCTGTTACTAAGTATTCAGATCCATTAGACATCAGGCGAATCTTATCATTGAGCTTTACCTGTCCTTCAAAGACTCTTACCAGAATTACGACACCTCTATAAGAGTCAAATTTAGAATCGAATATCAAAGCTTTAAGAGGCTTGTTTATGTCACCAGTTGGCGAAGGTAAGTCAGTAACAATGTGTTCTAATAATTCTTCAATTCCTTGACCGGTCTTTGCGGAAACTTTCATGCATCTATCTGGGTCAATCTGAAGAGTATCAATCAATTCTAGTTCTGAGTTCTCTACATCGGCAGAAGGCAAATCAATCTTGTTGATGACCGGAAGTATCTTTAAGCCATTATCGATTGCAAGATAACCGTTTGCCAAAGTCTGGGCCTGTACTCCTTGAGTTGCATCTACAACTAGTAAAGCACCTTCACAGGCACTTAAAGAACGGGATACCTCATAAGTGAAGTCGACATGGCCAGGAGTATCAATCAAATTAAAAAGGTACATTTCACCGTTTTTGGCTTTATAGGTGACATTAACTGCATTCAGCTTAATAGTAATGCCTCTTTCTCTTTCAATCGACATATCATCCAAAAGCTGTGGCTGAAGGTTTCTTACTTCAACGGCACCAGTCTTTTCTAAGATACGGTCGCAAAGTGTTGATTTGCCATGATCTATATGGGCTACAACACAGAAGTTACGTATATGTTTTTGATCAAAAGTCATTTATTGCAATCCTCCCAGAATTTTCTTATTTGGTAACGTAATTGACTCGAAGAGATAACCTTCTTCATATCAGGGTAGATTTCCTGGAAGACTTCTTTGTAGAAAGTATAAGAGAAACGGGAATCAATGAAAAGAATAATTCCTTGATCTTTTTCAGACCTGATGACTCTTCCAGCCGCCTGAAGCACTCGATTAAGCCCCGGGTAGGTATAAGCATAGCTAAATCCCTTCTTCTTATCCTCATCAGCTGAAACACTATCATAATAGCCTTTAAGACAGTCTCTTTCAAAATTGATTTGTGGTAAACCGACTGAAATAATAATAGCACCAATTAAACGGTCTCCTACTAAATCAATGCCTTCAGAGAAAACACCGCCTAAGACTGTAACACCTAAAGTGGTCTTTTCGTTCTCAGCTTTGAAATGATTCAAGAATTCATCTCTTTCATTCTCATTCATATGGGATTCCTGATAATAGACATCTACACCTGTCAGTGCTTCGCTATCTAAGAAGGTTCTAAGATCTGACAAATACTGGAAAGAAGGACAGAAGACGAAATAGTTTCCTTTCTTCTGGGTAATTACTGATCTGATTAGACTGAAGACTTCAAACATAGTTTGATCCCTGTCTTTATACCTTAATGAAATATTGGTGTCAGTAAATACCGCTCGGTTTCTTTGAGGAAAAGGCGAAGATAAAATCAAGCGGTTATTAAGATCGTTAATATCACCGCCTAATAAGTCAATATAGTAATTCTTCGGGGAGAGAGTAGCGGAAAAATAAATTGTGGATGAGAAAAGTTCACTTCCGCTTTGAATAAGAGGTCGGCAGTCAAGGTTAGTGATTTTTAGCCCACTGATAGTCTTATCATCGTTAAGATTAAGATAGCAAAGGAAAGTCTTACCGATTTCAGGATCATTTAAGAGGCTAATAAGATAGTAGAAACTATTGACGTTATAGAAAAACTCCATTAAAGGGTCAGTAACTAAATGAGTATATTTCTTTAGAATAGTTTTAATATCAGAAAGAATATCATTCAAATCATTCTCAAAGGCTTCCGGTATTTCATTAATGATGCTGATGTTCTGCTGATATAAATCATCTTCAGAATTGATGGGAAGCTTCTTAAAAAGGGAAATTGAATCTTTAATATCAGTTCTAAGATTTTTGAACTCTACCCCTCCACAAAGAGACAAAGCATCAGAAAAATCACTGATGCTGATTGCTAAAGAATACATATCTCTAACACGGTCCGGAAGGTTATGACATTCATCTACTAATAAAACAGTATTAGTCTTTTCAATTCCGGAGTCTTTTAATTCCAAATGATCGTGGTAGTCATAGACATAAGAATAATCGCAGACTAGAACATCACAGTAAGAAGATAAATCTAATTGGAACTGGAAAGGACACATTTGCTTTTTGAAACAGATATCTTCGATTTTCTTTCGGTTAAAGAAATCCGTTTCTTCTAAGGAGTCAAAAATAGCATCAAACAATTTATCATAATAATGCCTAGCAAAAGGGCATTCATCTGGATTGCAGTGGCCGACCTTGTCATTGAAACAGATTCTCTCTTTACTGGTAAACTCAATAGATTTTACCTTAGCGCCTTGATCAATAAAAAGCTTCATAGTATCCATAGCAATCTTTTTAATGGAATTCTTGGCAGTCAGATAAAAGATCCTATCCGTCTTCTTCTCACCAAAGCGTTTAAAAGTAGGATAAAGAACGGAAACAGTTTTACCAATCCCGGTAGGTGCCTCAACGAAGACTTCCTTTTTTTCATCACAGGCTTTAGTGACAAAATCCATCAACTGTTTCTGACCAGCTCTTTCTTCGGAAAAAGGGAAAACAACGGATTTAACGGATTCATTTCTGATATCCTTGAACTTTTGGACCTTCTTCATATAGAGAGCATAACGTGCAATCAAGTCTAAAACGAATTCTTCCAAATTCTTAGCTGAATATGTCTTCTCTATTTTTTTGCTGATATGGTAGTTAGATTGTTTTAAATAAGTAAGAATTATCCTTACTTCCGAGATATTCTTCTGCTTTGAGATGATATAACTATAAAACATCGCCTGACCTAGATGCCATTGGCCATTCTCCAAAGAAAACTCATCTAAGTCGGCCACTGTGGTCTTGATTTCCTCGACTGTCACTCCGCCATCTTTATCTACCATGACACCATCGGCTTTTCCGGACACTACAAAAACGAAGTCATCATAACGGAAAGTATATTCAACTGGGTACTCCGAAATATAGTCTTGGCCTTGCTGGCTTTGATAAAGCAAGTGCAGACGAGTGCCTTCTTGCATAGAGGATTGATTGAATACTCGAGTATCCAAATTTCCTTTTCTGAGAAGAACATCAACAATATCATGAACCGAAAGGTAAATTATCTTTGACATGGTGATAATATTCTATCACGGGTAATCTCTTTTCTTTTCCTGAAAAGAAGTAAAGTTCAAAAAAGAGGTAAACTTAAAATCATATCTTGAATATTAATATTGATTTTGCTAGAATATCAAAGCGCTAAAAAAGCGAATTGATGGCCCGATAGCTCAGCTGGCAGAGCACAGCACTGAAAATGCTGGTGTCGGCAGTTCAACCCTGCCTTGGGCCACCATTAAGAAAACAACATCACCTTCTATATCGAGGGTGATGTTTTTTTATCTTCTTAGAATGGAAAAGAATGCAGTTGGTGAAGTTAAAAAGACTCGCTTAGATTCATAAAGAAGCGGATCCCTACAAAAAGGAATATATTTCATTTTTAGCTGGTCATTTTCGTTTCCAAAATATATGAAAACTGCGGACTAATAGGGAGTTTTAGTATATTTTTCAAATAATAGATTAGCGAAACTTTCAATCTACTTTTTTACTAAATCTCTATCTAGTTCAACTATTATTATTTAGTAAAAATTAGGAAAGCAACTTTTTACAATTGATACTATTAGACATTTTTTTAGTATGAAAATACCTATTCTTAGGCAATGTAAGCAATTTCTTTTGAAAAAACTTACTTTTTCTTTGATGCTTTATATAATACTATTAGTCTATCAAAAAAACAGCAAAGCTTTTTTATATAAACTGATAGCAGTGAGGATAATAAAATGGAAAAGAAAACAACTAGAAAGACAGTCAAAAGACTTAATCTTTTAAAATTAGTCGATGGCGTTTATTTTGATGAGAAGGGTTTTGGAGAAGTTCATCTCATGAATGAGAATGAATCTATTTTCGGCGTTAAGGAATATGTCTACAAGGGCAAAATCCATAAGGGCCGCTGTGGATTTGTTTCCGGAAAGAAGTTAGCTGTCAAGATTCCTGAAAAGGATGATTGGAATCATGGTTATACTCTTGAAGGATTATCCCAGGATATTTTCAAGGTTGATAACGCTCTTGTCATCAAGAATGGAATGGAGAAGAGAACCTTCTGTTACATCAATCATCGCTCTACTTTGAAATTTGTCGGCGATCCTACCAAGGAATATGTTCTCTATGTTCGTATCTATGAGAACGCCTATGGCATTGAGAACAACCGCTGGGTCGTTATTTGGTCTGAATTAGCTAAATAAAAGAAAATAGAAAAGCCGGGATTCGTTCCGGCTTTTTACTAAGTTCTAATCAGCAATCTTTTCAATTGGCTTCTTGAGTCAATTGAACCGCCTTTTGGTTTAATGATTTCTTCAGGCTGCTCCTACCAATAAAGAAGGAGATAACTGCCGTGAGTAACTCTGAAAGTGGGAATGATAGCCAAAGAAGAGTGGTGGCCTTACTTGAAAGAGTAAAAAGGAAGACTAAAGAGAAGACAAAGATTGCTAGTCTTAACAGCGAAATAAAGATAGGACTATAAACATACCTAAGACCCTGAAGGACTCCTTGAGTGCTGACTGATAAAGCCATGAAGACAAAGCCAACTGAGGCTATTCTGATTGCTAAGGTAACAGTATTCATAATGCCACTGGATGAGCTTCCAGTAGCCATACCAAACAAGGAGGCAATAGGAGTAGAACAGGCTTCAAAGATAATAGTGAAGGCTAATCCTACGATCATGGTATCTATTAGTCCCCATTTATAGGTTTCTTTTACTCGGTCATTTTCTTTCATTCCATAATTATAAGAAACAATCGAAATTAAGGCGTTACTCATACCGAAAGCCGCAAATAGAGGTATCTGCTGAATCTTGTAGTAGATGCCAAAACTGTCCTGAAGCAGTTCTCGGTTAGTGTTTAAGGTGCCTAGGATTAAATTAACTCCTAACATCATAATAGCTAATAGACCCTGCATTATAGCAGCCGGTATTCCCATTTTTAAGATACCTAAAATGGTTTCATGATTTGGTTTAAGATCCTTAAACCCGAACTTAACTTCTTTATTCAAAGTATAGTGGAAGATGATATCCATTAAACAGCTAAGGCACTGACCGATGGCGGTAGCATAGGCAGCTCCTTTGACGCCCATCTTTAAAGGATAAATAAAAACATAATCTAAGATAATATTAGCGACTGCGCCAGTGATTTGACCAATGGTTGAATATAGTGTCTTACCGGTAGCTAAAAGGAATCTTTCAAAGATGGTGTAACCGACCTGACCAAATGATAGTACGCAGACGATGAAAAGATAGTCGCTTCCCATCTGAATAGCCTCTTCATTATCGCTAACTTGCATTTTAATGAAGGCTTTTGAAGCAAATAATCCAAAAAGCAGGAAGACTAAATAAATGATCAAACCCATAAAGAGACCGTTTCCAGCTGTCTCCCCAGCTTTCTTTTTGTTTCCTTCTCCTAAATACCTTGAAAGCAAAGAATTGATTCCAATGCCAGTGCCGACCCCGATTGCAATCATGAAAATCTGAACGGGGAAAGCATAAGTTAAGGCTAAGTTAGCGTTAATGCCTTCTTCTCCCATATTAATAACAAAAGCCGTATCGACAATGTTGTAAAGAGCTTGGAGGACCATGGATATGATCATTGGTAATCCCATGTTCCAGACTAACTTCTTGACACTCATGCTCTGCATCTTATTGCTTTCTGCCTTTTCCATTCTTGTTTTCTCCTATAAAAAAACAGCGTCAGCCCAGAATAAACTGGACTTACGCTGTTAGAGCAACTCGTTTACATTGGATGATTATAAAAGAAGAGAGAACAATTAATAAGAAAAGAAAAATAAAAACGTTTACATGAAAAAAAGGTTGAAAAAAGGCCTCTAGATGTTAGAGACCTTTTTTCTAAATAGAATTAGTCGATCTTTTCAAACTGATCAGCCGGAGCGCCACAAACTGGGCAAGTGAAGTCTGATGGAAGTTCTTCATCCTCAGTCTCATAAATGTAGCCGCAGAGCAAACATTTGAAGTGATGCATCGTCTTTCCGTTAGTCTTTTCCATACCTTTGTCATTTCCTTTCTGGTACGTAGGGGCATTCTTGGGTGACAAGCCTTTCTTTACCTTATGGTAATAGCTATATGTCATCGGAATGTCTTTCTTGATTAAGTCGCATTCTTCTACTTCGCCGACAAAGAGAGTGTGGGTGTTAGTCTCAAATTCGTTTTTGACATTAATGATGAAATAGCAGATGGCATCATTAATTACTGGTAACCCTTTAATGTTCTTATAGGGAATAGAGGCAAATTTATCAGTGTTACGTGAACTTTTATATCCAAATGTACCGATAATATCAGCTCCGACATTTTCTCCTAGAACCATAACGGCAAGTTTCTTTGTCTCTCTTACCGCGACACAAGTGTAGTTATCATGGTTTAAAGAAATCAAAAGCTGAGAGGGGTTGCTGGTGACTTGGATGGCACAGTTTGCAATACAGCCAACCTTCTTGCCATCGTTATCTATGGCAGTAATTAAGTAGATACCATAGCTTAAATTGTAATATGCTTCTGGATTCATACACGCTCCTTTTTGTACACCAATATTTAACCACATGTCAGAAAGAAAGTTAAGAAATTTGCTTAAAAACATTAATATAGGTGATAGAATAAGCAAGTTAATGAAAGGCATCTATTGTGGTGATAGTAATCGGTGGAATGATAGGTCTTGGCAAGACGACAACTGCTAAGATCCTTAATGAAGAATTAGGTATTCCTGTCTATTATGAATCAGTCGAAGGTAATAAGGTTTTGCCATTATTCTATTCGGCTTCTGCCGAAGAGATTGAGAAAAAAAGATATGCTTTTCTGCTTCAATTGAATTTCTTAATTTCCCGTTATCAGTCAATTAAGAAAGCCTTGACTAATGATAATGCTATTCTTGACAGGTCCATTTATGAAGACCATTACTTTGCTAGCAAAAATCATGATTTAGGTAGAATTTCTGATTTGGAAATGGAAATATACACCAGTCTTCTTAATGAGATGCTCGGTGATTTAAAGAATCTACCTAAGAAGAGCCCTGATATTATGATTTATTTAAAAGGTAGCTTTGATACCGTCATAAAGCGTATTAAAGAAAGAGGACGTACATACGAAATCGATCCTGGCTTAGTTGAATACTATCACTTCCTTTGGAAAGACTATGATGATTGGATAGCTAAAGAATATGTAGCTAGTCCTATTATCACTCTCGATGTTGATAAAATTGATGTTCTTAACAATCATTCTGATCGTGAAGAACTGATTAAAAAAATAAAAACGTTTTATAAGAAGTAAAACTTTCTCTTCTTTCCCTTGCAATAAGTAGATTCATGTACTAAATTAGACTGCAATCGCGTGGGTCTTTCCCATGATACCCCACGTAAAACATTAACAGGGGGCTTTTTTAATGAAAGAAGCTGAAGAAAAACAATACGATGCTGAAAAGGAAAAAGAAGTAGTTTCTTCTGATGAGAAAGTAGAGGAAACTAAAACTGAGGAAAACGGAAAGAAAAATCCTATCAAGGAGTATTTTCATTGCTTCAAAATGGATACCCGCAGTATCGCAACCAATGCCGTTATTGCTGCTATGTATGTAGCACTAACCTATGCTTTCTTCTTTATGTCCTATACGACCCCACAGGTAAGAATCTCTGAGTTTTTAATGATTCTTCCATTTTTTAATCCAAACTACACAATAGGGTTAACTATTGGATGCTTCTTATCTAATATCTATTCAGTTGCTTATGGATTAACCCCATTAGATATGGTGTTTGGAACATTAGCAACCTTTATTTCATGTATTCTAGAGAGCTTTTGCCGACATCTTATTGTTGCTTCTGTTATTCCAGCTATCGTCAATGGCTTTGTCGTGGGATATGAATTGACCTTTATGTATAATGTTGATTTAAGTAATACCAATGCGACTGTTTATTATTGGGTTCAGTTTGGTTGGGTCTTTTTAGGTGAGTTTATTGCTGTCACCATAATTGGATATGCTATCTTCATGATCTGTACTAAAAAAGCTTCAAAAACCTTCTTCAAAGTCATTAATGCTAAAAGGAATTTGAATTTTAAATTCTAAAATCTATTTTTTAGTTTTCTTTTTGGCTTCTTGGACACTAGCTACTCTAGTAATAGTATTCAGCTTGTCGAAATTCTCATGAAGGGCTCTTTCATATTTTCCGTTGTCCCAGGGAGAATAGAAATGGCAGTCCACTAAAGATTTTGGTAAATACTGAAGGTATTTCCATACTTCTGGTTCATCGTAAGGATAACTGTCTTCAGGTGCGGTTCCGGCATTCTTTAAGCGAAGATAATCCCGGACTTTTATTGGATTCTCATCAACTTTTTGATCAGCGGCTTCTATGGCCCAAGTTGCTGATTTCGATTTAGGAGATAAAGCCAAATCAACCACTGTAAAGGCTAGAGGTATCTCGGCTTCTGGTAAGCCGACTTCCTTAGCTACCTGGCAAGCGTTGTAGCAACGGTCTACCGCCTGGGGGTTAGCTAGTCCGACATCTTCATAAGCAGTAACCATCAGCCTTCTAATGATTCCGTCTAAGTCACCACTTTTTAGAATCTTGGCTAGGTAATAAATAGCGGCATCTACTTGGCTGCCACGGATGGATTTTTGAAAAGCCGAAACGGTATTGTAATGTTCATCCCCATCTAAGTCACCATAATAATTGGGAACAGCACTGACCGCTTTGCAATCAGCTAATGAAATCAAATGATCATTTGTATAGCTTAAAGCTACTGCTTCAAGTTGGTTATAAGCAAAACGTAAATCACCAGCAGAAATCTTAGCCAGATATTGTAAAGCTTCATCCGATATGATTTTCTTTCCATCTAAGCCGTCAGGTGAGCTGACTGCTCTTTTCAAACCTGTAAAAACATTATCGATAGTTAAAGGTTCTAATTCTAAAAGACGGCATCTAGAGCGGATAGCAGGGTTTAAGGATATTAAAGGATTGGCAGTGGTGCATCCAATGACAAAAAAATCTCCGTTTTCCAAGTGGGGTAAAAGCAAATCCTGTTTTGATTTATCTAATCGATGTATTTCATCAATGATTACGATAGCTGGATTAAAGCGGATAGCTTCGCCAAAGGCCTGCTCCATTTTGGCTTTGTTATCAATGACGGCATTCAGGGTAACACTGTAGGCATTGAAAGTATTAGCAAAAGCTTTGGCAATAGTTGTTTTGCCAATGCCAGGCTGACCATAGAAAACCATAGACAAAAGATTATCGGATTCGATAAGCTTTTTCAAAAAAGAAATTAGTTTTTCTTGGCCGATGACATCGTTTAAGGTTTTAGGCCTCATTCGATAAGCTAAAGGTTTATTTACCATTGGCTAAGATCCTTATGGCTTCTTTCATTAAGATGGCAACAGGTTTTCTATTTTTTGCTGCTTCTTTGACTACATCTTCATCACTAATTTTAGTATTAGTAATACCGCAGGCCATATTAGAAATAAAAGCTATTCCCATAGTCTTTATTCCCATATGGTTAGCAGCGATAGCTTCAATTGCCGTAGACATACCACAAGCATCAGCACCTAAGATTCTAGCCATTCTGACTTCGGCTTTAGATTCATATTGAGGACCATAGAACTGCATATAGACGCCTCTTTTAACAGGAAGATTTAATTCTTTAGCTTTCTGGTAAAGTTTATCTGTATCTTTAATATCATAAATGTCGGACATATCAGGGAATCTGGTACCAAATTCATCAATGTTATGGCCTCTTAGGGGAGAAGTGATAAGGCAGGCAATCTGATCATCGATTAGCATCATATCTCCAGGTTTAAAGGCGGCATTGATTCCACCGCAGGCATTTGATAGAACCAAGCTTTTAATTCCCATCATTCCCATTAATCTAATTGGCAGAACTACTTCTTGAGAAGTATAGCCTTCATAACAATGTAGACGTCCTTGCATAATAACGATAGGGATATTATCTAAGTAACCGAAAATATACTGACCTTTGTGTTTCTTGTTAGTGGTTACTGGAAGACCTCTAATGTCTCCGTATGGAATAGTGGCCACTACTTTAACATCATCAACTAAATCACCTAAACCAGAACCTAAAACCACACCAATGAGTGGTTTGAAATCAGTTTTCTCTCTGACTTCTTGTAACAATTGTTGGTAATCTTTATATGAATAATCCATAATAAATAGCTCCTGTTCTACTATAATACTCTACTAACAATTATAATATTAAATATCAAATAGGAAACCATAAAAATGCGAATCTTAATTCAAGAAGCCTTGGAGAGCCAAGTCAGTATCGATAATCAGGTGATTTCTTCAATTGGAAGAGGGGAAGTCATTTTTGTTGGCTTTACTTCTGGCGATACGGAAGAGACCTGTAATAAAATGCTTGAAAAGCTTTTAAAGCTAAGGATTTTCTCTGACAATGAGGGAAAGACTAATTTGTCTTTAAGCCAAATAGGTGGAAATATACTTTGCATAAGTCAGTTCACTTTGTATGCTGATTTGACTCAAGGAAACCGACCGAGTTTTCTCAAAGCCCTTCCCGGTAAATATTCTGAGCCACTTTATAATTACTTTTCAGCTAAATTAAAAGAACAGCTTCCTAATGCTCAATATGGACGCTTTGGTGCCGACATGAAAGTTAGGCTAATCAACGATGGCCCTTTTACCATTCTTCTTGACAGTGAGGTTCTATTCAAATGAGTGAAAAAGTTTTGCTTGGCTTGTCTGGCGGAGTTGATTCCGCAATTGCTGCTTATTTTTTAAAAAAGCAAGGATATGATGTAACTTGTTGCTTTATGAGAAACTGGGATTCTATTGCCAATAACGATATTAAAGGAAATCCAACCCTTACTGGAAGCAAATGCTCTCAGGAGCTTGATTATGATGATGCTAAGAAAACGGCTGACGAATTAGGACTGCCGTTATTAAGAAAAGACTTTATCGAGGAATATTGGAAAGAAGTTTTCAGTATGTTCTTAAGCACATATAAGAAAGGCTATACTCCTGATCCTGATGTGTTTTGCAACAAATATATTAAATTCGGTCATTTCTATGATTATGCCAAATCTTTAGGGTTTAATACAATTGCTATGGGTCATTACGCCAAAAGAATTGACGAGAATGGTGAAAGTCATCTCTACAAAGCTTTTGATTTAAATAAAGACCAGTCTTATTTTTTGGGACAAATTTCCGAAGAACAATTATCTCATGCCTTATTTCCTTTATCTGATATTACCAAGCCAGAAGTTAGAAAAATTGCCTCGAACCTTAACCTAACTGTTGCTAAGAAAAAGGATTCAACAGGTGTTTGCTTCATTGGAGAAAGAAACTTTAAAAATTTCCTTTCTAATTACCTTCCTTCAAAGCCAGGCAAGATTGTCGACATTGTTACTAGGAAAGTTTTAGAAGACCATGATGGTATTCTTTACTATACCGTTGGTCAGCATCGTGGAATGAACATTGGTGGAATCAAGGGTAGAACCTGTGATCCTTTCTTTGTGGTTGGAAAGGATGTGAACAAGAATATCCTTTATGTTGCTCAAGAAAAAGGAAATGATTATCGCCTCTCTTCCCGCTGTTTGATTGATGGCTTTAATTGGATTGGCAATGACATACCTACTTCATCTTATGATTGCAATTGCAAATTCCGATATCGTGGCAAGGATATGCCTGTCAAGCTCACAATTATTGATAACCATTCAGCTTATCTTTCTTATGATAATTACAGTTATGTTGCCAAAGGCCAAATTGCTTGTCTCTATGAAGGAAGCCGCTTAGTCGGAAGCGGAATAATTGAAAAAACCTATGACAAGAATTACAAAGAAATCAATTATTAAAGCCTTTTATATGTCTATGTTTTAGTTTTAGAAAATGCTTTGATTAGTAATAAAGTCTGATTGAAGAACCTGTATTGAAGAAAAATAGCAAAATAATCAAAGAATTCCTTGCTTTAGGTGACCTATAAAGAGTAGAATACCTATCGGCTAATTGAAAAAGAGGTGATATTCTTTGCCTAAGACAATTGTTAGAGATGGTGAGACCCTTGATGATGCCATGAAGAGATTCAAGCGTCAGGTTAACAAGGCCGGAACCATTGCGGACTATCGTAAGCATGACTTCTTCCTAAAGAAGGGTCTTAAGAGAAAGCTTAAGTCCGAAACTGCTAGAAGAAAGCATTAATTAATGCTGATTCGCCTAATTGCCTAAAATAATTGGGAAATCATAACCTTCTGTAGGGTAACCTATAGAGGGTTTTTTCTTTTACATGAGAAAAGCTTAAAAATGCTTATAAAAGGTATTTTTAAGGAAAAATAGTGTAGAATATTGTAGGAAAAGATAATATGAAATCATTAAGAGAATTATTAATACTTGGACCAGGTCCTTCTTCTTCCCATACTATTGGACCTCATCGAATAGCTGAAACGTTTTTGGCTTTGACTCCCAATAAGGAACAAGTAAAGAAATTTGAAATCACTCTTTATGGTTCTTTAGCTCTGACTGGCAAGGGACATGCCACTGACGCTATTATTGAAAAAGTTTTTGATGGCTATCCTGTTGAAGTCGTTTTTAACTTTACTGAAACAAAATTGAAGCATCCGAATACCATGCAATGTCGGGCTATTTATAATGATGGTCACAATTTTACTAAGCGCTATCTTTCCATAGGTGGTGGTGCCATTCAGGAAGAAGATGGCATCTATTCACCTAAAGATATCTACCCATTTAATACCTTTGACAAAATGGAAAAGTATCTTTCCAGTCATGAGCTGAGTGATATTTATGATCTTATAGAAAAATTTGAAGGCCCTGACATCCTTAATTATGCTAAGCAGCTCCTAAATAGTTCCTTTCTAACTATTCAGTCTTCCTTGACCAAAAGCGGAATCCTTCCTGGACCACTTAAATTAAAGGCGGTCAGTCAGGAAATCTATAAACGTGCATCTTCATCAAAAAGCCGAACTGAAAGACGAATCCTTCTTTTAACTGCGTTTAGTTATGCTACAGCAGAAGCAAATGCCCGTGGTGAGATGGTCGTTACTAATCCCACCTGTGGTTCAAGCGGAGTCGTTCCGGCTTTGCTTTTCTATGAGTACAAATATCATCACTTCAATATCAATGAAATTGCTAAAGCTTACTTAGTCGGTGCTTTAGTCTGCAACTTCATTAAGCAGAATGCTTCCTTGTCTGGCGCCTTATTAGGATGCCAAGCCGAGATTGGCTCAGCTTCTTCTTTTGGTGCTGCCTCTATCTCTTATCTTTATGGATTGACCGTTCATCAGATAGAATATGCTAGCGAAGTAGCTATGGAGCATTTCTTAGGTTTAACCTGTGATCCTGTTGATGGCTATGTTCAGATTCCCTGCATTGAAAGAAACGGTATGGCAGCTATTCATGCCTATACTGCTTACCTTTATGCAAAAAACATTTCTCCATATAGAAAGAATCGTGTGTCATTCGATAAAGTTATTGAAGCTATGAAACTGACCGGCAAGGAACTTCCTAACGATCTTAAAGAGACTTCATTAGGCGGACTTGCTAAAGTCATTTGCTAGAAATCAAAATTTTCGTTGAGCTGAATACCTGTTACTGCTTGAGTGCTGATTCCTAAAGAAATAAGCTTTTCAATTGTTTTTCCTTGATAGGTAGCCTTTACCATTAATCCTGCATTGTTGAGCAAAGAAGACTCATATCTACTGATAAAGTATTCATAGATATTTGTCTGGTTCTGATATTGATTTTGATTTGTATGGTAAGTGCAGGCCTGGTAAGTCAAAATATTTCTAAAAACTTCCGTATCGAAAGTTTTGCTTCCATCCAAAGTAGGCATGGAGAAAAAATAAGTTTTTAGTCTATCCTTAATGACACTTTGTAGGGAGCTTGGATCGTAGTAGTCTCTGTCTTCGTATTTGTAAGCTTGCGTATATAAACCATTAGTTACTACTTCTGAAAAAAGACTGTTAAACGTATAATCGCCATTTTCCGCAAAGGAGGAACTTATTGATGGAAGAGCATAGTTTGGTCTTTCACCTTTGGAACCAATTGAATATACTGCAGTTTCATAGGTGACAGTTAATGGCTTACCTCCTTCTAATACGGTAGAAGGCATATTTAAAGTTGTATCCTTAATAGTTTTTCTTAAATAATCAATCGTTATTGATGCTGAGATAGTAGTGTCGGATTGGCTGGTAAGTTTAAATATAGCCTGTCTTCCAAATGGCTTTAAGCAAGTAAAAGATAATTTTCTGTTTGCGGAATCATCAGTAAAAGTGATATAGTCGCTGATTATTTCCGTACTTAAGAAACTCTCTTCAAAATAAGAATTATTTGCTTCGCTCCAGGTCAGCTGTGCGTTTAGTACCTCAGTAGACTGAGCTGGGAAAATCTGATAATCCATATTCCTAGTGACCGTGCCATCTTCGTTTGTGACTAGCTTTTCATTGGCAAACTTAATTCCATTCACCGGATTGATGTCAAAATCTTCTCCTGCCACATTATCCCCGTTAGAGTTCCCGAAACTGAAATCAGTGAACATCTTGGTGGTTGAGGCTAAACAGCTGAATGCGGATAAAAAAATCAAACTGCTTCCTAATAGACACACCGTCTTTTTCTTTTTAGTCATTGATGGTTCTCCTTTTTACCTTCAAAGAGTATTTAGTCGGAGAAGCCAAAAATTCCAATAAAAAAGGGCGGAATATTTCCGCCCCGTTGTCTCTATTTTGAATTATGTCGCAAAATATCGAGGATTTTATCAGTTAAGTCTTTAGTAGTGAAGCGATATTTTGCAATTACTTCATCAGCCGGACCAGAACTGCCATAGTCATCTATGCCAAGAGCATACTTAGCATATTTGTAAAGACCATCGGTTTTGCCCATCTCGATGAAAACACGTTTGTCGTAAGGCAGTGAGAAGATTTCATCCTGAATAGTAGGATTAAGCTTATCGAAGCGGTCAAAACAGGGAAGAGAGACCACTCTAGTATCAATGCCTTCACTTAATAAGGCCTTTTGAATCTCAATGGCTTTATTGACTTCGCTTCCAGTAGCAATCAAAGTGAGAATTGCTTGATTCTTTTCTCTAGAGATGACATAACCGCCATTTTTGGCGCCTTCAAAAGAAGAGCCAGGATTATTGACTAAGCCCTGACGGGAGAGAATAATTGCAGTCGGTCTAGATGTCGAAGAAAAAGCCACACTGTAGCTAGCCGAAGTCTCAATTGCATCGGCAGGGCGGTAAACAGTAAGACCAGGGATTGATCTTAAAGTGGTTAATTGCTCAATCGGCTGATGAGTCGGCCCATCTTCTCCTACAGCAATGGAATCATGGCTGAAGAGATAAATAGCCGGCAGCTTTTCCATAGCAGCCATTCTGATAGCAGCTTTCATATAATCCGAGAAGACTAAGAACGATCCGACATAGGTTCTCAGTCCACCGTGAAGAAGGATACCATTCTGGATAGAAGCCATAGCAAATTCACGGATACCAAAATTGATGTTCTGGCCTTTGCGGTTAGCTGGAGTAAAGTCAGTAAAGGACTTGATGCTGGTTTTAACACTAGAGGCGACATCAGCGGCACCGCCGAAAAGATTAGGTATCTCAGTAGAGATCAATTCCAAGAAAGCATGGCTTTCATTTCTGGTTGATTCCTTGTAGTTAGGTTCATAAGTAGGGGCATTAGTGAAAAGATACTTCTTGACATCGTTATTCATCAGATCATTGAAGCGATGATAATCGTTTGGATGATCCTTTTCATAAGCTAGGCAGGCCTGATTGTAGTCCTGGTGAGCTTTATGTCCTCTATCGATGAAGGTTTCCTTAAAGGCATCATAGGCTTCCTGAGGGATTTCAAAGGGACCGTAGTTATAGCCTAAGTTTTCCTTAGTCTTAACGACTTCTTCCGGTGAGAAAGGCTTGCCGTGGCTAGCATTCTTGCCAGCTAAGGATGAACCATAACCGATAATAGTATGACAAATGATAATGGTAGGCTTTTCAATAGCTTGCTTAGCTAAGGTAATAGCTCTATCGATTTCATCGACATCATTCCCGTCTCTGACTAAAAGAACATTCCAGTTAGCGGCTTCGAATCTACCCTTGACATCTTCTATGGAAGAGTTGGTAAGAGGTCCGTCAAGAGTGCAGTCGTTGCGGTCATAAAGAAGAACGAGCTTATTCAGCTTCTGAAGACCGGCAATGGAGATAGCTTCCTGTGAAATACCTTCTTCTAGGCAGCCATCACCGCATAAGCAGTAAGTATAATGGTTTACTAAACGTTTTCCGTCGGGATAGATGCTAGCTAGATGGGCTTCAGCCATAGCCATACCGACAGCCTGAGCAATACCTTGGCCTAAAGGACCGGCAGTTGCATCAACGCCAGGGGTATGTCCGACTTCCGGATGGCCAGGTGTTAAAGAGTCAATCTGTCTGAACTGTTTCAGCTGATCAAGAGGAATGGAGTAGCCGCAAAGGTGCAAAAGGGAGTAAAGCAAAGCGGAGCCATGTCCAGCGGATAAGACAAAACGGTCACGGTTGAACCAGTTAGGATCATTAGGGTCAGCGATTAAGTGCCTTGAAAACAAAGTATAAACTAAAGGTGCACTAGAAAGACAAATACCAGGGTGTCCGGAATTTGCTTTAGTTATCATATCTAAGGATAAGCCTCTTAGAGCATTAACAGCTATTTTATCGAATTTCATAGTATCTCCTTTTTTGTCTTCTTTATTCTAGCATCCAAAGGTGACAAACTAAAGAAAAAGCGGATAGCCGAAACTATCCGTTTGCCTAGTGAATTCAACTGTTTTCCCTTTTTATTAAGAGAGGGGCATCTAGCGGGTGGATTAGGATCCCTGCTCGAAGCAGGCTTTCAACACACCACCGACTTCATCCCCGATAACATATGTGTCGGAAACGCGCCATCAGCTAGGTACCAATAAAATAGAATATTAGGGATTTTTTGTCAACTTGATTACTCAACCTATAATATGGTATAAATAAAGCGTATGCGCTCTTTAATTATTTAGAAAGCCGTTAAGGCTTTTTTTTATTTTGACGGATAATTCTTCAAGAAGTCCCTTCCCTTAATTGTCTCAGTAGTGGCTAGATTATAGAAGCCTTGCTGTCTAATTGCCTCTGAAATAACAATGGCAACAGAATTAGCTAGATTTAAACTCCTAGCATTAATAGCCATAGGGATTCTAATCGTATGATCGTAATGCTCTTTAAGGACTTCTTTTGGTATTCCAGTAGATTCTCTTCCAAACATGAACCAGTGATTATCGGAAACTGAAGAATAATCAAATGATGAATAGACATTTTCACTGTATCTAGTGACATAATAGCCATCTTCTTTACCATGTTTAGCTAAGAATTCATCGATAGTGTTGAATCTTTCAATCTCAAAGCCTATACAGTAATCCATTTCAGCTCTTTTAAAAGCTTTGTCCGTCAACTCAAAAGTCGGGTTGCCGATAATGGTAAGCTTGCAGTCCATTGCCATACAGGTACGAATTATGTTGCCGGTATTGGCAGGCTTTTCCGGCTCAAAAAGAACAATTCTATTCATTTCGGCTAAGAGGCTCAGTATTCTTCTTTAAGTAAGCTAATAATTCCGGATCATCCTTAGCTAAAGGAGAAAGCTTCTCAAAGACTAAAGCGGAATAATCATTGAACCAAGAAATTTCCTCTTCAGACAACATGGAAACATCAATGCCACGTCGATCATAAGGGCAGAGAGTCAAGACTTCGAACTTATAGAAAATGCCTTGGTCAGTGGTGTTGCAAGGAACTACTAAAAGATCATTCTCTAAACGGATACCATACTTGTAGTCCTTGTAGACTCCAGGTTCAATCGTGATGACATTTCCTAAGCTTAATTCCGCTCGGTCATCTCGATCAGGGGAGTCATAGAATCTAAAACCAACGGGGCCTTCATGGACACAGGAAATATATCCGACTCCATGTCCGGTTCCACATTTATAGTCTAAGCCTTCCTTCCACATGACTTCACGGGCAGTAATATCAATAGAATGTCCAGTTGCACCTTTCTCAAAAATAGAAGTTGTTAAAGCAATCTGAGACTTTAAGGTCAAGGTGTAGTCATGAATGACTTCCTTAGAGGGATTCTTAGAAAGAATAAAAGTTCTAGTAATATCGGTAGTTCCACCATAGTACTGACCGCCTGAATCAACCAAAAGGAGCTGATTGGTGCGATTGACAGGGGAGAACTTATCTTTAGTCGGAGCATAATGCATCATGGCAGCATTAGAATCGACAGCGGCAATAGTTCCAAATGATAGTTCAAAGCATTCAGGGTTAGCTAAACGAACCGAGTCGACATATTCGACTAAGCTTTCTTCATTTAAGAAACCCGAATCAATATGGTCATCGACATACTTCATCAGCTTTAAGACGGCTAAGCCATCGATAGTGTTGATTCTTCTTAAGTTCTCGATTTCAACCGGTCCCTTAATACTCTTTTCCACATAAGCCGGAGAGGAAGCATAGATCCTATTGTTCAGATGGGAACAAATCAAAGCATTGGTCTTAGAAGGATCAATTAAAGTCGGAATATCTTTTCTTTCATCAATGAAAGCCAGTAAGGAATCATAGGCATGGATAGTCAGATTAGGCAGATTAAAGTCTTTAGGTAGCTTGTTGCTATCAATGAACAAATCCAGATATCCTTCCTCGGTGATATAAAGCCAAGAATAGAAGACCGGGGTGCAATAGATATCGTTTCCTCGATATCCTAAAACATAGGCGATATCATCAAGAGCAGTTAAAAGAAGAGCTTTGGCGCCATTGCCCTTAATTGCTTTAACCATCGAATCGACTCTTTCTTTATAGGTTAAAGAAAGGTATTTCTGATCAATGGCAAAAATAGGATCAGAAGGATAAGAGGGCATATTCTTGACTAGGAATGAATAGTCTAAAGAGACAATCTTATGGTCGCTATCGAGATAATATTTTCTTAATTCTTTAAGGGAGAATAAGGAAGCATCAAGTCCAAGAGGATAAAGATTATTCTCTTTGATGAAACTAGCCATTGAAGGAACGCCAGGTTTTCCAGATTTTACTAATTTGCAGGAAGTGCCTTTTAACTCCATCTCCGCCTCGACCCAATAACGGCCATCGGTATAGATGTAGCTATTGTCTTGAGTCACTAATAAAGTTCCATCTTCGCCACCAAAAGCGCAGAAATAGAATCTCATGGCTCCAAAGCGAGGAGCATAAGCTTCACTTAAATGCGGGTCAGTAGCAGGAACGATATAGGCCTTGATATTATCAGCACGCATTTGGGCCTGAAGGGCCTGGATTCTTTCATCAAAAATATTCATTGAAATAACCTCTTTTTATCAAAATCTTAAAACTAATAAGCACGGGCGTAATAGATGACCTTGTCGGCCTTCTTGCCGGTAAGGCAATCTTTATAATCGAAAGCAATCTGATCAAAAGGCATAACACGAGGAGTGGCGTTGAAGTCTTTCTTAATGGTGACCTCGTCTTCACTGTCACCAGACCACATCATCTTGGCAAAGCCCTTGTTGGTAGTAAGGACATCCTTAAGTTCATCATAGTTATGAACTTCGGTGATATGGGAGTTAAGGTATTTTAAGGCTTTCTGATACATGCCTTCCTGGATATTGTCTAACTCAGTAGGAATATCGGAAGCAATTTTATCAAGAGACATGAAGGACTTAGAAGAATCAAATCTTCTAGTTAAGACGCACTGGTTTTGAGCTAAGTCCTTAGGACCGATTTCAATTCTGAGCGGAACACCCTTCATCTCATACTGAGCAAATTTCCATCCCGGAGTCTTGTTTGATAAATCCAAAGTAACTCGGATATTGAGCTTTTTAAGGGAATCCTCAATCTTCTTAGCAGCTTCGACAACAGCCGGATCACTATCAGCTCTGATAGGAACGATAACTACCTGGGTTGGAGCAATCTTAGGAGGCAAAACTAATCCGTTATCATCGCCATGGATCATAATGATGGCACCTAATAAACGGGTGGAAACACCCCAAGAAGTATAATGCGGATAAGCAATCTTATTATCTTTGCCTAAGAACTTGATTCCAAAATGTTCAGGGAAGCCAGTTCCTAAGTAATGAGTAGTTCCACATTGCAAAGCTTGGCCATCCGGCATTAAGCCTTCAATTGTGTAAGTATCAACAGCACCGGCAAACTTTTCACTATCGGGTTTCTTTCCCATAACGAAAGGAATAGCTAGCATATCGCGGCCTAAGTCGTTATAGACTCTCAAAATTGATAAGGCGAACTCTCTAGCTTCAGCTTCGGTTTCATGAAGAGTGTGGCCTTCCTGCCAAAGGAATTCAGCGCCTCTTAAGAAAGGACGGGTAGTTTTCTCCCATCTGACAACGGAGCACCACTGATTGTCCTTGACGGGTAAATCATTATATGAATGGACAATATCTTTGAAATAATCGCAAAATAAAGTCTCACTAGTAGGTCTTACTACCATTGGTTCAGTTAAAGTCTTATCACCGCCTTGAGTGACAACAGCACATTCGGGAGCAAAGCCCTTAATGTGCTCTTTTTCCTTGTTCAGCAAGGACATCGGAATTAAGGTAGGCATATAGACATTCCTAACACCTAATTCATGGAAACGCTTATCTAAGTAATGCATAATTTCTTCCCAAAGGGCATAGCCGTCTGGACGGTAAACAATGAATCCCTTGGCTGAGGCATAATCCATTAAGCCGGCCTTAGTGCAGACATCGGTATACCACTGAGTCAGATTTTCGCTTTTTGAAGCAATGTTTTTAACTTTCTTGTCGTTCATCTTGGTATTTCCTTTCATTACCTAGACTATTTCTTCTTGATTGAGTTCCTGATAGTCGGAATCACAATGGTCTCTTTCTTGTTTCGAGGCTCAATGCTGATGGCTTTAGAAACTGTGTTGGAAGTGTGAGGGAAAAGGTTTTCCGTTTCCTTGATCACATAGTTGACCTTTTCAGGGTCAAGTTCTTCAGCTTTACTAGAGGGCAAAGCCAAAGCATCGCACTGAAAGATTCTACCACCAAAATGGGCTCCTAGCTCGATATCGTTGAAATCTTTAAGTCCGAAGTAGACAATCGGAGCAGGATAGTCCTGGTAACTGCTGCCGATGATTCTCAATTCATTGACGGTTCGGCTATCTTTTAAGTGGCTTGTGTATCTATCTCCTACTAGGAAGAAAGAGGCATAACGTAAGATCTGGCTAGGAAGTGAAGGGGAAGAATTAGCTAGCATGATAGCAATCTTGCATTGGTTCTCAATTACTCTCTGGAAGGTCTTTTTGATGGTGGCCTGATCATCAAGGTAGGCTAAAAGATCAGTTTCCGGCAGAGCTAAAGTCCAGCTGATTTTGCTGTAGGAAGTAGATTGAATGGCTTTTAAGAAATCAGCTATTTCTAGATAAGGGACATTGATGATGAGATTGATGTTATTATCCTTATAAGTAGCTAAGCTCTTTTGACACTTCTCATTGATTCCTCTAAAGATTCTTAAAGGCCCTTCTTTTATCTTGACGGAAACATCAATTACTTCTCTGAAGGTCTTTAAGCTGGTTCCAAAGGGTATTACTTTTGTGAAATAGAGGCTCTTCTCTCCGGTCTTGATATTAATCGTTGGAGTAAAGAAGACACGGAAAGTAGAATTCTTGACAATCATTTTAACTTCTTCTAATTGTCCCTTTTCCTTATTGAATTTATCAAAGAAACTAGGATCATAGAAGAGGACTTTCTCATTAGTTAGGTTATTGCTGATTGCTTTAGCCATCATACCTGATTGATCTTTAGCCTGGAAGTAATCCTGATTGTAGAAAGCGGTAGTGGAAATACCAATGGCGACAAACAAATCAACATCGGGAGTATTAAAGTTAAGGAACTGGGTTAAAGCTGTTTCAATAGTGCTGGCTATATTCATAGTCATAACACGGGAAATTGTAGATTTATCAATGATTATTTCTTCAGTGTCACTGATTTTGTGAAGCTTTTTTGTCTTGGTTAAGAACTTTGTAAGAATACTGACTATCTTTGTATTAATCTCAGCCAAGTACTTTTCATCATTTTCTTTCGTGCTGTTAGCTCGGTATAGTTTCAGATAATAGACTGAGCCAAGATAGTTTTCCTCATCATTGTTCTTAATGAAGTCTTGGCAGGCCTCATCGTCATTGAGGAAGAAACGTTTTCTTTTTCTTGGACTCATTAAGGAAGTGGTGGAGCAATAAGGCAACAGGAAACTTTCAAAATGAATGATATTCTTTTGGCGATTGACGCTGGTTAACTGAAGCATTGAGGAAATTGTGACATTAGGGTGATGAATCTTTAAATCAGCCTGAATATACTGTGAATAATTGTTATTTTGAACAATACCTCTAAGCCAATCCTGAACACGGTATTTATCGGAAGGCATGAACTGATTGATGAACTGCTGTTCATCATAGGTTTTAGTATGCTTCAAATCGAATTTATCGAAGAAGTAGAAAGTTTTCTTGGCATAGTCAAAAGTATAGACACGGACGTTGTAATCTAAGTTTTCTCTTTCTCTTCTTTGATTCTTTGATTCTCCTAAAGAGGCAAAGCAAATTGCGACAATAATAGCCGCCAATAAAAGAAACCCTAATACTGAAAGGGCAATAATGATAATCATATTTGGATAATTAGGAGCTAAGGAGTTCTCTAAAATAAGATTTACAGGTATTATTGCTTTCATAATCCGCGATTATTATAGCGTTTTAGCAATATGGATAGCAATTAAAGTATTTTTATATTATATTAGTAATTGTTAAATTCGTGTATCGAATAAACGAGGTTATAAATATGGATATCTATGCCAAATTAAAAGAATTGCTTGCTAAACAAGTAAGAAAGAAAAAGTTTGATGCTGATTCTATTACTCCTGATACTAAATTAGAAGATCTTGGTTTAGATTCATTAGACACTGCCGAATTAGTCATAAATATCGAGCAGGAGTTTAATTTACCAGAAATCACCCAAGATGAGATGATGACTTTAAAGACCGTTAAGGACGTAAAAGACCTAATCGATAAGAAAAGAGCGTAAACAAGTTAACTTTCTATTGCAAATTGAAACGTAATTTGCTATATTTATCAACGCTGCCTACTTAGCTCAGTTGGTAGAGCAACCGGCTGTTAACCGGTAGGTCGTAGGTCCGAGTCCTACAGTAGGCGCCATTTTTCTTTAAGTGGCACCATCTAGGCAGCTAATGGCCTGGTGGAGAAGTGGTTAACTCATATCCCTTTCAAGGATACATTCATGGGTCCGAACCCCATCCAGGTCACCAACTTAAAAAAATAAAGCCTTTCTTAAAACGGAAAGGCTTTTTTAGTGCTTCTTTATTAAATACTAACTAAATTTAGACCCTTAAAAAGCAGAAATATTGTCAAATTTTGCAAAAACAAAAGTAGAAATGCTTAATTTATTAAAAATACCCACTTTGGTTTGCAAGTTTAATCTAATTTTACTCTTGTTGAATCTAAGCTCTATATTTCTTATTCTACAAAAATCCTATTAAGGAACCTTTTTGATTCT
>DLIM01000025.1:0-55931 GCA_002483745.1 Caryophanales bacterium UBA7642 | reverse complement strand
TTACTCGCCTTCCTTTTTAGGCTTTCTAGGTGTAATTCCATATTTAGTTAGTATTCTTTCTTTGTCTCTAGCTGATACTTCTAAAGCCTCAAAACCAGCTCCGTTAATTGCTCTTGCCGTAGTAAAGCTAACAAAAGCCTTTGGGTCTACACTAGCTATGAACCTTTTTAATTCCTGGGCATCTCTTTTATAGATGACTACTCTGATAAGTTTTCTTTCTTCTCCGGTATATCCTCCTAAAGCATCTAGGACAGTTGTTCCATGGCCTAGCTTTTCATGAATGAAATCCTGGATAACTTTAGAATTGTCAGAGATGATATCGGCAATCAAATAGGAATTGGCACGAATGTAGATTAAATTGATGGCAAAGGCACAGACTACAGCTGAAAGGATTCCCACTAAGGCTAGTTGCCAATCTCTAAAAACTATTAAGCCAATGATTATCGAAGAAGTGTCCATAATGAATCCGGAATAATCCTGTTTCATCAGTCCGTATTTAGCAATAATGAAACTCACAACGTCAAAGCCGCCAGTCGATCCATCACCTAGATAGGTTAATGCAACCCCAGCGCCAGAAAGGAAACCACCGAAAATTCCTGATAGTATCAAAAAAGCTAAACTTATTGAACCATCAGGATTCGTGTTTGCTTGGTAGACTTCAGTAAAGCCGATAGCATCCAGCAAGTTAGTTCTAAATAGCAATGCATAAAAAAGCGGGAAAGCTAGGGATCCTAAGAGGGTATGAAAAGAAAATTTTCTACCTAGGAAGAATAATCCAATAATCCAAAGGACCGTTTGACAGACGGCAATAAAGATATCGGAGACATCGTAGCCCAAGATGGGCTTTAGATAATAATTAATAATGATACCTATTGAATCCACTCCACCGTTAACGATATTGCAGGGAACAATGAAGATAGCATCTGCTACCGCTAAAACAAAACAGCCAAAAAGAACTAAAAAGATATTTTTAGCCTCTATGAATAGTTTTGATTTTGCTTCTTTTTTCATCGTAAATACCCCCTCAAAAAAGACACACATTTCTGTGTGCATCACAAAAAAAGTTAAAAAAATATTGGAATGGTCTAAAACTTCTTACTTAAGAATTTTACCTTAAAAAGCAATATAAAGCAACACAAAGAGGTCATCATAAATTGATTTTATAGACGCATTAAAAGACTAAATACCTATTCATTCTTGACAGCTAACTTGTAGGCATTGATTATTCCGGTAAGGACTTCGGGATGGGAGAAATCCTTGGGGTAGATGATATTTACTTCTCTGATCATTGATAGACCAACGATAGGAAGCAAAACCAAGTCATGCTTCTTAACCTCTTCAATGCAGGTGGATTTTCCTAAGACGGAGACACCGATATTCTTTTCAACTAAGTCTTTGATAGTAAAGAGAGAATCACATTCGATATTAACTTCAAAATCCGAAATGCTTAAACCTTGAGATTTGATACTGGATTCAAATAGCTGTCTTGTACCAGAATTTGGTCTTCTTAAAATCATTTTTTCTTTTCTTAACTGATCAAGAGTCGCCATGCCTTGATTGGCCAAATGATTTTTAGGAGATACCGCTAATAAAAGAGAGTCAGTATCAAGAAGGAGAGAGTTGAATTGCGGGTTAGTATTGTTTCCTTCAACAATGGCAACATCTATAGAATAATCTGATAGCAACCCATAAAGAGTTTTTATAGACCCTGTAATAAACGTTATACGTATGTTGGGTGTTTCGTTTGCATATCGGCCAAGTGCTTCCATGACAACACTTGATTCAGCTGTATGAGTTACACCTATAACTAGAGTTAGGGTGTTGTTCTTTGAATCCGTAATCTTTGTCTGAAGTTCGGAATACATTGATTGAATTCTTTTAGCGTATGTTAAGACAATTATGCCTTCGTTAGTGAGTTTTAGCTGATTATTGCCTCGGGTAAATAGCTTAACATTAAGCTCTCTTTCTAAAAGCTTTATGTGAGTTGAAACTGCTGGTTGAGTTAAACATAGTTTTTTTGCAGCTTTAGAAAATGATCCTGTTTCTGCAACTGATATTAAGGTCAATAGTTTTTGATCTATCATTTTATTTTCCTCTATAGACATTATAACAATAATTTATCGATGGTCAAAATACATTAATATACAATTTTGTTAGAACCTGCTTAGAATACAAGCATCCAGGTACGAAAATTATGAAATTTCCATTTGATTTACAACAGTATTATTCTGTTTTTGGTTATCTTCCGACAGTCTTAATTGCATTAGCAATAATGCTTTTTGTAGCTTTCTTATTGACTAGAATTACTAAGGTTTTAAAGCTTCCTAATGTCACTGCTTATATTCTTACCGGTTGCCTTATCGGTCCTTTCTGCTTAGGATTAATTCCCAATAATATTATAAGTGGGATGGGCTTCTTAAGCGATGTGGCTTTAGCTTTCATTGCTTTCGGTGTTGGCAGATATTTCCGTATTGATACAATTAAGAAGACTGCTAAAAAGACAATTGTTATTACAGTCTTTGAATCAGTGTTAGCCGGAATTGTGGTTACTGTTTTTGTTAAAGCTATTTTTTGGAACTCAGTCAGTTGGAACTTTGCTTTGCTTTTAGGAGCTATTGCCACTGCTACTGCTCCGGCTTCTACTATGATGACTATAAGGCAGTATCAGGCTAAAGGTGAGTTTGTAGATATTCTTCTTCAAGTAGTCTCCCTCGATGATGCAGTTTGTCTGATTTGCTACACTTTAGCTATTGCTTTAGTTAATGGCATGAGTGGCAACAATGTTGATATTGTTAAATCAGTAGTTCTTCCCCTTGTTTATAACATTGCCGCTATTGGCTTAGGTATTCTTTTAGGATTCATCCATAGCAAACTGATGTCAGCTAAAAGAAGTCAGGACAACCGTTTGATATTAACTGTAGCTACTTTATTATTGCTCTGCGGTATTTGTGATTTACCGATGATTTCTATTTCGCCCTTGATGTGTTGCATGGTCTTTGGTGCCAGCTATATAAATTTCAAGAAAGATGATGTCATCTTTACTCAATTAGACAATTTTACTCCTCCGATAATGTGTCTTTTCTTTGTGCTTAGCGGAATGAAGATGGACTTTTCTAATTTTGCGGTCATTGGTCTTCTAGGGGTTGCCTATTTCTTCTTAAGAATAATTGGCAAATATGCTGGGGCATTCATTGGCTGTTACTTAGCTAAGGAACCTAAGAAAGTCGCCGTAAACCTCGGCTTTGCCTTAATTCCGCAGGCCGGAGTTGCTATTGGCTTAGCCGATATGGGAGCTAGGTTATTAGGTGGAACTTTAGGATCTACCTTCCTTTCAATTATCCTTTGCTCTTCTATACTTTACGAAATGATTGGACCTGGTTTAGCTAAGTTAGCTTTAATTAAGAGCGGCTCAATCAGCAAAGAAGCCATTAATGCGAATAAAGGAATTCATCGGAATAGCTTATTAACCCATTCACTTCTAAGAGAAAAAGAAAAGGCCACCTTAGTCGGTGAAGAATCACCGACTCCCGATATGACCTTAAATAACAATACTGATAAAGATGAGGTTACTAAGAATAAGCCTCTGAGCCAAGTCTAATTGTTTTTAGGAGGCTCTTCAGTCTCTACAATGCCGGTGACATCACTGGCTTTTAGGGAGAAGGCAATGCCTTGGCCCTTAGTATTGATACCGCACTCCTTAGAAATAGAAGCTAAGACGTTATCCTTTATGTCTTTAGGGACAATAATCATAACGATTTCCTTTTCTGGAGTGATGACAATACCAAAGAACTTCTCCATATCCTTATTGCCGGTGCCTCTAGCAGAAAGAATCGTTCCGCCTCTTGCTCCAGCCTTCTTGGCAGCCGACATGACAATATCAGAATAGCCATCATTGACAATGGTCATAATGATTTCAAAGTCATCACTTGGTTTCGTTACTTCAGTATCCATAGGTCTTTTTCCTTTCTTTGGCTCATCAATTCGATTATTTGTTACCATGCGGTAGACACTGACTGAAGACAAGGAATCTATATCCACCATACAAGCAACGCCTTTAGTGTAGTCAGAAATTTTGAATCTTCTGACAAGCTGATCCTTAAGATTAGGCCAGTTCTTCATTGGCATTAAAGAAAAAACAATCTGTTTGCGGTTTTCTTCAATTCCTAAGACATCATAGATTTCCTTAGAAGCCGTTCCTTTTCCGTGAGTGAGGAAAGAAAAAGCCGCCTGTGCCTTATCCAGAAGATCTTTGATTGCTAAAGCTTGTCCATCGGGGACAATCGACATAAAGAACCCGACTCTTTCTAAGTCGTGAGTCTCATCATAAGGGAAATGGGATGAAGTGATTCTTTCCAGCAAATTTAATTTCATATCGTGTTAGACTCCGTGAAATGAATAATCTGATCATCGTCAGGCATCGTAATCTGCTTTCTGGCCTTGCTGTAGATGATGTTGGTTTTGATAGTGGCATAAAGACCAGTTGCTTCAACAACGATAATAGGAAGCAAGGAAATCATAGAAATGACGCCAAAGGCGTTTTCATAAATCAAATCCGAATAATTGGCTTTATCAGAGTATAAAGAAGAAGCCAGTCCAAGAATGAAAGGCATAGTGAAAGAAGCTGCCATAGGACCAGAAGCGACCGTACCAGCATCAAATGCCATTGACGAATAAATACGGGGTACAAAGAAACTTAATAAGAAGACTAGAAGATATCCAGGAACTATATAGTAAAGTAAAGAGAATCCATAAAAGACTCGGATAACTGAAAGCATAACGGCTAAGGCAATAGAGATTGCCATTGTGAAAAGGAAACTACCCTTTTTGATTGAGCCTTCACTGACTTGGACAATCCTATCAGTTAAGACCATAACTGCTGGTTCAGCTAAAACGGCAAAGCAGCCAAATAAAGCTCCGATTACAATAGCTAAGGGGAATTCATTCTGATTCCCTAAGGCTTTGCCGATAGATAAAGCAATCGGCTTGAAGCCGGTATTAACGGCACTCATAAAGAAAATCAGACCTAAGTAGCATAAGAAGAGACCAAAGAAGACATGGATGATATCCTTTTTGGAAAGCTTTAGAATGAACAAATCATAGACGATAAAGAAAAGAGCTAAAGGCCCGATAGCTAAACTGGTTTCTTTAAGGCTTGAAAGAAGAGAGGAGCCATAGCTAGAAAAAGAAAGGCCAATATCGACAGTCTCGTTCTGATAGGACAAGACAAAATCAGGGTTACTAATAGATATGCAGATTGCTAAAATTATGACCGCAATAATAGGACCCATAGTGGCGTGAGCCACTAGACCGAATTCATCACTTCCGGATTTTGAACCTTGTCTGGTGGCAGCAATACCAGAGCCAAAAGCTAAAATAAAAGGAATAGTAACTGGTCCGGTTGTTACTCCTCCAGAATCAAAGGCGATAGCCAAGAAAGCCTTAGGAGCAATATTGGCTAAGATAAAGATAGTAGCATAAGCTGCTAAGAAGGCTACTCTCATATCCCATTGGAAGATAATTCTTAGCGTCCCTAAGACAAGAAATAAACCGACACCTACCGAAATAACTGTAATGAGTACCCATTCATTCATACCGACTTCCTGAGCTAGGATTTTTAAGTCAGGCTCAGCAAAAGTAATCAAGAATCCAATGATGAAGGTAATTCCGACCATAAAGACGATGCTTTGCTTTTTGGTCAAGGAGGAACCAACTGTCTTACCGATTCTTTCTAATGATTGATCAACGCCGATTGAGAAGAGTCCTAATCCTAAGGCAACGACCAGGGAAAACAGAAGAAAGAATAAAAGTTCTTTGGGAAAGCCAAAAGAACTTTTATCACTAGCCCACGAAAAAGCATTATCTTTTCCGGTGAAATATAGTATCAAGACAACAACCGCAATAGGAATGACGCTCTTAAAAGATTCCCAGATTTTAACAAGGAAGCTAGGGAAGACACGTTTCTGAATCATTTTTATTTCTGTCATTTTTTAAATTCAGTCTCCTTCTATAGAATGTTTAATCTATTATACAATTAAATAAAGAAAAGTACTCTTTAGTTTGATAAATTAAAAATAAAAAAGAGGGTTTCAAATCCAAACCATAATAATTGAAGTGATGGATGAAAGAATTTTTAACTTATTGAGGAAAAAACTTAGCTGATTTGATACAATAGATAAGCGTTTCTGCCCTTGTAGCTCAGCTGGATTAGAGCATCTGACTTCGAATCAGGGGGCCAAGGGTCCGAGTCCCTTCAAGGGCACCAACTAAATAAGCCTCAATGTTTGCCATTGGGGCTTTTTTATTACTGAATTAGTTTAGCTACTCTGATTCCTTCAACAGCTGATAGACCAACGTTTCCTTTCTTCTCGATAATGAAGATGTTGTCTTTAGGATAGCCTAAGGTCAATAGCTGATTATAGACAGGAACCATATTGTCATAACCGGTTGCATAAAAGACTCGGTCATAAAGGACCATGAGACGTCGGTCTTTGATATTGAAAATCACAGAATGCCTAGTGATTGTGGGGTCTTGGTAGATTCTATAGAAAGATACCCCGCTTTGGAAAAGACGAGCAGTGAATTCAGGGTTAGGTAAGCCATCTAAGTCACTTAGAAGGTAATCGTTTTTAGTAAGTATGGTAACCTGCTTATATCTATCCGATAAGAAAGTAGCCGCTTCACAGGCTTGATAGCCAGAACCTAAAATAACATTGTTCTCACCTGCAGTAACTTTTCCTAAGAATAAATCTTCAACAGGATAGACGTCTTTGTTGTCGATGCCTTTAATAGTGGGCTTATAAGGATTAGCACCATAGCCAATAATGATACGATCAAAATTCATAGCTAATATTTCTTTAGGAGTGGGACTAGAGTTGAGATGCAAAGTTACCTTATATTTCTTATATTGTCGAAGCATCCAATCCAAGAAAACAGGATATTCATTCTTGTTTTGACCATAGGTGCCATAAGGGTTGCCTATCTTATCTTCAGAATGATAGATTTCCACACTATGTCCAGCCTTTGCTAAATAAAGAGCCATAGAAGTAGCAGCTAAGCCTAAGCCAATGATGCCAATTCGAAGAAGATTTTTGGCTTTTTCGATTTTGATAAATTCTTCATTCCCTAAGAAAGGATTTACAACGCATTTAGAAGATCCAGTCAGTAAAAGACTTTCTGAGCAACCGGAAATACAATGAATACAAGGAGCGATATCTAGTAAATGGTTATTAATAACCTTATTTGGAAAATCGGAATCAGCTAAACCGGACTTGCCAAAAGCCACTAAATCACAGACTTTATCCTTTAGGCACTGTTCACCGATCCGGGGATCTGAGACATTAGCAGTTAACATAAGAGGAATCTTGAGTGATCGGCGGATTTCTTTGCAGTCTTCAAATGTGTTTTCTTTAGGCATAGATTCATAGTATGAACCGGATATTCTTTTATCAGGTGTGAAAGGAGGAATGATCATAACGAAATCAAATCCCAATTTCCCACATTCAATAGCAATCTTTTTGGTTTCCTCAAAAGTCCGTCCTGGAACAGCGGTATCACAAATAGATAATTTAATACCTATAGGGAAGTCAGCTCCTAAGTTTATTCGTATTTCATGATAGATTTCCTGTACAATCCTAAACCTGTTTTCAAAGTTTCCGCCATATTGATCATCACGATGATTGTAGAAAGGAGATAAAAAGGCACCAAGAAGGTAATCCTTAGAAGCATTGAGACAAAGACCATCAAATCCGGCTTCCTTTGAGAAGTGGGTAGCTTTAACAAAGTCTCTAATAACTTTTTTAATTTCAAAATCAGTTAAAACGTTTTGCCTGATTGAATGATAACGAAATTCTATGCTTGGAACAGGGAATTTCTTATCAGTGACTGTTTGGCAGGATTCCATACCAGGCTGGCAAAAAGAAGCAAAAATTTTGCTTTTATACTTATGAACACTCTTTGTTAGTACTTGAATATCTTGTAATTTATGCTGGGAAGAATAGTTTGGACCATAAGGATCAACCTTAAAGACATTATCTAGGGAGATTTCATCAGTGAAAATAAGGCCGAAACCTCCTTTAGCTCTGGCAATAAAGAAACCTAAGTCCCGTTGAGTAATATAGCCATCCTTAGTGCATAGGTTAAGCTTAAGAGTTGGCATCACAAAACGGTTATTAATCGTCACATTTCCGATTTTGATTTTGGACTTTAAATTTTCAAACATAAGTTCCCCTCTAGCTAAAACTTGAATCAATAAATAATTTTCATCTAATACAATTAGTTGAGTAAAGAATTCCTTTACTTGATTATTTTAAGACCAAGGAATGGTCAATATCAACAAGTCTTTTACTTTTCAAAGAAAAGAATTTTGTAAAGAAATTGTGGAAAATCAATTTACATTTGAAAAATAGGAAGTTTTGGCTTAACCATAAATATACGCCAATATTATTTTTTACAATTATAGAAAAAAATATTTTATTTATCTTATTATAACTTAAAAACAATTTATAAAGTAAACTATTAGTTTAGACAAAGCTTAAAATATGTTAATAATTACTAAAAAAAGGAAATAAATCATTGTGAATACTTTAAATATTGAAAAAATAAGCGTATATTCAATTAGACAAATAATTTGAAATCTAAATGACAATCCCTTGTCATTAGTATTGTTTTCATTATTTGGCCCTAAATTGATAATTAAATTCCACTTTTTAATGCACCCTCAGTCTTTTATAAACTGAGGGATTTTTTGTAAGCGTTTTGCAATTCTGAATTTATCGATTATTAACTGCTATTTCTTATTAAAATTTATATATATGAAAGCACTTTATCTTAACTTTTTTAAATTATTTTTAAAATTTGGAAACCCTACTAATGAAAATTTACCTATCTTTAGGATATTTTTTGCTATATATTAAAAAGATAATATTTATTAGAACCTAAAAAACAACGAGGTTAAAATGGGATTCACATCAATTCCCTTAGTGTTGGAAACCAGCTTTCAAGGCGTTAGTCTCAAGCAGTTTTTTGAACTCCTTTCTCAAAGTCCTCTGATTGTTATTACTGTTTTATTAGCTTTAGCAGTTGTCTTCATCAATGGCTGGACTGATGCTCCAAATTCGGTAGCCACTTGTATCTCAACTCGTGCCATATCTCCAAAGAAAGCCATTATTATGGCCGCCTTTTTTAATTTTATTGGTGTTATGGTCTTTTCCCTCTTTGCCGCAAGTGTGGCAGAATCCATTGCCGGTATTGTGGATTTTGGTTCGCTTACTGAAAGCTCAACTGTTTCTTCTGAGCAAGTCATCACTAATGCTAAGAATGCTTTGATTGGTCTATCAGCCGGTATGATTGGCGTAGTGGCCTGGGGCGTTCTAGCTTGGGTTTTTGGTATGCCTAGCTCTGAATCACATGCCCTAGTAGCCGGATTAACCGGTGCTTGCTTTGCTATGATGGCTTTAGGATATAACGTGTCTCCTGGTGCTTCTTCTTGGACTAATGTCGGTATTGGCTTTGCTATATCCTCAGTTGTGGGCTTAATCTTAGGCTTTTTGATTACTAAGCTTATTGAGCGAATCTGCAAGAATATAGTAAGAAGAAAGACCACTAAGTTCTTTAAGTGGTCGCAGATTATCTCCGCGGCCGGAATGGCTTTTGCCCATGGCGCTCAGGATGGCTTGAAATTTGTCGGTGTCATTTATCTGGTTTTGTTCCTTGGCACTAAAGCCTTCCCTAGCTCTAATATCGTTGCTTTAGCCGATCCGAATTCTTCCGGATTCATTATGGAATTCCTTCAGGCACCTGAATTCCTTTGGCTTCCTGTTCTAGTTTCTATCGTTATGGGCTTAGGCACCTCAATTGGCGGCTACCGTATTATTAAAAAGGTTGGCATGGGTATGGTTGATTTAGAGCCATATCAGGGATTTGCTACTGATATATCAGCTTTTATAGCTTTAATGGTTTCTTCTTTATGTGGATGGCCGGTCAGTACTAGCCAAGTTAAAACCTGCTCTATCATTGGCGTGGGTTTAACTAAAGGCACGAAGGCTGTCAACTGGCGTGTTGCTATCGATATGGTTTTGACTTGGGTCTTTACCTTCCCTGGCTGTATCCTTATCGGTTTCCTTATGACGCTTTTGTTATTTGCCATTCCAGGCATTAGATAAATAGGAGGACGTTATTATGTTCGGTAAACAGAAGCCTAATTACTTCTTCGAGCAGTTCGGTTTAGTCATCTCTTATTCTTTGAGGGCAATGGAAGAACTCAAGAAAGGTATTCTTAACTTTCCTGATACTTCCTCATTAGACCTAAAGAATTCCGTCCATGCCATTGAACATGAAGCTGATGACATCAAGCATGAGACTGAAGAAAGACTGGCTAAGGAGTTTATGACTCCAATCGATAGGGAAGATATTTTCCTGCTTTTGGATGCTATCGATGACTTGACTGACTCTATTGATGAAATCTCTTATAAGATCTATGTCAGAAACTACACTGATTTACCTGAAAAGACCGGTTTATTCGTTGATGTCGCCTATCAATGCGTCGTGGCAGTAAATGAAGTGGTTAAGAATCTGGGCAACTTAACTAATAAGAAGATTATGGATCCTCTTATTGAGAAAGTCAGAAACATTGAGGAGCAGACCGATCATCTTTATGAGCAGAATGTCCATGCTCTCTACTTGAGAAACGGTGATTCTAATAGCCATGCTACCGTTGTAGGCGAAGATGTCTATGGCATGTTTGAGTATGTTACTGATAAGTGCCGTGATATCACTAAGCAGATTGAAATAATCATGTATAAAAACTTGTAGTCTTCTACTACAAAAAAGGCGTTTAAGAGTCTATAATGTTCATGTCATTATTGGAGGACAAAATGAGCACAATCAAATTAGTTTTAGTCCGTCATGGTGAGAGTGAGTGGAACAAACTCAATTACTTCACTGGCTGGACTGATGTCGAGCTTTCCGAGAAGGGTCTTAACGAAGCTATCAATGCTGGTAAGCTTTTAGCTCAAGACAACTATAAGTTCGATGTGGTCTATACTTCTGTCTTAAAGAGAGCTATTCATACTGCCTGGCATATCCTTGATGGTATTGATCAGGATTATCTTCCTGTCATTAAGGATTATCATCTCAATGAGAGACATTACGGTGCTTTACAGGGCTTGAACAAAGCTGATACTGCTGCTAAGTATGGTGCTGAGCAGGTTCATCAGTGGAGAAGAAGCTTTGATATCGCTCCTCCGGCTCTTGATTCTGAAGATAAGCGTAATCCTGCTAATCAGGAAATGTATAAGGGCATTGATCCTAAGGAGCTTCCGCTTCATGAATCCTTAAAGGATACTATTGCCCGTGTTGTTCCTTACTACAATTCCGTTATCGTTCCCCAGATCAAGGCTGGCAAGAAGGTCTTAATCGCTGCCCATGGCAACTCTTTAAGAGCTTTAGTCAAGTATCTTGATAATATCTCCGATGCCGATATTGCCGGTTTAAACATTCCTACCGGCGTACCGCTAGTCTATGAGCTTGATGAAGATCTTAAGCCTATTAAGCACTACTATCTTGGCGATCAGAGTGCTATTGAAGCTAAGATCAATGCTGTTAAGAATCAAGACAGCATCAAGAAGAAGTAAAAAACTTAGCCAGGTCATAAAAAGCCTGGCTTTTTTCATGCCGTATTAAGGTATAATAGTAAAAGAAAAAAGAGGTAAAACCCATGGTTATCCTAACTATTAAGGGACTAGGAGATATTAAAATTGAGTTAGCTTATGATAAAGCCCCCAATACCTGTGCTAATTTTGTCGAATTAGCCAGGAATGGCTTCTATGACGGCTTAGTTTTCCACCGCATCATTAAGAACTTCATGATTCAAGGCGGTGATCCTACTGGTACGGGAGCTGGAGGACCAGGATATAGTATTGCCGGTGAATTCAATATCAATAACCATAAGAATACCCTTTCCCATAAACGCGGCGTCATCTCCATGGCTAGGACTAATGATCCCGATTCTGCCGGAAGTCAGTTCTTTATCTGTGATCATGATGATAGTTTCCTTGATGGGCAGTATGCTTCCTTTGGCAAAGTCGTTGAAGGCATGGATGTGGTTGATAAAATAGCTTCCGTCAAGAAAGATGGAGACGATAGACCGTTAACTCCTGTCATCATTGAAAAAGCCACTGTTGTTGATGAGCCAGTTAAAACCGTAGTAAAAATCTCTGAAAAATGATTTCAGTTTTCTTTGGGCCTGACGAAGGATTATCAGAAGCAAAGGCTAAAGAGAGGCTATTAAGCCGGAATGAAGGCCGGCTTCCTGATGATTTAATCAAATATGATGGCTATAAGGATTCTGTCAGCGATTTAATCGCTGACTGCCAGTCCTTATCTCTTTTTGGTGGCCGTAAAACCATTCTTTGTACTAACTGCTACTATCTTACTGAGACTCCTAAGACTCAAAAAGGCTCCATCAAGGAAGCTGATCAGGACTATGATGGCTTAGCCTCTTATATCAAAGACCCTTCTCCGGATACGGATTTGATTATGGTTGCTAATGGTCCCTTAGGTGCTAAAAACTCTTTAGTCCAGGCTTTAAAGGATATTGCCGCCGATTTTAATAATTGCTATCTTCTCAATGAAGAAGACTACGTTTCCTTTGCTTTTAGAGAAGCTAAGGATCAAAACAAGACTATTGATAGGAATGCGGCCTTAATGCTCTATGAGAGAAGCAATAATGACTATCTGACCTTTGTCAATAACCTCAAGAAAGTCCTTCTTTATTCTGACAAAGTCGATATTTCCGTGGTGGCAAAGCTTGTCATCAAACCCCTGGAGGACAACATCTTCGAAATCGTCTCTTCTCTAGTAAGAGGGGATACCAAGAAAGCTTTAAAGACTTATCAGGACTTAAGGGAAGCCGGGAACATCCCTCTGAGTATTCTTCCAGCCATGGTCAGTCAGTTTAGGTTCATGGCCCTAGTGAAGTATTTGATAGAAGAGGGCTATGGGGATGACTCAATAGCTAAAGAACTATCAGGAAAAGGCGTTAGAATCAATCCTAAAAGGCTATATTACACAAGAAAAGACACTAGAAGCTTCTCCTACCATGCTTTTGTAAGAATCCTTAATGATTTAGGCCATATCGAGGAGGACGTCAAAGTCAGTCTTGATGATGCTGATAATCGGTTAGAACTCTTCATTGCCTTATTTAATAAGAATTATCTTAATAAGTAATTCAAAAACACGCCAAAAAAGGAGGAATTATCCTCCTTTTTGTTTTATAACAAAATAAAGATTTAAAACTACTTAGCTTCAGCAGCCTTAGCTTCAGGCTTGACTTCAGCAGCCTTCTTGTCTAAAGCATTGACCTTAGCCATTAAAGAAGAGGTCTGTCTAGCAGCAGTGTTAGACTTCTGGATTCCCATCTTAACGGACTTGTCAATTAAAGAAATAGCTTCAGGAAGTAAAGCTGTAGCAGCCTTCTTGTCGTTAGCGGCAATAGCAGCATTGACTTTCTTGACAGCAGTTCTCATCTGACTCTTGAAAGAAGCATGAGCCTGTCTGTTTCTCTCATCAATCTCAATTCTCTTTTTCTGTGACTTAATGTTAGCCATTTTATATCTCCTGTCTTTCTCTATATTAAGAAATCTTAACAGCGACTTAGGATTATAGCAAAGAAACCACTCTTTTTTCAATAGCTACCCTTAAAAAAGACAAACATTTTTGCTAGAATAGTGTCAAGGATGGTAATACCATGGAATATAATCGTTTTATTGACCACACTGACTTAAAGCCAGAAGCTACTAAAGCTGACATTGAGAAGCTTTGCCAAGAAGCAAAAGACAATCATTTTGCCTCTGTCTGCATCAACCCTTGCTATATACCTTTAGCTGCTAGACTTCTTAAAGGCAGTGATACTAAAGTCTGTACTGTCATTGGTTTCCCTTTAGGTGCTACTTTGATGGCTGCTAAGATCTCCGAAGCTAAGGAAGCTATCTTTGAGGGCGCACAGGAACTTGATATGGTCATCAATGTCGGAAGACTGAAAGACCACGATGACAAATATGTCGAGACCGAAATTGCTGAGTTAAAGAAGGTCTGCGGACATCTAACATTGAAAGTCATCATTGAATGCTGCTTACTTACCGATGAAGAAAAGGTTAGAGCCTGCAAGCTAGCTAAAGCTGCCGGAGCTGACTTTGTTAAGACTTCTACTGGCTTCTCTAAAGGCGGAGCCACTGTTAGTGATGTCGCTTTGATGAGAAAGACGGTTGGCCCGGATATGGGCGTTAAAGCCGCCGGTGGAATTAGAGACAAGGACACCATGATTGCTATGATTAAGGCTGGGGCCACCCGTATTGGTACTTCTCACGGTGTTGAGCTGATCAAGTAGACTATTTCTTAAACTAAAAAAGGTTATTGGATTATCTCCAGTAACCTTTTTTTGTTGCAAAGCTTTTTAGCGAGGGTCAATACTCTCAAGGGTATCAACGTCGAGAATCTCGCAGAGAATGGAAGGCTCCTTTGAAGTAGACTTGAAGATGAAACGTGAGACCTTTTCGGAGACTTTCTTTTCAATCTCCTGACAATTGATTCTTTTGCCGCTATCGAGGCAAAAATTGACTTGGGATAAGAGAATATTAGTAACCTGGTTGATAACCGGTTCACTGTCCTTGAGATAGAGGAATCCACGCATCTGGATATCAGGCGAAGAGACAATCTTTTTCTTCTTGGAAGAGATAGTCAAGCCGATTAAGACGATTCCGCCATCAGCCATCTGGGTTCTTTCAGTTATAGCGGCTTCCTTGACATCACCGACTGAGGTCCCATCGACCATAACATCACCGTTTTTGACATTGATAATCTTCCTGACGACATTGCCATTATAGTCGAAGGCTAAGGCCATGCCGTTATCGTAGACGAAAGTGTTGAAGTGATTTAAGCCAATACCTAAATCAATGGCTAATTTGGCGTTATCCATCAAAAGCCTGAATTCACCTTTTACCGGCATATAGTATTTAGGGCGGAATAATGAAATCATCATCTTTAAGTCTTCCTGCTGAGCATGCATAGAAGAAACTTTCTTTCTGGTGAGAGCTAAGACATGGCAGTCAGTTCTATAGATAGTATCGGAAGCATCAGTATAAGCAACCTCAGTACCGGGAACTGAAGGACAAGCAATAATCCAGGTATCATTAGTGTTGACTTTCAGGTTGGTAATATTGCCATAGCAGATTTCTTTGCTGTAATTGAATAAGGAATCACCATTGCCAGAGACTAAGACAATGACATCGTTAGGATTATTGAAAGGAATCTCATTAGGGGTGATTCTCATGGATTCGGGGATAACAATATCACCGATTTTAGCCATGGCATCAAAGAAAGGAATCTGCTCAGGATTAGCAATGCAGATTTTCTTATGGAATCTTCTAGCTAAGTTGATGACTTCCTGAATGTTATAGAAGTTCTGGCTGTAGATAGAAATAAAGGTTTTGCCAGAAGCATCTTCAATGATTTCCTTGATCTGATCAGTGATCTTATGGTTAGGGGAAGCAATTCCTGCTTTATCAGCAGCTTCTGATTCGGTCATCAAAAGGAAAGTCTTTTCGCCTTCAGAAAGACGGGCCACCTTAGGTAAATCGAACTGGAAGCCTTTCAAAGGCGAATAATCGGACATGAAATCAGAAGTATAGACAATATTTCCATAATCAGTCTTTAAGGCAAAGCCGAAAGATTCGGCGACACTATGGGTGGTTTGGAATAATTCAAAGATATGTCCGGAAATAGTTATGGTTGAACTGGGCATTATTTTGACAAAATTGGCATTATCGATTCTTCTAAATTTCTTTGCTAAGCTGGTTTTGATGATGGCAATAGTGGTTTCGGTAGCATAGATAGGAGCATTGCAGATGTTAAGTAAGTAGGGTAAAGCTCCATATTGATCATCGTGGCCATGGGTAATGATGATGGCTTTGACACGGTTAGCTATTCCTCTGATATAGTCAAAATCAGGAATAATAGTATCGACTCCAGGAATTTGAGCATTAGGGTATTTCAAGCCTGCTTCGATAATGAAGACATCATTGTTGACTTCGATGACATAGCAGTTCTTGCCCATCTCATCCAGTCCGCCTAAAGCGACGACTTTGATCGGATAATTTCCGATTTCGCTAACGTAATTGACTTTCGGTGCTTGGGCACCAGTGTTGTTGTTTTGATCCATTTATGGTTTTCCTTAATTTAAATAATTTTAGATAGGACGCTTAATCTTTCTCATTTTCCCTAAATAACTGATAGTTAAAGTGTTCAGTCCGGAGTTAAGACAGATAATAGGTGAACTAGAAAGAATCTTTACTTCTTTGACTTTAAGCTCAGAGGTTAAACGGGTTTTAAGCGCTAAAGCATCAGTAGTATTGATATCACAGGTAATGAAGATAGTTTGCTTTGTGGGTTCTATGATTGTCGCTTTAACATGGTTAAAAAGCAAATCCATGGCAACTTTGGAGGTTTTTGCAGAATTAGCTAAAGCCATGTTGCCACAGTTATCGATATGAAGAATAGGCCTCATTTTGAAGGATTTCATTAAAAAGTCATGGGGTAAGCTTAATAAAGCCCGGTGATTGATGTTTTTGTAATCTTTTATGGAAACCCAAGTATGAACGAAGGCTATTTTATCATAGACATCAAGATAGTTGTCCATGATACTTAGGCCTTTTGCTTTATTATCAGCCATATAGGTTAAGATAAGATCCATTCCGGAACCTATGTTTAAACAATCCAAGACTTTAATAGTTCTTTCAGGGTATTCATTGATTAAAGCGTTCACAGCTGAGAAAGCATGGGAGAAATTAGAACTTAAGGCACTTGATACTGTTACTAGGATGATGTCATTGCCATCTTCTAGATAAGGACGAAGGAAATTAATATAAGATGAGGTAGTAATATGAGAAGAGCCACCCCTTTCCCCTTTCCTTATTTTGTCATAAAAGACTGAAATAGGAAGCTGATCTTTATTAGGAGCAGTCAGAAAGACTTCTTTCCCTAAAGAAAACTCCATCGGAACAACTAAAATACCATTCTTTTCCAAGTCAGCTCGTGATAGATCACAGCAGGCATCAGTTAAAATGAGATATTTGTTTGTCATTCTCTCCTCCAAAAAAAGGCATCACTAATATAGAAAGATTCCTATTGATACATATAAGTTACTCTAATATTACTAAAAAAACAATGAAGTTAAGCTAAATTTTAATCTAAGAATCAAAGATCTATATCTAAAAGAATAGGACAGTGATCAGAACCTTCGACGTCATTAAGAATTTCTGATTTCTTCACTTTAGGGAATATTTCCTTGCTGACTAAGAAGTAATCGATTCTCCATCCGGCATTGGTAGCCCTGGCGTTACGTTTGTATGACCAATAGGAGTATTTCTTTTCATCTGGGTGAAGAGTTCTGAAAGTATCGACAAATCCAATAGAAAGAAGCTTCTTGAACTCTCTTCTTTCTTCATCGGTGAAGCCAGCTGAATGATGGTTGCTATCCGGGTTCTTTAAATCGATAGGCTCGTTAGCAACGTTCAAATCACCTGATACAATTACCGGTTTTTTCTTCATTAAAGCAGTTAAGTAGTTGCGGAGATCGCTTTCAAATCCCATTCTGAAATCTAGACGCTTTAATTCTTCACCGGAATTAGGGACATAAAGATTCACATAATAGAAGCTCGGGTATTCAAGAGTGATAGCTCTTCCTTCATCATCGTATTTGTGGTCAATTAGGCCATAGTTAACACTTATCGGCTTTTTCTTTGCTAGAATTGCTGTTCCAGCATAGCCTTTCTTGATCTTGGAGACACTCCAATAAGGCGTATAAGCTTCAGGCATATAAGGGAAATCCTTATGCTCAGTCTCAGTAAGCTTCAATTCTTCAATGCCTAAAAAGTCAGGCTTAAGCTTTTCAATCTGATCAACAAAGCCTTTCTTTAGATAGGCACGGATAGAATTTACATTGAATGATAAGAAAACCATTATTTGTTCTCCTTAGAAGTGGCATCATTTAAAAGAATGTCCTTATACATCTCAGGGCGACGATCACGGAAGATACCCCAATCTCTTCTTTTAGCATCAATCTGATCCAAATCAAAAGAGTGGACTAGAATTTCTTCCTTGTCACGGCTGGCTTTTGCAACAACGTTTCCACATTCATCGGTAATGAATGAACTGCCAAAGAAAGTCATTGAGGAATTCTTTTCTTTTTCAGTTCCGATTCTGTTAGAGGCCACAACAGGCATGATGTTTAAAGCTGACTGACCAACCATGGCATTCTGCCAATGGGGCTGAGAATCAATAGGCAAAATCGGCTCTGAACCAATAGCGGTCGGGAACAACAAGTATTGGGCACCTTTTAAAGCCAGGATTCTTCCAGTCTCTAAAAACCACTGATCCCAGCAGATAGCAATACCTAATCTACCATAATGGGTATTGAAGACCTTGAATCCGGTATCTCCGGGAGTGAAATAGAATTTTTCCTCATAGCATTCGCCTGTTGGAATATGGGTTTTCCTATATAGCCCTAATCTTTCTCCAGTGCTATCAATAACACATATTGAGTTGAAGTAGCAGTTTCCGGCTTTTTCAAAGAAGGAAACCGGAAGTACAACCTGGTTATCTTTGGCTACCTTTTCAAAATAATCTAGTGTCCTGCTGTGCTGATAATCTTCAGCAAAATCAAAGCGACTGTAATCTTCAATCTGGCAGAAGTAATTTCTTTCAAAAAGCTCTTGGAGCAGAACTACATCGGCGCCTTGCTTTTTGGCTTCTTTGATTATCTTAGTAGCCTTTTTGATGTTTTCATCATAGCTACTAGAACAGCTCATCTGAGTTGCCGATAAGGTTACTTTCATTTTTCGTTCTCCTTGGGTTCGACTTCATATAAGTCCGAATATGGAACCTGCTTAGTGACGCAATGGAGGTTGCCACCGCCAAGAAGGATTTCTCTTGAGTAAAGGGGGATTATTTTCTTCTTTCCCTGATAGAAACTATCAAGGATTGTAACAGCCTTTTCATCCATAGCATCATGGAACTGAGGAAGAATTATGAAATCCTGGCCCATATAGAAATTCACATAAGAGGCAGCTAGACGTCTACCGCCTTTTCTTTCAATGGCTTTGCCATCGATTTTAATGCCGCTAGCCTCTTTATCGCTTAGATACTGGACTGAGGGTAGAGGCATTCTAATAATCTCAAGTTTTCTACCTTTTGCATCAGTGACACTTTCCAAATATTCCAAATCTTTCAAAGAACGATCATACTGAGGGTCGTTTTTATCATCAGTCCAGGATAATAAGACGGTACCTGGCTTTAAAAAGCAAGCAATGTTATCGACATGCCCGCTGGTTTCATCTTCATAGATTCCAAAAGGCAAAAAGAGGACTTTCTGAATATTTAGAGTTTTCTTTAATTCATCTTCAATCTGACTTTGAGTAAGGTTTGGGTTCCTTCCTTTGGAAAGAAGGCATTCAGAGGTAGTTAGAAGTGTTCCTTCTCCATCGGTATGAATGCTTCCACCTTCTAGGATGAAATCCTTTTCTGCTAATCGAGGAATCTTTAATTCTAAGAGGACTTTTCTTCCAATAGCATTATCTAAATCCCAAGGCTTATAAAGACCATTAAAATCTCCACCCCAGCTATTGAAACCGAAATCCACACCTAAAAGATCGTCTTTCTGGTCTTTCAGGAAGACCGGCAAGGTATCTCTAGCCCAGCTATCATCACTATATAACCTTAGGATAGTGACATTGGGAAGCTGAAAATTCTTGACCGTCTGATAGGAAATCCGAGGATCAATAATGATTACGACTCTTTCAAATTGGCTGATTGCCTTGACTAAGCTTAAGTATTCCTCTAAAGCTGGAAGAGCAGACTCTCTCCAAGTATCTTCCCGATAAGGGAGGATAATCAAGGTAGCAAGATGCTTTTCTCCTTCAAAAGGGAAGGAATAACCTAGGCTTGAATTCTTTTCTTTAACAATAGTGCGCATTTAATTTGTTTTACTTTATTTCAACTAACATATTATATAAAATAATAGGAACTTTGTTTAAAGAAATTTATAGATGGGGGTTAATTATGAAAGTTCTTGAAGTAATAACTGATGGCTTTGAAGAATTAGAGGCTATTGGAACGATTGCCCTTTTAAGAAGAGCTGGGATTGAAGTGACTTTAGCCGCAATTGATGATGACAAGGCAACCGGCCGTTATGATGTCACCTGCTCTGAGCTAGTTGATTTAAGCACAATCGATCCTACTAGCTATGATATGTTAGTCATTCCTGGTGGACCAGAATATATTGCTGAAGAACGCAATCCTGATTTTCTTAAATTAATCAATTATTTTGCTTCTTCTGGCAAATATCTTGCCGCTATCTGTGCCGGGCCGACTATTTTAGGTCATCTTGGGTTATTAAGTGGCAAGAAATATACCTGCTTTACTTCTATGAATGAAGACTTTGGCGGTACCTTCTTAGATCAGTATGTGGTTGTCGATGGTAAATTAATCACTGGAAGAAGCTGCTCAGCTACTATCGATTTTGGCTTAGCTATCATCAAAGAACTCAAGGGTGAAGAATTTGAAAAGAAAATCAAGGATAGCATCTATTATTAATGAAACTTGGAATTATTGATATTGTCATCATTGTTTTGCTGATTCTAGCTTTTCTTTGGGGCTTTGCCAAAGGATTCGGAAAGAACGGAGCAGGTAGGTTTGCTTTTTTGGTTGGGGCCTTAGTCGGCTATTTTGGTGGCGTACCGGTAGCTAGAGCCTTGATGAATACTTCCTTAGGTAATTCCTCTCTGACTTCTTTCTTTGCTTCTAAGCTTCCAACTACTTCTGACTTTACATTGGATATCTCCTCTCTTGATTCTTCGGCCAAGGAGAGTGCCATGTCGACTGCTTTAGGTGATTTAGGATTTCCGACTTTCTTTAAGCCGATGTTTATCACAAGAGCTACGGTTACTAATAAAACGGTCAGCTCGGCTTTAGGTTCTTCTTTTGCTTTTTGGACTTTGATTGCTATCTGTGTGCTAGTCTTCTTTATTGTCTCTTTCGCTATCGTTAAGGCTCTATGCAAACATAAAGTCTCTTCTAAGGATAGTAACGGCAATGAAAGCAGTGAAGAAAGAGATATCTTTGGTGAGAAAGGTAAAAGCTTCTTAGGAAGATTTGCCGGATCAATCAGCAAGATTGTTTTAACTTCAGTCTTCATTTTCGGTTTGATGATGGTTTTAGTTTTAATTGATCAGCTGACTTTGAATAATGGTGTCACTGGTTTAAACAATTGGCTTGTCTCTGATTTGAAGCTAGATGATTCTTCCACTTTCTCTATTGGCAGGCTTTTCTATAATTCTGCTGCTTCTTTACTTAATTGGATAACTTTAAAGGTGAACTAGATGAGCTTTGAATATCACCATATTGATAAGTTTGGATTTGCTAATCTCGACTTGATAGAAGAAATACAGGAGACTAAACCAAAAGCTGTGGTTCTGATTTCTGGCGCTTCTTCCTCAGGGAAATCCTATGCGGCTAGGTATTTGAGAAATCTTTTAGGTGCCAGTAAACATCACTCAGTCATTATTTCTCTTGATCAATATAATTTTGGTCTCTCTGGTATCATCCCTAACAAAGTTAACCAGAATTACTTTCATGGCAAATTGAAGAACATTGAAGAGATTGAAAGGGTAATTAAAAAGATTATTTATAATGTTCCTTTCGATAAAAAGTACTCGCCTTCGATCTTAAAAGAAATTGAATCCAATACTAGAGAACTTTTGCATGCTAAGGATATGCCTCTTTTTATTAAAGGACTTGAGAATGAGTGGAAGAAACTGAACTTTGATGAGCCCTCAGTTTATAACTTAAAAGAAGCTGCTTTGGATGTTAAGAAACTTTTAGATGGCAAAAAAATACAGGAAAAGACCTACTCTAAGGTCGTTTCTGAAAGGGTGCCGTCAAAGCAGATAATTGATGGCTCCAAACTTGATGTCATTATTGTTGAAGGCATCTATGCGCTTGATCCACTTTTAGTCAATGAGCTTTCTGATGCTCCTTTAGTTACTAATTTTATCGATGGAAACCCTAAGTCTCTTTTCTTAAGACGTATCATCAGAGATGCTAAATTAACTTCAGCAGATAATGTCTTTACTATTTCTTTGTATTTTAAGTACATAGTTAATGCCTACTTATCTACTATTCTTCCTTCAAGAAGCCAAGCTGATATTGTTTTGAACAACGATATGACCTTCTCTGAGTTAAGAGCAGGTGACCTTTATATCACTAAAGAAATAATTCCGGTTCTTAATACTAAGGCTATTGCCTATTTAAAGAAATTTTCTAAGACTGAAAAAGTCACTTATCAGAAAGATATTTATTTTAATGCCCCTAACGAGAATCAGGAATTCAACAACATTCTTAGATTCCGGTTAGTGTCCAATAATCAAGGGAAAACATATTTTCCTTCATCTTTAGTTCATAAAGGCGCCCCCAAAGTCAGAAAAGACAATCGTGAGATTAGACCTATCAATGTACTTCTTAGAGAAAACGAAATAACCAAGGTCTGGAAGAGTGAAAAAGACTGCCTGAATGATTTCATGTATGCCGGCTTTTTAGTTGGAAAGATAGAATATAAGGTAAAAACAACCATCAATTACAATGGACAAAGCTTAACTATCAGAGAAATCCAAGGACAAGGCTCTTATGTTGAAATCAATAAGCCCATCATCCCTTCAGTCATCAAAGAGATTAAGAAAAGACTTTCTAAGGAAGATTAATTCTTAAAAGGCTAGTTTTCCTTACTTGCTTTCTATTTTAATATTTATTTAAACTTAACTTTTTCCATATTTTCCCTTATAAAAAGGCAATAAGCAAGGAAATAGAAAAAATAGCTTTATTTCACCTTTTAAGAAAAAAGGAACCATTTTTATTAGAATATTGTACATTTTTAAAACTTATTCTTTTTTTTGTTGCCATAGTGAAATGTTGTGATAAAATAATGAAGAAGAAAACAGATACAAAAGAAACTGGTTTGCACTTCTCATTATCTAAGACTATAAGAAATGAAATCTCAACCATTTTTCCAAAGTAACTCTGAAAGCGAAAGGATGTGCCGCTTTTCCTAAATCCAAGTAAGAGTTAAGTCGAGAAGGTCCACAAGTAATTTGGGGCCTGTTTTCTTAAATTTCATACTCAAGGAGGAAACCGTATGAAAAAATCATTAGTCAGTTTATTAGCTGTTGCCTCTATCTTCGCTCTTGCTGGCTGCGGTGAGAAGAGCACTTATGAAATCGCTGTTGTAACTGATGTTGGTTCGTTGATGGATGGTGGCTTTAACCAAGGCACTTATGAAGGTGCTAAGGATTATGCCGAGGCCAACAAGCTTTCCTACAAGTACTATCAGCCTGCCAATGGTTCAACTGCAAACGATAACGATCGTATTGCCGCTTACAACTTAGCTGTCCAGAATGGTGCCAAGGTTATTGTTGCCCCTGGTTATCTTCAGGCTGCTGCTATGAGAACCGTTGCTAAGGCTCATAGTGATGTCAAGTTCGTCTTCGTTGATGGCTGGTCACTAACTGATTCCGTCAATGATAAAGGAGTTGATAATGGTACTGTTCTTAGCAATGTAACTGCTATTACTTATAAGGAACAGGAAGCTGGCTACTTTGCCGGTTATGGCGCTGCTATGGATGGCTTTACTAAGCTTGGTGGAACTTTCGGTGGCGGAGGAACTAACCCTGCTTGTGAAAGATATGCTTGGGGTTATGTCCAAGGTATCGAAGCTGGTGCCCAAGAAAAGGGAGTTACCACTCCTCTTGAAGTAAAGATTTCTTATAAGTACAGTTCTGCTTTCTCTGCTTCTACTGAACTTCAGACTCAGATTTCTGGTTGGTATACTAGCGGAACTGAAGTTGTCTTCTCCTGCGGTGGTTCTATGATTAACTCCGTAGTTGCTGCTGTTGGTTCACAGACTAATAAGTACATTATCGGTGTTGATGTTGATCAGGCTAGTCTTTCTAAACAGGTTATCACTTCTGCTACTAAGGGCTTAAATGCCTCTGTCCAGAAGATTTTAGGTCAGTATTATGGTGGCTCTTGGGATTCAACCCTTGGCGGCAAGAATCAGAACCTTGGCGCTTCTGATAATGCCACTGGTCTTCCTACTGATACTGATTCCTGGAGATTTAGAACTTGGACTACTGCTCAGTACAATACTATCTTTAAAGCTGTTCAGGATGGTACTGTAGTACCTGATGGAACTGTTCCTTCTGACATCAATGATGCTGCTTGGTGGGCTACTAATACTGCTTCTATGACCCACATTAAAGTTACTTTAGATAAGTAATTTTTGTAGAATCAAAAAGAGGCCTTTACTTTAAAGGTAAGGGCCTTTTTATTAAAAATTCGAAAGGATTCTAAATTATGGAAGAAAAACCTCAATATGTAATCGAAATGCGGAATATCGTTAAAGATTTCCCCGGAATCCGAGCTAATGACCATATTAATCTTCAATTAAAAAAAGGTGAGATTCATGCCCTTTTAGGAGAAAACGGTGCCGGAAAATCGACTTTAATGAGTGTTCTTTTTGGTCTTTATCAGCCAGATGAAGGCGCTATTTATAAAGACGGAAAAGAAGTTCACATTAAGTCACCTAATGATGCTACCGCTCTTCACATCGGTATGGTTCATCAGCACTTTATGCTTGTTGAGTGCTTCAGTGTCCTTGATAACATTATCTTGGGCGATGAAGATTCTCATGGTGGCTGGGTAACTAAGAAAAAAGCCCGTGCTAAATGCGAAGAATTGATGAAGAAATATGGTTTGGAAGTCGATCTTAATGCTAAGGTCAGCGATATTTCTGTTGGTATGCAACAGCGTACTGAAATTCTCAAAATGCTTTATCGTGATAACGATATTCTCATTTTTGATGAACCTACCGCTGTTTTGACTCCTCAGGAAATCGAAAACTTGATGAAGACAATGAAGAATATGGCAAGAGAAGGAAAATCCATTCTCTTTATTTCTCATAAGCTTAATGAAATCATGGAAGTAGCCGATACCTGCACGGTCTTAAGAAAAGGCAAATGTATTGGTACTATTGCTACTAAGGATACTAACCAGCAGAAATTGGCTGAAATGATGGTTGGACGTGAAGTTCATTTCAACGTTCCTAAGGCTGATGCTAAGCCTGGGAAGGAAGTCTTGAACGTTTCTCATCTTTTTGTTAAGAATCCTTATACCCATAAGGAAACTGTGAAGGATGTTTCCTTTAAGGTTCATTCCGGAGAGATTGTCTGCATTGCCGGTATTGAAGGCAATGGTCAGACGGAATTAGTCAATGCCATTACTGGGCTTGAAAATGTTAAAAAGGGTAATGTTGTTCTTAACAATATTGATGTTACCAAGAAAAGCATTTTCACAAAAATCAAAAATGGTATGTCTCATATTCCTGAAGACCGTCAGAAATATGGTTTGGTTCTTGACTATAATATTCAGCAGAATATGGTTATTGAACAATACCGTGATAAAAGATTTTCTAATCATGGATGGATTAATTTTAAGAAACGTAAAGAATATTCGGATCAACTAATTAAGCTTTACGATATTCGTACATCTCAGGGAAGCGAAACGATTACTAGAAGTATGTCTGGCGGTAATCAGCAGAAAGTCATTGTTGGACGTGAACTTGATAAGAATCATTCACTTCTTGTGGCTGTTCAGCCTACCCGTGGTCTTGATGTCGGTGCCGTAGAATCCATTCATAAAAAGATTATTGCCGACCGTGATAAGGGTTCAGCTGTGTTACTTGTTTCTCTTGAACTTGAAGAGGTTATGAATCTTGCTGATAAAATTCTAGTCATGTATGAAGGTGAAATAGTTGGTTCCTTTGATCCCAAGAATGTCACTATTCCTGAGCTTGGTCTCTACATGGCTGGTGCTAAGAGAATGAAGGTTGATGAAAATGGAAACTCTCTTGGTGAGGGCGTTGAAAAAGAAGTTGCTACTTTAGTTGAAGGGGGCCACAAAAATGAAGAAATCAAATAAACAAGTCAAACGTTTGTTTTCTGCTCCTGCCGATGGTTTAACTTCTTTGGGCTCATCTTTGATTTGCGTCTTTATTGGTTTGCTGGTTGGTTTCCTTATAATGATTTTTGCTTCCTTCTCCTCTTCTCTTGCTGATGCTGATCCTTTAAAGGGTTTAGGGTACTTATTCTCTGGTCCTTTCACTGCTCTTGATAAGGCTAATGACTTTGGCAATATGGTTTTCTATACCGTCCCTTTGATATTCACTTCCTTGAGTGTTGCTGTTGCTTATAAGACTGGTCTATTCAACATTGGTGCCCCAGGCCAGTTCTTAATGGGAACGATGTGTGCATTACTGGTTGCTCTTTCTATTGATTCCACTTCTAATGCGACACAAGGCGTGTTTATTTGGATTTTAGCTTTGGTCATTGCTGCAATTGCGGGCATACTTTGGGGGCTTATTCCAGGCGCATTGAAAGCTTATTTTGGCATCAATGAAGTTATTGTCGCTATTATGACAAACTGGATTGCTGCCAACATCTTCACTTGGGTTTTCTCTCTTGATAACCTTTCTTTCATGGTCAATAAGCCTGGCGGCAAATCGGCATATTTGCTTACTACTTCTTCAACCGGCAATGGCACACCAAATCTAGGCTTAAAGGCATTGACTAACAATTCTTATTTGGATATTGGCATATTCCTTGCTGTTGTTATCGCTATCTTATGCTGGCTTTTAATGAATAAGACTACCCTGGGTTATTCTATGAGGGCCTGCGGATTGAACAAGTTCTCAGCTAGGTACGCTGGTATTAACGATAAGAAGAATATTCTTATTGCCATGGGTTTGGCTGGTGCTTTAGCTGGCCTTGGTGGTGCTTTGTATTACCTTAATCCTGGTATTGAGATTCAGTATCAATCCGTTTATCAGATTTTACCTGATTATGGATTCACTGGAATTGCTGGTGCTTTCTTAGCTAACTGCAATCCTATTGCCTGTATCTTTGCTGCCTTATTCATCCGTTACATCAATGCTTCAGGAACTAACTTAGTCAGTGTTGGCTACAACAGATACTTTGCTGATATCATTGTTGCAGTTATCATTTACTTGGCTGGTTTCTCTAATTTCTTCAAAGGCTTATTAATTAGATTTAAACATAAGGACAGGGACGCTAAACAAGCTAGTAGTCTTTACGAGAAAATCCTTGTTAAAGGTCTTAAAACAAAAGGAGGTAATGAATAATGTCTGCAACATTTATTCTTCATCAAACGATTCTTTGTATGATTCCTTTGATGATTGTAGCCTTGGCCGGTGCCTTCTCAGAACACTCAGGCATCATCAACTTAGGCCTCGATGGTGAAATGATCTTCGGTGCCTTCATCGGATGTATCTTCTGCCGTTTCATGGTTAATGGTAACGTCTTAGGTGCCAATACCTCAACTAATCAATGGCTTTACATTTTAGGCATGCTAATTGGTGCTGCTTCTGGCTGTATCTTCTCACTCCTATTATCTTTTGCTGCTATCAAGATGAAAGCTGATCAAACAATAGGCGGTACAGCGCTGAATATGTTGGCTCCAGCTTTGGTTTCAACCTTTGGCTTAATGTTCTTCAATTCCGAAAGAATCACTTCAGGTGGCTCCTTCCAGCTTTCTACTAGCACTTATACTAATGCTGGGCTTACGGGATTCGTTGATGCTATTAACAATAATTCTTTGTTAGACTTCCTCTTTAACGGAATCTATACTTCCACTTATATAATCATCATTTTGTTTATCTTTTTGGCTATCTGGCTTTATAAGTCTAAGACCGGTACCCATATCAGAGCTTGCGGAGAACATCCTCAGGCTGCGGCAAGTGTCGGTATCAATGTGGAGAAGATGAGATACTTAGGTACCTCTATCTCTGGTGCTTTAGCTGGTTTAGGAGGCTTCATCTATATTGCTACTCAGACTGGTACTGAGGCTGAAAACTCCGTTGGCGGCTTAGGCTTCTTAGCTTTAGCCATTATGATCTTCGGCAACTGGAATCCGCTTTGGATTGGTTTAGGTTCCTTATTATTCGGCTTCCTTAAAAGCTTAGCAGTCGTTTATAATACCATTCCTTTGCTAAAGAACCTTCCTCTTCCGATGTACTTCTATAACCTCCTTCCTTATGCCATTGTCTTGATCGTCTTGATTATGACTAGAAAGAAGTCCGGGTGCCCCAAAGCTGAAGGCATACCTTACGAAGTCGGTCAGCGTTAGCTCTCTTACAGATTTTAATAAAACTCCTAGGCATAAACCTAGGAGTTTTTTAAGCAAAGAAATTCTTTTAGGAAGCAAAACAAAAAGGCTACCTTTTATGGCAGCCTTTTGTTTACTTCATCAGCTTTTCTTCAAAAGCCAACTTCTCCATATCCATGCAATCCTTATAGGAGATAAAGAAGAGGTCACGGGCCAATGTGTATTCGCGGTTGATGTTAGAATCAAAGAGAGCCGGATCGGAACTGGATAGAACAACCTTAAGGCCATTCTTTTTCATCAGAGGAAGAGGATGATCAATTAAACGCTTAAGCTTCCCGGTATAGAACAGCTGGAGCAAGGAAGTGACGATAAGGACATTCTTGTCTTTGATCATCTTGATGACTTCCTCATCTTCTGTGCAAGCCAATCCGCCAATGATTCTTTTAGCACCTAAAGTTATAGCATCCTTAGTATCCTGAAGCTTGTTAGTAGCCACACTGAAAGGAATATTCAGCTTATAGGCCTGATTAAGTACCTTCTGGTATTTACTAACCGGAGTGTTTTCTTCGCCTTCTAGTATAAGACCGTTAACAATAGTCCCTTTTAGACGGTTAGCTACTTCTACAGTCTCCAAGTTATTAGATTCCTTCTCGCCCCTGACTAAACCTAAGACCAGATTGACTTGGATTTGACCTTTCAAGTCCATTCGGGCACGGCTTACACCGGAAATTACGGCTTCTACGACTGCTAACTGGGATAAAGTCTGGTGAGTGAAACGGATTGGTGCTAAAGCAATCTCAGCATAGGAAGTACCTTGCTTGGCTAACTTAGTAACTAATTCGTAAGCGGCTCTTTCGATAGCCTGATTCTGCTGAAGGACCGGAAGAGTCATTTTGTAGAGGCTGTTTTCAATAGTGACTTCATCCGAAAAAGGTTTAGTAATAGAAAGAAGACCTTTCATTTCTTTTTCGTCTTTACAGGGAAGAGGACAGCTTTGATCCCGATAAAAATCAAAACACGTTTCTGGCGAAAGCGAACCTTCTAAATTAATGTTAAGTTCAATCATGTGAGGACTCCTTTGTTATTGAATTCTTTGGAATAAGATAAGTGAGAAAGACTTTGTCTTCTTATCCTCATCCTTAAAACGGGTATCATAGACTTTTTTAGCAGCTGGCAGTTCTTTAGGATCGATAGTGTATTTTCCAGTTTCTAAGTCGCGGATTAAAGAAGAGTAATCAGGATAGGCAACTTTTCGGTTAATTATGTAAGTGATGTGCTCATCAAATACGTCTTCATTAAATACTGTAACTGTCGTTCCTTCATTGAATCTTTCAAAAACCGAATCCTTAAAAGAAATATCCCAAGTCCGTTTGCTCTTCTTAAGTCTTTCAAAACTATCGTTAGGCAAATAAACAATAGAGGGGGTAAGATCATTAATTCTCTTATCATAGGAATTGAAACCACGTTTTTCAAAGAATTCAGTTAATTCCTTTTTGTGATTTCCGTAGATGATATAGATTGGGGAACCCACAAAAGACATTAGACTTGGAGCAACAAAGTCTTTCCATTTAACTTTGATTGCTGTAGCCCGAGGATTGGATTCTAAATCAAGATTATCGATGATGGTTCCTTCATCGGCAAAGTAATAACGTAAATTATTGGAGACAATAAAAATTGTGACGTTCCCTTTCTTCATCTTGCCTTTGATGCTTACACCCAGATTGGTTTGGCTTTCTGTATCGTAAGCAAAGCTTTCACACATGGAGGTAGGAACATAAGAGCTAGCGAAGATAGCAATCTTGTTTTCAAAATCCAAAGAATAAGTGGAGCCTTGGAAAACAGGTTCTTTAAATAAATTGTTGGAGATACTGGCGCAGATTATTCCCGAAATGTTATTGTGGCAAGAAATGTAGTACCCTTCCTCAGTTAGCTTGTCGTAAGCTAAACAGGCTGTAGCTCTTAAAGTATTGCATAAGGAAAAGCATTCCATAGTAATACCTTTTAGATTGTATTTCTTAATAAGATCCTTTAAGGCAAGATATAGACGATAACTTTTATCCAGCTCATAATAATCCCAAGTGGATTTGAAGAAATCCCTAGGCATCTTCATTTTTGGTTTAGAATTAAAAATATCGACCAACTCCTGTTCGGAGATTGATACGCTCTCCATATCAAAACATCCACGTAAGGCTTTGTAATTGACGTTGTAGCTGTTCAGCATAACATTTTCTTCGGAGATAATGACACCGATATGGTTAGTGAAACCTTTTATTGAGCCAGAAAAGGCATAAGTCCTAATAACTTTTCTGATATTATCGTTTGTGCCAATAAGTAGATGGCACTCAATATGACGGAAATTAAGGTAGGAAGAAATATCAGAAGCGGCTCCTATTGAGCCATTACCTTGTATAGGGAGAAGGAAAACCGGAGAAGGAAGTCTTAAAAGAATATTCCAAAACTGTTCCTGGATATAATTGGTTTCCACTAAAACAATACCTAGACCTTCTTTTGAGAGATCAATAACATTTTCAATGATTTTAAATGAGAAATCATCATTGCCAAAAAGTTCCTGTATATAACCATTTGCAGCTTTTCTTAATGCAGCCGGAGTTTTTTTGGCACGTAAGGGCATCACCAAAATATTTATCATAAATTTCCTTTCCTCCTAATTTATTATATTATAAATCAGCTTAGTTGACAAAATTTTTAAAAAACACCTTAGATTTAGAAATGTTATTGGTTTGGACATTTATTTAAAACAGCAACTGAATATACCTCATGATCTTTATCTAATTCCTCAACCGTTTTTTTGGTTCCGTACATATTGATATAAGTCCCATCATAATTCAAAATTGACTTACCGAACTTATTGATTATCTCCTGAGCAGAATTATAGGTTTCGGTCGATTCAAACTTAATAGAAGTTATTTCACCCGTGTCTTCATCAATTAGTCTTACTACTGTTCCAATCTTTAAAGAACCGCAGTAATCCACCTGTTTGCTAAAGGAGACAACCTTTTGACGGTCTCTGATTAACATGAAACTCTTGTGGGAAACCTCTAAATAATAGGACTTTGGATTTTTAGGCTTTCTAAAACTGGTAAATCCACGATGAATTAAATAATCATCAATTTTTGCTTTCTGATGTCCTGGTATTATGATTATTCTTTTCCCGATAGGTAGCGAGTAATCAGACATATCATAATTGTCGAAAACTATTCTGACTGCATTTGTTGCCACATTAGGTGCTTCAATATTTTCAGTGAGATTAGCTTCAAGGCAGAAATAAAAATTAGTGAAACCTGAAATCTTCAATAAAGTGACAGGGCCTAAAGGAATATTCCCTTTTAGGCATAATCCTTGTCTACTCATGCCTTCAGTGTCTGCTTGATATGAAGGGCAAATGTTATACGAAAGATAAGAACCGGCCATATCCACCGATTTCTTTTCGGTAAGGAAGTTATAGGGATGGGCAATAAAGCAAGGAAGTTTAAGAATGGATTTAGCTATCAGGACGGCTGGTATTGTGGCTAAATCATTTCCACAGCAAACCAAATACCCTTCTTCATCAAGTTTGGCCAAAGCTAAACAACCGGTGGTTTTTAGATACTTCGTGATTTCCAGGCAGGAAATCATTAGGCCGTCTAGCTTATATTTCTTAATAATGTTCTTTAAAACTAAATACAGTCGGTAGGATTTATCAAGCTCATAATAATCCCATGATACTTTAAAGAAATTTTGTGGGATGGTCATAGAAGGAGTATTGACGAAAGACTCAAAGACTTCGGTTTCTCTTATGATTTTTATTTTTGTGCTGAACCTATTACGTAATTTAAGAATAGGCATATCAGAAGAGAAAGTATTTATAGCACCATTGGCCCCAATAAAGCCGATATACAAAGAATCAGTTGTATCCATCAATTTGGTGTTAATAATACATTGTTTTATAGAATTGCAGATTTCTTCACCGCTTCCCAGCATGACAATATGTGGAATGTTATATCTATTGAAGAATCCTGACATATCAATTGCGACAGAAGTGGAATCTGAACCAGGAATAGGAAGAATATAAAAAGGTGGGGTAAAGTGAAAAATGGCATCAATAAAGGACCGGTCCAAACCACCTTTCATGCCTGGTACTAGAACACTTATCCCCAGAGTAAAAATCATCGTTTGATTTAGCAAAAGAAAAGTTTAATTCCGGGCATTCATTATGTAGTTTTTCAAAAAAGAGGTCATAAAATTTTGATGAAGAACCATAGCAAATACTTTTTTCATCAATTAGCAAAAGTTTTACTGTAGACATATGGCAAATTCCTTTACGTAAATCGTACTTCTTCATAGCAAAATTGTCAAGCAAGAATGGCTTAAAAAAGTCTTTAAATTAGACAAAATAGGAGAATTTTCAAGAGACTTTTCCGTAAGGGAAAAATTCTAAGATACTATTTGATACGCTTTTCATTTCTTTATATGCAAAAAGGTAATTTCAAAAAGAAGTTTGGCTATCTCTTTTTAAGCATATTTGTGTCAAGATTTCTTTACAGGGTGAAAAAATTTATATAGAATAGTAGAGCTTTCGAAACTTAGGAGGTTTCAAATAATGTTAGTTAATCTTACAAGAATGTTAAGAGTTGCTAAAGACGGTCACTATGCTGTTGGTCATTTCAACACCAACAACCTCGAATGGTCTAAGGCGATTCTCTTAGCCGCTCAGGAACTTAACTCTCCTGTCATCATTGCTACTTCTGAAGGTGCCGGCAAGTATATGGGTGGCTTCTATGCTGTTGCTCAGCTTGTCCGTGCTCTTGATAAGGATTTGAATATCACTGTTCCGGTTTGCTTACATCTTGATCATGGCACTTATGAAGGTGCTAAAGCCTGCATTGCTGCCGGCTATACTTCCATCATGTATGATGGTTCTCATGATAGCTTTGAAACTAACATTGCTCATACTAAGGAGTTAGTAAATCTGGCTCATGATAATGGTTTATCAATCGAAGCTGAAGTCGGCTCCATTGGTGGAACTGAGGATGGCGTCACTGCTGATGGTGAAATTGCTGATCCTAAGGAATGTGCTCAGATTGTGTCTTTAGGTATTGATTGCTTAGCTGCCGGTATCGGTAACATCCATGGCATCTATCCTAAGGATTGGAAGGGACTTCATCTTGATGTCTTAGCCAAGATCAATGCTGCTACTAATAATATTCCTCTTGTCTTACATGGCGGAAGCGGTATTCCTGATAATCAGGTCAAACAGGCTATCATCGAAGGTGTTTCTAAGGTCAATGTCAACACTGAATGCCAGTTGGCTTTCGCTGAAGCTACTGAAAAGTATTGCGCTGCTGGCTTAGCTCATGATTATCTTAACAAGGGTTTCGATCCTCGTAAGTTATTGAAGCCTGGCTATGAAGCTATCAAGGCCAAGGTTGAAGAGAAGATCAAGCTCTTCGGTTCTGTCAACAAGGCTAATTACTAAATAAGAGTCAATTTAAATGGGGAAGGCTAACTGCCTTCCCCATTTTTCATGCTTTGATTTTTTACTTGATTGAGAAGATTGCCAGAGATTGTTTATTGATGTTGATGTAGCAATCGGCTAAATCGGCTTTGCCGATTTTAAGAAGAAGTTTTACTTTCTCACGGTTAAAAGGTATGACTTTCTTGACATCAGTAGGATTAAAGACAACCATTACTTTATCGTCACCTTTTTCTCGAGTATAGACTAACGGGAACTGACCCGCCTGATTGTATTCGATTCTGAAAGAGGCATTATTGTCCAAAGCCGGATGTTCTTTTTTGACGGTCAGCAGCTCTTTGACAAACCAAAGCAGGGATTTGGAATCTTTGCTTTCTTCTTCTACGCTTAATCCTTTTCGATCAGGATTGATGGAAATATAAGGATTCTTATTTCTCGTGAAGCCGGCTAAAGTAGACTTTGTCCACTGCATCGGTGATCTTGAACCGGTTCTTTGATAACCGCCTTCCACTGATTTCAGATGTTCCTCGTATTTCATACCTAGTTCATCTCCATAATACATGAAGGGAACATTTGGAACGGTATACATGAAGGCATAATAGAACTTCAATTCCTGATTATTCAAGGATTTAGCTATTCTGATAGTGTCATGGTTGCCAGAAATGAGTGACAGATATTTGCCGTTTGATTTCGCCACTTCATATAAGTCTTCGAAATAATCCATGAAGACCTTACTGTCGCTTTCAGTTTCATGAAAACGGAAATAAGGATGCTTGCAGCGAGTCAACAAAGAATCGTTGAGGTTGAATTCGTCCTGGAGCAAAAAGTCCATATCAAATCCGCTGGATAAGGATCTTCGGGGATTGCACCATTCGGAGACAAAGACCGCTTCTGGGAATTCCTTGTTTATGGTTTTGAAAATCTGTTTCCAGACTTCCATGGTCCCTTTTCCTTCCGGATCTCTTTTCACTAACCAGCCAGCCATATCTACTCTAAAGCCATCAACCCCTTGCTTAAGATAGAAACGAATCACATCGATCATGGCTTTGATAGTGTCCTGAGGACCTTTTGCTGTAATTGGCTTTTCAAAATCCGGATTCTCAATATTAGTGAATCCGTAGTTCAAAGCCGGTTGTATAGAGAAGAAATTAGTGATGCAGGCTCCGTTTCGTTGGCTGAACCCACGGATACAATTAAGATCCTTTGGGCATTCCCAGACATTGGTAGTCCAAATGTATCTTTCCGAATAAGGATTCTTTTCATCTTTCATTGATTCCTTGAACCAAGGATGGTCAATCGCGGTATGTCCGGGAACTAAGTCTAATAACAACTTAATTTTTTTATGATGACAGGCTTTTATTAGTCTAGTTAAAGCTATGTTTCCGCCATAACGGGTAGCAACTTTCTTATAATCAGAGACATCATAGCCGGCATCAAAGAATGTGGATTCGAAAATCGGGTTCAGCCACAAAGCATTGAAACCGACACCTTTGATGTAATCCAGTTTTTCCTCGATTCCCTTTAAGTCTCCGATGCCATCATTATTGGTATCCAAGAAGGATTGAGGATAAATCTCATAGAAGCACGCCTTGTCTAGCCATTCCGGATGTGAATTCATATATACATTCTCCTTTTTAGGCTTGCAAATCAACGAACTGACAATCAGTGGCTTTATTTAGATCATTCGGGCTTAGTTCGACCTGAAGACCAACCTTTCCCCCAGAGACATAAATAGTATCAAAGCCTTTAGCGGTACTATCCACAAAGACAGCTAAGCGTTTCTTCATTCCAATCGGAGAACAGCCACCATGTATGTAACCTGTAAGTGGCAGCAATTCTTTTTGAGTGATCATTTCGATATTCTTCTCATCGGCGGCTTTGGCGGCTTTCTTTAAGTCTAACTCACTTGTAGAGGGGACAACGAAGACATAGTGTTCTTTGCTTTTCCCAACCGTTACGAGGGTTTTGAAGACTTTCAAGGGATTTTCATTAAGAGCCTTGGCTACGCTATCTGCACTTAAAGCATCCGTTTTGGAGTAATCATGAGCTTTATAGGTGATTTTCAGACTATCCAGAATTCTCATAACATTGGTTTTATTCATTTGGTTTCGGACCTCTATGAATATATTATATAATCAATCTGAAGCTTTTAGAAAACTAGAGGAGAGGAATTATGAGAACAATCAGCGGTGAAGTGTTCGTTAAGGAAAATCCAATTACTTTATTTTCCCAGGACAATATGGTTTTGATTTCGAGTGCTGAAGGCAAGAAGAATGCCATGACCGTCTCTTGGGGTGAGTTTGGATATCTTTTTAATTATTCGGTTTACACTTTATTCATCAAAAAAGAAAGATATTCACGCAAGCTTCTTGATAAGTCTACGCGGTCCGTGCTTTGCAGGATGGATGAAGTCGGACATCAGTATTCAGCCATGTTCAGGAAGATGTCTGGCTATGATCATGATAAGTTTGCTGAATCGGGACTGAAGGTATTAAGTGATGACGGGTTCCCGTATTTCGAGAAATCCAATCTTGTCATTTTCGGTGAGAAAGTCTATGTCTCGAAGATTCATCGTGGCGACTTAGCGGATAAACAAATCAAACAGACCCACAAATTTGAGAATTCCCTTTACTACATCTATATTTACAAGATTACAAAAGTCCTGACTAGCGATGCCAGAATTAATCCAGCACTACCTTTGAAAAGTCTCTGACCCCGTTGTTGAAGTCGGCGGCACTCATCATCTTCTTGCCTGGACGCTGTAAAGTTAGAATCTTTGCCTGGCCTTTTCCTAATTGGATGACCAGGTTTTTCTTATGGGCTTCAATAATAGTACCTACCGGTGCCGTGACACTGTCGTTTAAGGCTTCAGCCTCATAAATTTTCAGTTGTTCACCATTAGCCAAGACATATCCGCCAGGTGTGAGTGATAAAGAACGTACCTGGTTGACAAAGGTAATTGGATCAACTGCTAAATTCAGCTTTTCTTCTTCTTTCTTGATGCTAGGGCAAAAGGAAACTAAGTTAGGATCTTGTTTAACTGGTTTGATTTCACCTTTGAAGAAAAGCGGAAGATAGGTTGTAGCTACTTCTAAGGCTAAGGCAGCTAACTTATTGGCAAGGCTTGTGTAATTGTCTTTTGGGTCAATTGCCAATTTCCTAACCCCATAGATGTCTCCGGCATCCATTTCATGGACCATTTCCATTAAAGTGACACCGGTTTCTTTTTCTCCGTTACGTAAAGCATATTGAATAGGAGCAGCCCCTCGGTACTTAGGCAGTAAAGAAGCATGAAGATTAAGAGGCTTGAAATGAGGCAAGGCTAGAATCTCATCCGAAATCAATTGGCCATAGGCAAAAGTCAGTAGAAGATCAGAATCCAATGAAGGCAAAAAGGCAAAATCCTTGTTGAGACGGTGAGGCTTGAAGACCGGAATATTAAATTGGTGAGCTTTAAGGGCAACGGGGCTTTCTTCAACCTGATTGTTTCTTCCCCGGACTTTATCTTCTTTGGTGATGACTCCAACGACATTGAAGCCGTTAGTGACTAAGCCTTCTAAAAGATAGGCTGATATCTCCGGCGTTCCCAAAAAAACGATTTTTTCTTTTCCCATAATTTTATCTCCTTCTTTATGCATCGTATTCTGATAATAATATGCTATCATAATTAAAGAAAAAAGAGGCTGCGATTGACTATGAATTCAGTAATGATGTTAAGTGATTCTGCTCCGATTATGGCTAATGGCAGTCAATTGTTTTTAGCTTACCTATTCATGTTTCTGACTGGTGACTTGATAGGCTATGGAATTGAAGTTCTTTTCCGAAGAATATTCACGGCTAAGAAATGGGTTAACCCCGGTTTCATGAAAGGGCCCTGGCTTCCTCTGTATGGTTTTGGTTTAATGCTGATGTTCACCTTTGATTGGGTTTTAGTCTATTATTTACCGAAAAGCTGGGTGTTTTACAATCCTTTAGGTGATTTATTCTCTTTGAATTATGTCTCCGGCGCCACTGTCTATGATTTAGTCCCAATATTGATCATGGGATTCTCTTTGATACTTCTGGAATTCATTGCCGGTCTGATATTTGTCCGGGGATTCAAAGTCCGTTTATGGGACTATTCCAATATCAAAGGCAATATCTTAGGCATTGTTTGCCCGATGTTTGATGTCCTCTGGTTTGTGGTAGCCATTATTTACTACTATGGATTGAGTCCTTTCGTCTATGAAGGCTTCAAAAACAGTTTTGCCTTCATGTTTAATCCTTCGGCCGATGGCAAATCATCTACTGCCAATGTCATCTTCATTTTCTTCCTAGGTGTGATTTATGGTGTTATGCTACTGGATTTCATCAATTCCTTAGGAATCTTCGGAAAAATAACTTCCTGGGCTAAGAAATCCGGCATTGAAGTCCGTTATGAGAAGATGCGTGAAGAGCAGAAGGATAAACTTTCTCTGTCAAAGAAAGCTTTCTTAGCTTCTCTTCCTTCTCCGATACAGAAGGGAATAACAACCATATCGAATGCCAAGAAGGAAAGCCAATTCGTTCATAATTTTAAGAAAAAATTCTTTATCGACCCGGATAAAAACACTAAGGACAACTTTGGGCAAGACAATCGTCCTGTCAAAACAAACGAAAAAGAAGATGCTTTAGGCGATAAGAGTAAAAAATAGCTATATTTTATCTTTAAAGATGTGTAGAATATAACATATGGTTACATACAAAGGAGGTAAATAAAATGGAATTCTGTAATTGGATGGACAAACTTTCGAAGCCGGTTAAGATTATTCTTGCTATTTTCTTGGACATTCTTTTCGTCATTTATCGCATCATTAAGGATGTAACTGCCAATAACACTACTTTGCTTTTGATGGATATTCTCTTAGGCATTGTTCCGATTCCCTTTGTTTTCTGGATCATGAACCTTATCTACATCATCACCAAGGGTCAGGTCTTCTCCTTCGCTGAATGGGTTGGAAGTAAGGATCCTTTAAAGGAAGAGACTAAGAAGGATGACACTAAGACTGAAGAGAAGAAAGACGATACTGACAGGAAGTAATATTTAACAGCTGTTTTCCAAAACCGCAAACCTAAAGTTGCGGTCTTTTTTCTTAATTGAATATTTGTCATCAAAAAAGGTCAGCCGACAGATTGCCGACTGACCTTTATTAGTTTAAGGAGAACTACTTATTGAATCTGAAGGCGTTGATACCAGGATAGACGGCATTGTCGCCAAGCTGTTCTTCGATTCTTAAAAGCTGATTGTATTTAGCAACACGTTCAGTTCTGTTCGGAGCACCAGTCTTGATCTGACCGGCATTCAAAGCGACGACTAAGTCAGCAATGGAAGTATCCTCAGTCTCGCCGGAACGGTGAGAGACAACAGCGGTCCAGCCAGCATTCTTAGCCATCTTGATAGCATTGATGGTTTCAGTCAAAGTACCGATCTGGTTGAGTTTGATCAAAGAAGAGTTGGCAACATTCTCATTGATGCCACGGGCGATATATTCAGTGTTGGTGACAAAGAGATCATCACCGATAATCTGAACCTTGTGGCCAATAGCCTTATTAAGCTTTGCCCAGTTTGCCCAGTCATTTTCAGCTAAAGGATCTTCTAAGGAGATGATAGGATAAGTGTCGACTAGCTTCTCCCAATGCTTGATGAGTTCATCAGCAGTGAAATCCTTGCCAGACTTCGGCTGATGATACATTCCGACCTTGCCCTTGACTAACCATTCACTGGCAGCGGCATCCATGGCAAGGAAGAAATCCTTTCCAGGAACATAGCCGGCCTTCTTGATGCCTTCAATGATTAAATCCAAGACTTCTTCATCAGCGCCAGTAGCGGTATTAGGAGCAAAACCGCCTTCATCACCGGCACCAGTAGATAAATTGCGGCTCTTTAAGATGGACTGTAAGGCATGGAAGACTTCGGTGCACCAACGGAGACATTCACTGAAGGAAGTGGCACCGACTGGCATAATAAGGAATTCCTGGGAATCGATATTATCGAAGGCGTGTGCACCACCGTTCATGATGTTCATCATCGGAACCGGAAGAGTATTGGCACTTGTTCCGCCGATGAATCTGTATAAAGGTTCACCATAACTATTGGCAGCAGCCTTAGCAGCGGCTAAGGAAACAGCCAAAATAGCATTGGCGCCCAGACGGGACTTGTTCTTAGTTCCATCTAACTTAATCATGGTCTCATCAACTAAAGCGGTGTTAGTGGCATCAAGACCGATGACGGCCTTACTGATCTCAGTATTGATATTGTTGACAGCCTTTAAGACACCCTTGCCACCGAACATCTTCTTATCGCCATCACGTAACTCGATAGCTTCACGGCTGCCGGTAGAAGCGCCAGAAGGGGATGAAGCTCTTCCAAAAGAGCCATCGGCTAAAGTCACTTCAGCTTCAACTGTCGGATTGCCGCGGGAATCGATGATCTGACGACCGAATACCTTCACAATTGCTTGTTTGTTCATGTAGTTTGAAATCTCCTTTGTAAATTTCGCCTCTATTATACAAACGAATTCATTAAATGTATCAAAAAACGCAATTTCATTATCAAGTTGTGCTTTAAAAAACCGCTTAAAACCTCCTTTGCTATTAATAAAGAGTAGAATTAATCGGATAAAGAAAAACTAAAAATGAAAAGCGTTGATTTAGGCAGTGATAAGACCTGGAATTCCATCCTGAAACTGGCTTTGCCGGCCATGCTGGCTCAGCTTGTCAATGTTTTATATAACATCGTTGATCGAATCTATGTCGGAAATATACCGGATGTCGGCTCTATTTCTTTGATTGGCTTAGGTGTCTGCTCACCAATTACTACTCTGATCTCTTCTTTTGGCTATTTGATTGGTTTAGGCGGAGCACCTTTGTTTTCTATTGCCTTAGGGGAAAAGAATCCTCATAAAGCTAAACAGATTCTTTCAAACGCTTTCCTAATGCTTTTGGTTGTTTCAGCTTTGATCATGTTGACTTTCTATCTCTCTCTTGACCCAATGCTGTATGCCTTTGGTGCCTCCAAGACTTCTTTTTCCTATGCCAAGACCTATATGACCTTTTTCCTGATGGGCACTTTCTTTTCCATTATTGCAACTGGTCTTAATCAATTCCTCTCGGCACAAGGCTATTCTTTATTTGCCATGATTTCGACTCTGTCGGCCTGCATCCTCAATATTTTCTTGGACCCGTTGTTCATTTTTGTCTTTAATCTAGGTGTTAAAGGTGCAGCAATAGCTACTGTGATTTCCCAGTTTCTGTCTTTTGGCTTAGCTTTGTTCTTTTTACTAAAGAAAGCCACCGTTCCTTTGTCCTTTGGGGGCTATTCTCTTAAGATTGTTTTCCAGATATTGAAACTTGGGTTCTCACCTTTCATCATCACGGCCAGTGATTCCCTGATCTTGATTCTTCTGAACAGTGTCTTAGAGAAAACCGGCGGGGATCAAGGAGATTACTTTATTGAAGTAGCCACTATCGTCCAGGCTTTTGAATCATTGGTCACAGGTCCTCTTTTAGGCATTTCATCCGGTACTCAACCGGTCTTAGGATATAACTACGGGGCAAAGAATATTCCTCTGATTAAGAAAGCCGAAAAGCAGATAACTTTGTTTGCCTTAGGTTTCACAACTGTCTGTTTTGGATTTTCTTTCTTAATCAGTCGCCCTTTCAGTCAGATGTTTGTGGGCTTCTCCAATTCCGGTGGTGACAGTGCCTCAATTGTGGATGCCTCTGTCAAATTCATTCAAGTCTATATGTATGGCATCATTCCTTTGTCTTTCCAGTATGTCTTTGTTGATGGCTTGACTGGAATGGGTCAAGCTAAATACTCAATTTGGTTATCATTGAACCGTAAACTGATTCTTTACATTCCATCTTTGTATCTGTTAGCTTACCTTACTAAAGACGCCTCTTCTTGTTTCTATGCCGAACTGATTGCCGATGTGGCTTCAGGAATAGTATCGAGCATTTTCTATTTCATTCTTACTCCGAGGATTTTCAAGAAAAGGCTCGATGAGAGATGCGAAATTAGCAAAGGCGATTCTTCAAACCCAATATCTTCGTTTTAATTTTCTCTGTTAGGAGAATATAGTCTTAATGTGAATCATTATGAAAAACTTTGTCGTAAGTCTTTTAGCAACAATCTTTTTTTTGATGCAATCGGTGATTTAGGATTAACTCTTTACTTCATTCCCTTTCTATTTGTATATCTAGTTTTTCTAGGGTATTTTGATTTTACAAATATTAGCGCATTTTCGACCTTTTTTCAGCCTTTATTATATCCGGTGATCTTTCTTTGATTCTTTTCTTATTGACATTCATAATGACGCTGAAGAGTGATAAATCCTCTCGGACTTTAGCCATCTACTATATGATTCTAGGTTTTATCTATTATGCCGTTACTAGTGCTATTTATATAGTGTCAATAAAGTTAGGTGGCGGGGGAGACATTCTTAGTGCATTATCCAAAAGCCTGTTTCCAGATAATTACTTATTAAGCATTTCAGCTTTTATCTTTCTTTATTTCTTTCTTTTTCATGAGCCTGTCTTTAAAAAACCGACAACGGCAAAACATAAATTATTCCGTTCCTGTTCATTCATTCCTTTGCTGTATATTCTGCTTTCTTACGTTTTCTCAGCTTTAAGTGAAGCCAATATTATTACTATACCCTACTTAGTGGAAGCTTTGTTAAGCTGGCAAAGCTTTATTCAAGAACTCTTAGGACTGATTTTAATCTATACCTTTTATTTTCTAAGACAAAGCGACCTTAAAGCTGGTAAAACTCCTAAAGAAATCAGTGAATACCCTCAAAGCTTTCAAAACATCTTGATTTCATCAATCGTGGTTGGATTATCAATCCTTGATTGGATTTTAACAACCTTTGTTTCTCAAGTCCTAGAGAATGCGAATCTTATATTGCAAATAGGAGATATGAAATGGGCTTTTGTTCTCTTGCCTTTCTTAATTTTCTATAACAATGATGAAAGCGAAGAAAAGCATCCCGTAGCTGCCAAAGTTTTTGACTGGTATTACACCGGAGCTTATTTATTATTGGCAATTGTCTATGTCATCCTGGTTTTTTACATGCCGGCAAAAGATGAAACCTCCTCTTCTCTTATCAGCTTACTAAAATATAGTGCCTTGAAATAAGAAACAAAGTATTCACTTCTTTATTTCTTTTTGAAGACCTATAATATAAAAGTTGTTTTATTAGGAAGGCTAATCCATGGATGTTAAATCTACACCTATAAAAAAGGTATATTATTTTTTCAGCGACATTTTATTATTGGTTCTTTGATGGTCAGTGCTGTCTTAGGATTATTGGCCGTATTATTATTTTGTACTTCTATTTCCCCATTATATGAATCCTTTAGCTACGACCCCGTTGATGTTGATAGCATTTTTTTCTACTATTGGGCTTTATTTGCTCACCCATTTTTTGTGCCTGCTTATTTGACTAGGATAATTGCTAAGCTTTCTTTTCCTAAGGCTAGAAGATGATTAGCTAGATTTACATTCCCGATTTGATAGAGAGTATTTAAACTTTCTCTTTCAATGGGAATCTGCTTATCTTCCTTTCCGGGGTTAAAGGCTACTAAGATATTTTCATTAGCTTTTGATCTTAGATAGGCCAAAGGTTCTTTGCCTTCCTGGTTAAAGAGAATCTTAAAATCAGCGTCATTGTTTAAAGCCACATGATCTTTTCTCAAGGATAAGAGCTTTTTAACAGTATTGAGAAGAGAATCTTCTTCTCTCAGCTGGGATTCAGCATTGACGTCTTTCTTATTGGGATTGACTTTAATATAAGGGTTTGCTGATTTAGTAAAGCCAGCCTGATAGGAACTATCCCACTGCATCGGACTTCGGGAACCGGTTCTTTGATAACCGCCTTCTACTGATTTTAAGCCTTCTTCATAAGTCATACCGATTTCATCGCCATAGTAGAAGAAAGGAACATTCGGCATCGTATACATAAAGGCATAATAGAATTTGGCTTCTTCGGGCTTTAAGTATTTTCCTAAGCGGTAAGTATCATGGTTGCCACTGATTAAAGACAGATAGCTTCCTTGGCTTTTAGCAAAGTTATAGAGATCAAGATAATATTCAAGATACTTTCTGCTGTCGCCTTCTTGGTCGTCAAAGCCGAAATAAGGATGATGTGATCTAGTCAGTAAACTATTGTATTTGCTGAATTCATCTTGAAGAAGGAAATCCATGTCAAAACCAGAAGCTAAAGAGTTTTTAGGTGAATTCCATTCTGATACGAAAGCAGCTTCAGGGAATTCTTCTTTGACAGTGCTAAAAATCTGTTTCCAAACTGCTACTGTTCCCTGCATATCAGGATCTCTTTTTACTAGCCAGCCGGCCATATCGACTCTAAAGCCATCGACTCCTTGCTTTAGCCAGAAACGGATGACATCAATAATGGCGGCAATTGTTCCCTGAGGTCCTTTACCTGAAATTGGTTCTTCGTAATCAGGATTCTCAATTTTGCTGAAACCGTAGTTTAATGCCGGCTGAATAGAGAAAAAGTTGGTGATACAGGCGGCGTTACGTTGACTGAAGCCCCTAATGACATTGAGATCTTTAGGGCTGTCCCAGACATTTTTAGTCCAAATGTAGCGATTGGAATACGGGTTTACTTCATCTTTCTGTGATTCCAAGAACCATTTGTGGTAAATGGAGGTATGTCCCGGAACTAAATCAAGGATGATTTTAATACCCTTTTCATGGGCGAATTCGACTAACGAGGTCAAAGCTTTGTTGCTACCATATCTTTTAGCAACTTTCTTATAGTCAGTGACATCATAACCGGCATCAAAGAAAGGTGATTCAAAAATTGGGTTTAGCCAGATGGCATTGAATCCTAAATCTTTGATGTAATCTAACTTCCTAATCACTCCATAAAGATCACCGATTCCATCATTGTTGTTATCAAAGAAGGTCTGAGGATAGATCTCATAGAACATTGCCGTCTTCAACCAATCTGGGTGCTTATACATTTTTGCTCTCCTTTTATAGGCAAAGATCAGTAAACTGACATCCCGTAATTTTCTCTAAGTCTTGAGGATTGACTTGGACTTGAAGCCCGACCCGGCCACCTGAAATATAGATCTTAGGGAACTTCAAGGCGCTTTCGTCTACGAAGGTTAGGAATTTCTTTTTCATGCCAATAGGTGAACACCCACCATGAATATAGCCGGTAAGAGGAAGCAATTCTTTCTGAGTAATCATTTCAATATTCTTTTCATCACTGGCCTTAGCAGCCTTCTTTAAGTCCAGCTCAGAAGTAGAAGGAACTACAAAAACATAATGCTCACGGCTTTTTCCGACAGTGACAAGGGTTTTGAAAACCTTTAAAGGGTCTTCATTAAGGGCTTTTGCTACTTCATCAGCGGAGACAGCATGGGATTTAGTGTAGTCAAAAGGCTGATAGGGGATACCTTGGCTTTCTAATAAACGCATAACGTTTGTTTTATTCATTTGATTTAGAACCTGACTAATTCTATTATATATGCAATTAGTTTTATTTTTAAGACAATTGCAAAGGAGTGGATTTATGAAAGAAATCAGTGGCGAAGTGTTTGTCAAAGAGAACCCCATTACCCTGTTTTCACAGGATAATATGGTTTTGGTCTCCCAAGCAGGCGATAAAAAGAATGCGATGACTGTCAGCTGGGGAGAATTAGGTTATTTGTTCAACTATCCAGTGTTTTCTCTTTTCATCAAAAAAGAAAGATACACCAGAAAGCTTCTTGACCGTTCGACTAGATGCTGCTTATGTCGTATGGAAGAAGAAGGGCATCAGTATTCGGCAATGTTCAGGAAAATGTCTGGATATGACCGTGATAAATTCAAAGAATCAGGTCTTAATCTGCTTTTAGATGATGGGTTTCCTTATTTTGAGAAGTCAAATTTAGTTATTTTCGGTGAGAAAATCTATGTCTCTAAGATCAGAAGACATGAATTTAGAGATGATCAGATTCAAAAATCACACTATTTTTCAAAATCCTTCTACAACATCTATATTTATAAAATCACCAAAGTCTTAGTTTCTTCTCAGCCTAAACCTATTTTAAAACAACCCCTTTAAAGTCCCTGACTCCATTATTGAAGTCGGCTGCTGACATGATTCTTTTTCCGGGACGCTGCAATGTAAGAATATTAACTTGGCCTTTTCCTAACTGGAGGACCAGGTTTTTCTTATTGACTTCTAAGATGGTGCCAATAGGGGCAGTTACTGAGCTGTTAAGTTTACTGGCTTCAAAAATCTTTAGCTCATCATTTCCGTTCATTAAGTAACCACCTGGAGTTAATGAAAGGGATCTTACTTGGTTAATGAAGGTTTCCGGTTCGACATCCAAATTTAGCTTTTCTTCTTCTTTCTTGATGGAAGGGCAGAAAGTGGCTAGCTTTTGGTCCTGAGCGATATGATTTAGCTTTCCCTCAAAGAAAAGAGGAAGAAATTTATTTGCTACTTCTAAAGCCGTGCTAGCTAATTTGTAGGATAAGGAAGTATAGTTGTCGTTTGGCTCTATTTTAGTCTTAATAACGCCATAGATATCTCCCGCATCCATTTCATGGACCATTTCCATCAAAGTGACACCGGTTTCGGTTTCACCGTTTCTTAAAGCATATTGGATAGGGGCAGCACCGCGATACTTAGGAAGCAGCGAAGCATGAAGGTTTAAAGGTTTCAGGGTAGGTATCTTTAGGATTTCATCTGAGATTAATTGACCGTATGCAAAAGTAAGCATTAAGTCAGGCTTAAGCTCATTCAAAAAAGAAAAGTCTTTGTTAAGACGATGAGGCTTAAAGACCGGTATGTTTAAAGAATGAGCCATTTTAGCAACTGGGCTTTCTTCGACTTTATTGTTTCTTCCACGGACCTTGTCTTCTTTAGTGACGACTCCGATAACATTAAAGCCGGAATCTATTAAACCTTTTAAGAGAAAAGCCGATATATCAGGTGTCCCGAGAAACACAATTCTTTTTGAAATCATTAAATAAACCTCCAAAATAAGGTAAATAACTTATTAATAATATGCTATCATAAAAGGTATTGATTGAATAATTATGAATTTTCTAATTTTAGAAGATGATTTTATTGGAAGAGTTGCAACTGGAAGTGAATTGTTCCTTGCTTATTCTTTTATGTTTTTGTTTGGCGATTTGATTGGCTATGGAATTGAAGTTCTTTTTAGAAGGATCTTTACTGTTCATAGATGGGTAAACCCCGGTTTTATGAAGGGACCGTGGCTTCCTTTGTATGGCTTTGGTTTGATGATCATGTTTACTTTTTCTTGGGTGCTAGTTTACTACTTACCAAGAAACATGACTTTCTATAATCCTTTAGGTGATTTGTTTGGAATCAACAACTATTCTGGGCCAACTGTTTATGATCTAATTCCGATTACTATAATGGGTTGCTCCCTAGTATTACTTGAATTTGTAGCCGGCTTGATCTTTGTCAGAGGCTTTAAAGTCAGGCTTTGGGATTACTCTAACATCAAAGGAAATATCTTAGGTATTGTCTGCCCACTCTTTGACATTATCTGGTTTGCTGTCGCAATTATTTACTACTATGGATTAAGCCCCTTTGTCTTTGAAGGCTTCAAGAAGTCCTTTGGCTTTATGTTTGGATCAAGCGATGGCCGTAATGCCAATATTGTTTTCATTTTCTTCATGGGTGTTACCTATGGTGTGATGCTGATAGATTTTATTCAATCAATAGGTATCTTTACGAAAATCACTTCTTGGGCTAAGAAGGCAGGGATTGAAGTCAAATACGAGAAAATGCGTGAAGAACAAAAGGATAAACTTACTCTCTCTAAGGAGAAGTTCCTTCAAGCTCTCCCAAAGACTATTCAAATTGGTATAAGCAAAGTCTCTAACACACAAGTTAGTCGCTCAAAAGTTATCTATAAATTCAAAAAAGTCTTCTTTATAGACCCGGATAAAAACACGGAAAACAACTTTGGAAAAGATAATAGACCGGTTTCCGATGAAGAAAATATAAATGAAAACGGTTCAGTTAAGGCTGATAGTAGTAATAAATAGTGTCATTTCTATTTGAATATTTATATAATATGAAATATAAATAATCACTGGAGGTTATTGAAATGAGTTATTGTAATTGGATGGACAAGCTTCCGAATGTTGCCAAGATTCTTATTGCTATTTTCCTTCCTATTCTTTATGTCATCTATCGTATTATCAAAGATTGTAAGAACATTACTCTTTTACTGCTCGATATCCTTTTAGGAATTGCTCCGGTTCCGTTTGTCTTCTGGATCATGAACTTGATCTATGTCATCTCTAAAGGCACTGTCTTCTCCTTCGCTGAATGGGTTGGAGATAAGGATGTTATCTCCGCTGATGAGAAGAAGTCTGCTGATGACAAGAAGGCTGACGATAAGACTAATACTGCTGACAAGAAGTAGTTTAGAACACATATCTTAAAAGACCGCTACTTCGGTAACGGTCTTTTCTATTGATTATTAGAGGCATAACCTATGAAACTCTTTGCATTTGATATCGATAATACTCTTCTCCCACAAGGACAAAACAAGCTTCCCCCAAAAGAAATTCTTGCTGTAAATGAATTGCTTGCTCAAGGAAACGCTGTTTCAATTGCTTCGGGTAGGAATTTTACCGGAATTAAACAGTATTTGGATTGTTTTAATCCTGGCCAGAAATTTGCCATTGCCGCTAATGGATCTGGAGTTTATTCTTTTAATAGGGATCTTCTTTTTAAAAGAACTCTTACCTTAAAAGATTTAGACTATTTTTCTAAGAAGTTTCAAGACCATAAGGAAGTCTCAGTATATGGCTACACAGTTAACGATGGAGTAATCTATTATCGGCCATCTTTTTGGACGGAAAACGAGTATCGCTGCAATAAGATGAAAGAGAAGATAGATCTTAATGTTGTCAAAGACGAAAGCTCTGACTATCCTTTATTTAAAGTCATGTTAGCTTCTTCTCCAGAGGATTCTTTGAAGCTTCAATTCACGGAATCCGAAAAGAACGAATATAGTTTCATCCGCAGTGCTCCACCATTCATTGAAGTAATGAGAAAAGGAACTGATAAGAAAGTCGGAGTCTCTTTTTTAGCTGATTTCTTAAATATTGATCACGATAATGTGTATTGCTTCGGTGATGAAGGAAATGATGCCGGTATGATAGAAGAATTCCATGGCATTGCCTTAGGTAATGCTGTTCCTGAATGCAAGAAGAAAGCGGAGATTGTGACTAAGACATGCCTAGAAGACGGTGTCTACTATGCCTTAAAAGATATTCTGCATTTCATTGATTAGACACTCGGCAAGATGATTACGGACATTAAAGAAGAAAAAGAATAACTGTAATTAATTTGGTAACCGGATTGGGTAAAACTGGTTTCGAATCCTTTAAAAGCGCCTCTATCTTTCGATAAAATAGCTTTGAAAGAGATATCAGATGAAATTATAACCCCTTCTTGCTCTAAAAAAGAACTAGAATCGGCCTGTAAGACCGTACCTGAAAGAAGAGCATCGAAGCCTTCGAGTTTAAGTGAGACATTACTAGCCTTAGTGAAATCAAAGGCTAAAGTATAAGGAACTATGTCAGGATGGGTCTCTTCTTTTAAGTTATAGCGGTTATCATCGCTTAGATAATAGGTAGCAGATGGCGTAAAGTAGTAATTGAAGACTAGATTTTTAGTCTCGCTGTTTTCATCTAAAGAAGTCCTTGTAGCAGTGGTACCAAAGATATGTTCTATTTTTGTATCTGTTCCTTCACTGCTGATAAAGACAGACTTTCTTTTAGTTCCTTTCTTATAAACGTTATTGAGAGTATCTTTGACCGTATAAGAATAAGAAACCGAATAATATTGAGTCTTTTCTTCTAATTTCTTTAAGTAGTAATTCTCATCTAAAACGGCAGTTGTTGAAGTGGTGCTGCTAGTAAGATCATTATTGGAAGAACTAGAAGAACTAATGGCTTCATTACAGGAGACTAAACCCATTAATACTGAAACCGGTAAGACAAGCCATACTTTTTTCATGATTCAATCCTCCTAGTTTTCAAAACCGTAATCAGTATCGTCACCGATGCCATTTAGATTGCCTAGAGCATCTTCATAATCTTTTTTGGCTTTATTGAATTTTTCTAGAGTAGCTGAAGGAATTTTAGCTTTTTCCTCATTGGATAGATAAGCTAAGACATCAGAAGCTTTATATATGAAATAATGGTTCTCAAAGATTTTGGTGGTGTCGATTTGATCAGCATAACTAATAAAGTCATCAGCCTTAAAAGACAAGTCTTTGATAGTTCTAACTTTCAGTATCGGAGAGAAAGATTCTTCATCATAAGCAAAATACAAGGAAGTATTAAAGTCTCTGATGAAAGTATTTTCCTCAAATTCACGGCTTTTGGCATGGTAAGGTAGGCTGATGGATTTACCAACAGTAATGGCAGTAGCAATAGGAGTAATTGAATCCCCCAGATTAGAATAATCTTCTTTGATGAAGTAAGTGTTAGTAGCCTTATAGGTTGATGTCGAGAAATCATTTGATCCAATGAAGTTATTGAAATAAGTTGATTGAGTTATATTTTCTATCTTTAAGTCACCTAAGAAGTTGTTTATTGTTAAAGAGCCTCCTTCTTTATTGTGTCCAGCTACTACGCCAACTTCCTTCTTGGCGTTGACAATAGTCAGATAGACGATTCCGTTGTCGATTGAGGTAATGCCTCGGTTTCTTCCAATCAAGCCAATTGCGGCACCGGAAGTATCAACTTTACCAGCAGCATAAAGACCCGTGATAGAACAGGTAGAACCCGTTTCAACGCCACCGGTCAATAAGCCACAGTATTTCGGGCAAGATAACTTAAAACCGGAAATTGAGATGCCACTTAAGACGGTTTCATTTGATGAAGAACGGATCCTTCCGCAGAGAGCTCCAAAATAGCCAGCGCCCCCTTCACAGTCTTGCTGTTGACTGACTTGGCAGTTCTCAAAAGAGATATTGGTATAATTGCCGCCATAGATGTTACCGGCGATGATCCCGACATCTTCAAGACCTGAGACAGAGGCATTGATAAATGTAACATTCTTGATGGAACCGGCACAGCGATAGAAAATTCCAACTTTGGCAGTCGGGGAAGAAATATTAAGATTGCTTATCGAATAGCCCTGACCATCAAAAACACCCGAAAATTCTAATTGGGAGGTAATATCAGGTACCCATTGATAATCCGAAAAATCAAGATTGTTAATTAAACGGAAAGTGCTTGATTTTGTCTCTATATTTGTAGCCATGAGATAGAAGTCATTGCAGGTTGAAATATTGATGAGGGTCGAAATCTCTTTTTCAGAATAAATATCAGAGATGCCATTGGTATTTTCAGTTACAGCATAGACATCATATTCTTTGCATAGATTGAGCTTGTTTGATACTAAGGAGAAATCATGGGTAGTTAAAGCTAAGCTTCCTTTATCAGATAGCTTATCGAGATTAGTGCCTTGGATGATTTCTTCTTTAGTGGGCCTAGCGGCCCCTTTTTCCAAGATTGCATAATATAGGACTGAATCAGTTCTGATTACCTGACCAGAAAGGGTGATAGTAGCTTCAGTAGAAGGGATATTATCAGCAGTTTTAATAGCTTTCAAATAAGAAACAGAAAAATCATAAATGTCTGCGACGTTGGCTTTCTCATCCTCATAGACTTCCTGGATGACGACTTTGGTTTCACTTGTCGAGAGCAAAGTAAAGGTATGATAGTAGTAAGTGACTAAGCCTGTCTTCTTTGTTACGGTGCTAATGGTGTAATCTGTACCATAGGTATAGGTCTTTTCTTGATTGAAACGGTTAGCTACCAAGAATTTCTGAGGATCTATTCCCGTGATTGCTTCACCTTTATAGGATAGAATAGTGGCTTCATAATTGCTGATTTTGCCTATGCCCTCACTTCTATTAGGATTGCTAGGCTCGGTTTCAGGAAGATTTTCTAGAGAATCTAATTTCAGATTAGAAAGATAACTTTTCCCTTCCCTTATTCCTGATTTTGAGACAATTCTTAAAGTATCCGCATTGCCTTTGTTTCCTGATGAGACACCATAGCCTTCAAAATAGGTATTGCTTTCCTTAGTTAGATCAATATATTTTTTATCAGTAAAAGAATAGATCGAAGCGGAATAATAGCCTGATTTCCTGAATGAAATCCTAAAAGGAATCCAAACACCTTCCAAAGTGGTTTTACTGCTGTCTGAATAGCTGCTGCTAGCCAAGTAGGAATATTTCTCTGAAGAAAAAGACAAAGAGGCAATAGCTTTTCCGTTAGACAATAAACTAATAGATATACCATTTGTGGACCCAGTATAGAGATAATAGCCTTCTAAGATGGCACCATTTGGTGCTTCAGTGTCATTGACATTGATTCTTCGATCATAGTAAGTATCAGTAGCCGCTTTAGTGGAAGTGATTTCTAAGGCTTTTTTGGAAACGAGATTGTTAATATTAGGGAAGGATTCTTTCTCAATGACCTGTGTTATCTGCTTCTCACCTTTAGACATCTGCCATTTATAATAATTGGAAATATCTACACCGGTCTGATAAGAAGAGAAATCCTCTTCCATCTTTAAGGCTAATTCTAAGCTGCTATCATTAGTGGCTTTAGAAACCGTTAAGGAAAAGCTTTTGCTCTTCACGGATTCAGTGTCCGAGCCAATCTGAGCTGTTGCTATGATGTTAGCAGTCTTAGCACTATTGCTATCATGGTGAACAATAGCTCGGTAAGCTGAAATGGGACTAGCGCTATCAGCTTGGACGGCTTTGATAGAAACAATAGCGTCATTTTCAGTAGACCAAGTAAACTTAGCACCATAGATGCCTTTGACAGGAAGAATAATATCAGAGACAACATTAGAAGTATCGACATTAAGGTCAATCAGATTCAAAGCTTCCTGGCATTTGTCTTGAGTCTCAGTGACAATAGCCTCTTTAGAAGCCATGTTACTGTTATTACAGCTGAGAGCGGGAGCTATGGCAATTAGAGAAAGAAGAGCAAAAAGACCAATCTTGGTTTTCTTCATTAGTCATTGCCTCCTGATAAATCAGCCCCAATAGGTTTACTGTTTTCGCCAGCCGTAGCAAAAACTGTATTAGTCTTAATTCTTAAGAAATCTCCTAATTTCACTTTCCCGTCATTACTTCTTAGAAGAGTATGAACGTCATAATGAATACTGGCTGATACGCCTTTAGAAGATTGAGGCTGTGGGGAAGAAACGGAAACAAATGGTGTATCTTTAGTTTCAAGGATAGTTCCGTTCTTTCCGTTTACTGAATAATCGGCATCTAAAGGACCATTTATTTGAAGCATTTCCATACCATAATAGAAAATACAATGAGATACAGAGCCTTTATATTGGTCTTTAGAGTTAAAGACCGCACTAGTTCCATCTATTGGGGAGACCCTCACGCCATCACAATAGGAAAGAATATTCTTATAGACATTTGAAGAAGTTACTGTGCTTCGGCACATATCAATGTTGTTGGCATCTAAGTCTCTTGTCCCGTTGTTATAGGATGTGCAGTTCTGAATATTGATTGTTCCAGGGTTAGAATTATCAGTAAATCCGGTTGCTAAGTTATTGAAAGCTATACAGTTATTAACCTTATGGCTGACGGGGATACTTTCGCCACCTAACTTAAAACCATTGCCATCGGAATTAGAAGTTCCAACACCATAAGAAGTAATCCCGTTATTAAAAGCGACACAGTTTTGTAAAGTGACAGGACCGATAGGACCGGATTCACTTTTTGTATATAAGTCCCAGCCATCATCCACATTATTATATGAAATGCAGCCATCAAAGATATTTCCGATTCCGGTTGTTAGTTTGCAGGCAAAGCCATCGGAGTCTTCGCCAGTAGGATCATGATTATCATGGGAAGTGCAGTTAAGAATGGTATTATAGGAAGGCCATTCATCCATATTGTTTAATCCTGAAGCTTTCCTTCCTAACTGCAAACCAGAATCCTGGCAATCATGAATATTTAATCTTTCTATGATATTGTGGTTTCCACCGATGTAAACACCATTATCTCCGGCTCCTTTAACTTCAAAGTCCATTATGTGCCAGTAATCAGTATTGACTGAAATCCCGCGATTAGAAGAATAAAAAGGCATAGAAGAAAAATCAAAGATAACTTTAACTTCCTTATTGCTTTCATCAAAAGCTGGTCTGATAGTCTTCCTTTCTTTTTCGGAAGAAGCCAAATGAGTATCAATGCTTGAATCAATCATCAAAGTTGAGCCATAAGAATAGGTGCCTTCAAGAAGATACATCGTTGAGCCGACTGGCAAGTTTCTAATTCCTTGAATAAAATTATAGGGCTTAGCTAAACTCCCATCAGCATCCTCTGAGCCTTTAGGTGAAATATAAAGATCCTTCTTATTAATCGGAACAGTAGTTGATGAACTAGAAGAAATTGTGGTATCACTTTTAGAAGAAGAACTTGTTATCGATTCATTTGAAGAACTGATTTGTCCTGAGGAAGAAGACAAATGATTTTGGCAGCCAGCAGCTAAGAAACTGACAAGAGCTAAATTTAGAAAAAACAAGTCTTTATGTGAATTCATTTTTCCTCCTGTAAAAAAATTAATATCTTTCTTGTATACATTAATATAGCATTATGAAAGCCTTTTCAATTCTAAATGATGAAAAAGACAAGTTTCTTTGTGCTAAGAGAACATAAGTGACCATTTTAACTTGCATACAAGGGAAAATAAGACTTTATTATAGGTAAAGGATTTCTTTTAATATTTTGGTAAATATAAAAGAAATAAGGGTAATAGAAAAGAATTTATGAAAAAGATCTTCAAGGTTGCAGCAATTGCTGGATTGATTGTAGGCTTAGCTTCTTGTGGGCAGACCAGTAAAGAATCTCCTTTTAGTTCAACAACTGAAACCCCTTCATCAACCAGCCCTAAAACTTCAACTTCGCCTACTACTTCTTCATCTTTACCAAATGTTTCTTCATCAAGTTCTTCGTCTTCCCAAAATAGCTCTTCTTCATCGCAGGAAAAAACTCCTGATGTCACCACTAATTATACTAATTTGGCTGTTGATGGAACGGATAGCAACAAAGCTAGCGATGGTTTCTTCACCGGCTATGGGACAAAGACGAGTGATGCTGCTACAAAAGGCGTGTGGAGTACTAACGGAACATCAGATGTTGATGAAAAGAATCATTTAATTGAATTCACTTCCGCTCATCCTGGCATCTGTGAGATTTCGGCAAAAGGCGGGTCATCCAATGATCCTTCTAGAATACTTTATGCTGCCAAAATAAAAGATGATGGGAGTGTGGATCAATATGTCGGTCGTTTAGCTTGTCCTTTAAAAGATGATGGCTCTGGGAAAACCGCTACCGTTGATACAAAATTTAATCTTCCTTCCAGTGGAAAATACTATATTCTCTCTAATGCCAATATCTCCATCTACTTTATAAAAATTACCTATTCCGATAAGACAACTTTACCGGTAACTGAGATTTCTGAAGCGATGTCTTCTAGCAATTCCTTTGATTCCCTATTAGCCTTGCCTTTAGCTAAGTATACAGCTGACAAAGCTTATGGGAATTTCACTGTTAAGGCTTCCGACAATATCGCCATAGAATTAGGCGGAAAAAGTACTCAGGATGCCTATTATTTCTATAATTTCTTAAGCATGACCGCGACTGATGAATTTGACTTTACGGCTTCTGGAGCAGGCACTTTAACTATTCATGGTATGTCTAAAGCTTTTGATGCCACTGATACCTCTTTAGCCGTTACTACTACAGTCTCTGTCACTAATTCTAGTGATGTAGCTATTACCGGAAGTGGAACCACATTCCCAGTCGCAACAGGAAAAGCTGCTTCTACTGCTAGCTTTATGCTTTCAGCCAGCGGGACCTATAAGATCAAAGTAACTGCAAAGACCGCTATTTATTTAGCTGAATTTGCTGCTGTTTAACTAATTCTTAAGCCAGCCTGACTCCCTTTGGTTAGGCTAGCTTTTTAATTATAAGAAATCTTCGGTCTATTAAAATCATTGAAAACAAGTAAATATCAATTTGAAAATCTTTTTTCGATCTTTAGTCTTCTTTTAGAATGTTAACTGCTGAGTAGAATTTCCACTCA
>DLIM01000041.1:64831-65266 GCA_002483745.1 Caryophanales bacterium UBA7642 | reverse complement strand
AGATTCTCCCCTTATCAAGATTTTAGGTGCCACAAAAACTTACGGAAAAGGTGAAGGCCAGGTCTATGCACTAAGATGAGTTAATTTAGAAGTTCAAAAAGGTGAACTACTAGTAATACTAGGTAATAGCGGAAGTGGAAAATCAACTCTTTTAAATCTGATTGGTGGAATGGAAAGACCAACTTCTGAATCAGTAATTGTTGATGGAGTTGATATTTCAAAATTAAACGATAAAGATTTAACTTTATATCGTAGAAACAATGTCGGTTATATTTTTCAATCTTTTAATTTGCTGACTGATTTAACCGCAGGTGAAAATGTTTTATTATCAGCCGCTTTATCACACAACACTAATGATGTCGATAAAGCCCTTGAAATGGTTGGATTAAAAAACAAGTATAAGAAATATCCCTCTCAAATGTCAGGTGGAGAACA
>DLIM01000041.1:61470-64618 GCA_002483745.1 Caryophanales bacterium UBA7642 | reverse complement strand
GGTTCTCTTGATTACCAAACCGGAAAGCAGATTGTTTCAATATTAGAAAAGCTATCAAAGGTAGATGGTAAAACAGTCATCTTCGTCACTCATACTCAAGCAATAGGTGACATTGCAAATAGAGTAATTATGGTTAAAAACGGTCAAATAGTCGAAGAAATAATAAACAATAATCCAGAAACGACGGAAAACATCAAATGGTAAAAGCTATTAATAAAGTTATTGTTTCAATGATCCGCCATTTTAAATGGCTGATTATTGCAATGACTATCATCTCGGCTTTGGGTACGTCAATGATGATTTGATTAGGATCCAGTTATGATTCTTTTAAGCCCTCAAGTTATAATTATTTAGAAACATATGGATATCCGGATGTCACCATTAACACCAACGCTTTAACAGACTTACATATTGATGAACTCCAGAAAATAGACGGAGTAGATAAAATATGCAAGCGAATAACATTTCAAAGTGGTTTAAAGACCCAGGATGAATCATCTTTATCTGCTAAATATTATTGCCTTACCAATGATGAAATAGAATCATTTTATTTTTATGAAAAAGATGACAGTATTGATGGCATATATCTAGAAAAAGAATTTGCTAATAATAACAATATTGCTATTGGAAATACCATTTCAGTTAAAATTGAATCATTAGGTAGTTTTGATGTTAAAGTATCAGCTTTAGTTACCTCTCCCGAATGTCTTAATAACAAACAAACATCAGGTACTTGGGGTGATAATTATAGACTAGGTACTGCATTTATTCCTTATTCAGTATGGGCAAACGAAATAAGTGATTATGATCTACCTATTTATAACCAAGTTCTTTTCAGATCAAAAAGTGAAGAAAACAATGATGCAATATTAAAAGCAGCAACCACCATAATTGGTGAAAGCAACATTTCAAGTTCCTACACATTTCAAACTTCAAATGCTAAGAATACCATTGATATAAACCTAGCCCCTCTTAAAGCCTTATCGATATTCTTGCCTTTGTGTTTCTATGCAGGAGCCTTATTAGTATCATGTGTATTCTTATTACAAATGGTTCGTCAATATCGAAAACAATTAGGTATCCTAACAGCTATTGGTTATACCAAAGGGCAACTCATATTAATTGTTAGTTTATTAAGCTTATTAATAACCTTGGTCTCTGCCATATTAGCAGTAGCAATCGGAGCACTATTAGCCAATTTATCTTTCTCATTATTCTTAAATTCCGTTCATATTCCTGTCGGTGTTTGCAGATTAACTATTTCCTCAACTATTTTAGCTTGTCTAATATCTATCGTAATTAGTCAAATTGCGGCTTTGATTTCTACCATAGTAATGTTCAAAATATCTCCTTCAGAGATTATTAATCAGGCTCCCGATCCTGCTCAAACAAAGCAGAACCGTCTATTAAATAAGATTACTTCAAAAGTATCAGCATATACTAAAATAAATATACTAACCATTTTTAGGTCAAACAAAGATTACTTGTTTCATCCTTATGCTTAATTGCTTCTATCTTTTTAATAACGTCCTCTTGCTCTTTCCACTATTCAAAAGAAGCAATAATTAATCAATTATATGGCGTTAGATTTAACAATGATTGTCAAATTGTCTATTCACAATTCCCTGATAGTACTGAGATTGATAACATAAAAGCCATTGCTGGTGTTGATAAAGTTGAAACATATTCTTATTATTCAGCGGAAGTTTCTTTTAATGGCAAAGCAGAAAGCATAAGCATAAATGGCGTTCCCGAAAATAATTCGTTATTAAAGATACCAAATGAAACTGATGGGATTATCGGAAACATAGAAGGATTTGTTTTAGAAAAGCATACGGCTAAGAACCTAGACGTCAAAGTTGGAGATTATGTGAGCTTAGACGGTAAGAGTACCTTAGTAACAGCTTTATCTAATCAATTTATCTAATCAATATGTATATCGAACCTACTACATTCCACTAGCTGATGTCACTTCTGAATCAAAACATAGCGCAATAGTCTTATGTAATTTGTCATCAAAGAAAAGCATAGAAAAGGATATCTACAGCACTGATTATTTTTATGGTATTACATTTACTGACGAGCTCTACCAGGCCTCAAAAGACAATTTTGCTTTATACGATATAGGAGTCCTTATCTGTATATCCTTTGCTATTGTCATGGGATTAATAATTATCCTTAATACTGAGCAAACTAATTTATTGGAAGAACAAAGAAGACTATCAATATTAAGAGTGTTAGGCGTAAAGATATCGCAAATCTCATTGTGGTGGTTAATAAACTTAGTAATTCAACTAATTGTTGCGCTACTTATTGGATTACCATTAGGAACCTTAGTTGCAAGAGTAATCTTATTTGGTATGAATACCGCTTCCAGGGAATATCCGTTTATTAACGATCCAAGATTATATTTAATAACTATAGCTCTCATCTTAGTTTTTTCATTCTTCAGTCATTTCATCTGTATGCTTTGGATAAAGAAATGGAATTTAGCCGAGAATACAAAGAGTAAGACATAAACAGCAAAGGAGAACATCATATGGAACCAGCTATACAAAATGACTTTTTTAAGGATGGCTTTTTTGGTTATGGAGAAAGTGGTAATTTTCAGCCTTGGTCTATAGCCCATATTATTCCTCTGTTATTTCTATGTTTAGGTATTTCTCTTATTTATGCTTTTAGAAAAAGAATAGCAAATGCTAAACATGAAGAAAATATAAGATACGTCATTGCAATATTAATGCTTTTCTTTGAGATGTCTTATTTTTGGAGACTGTTATATGTAGGAAGCGGTTCAACTGATGAAAAGAATCTATTATGCAAACTACCCTTGCAAGTGTGCGAATCGACCTGTATTTTTGGTTCTATTATGTTAATGAAGAAAAGCAAAAACCTATGTGATATTTGTTTCTATACTTGTTTGTCTGCGGGATTATTCCCATTACTATTTCCTGCAGTAATATCAACTGCTGGTCCTAGGTATTTTAGGTATTATCAGTATTGGGCAGAACATATCTTACCAATATTTGCTGTTTTCTATATGGTGTTTGTTCATGGATACCGTCCTAAATTAATAAATATCTACAAGCCTTTCCTATTCTTGTTTACCTTAGCGATTTTTGCCTCTATTGCTAATTATTATATTCCA
>DLIM01000041.1:61000-61275 GCA_002483745.1 Caryophanales bacterium UBA7642 | reverse complement strand
ACAAAATGTATTTTTAAAACTCTTTGTCTTATCAATTCTCTTTGTTTGTGTCTTTGTTATTATCTATTTTGTCTATAGATTAATTATTTTCTTATATGCAAAAGCTAACCTAAATAAAGAAGCATCTAAAGTCAGTCAAGAATGAAATTTACATTGATTACTTGCTATTTAAGAAGCTTATTACAATAAAACTGATTTTTTAAAAAAGGCATATTAATTCCGTCTTTCACAAATTTATTGATGGAAATTAATTGTATTAAGTAGACAATTGATGA
>DLIM01000041.1:58211-60790 GCA_002483745.1 Caryophanales bacterium UBA7642 | reverse complement strand
ACTTGATACTAGGCTTACTGAGCTTAGTGATTCATGCCTTAACGCAAATCGCCCTTTAAATAAGAGTATCAGATGGGTTTGCATTTTAACCAGTTGGAACCGCATGACATATTTGATAAAAAATACACCCCCTACCCATCATCAATTTATTGAGCTAGACCCTTGATTTTTTGTAGAGTCAATAATTCGTAATCCAGAATGATGAAATTTTAGGTTGCGTGAATATGGTTGCTTTTATATTTGTGCTAAAAATCACCTAGTCAAAGGGACGAAGGTTTCTTGCCATCAAAATCATCTTGAATTCACCAGGCAATATACATATGTATCTTGCCATATCGGGTTTCCATTATCATCTTTTTTAAAATAGACATTTTGTTTGAAAAACGCTTCTCTTTTAAAATGCAGATGTTCCAATAATTGCCAGGAACATGTGTTGTTGGGGTTGCATTCCGCATATACACGATGGACATTGTTTTTGAATCCGTCATCTATGACAGCCTTTATTGCTTCAGAGGCATAGCCTTGTCTTTGGTAATTTTTATTTATGATATAGCCTACCTCTTTTGCCTCAAAGTCACGATTGCCAAAATAAACATTGCCAATAACCCTGCCATTCTCTTTCAAAACGATAGCGAAAAACTCGTCGCTTCCTAAGCGATATTTCAAATGCTCTCTGCCATTCTCGTAAGTTATTTCTGGATAGGCTTCAAACTCATCATATTTTCTCTGTGAAAGAAGCTCAAATAAATCATCATAATCGGTTTCTTCAAAAGGACGTAAAAGCAGCCTTTGGGTTTCGATTCTTTTCATTGCCCACCCCCAAGAGTCTTTTCCTAATAATTGTCTTCACACATAAGTATAGGTGGAAGCCATGCTTGAGGCCAATCAAAACGATATTTCTTTTCATATATTTGTTTTTCATCAGTCAATGACTGATTTACTGCCTTTTGTAAAAGTATTCAAAAAGTTCATTTGCCTTTTACTTCTTAGATGACTAGTTTTATTGGCTAAGAATCAAGGCAGGCAAGATCTCTGATGTATCACGCTTTATACTACAAAAAAGTGACACGGATTGTATAACCTCTGTCGTTCTAAGATGGTGGCCCTAACAGGATTTAAAGCTAAATACCTGGGCTTATATTCATTCACTGAAGATTTTTTAGAACTAACTCAATATTTCAACTACCAATCACATCACTTTTAAAAATAAAATTCAGGAAAGAAAGACATGCTAAATCACTTGAAACTTCCCTGTTTTTTGGGTTTTGTCCTTAGGAGTATCGAATATAATTTTTCCGCTATGACTGAACTCTAATCCTTCTTTCTTAAATAAACGAATTAACTCTTCGATTATTTCTTCGCTTTCAAAGGTCTTGATGATGTTTAAAGAAATTGTTTTATCAGTAGCGGTCATATTCATACGAAGTCCCTTAACTCCGCTATTAACTAATTGGATGGAAGTAACCATATAGTCATAATCATTTAAGATAAACTTACCGATATAAGAAAGGGCGAATGTATTACTGCACATCCTAGAAAACGGTGAGAAAGCTAAAATCCTCTCGTCAAGTGTCTGCCCACTAGCCATATTAGCTAGCATTTTAGCTTGTCTGTTAATGTTTTCTCTCTGATAATCGGTGTTTTTTTGAAGGCCCATAGACTTCCTAAATTTTAAGGCAGTCTTTGCATCATCGTTTAGGTCTTCTTTAGAAAACGGCAAGGAAATTGAACCTACACAGTTATGATGAGTATGGATAAGCCCCAACGCTTCTCTTGTATCTATAGCTAAATGACATACGATAGGTAAATCAAACTTTGGATTTAGGTTGGCAATTGCTTTATCCATTAGCATAGAAATATAAATAGAAGGTGTAGCATGGATATCCCTAGCCTTTTTCATAAAGACTTTACTATCAAAATCAAATTCATATCGTGTATCATTAATCCATTCTTCTTTATTTTCTTTTAAGGCGTAGCCCTTGTAGCCCTCGCGAGGAATATCAAGAGGCTTTACCTCACCACGTTCAAATTCCTTCATGTTAAAAGGATCTAGCATTTCATCTTCAAACATTTTAGAGTCAGATAGATTGATATTAGTGCTGTCAAAGGTCTGTTTTATTGAATTATAGCGGTTTTCTTTTAAAGAGCAATAATAGTAAAGCAAGGTTTCAATAAATGGCTTAATTCCTCTTCCATCACAGATGGCATGATGCCATGAGACACGTATCTGCTTACTAAAATAAGTGATATCACAGACATTATACCCGGTAGTAATGCTCCCATTTCTGACTCCGTTAGGAAACGGCTCATTAATATGATATTCGAGTTTGTTCTTCTCAAGATACCTGATGTTGTCCTCGCCGTGTACTCCCTTAACCATGGCAATTGGTTTTCTGTCTTTGTACTTAAAAATACCCCTTGACGTATGCTTCATCTCGTTTCTGCTGACATGACTGAATAGCTTGAACATAAATGCACTCTCACTTTCTTTAAGGCAATGAATTTACTGCTTAAGAACATTCTAGTTTCGAGTCCTCATTTAAAATAGCGTACACGTTCATAGATTTTTGGTAGACAAA
>DLIM01000041.1:56161-57987 GCA_002483745.1 Caryophanales bacterium UBA7642 | reverse complement strand
AAAAAATAGGCGGGACTAAAAAAGCGGGCTTTTTCCAGCTTGTCATTATTTTACTTTTTTCAGGCGACTATAGAAGTCTCTTGCGTCAAGTCTAATACTTAAACACCGGTTGATCAGCAAATGTGTTATCACCGGAGTTCGACTATCATCTAAATTGGTGGAGGTAATGAGATTCGGAATAGTGCACAAACATTCGCTTTAGTTCTTGTTTTTTTACTAGCTTCATTTAAGGCTATTAAAAGTAACTCTATAAAAATAACTAAAGTTAGTTTCTAAAATGAAGTAATTCAATCTATTTATTTTTCGCTATTAATATCCCAAAATCCTTTTTTATCTGTTCCAATTCTACTTATAATTTTGTTTTCCTTAAGAGTGTTGATGCTTCTTTGAATTGTTCTAACAGCTTTTTTTAGCTTTTTCGCTAAGAGTACTCTAGTTATTGCGGGATTTTCTTCTATTTCATACAAAACTTTTGAATCAAGAGAAGAAAGACCATTTCTTTTTAATTTGCTAACATTATCAGTGACATTTGCAGTGACATTATCAGTGACACGATTTCTTAAAAAAGCAAATTCGAACCCGGATTCATCGTTTTTATACTCAACTTTTATATTTTGCTTTTTGCAAACTTCATACGTCTTCCTAAAGCCTCCACCAAAATTCTCAACATCTTTTGATTTAAAAAGAACGTTTAAAATTACTTTGTTCCTCGGAATAGATCTTTTTCTATTAGCTACATAGTCTAAAGGAGTCACGTTTAATGGCAATGAACCAGGATTATAAATTTCAACTCTAGTAGGGGTAATATCAATTTCGTTCTCGGTTTCTGATCTATAGTCAGCATGTGCGAATGAATTAACCACTATCTCTCTTATGGCAACAATTGGAATCTCGGGAACTTCAATTCTTTCAGAACCACTTCCTTGTTCTACTCTCCAATTGATGTGCTCTTTTATATAAGCAACTCCTTTCCTAATTAAAGAATAAATGTTGCCACTAAACCTATTAATATCTGAAAAACTTATTTTTTCATCCGTGACATATACTGCAGTTTTTAAAACAATAGGATTAACTTTTGAAAACAAATAGAATCCCGCATTTGTCAGCTTTTCATTTTCAAACAACCCAAGTCCTTGAAGAAGGCTTTTTTCATCATATAATTTCAAAGGCTCTAATCTCCCACATGAAACTGACTGATTATAAAAATCCTTTAAAGCATCAGAATCAACAGAGTCTAAACCATACTTTGTTGTTTTGTTTTCCCAAGATGAAGAATAATCAAACGACAACATCATACTTTTTAATTCTTCAGGAGTCATCTCTTCAGATCTATCAAAAACACGTTTATAGTATCTTCCATATGAAGAATATGGCCTCTCAGTTCCTGAAAACTGAACTTTAATCACTGTTTTCCCATCCATGTTTTCTTCTCTTATTATTGGGAAAACCATTGGCTTAATTGCATTTTTGAAGAATGTTCCTACATCATTAAGAGAGCTATCAGATATTTGTTGTCCTACAACATCCCCGTTATTTTTTACACCAAAATATAGAATTCCTCCACAATGTTTGTTTAAAATTGCACAAACATCATCCATGGCCTCCTTCTTTTCAGAAGTTGATTTTTTGAATTCAATTTGTTCAGTTTCTTTTCCTATGTTCATATTTTCCCTCTTATTTATGTTGTAGCAAATGTCACCGTAAATGTCACTGTAAATGTCACTGTAAATGTCACTGTGAGCTTTAGAAATTAAATACCCGAATATCATAGCGACATCACTTATGTTGAGTGGGAATCTCCACTCACGAAAAAAGAGAGCCCGGGA
>DLIM01000041.1:19045-55886 GCA_002483745.1 Caryophanales bacterium UBA7642 | reverse complement strand
GCGTCTGGCGACCATTTGGTGGACCTGACGGGGATCGAACCCGCTACCTTCTCGTTGCGAACGAGACGCTCTCCCAAATGAGCTACAGGCCCAGCGACTAAAGATATTAGCAAATTAAAGGTCATTATTCAAATTAATAAAGCCTGTTTAATAGCTTTACATAAGATAAGAAAGAATAACTTGATAAGCCTTGATTAAATTCTCTATAGACATGGAAGCATTTGCCGCAGAGGGTGAAGGGAGATAAATATTATCATTTCCTAAATATGTATGATATAAGTCTGTTCCAGTCTTACCTGTTGTAAAAATCCTTTTAATATTAGTATTCTTAATTAAAGAAGGAATATCATTAACCACCACATTCTTGATTGAAGAATCGCTAGAGCCTTTAATATCGCATTCTTTAATAACATCAAATAAAGCTATTTTGTGCTTTATTAAAAATTCTTTTCTTTCATCAGTTGATAAAGGTTCTCCTTCGTTAAAAAGCTGAGCAAGTATCTTAAAAAAGCGATTGGTCTTATAAGCATAGTAAAACTTTGCTTTCCTTGAACCTATTGATGGCAAAGAACCTAAGATTAAAATCTTACTATCTTTTTGAATAAAAGGTCCAAAGTCTTTGTGAGTAATGTGCTGATATTCCATAACTAAAGTATACTCTAAAAGAAAACTGCCCTGGGCTTTTTGCCTAGGGCAGTCATTAACTTTTAATTACTACTTTGAAAGATTCTTTTTCTTTGAATCTGGAAGAAAGGCAAAGACTAAGCCAAAGACACCTAAGACAATGAAGATAACACCCATAACTACTTCAGAATAAGTACCAAACTTAGGAATAAGCCATAAGCATAATCCTAAAGTGAGCATAACAGCACCTAAGACTAATTCCACAATAACAGCAGTGGTATTTCTCTTAGAGATTAAACCTATAACTCCATCAAGAAGAAGTAAGGCACCAGCGGTAGCTAAGAATAAATCAATAAAAGCCGAGAAATTAAAGCCGACTAAGAAGCAGAAGACACCTAAAGAAATAAGACCGGAAGCACTGACACCCTCAGCTGAGAAAGCAGTATGTTTCTGGATATAGCAAGTAACGATAGTGAAGATACCACAAAGGATCAAAAGGATTCCTAAGCAGTAATTAACCATTTGGTTAACAGAAACAGAACAGCAGAAGAGAATACCTATAATTAATAGCAAAGTTGATTCAATTATCAGCATACCTTTAGACGAAATCGTAATTTTAGTTGTTTTATCACTCATTGAATATTACCTCGAGTAGAATAATGATAGCATGGAATAAACAAAGAGGAGAAAAGAAAATGGAATTTGTACTAGCTCCTTCTAACTTCAAAGGAACGCTCTCTTCTATTCAAGTAATAGAAATGCTTTCCAAAGTAATTAATAGTTTTGATAAGAAGGCAAGTATTATTTCTTTTCCCTTAGCTGATGGCGGAGATGGAACTCTAGATTCATATAAATTTCTTTATAAGAATAATTATCAAGAAATAAAGATAGAAGCATCAGGTCCTTTCTATCATAAAGATATCTATTCTTCTTATTTGATAGTCAATAAGAAGACAGCCGTCATCGAAAGCTGTAAATTCTGTGGTTTAGCTTTAGCAGGAGACAAGTCTAATCCTTCTTTGACAACTACATATGGTGTTGGAGAAGCTATAATTGATGCTTTGAATAAAGGAATCAGAGATTTTAAGATAGGCATAGGCGGATCCTCCACTAATGATTTAGGTTCCGGAATGGCTTGTAGTTTAGGGGTAAGATTTCTAAATAGAAATTTAGAATCTTTTTTACCGACTGGAGGAACCCTGAATGAGGTAACTCATATTGATATCTCTAATCTTGATAAAAGAATTATGGAAAGTACGTTTACAATTCTTTCTGACGTTGAGAATCCTCTTCTAGGAACTAATGGTGCTACCTATGTCTATGCACTCCAAAAAGGGGCTAGTAAAAAAGATCTTCCTGTTTTAGAGGCAAACATGAATCATCTTAACGAAGTTATAAAAAAAGATCTTCATTTGGATTTCAGTAAAGAAAAAGGAGCCGGAGCCGCGGGAGGATTAGGCTTAGCCGCTAAACTATATTTGAAGGGAACAATCAAATCAGGAGCTGTTGAAATCCTAGAAGAAAGTAATTTTCAGAATTCTATCTCAAGTGATAGCTTAGTAATTACTGGGGAAGGACATATTGATAGGCAGACCTTATCAGGTAAAACCATTTCTAGGATTGCCCGTATCTGTAAGATAAAGAAGGTTCCTTTATTAGCAATCGGTGGAATAATAGACGAAGAAATCAAACCCAGTCTTATAGACTTAGGAGTCACTGACTTTTTAACTACTTCTACAAAAAAGTATCCTACGTTTAAAGAACTAAAAGAAAACGCCTCAAAGGATTTAATATATTCTTTTAAATCCTATCTTTTTAAGCACTATCAGTCATTAAAAGATTAAAAACCATCACCTTTTTTGATAAAATAAGAATACGCATAAAAGGACCCAAATCATGGATAGCAATAATTATTCTACTTATGTTTCTCCTTTGTCTACTCGATATGCTAGTTTTGAGATGCAGCATCTCTTCTCTGAAGAATATAAATTTAAAACCTTTAGAAAATTATGGGTCTATCTAGCAGAAGCAGAAAAGGAATTAGGCCTTGATATTACTGATGAACAGATCAATGAATTAAAAGCTAACCAAGACAATCTCAATCTTGATGTCGCTAAAGAACGGGAAAAGATTGTCAAACATGATGTCATGGCTCAGATCTATGCCTATGGATTACAGTGTCCCCATGCAAAAGGTATCATCCATTTAGGTGCAACTTCCTGCTATGTTGATGATAATACCGATATGATCATCATGAAAGAAGCTAGTAAAATAATTCTTTCAAAATTAAGTCAGGTCCTTTTCAATCTCAAGAGATTCGCTCTTAAATACAAAGACTTGCCTTGCTTATCCTATACTCATCTTCAGCCTGCTCAAATGACAACTATGGGAAAAAGAGCAACCTTATGGATGAATGAATTAGTCATTGATATCAATAATCTAGCTTACCAGGTTGATAATTTAAGGCCTTTAGGATGCAAGGGAACAACAGGAACCCAAGCAAGTTTCATGGATCTCTTCCAAGGAAACGAAAAGAAAGTTAAAAGATTAGATGATCTCATCATTAAGAAAATGGGATTTAAGAAAGCTATCATGGTTTCAGGCCAAACCTATACCCGTAAAGAAGATTCCTACCTGCTTAATTGCTTGGCTGGGATTGCTTCCTCCGCCTATAAGTTCTCTAACGATCTAAGAATCCTTCAGTCATTTAGGGAAATAGAAGAGCCATTTGAAAAAGATCAAGTAGGTTCTTCTGCTATGCCTTATAAGAGAAACCCTATGAGAGCCGAAAGAATGTCAGGACTATCAAGGTATGTTATCATCAATTCATTAAACAGTGATTTTACTTCCGGAACACAATTCCTAGAAAGAACACTTGATGACTCCGCAAATAGAAGGCTAACCATTTCTGAATGTTTTTTAGGTGTAGATGCAATATTGAACATCTATATCAATATCACGGATGGCTTAGTAGTAAACAAAAAAGTCATTGCCAAACGAGTAAGCGATAATCTTCCTTTCATGGCTACAGAGAATATCATGATGGAAGCTGTCAAAAAAGGCGGAGACAGACAAGTTCTCCATGAAAGACTAAGGGAATATTCTCAGAAAACTGCTGATGAAGTAAAAGATGGAAAAGATAATCATCTGCTTGAAATAATTCAAAATGATCAGCTCTTTAACCTCAGTCAAAAAGAAATCCAAGAAATTATTAATCCCACCAAGTTCACTGGTCGAAGCAGTTCTCAGACAAAAGAATTCATCCATGAAGAAGTGGATCCGATAATCAGAAAATACCATAAGAAAGAGATACAGGGGCAACTTAATGTATGACCTCAAAAGGAAAAGCACTTGCTGTAATTGGTTCTCTAACCATAGCTGCTCTCATTTCTACCATTGGTTTCACTGTTGGTATTGCTACTCTTCCCTATGATTCTAATGGAAACGTCATCCCTAATAACAGTTTGTCTTTAGGATTCGGATTTTCTATTTCTGCCTTAGTTGCTTTGCTTATTGCCTTTATAATCCTTTTAATCGTATATTCTGTATCAAAAAGAAACGAACCAAAGAAAGAAAATGTCACACCTATAACTATCAATCCAGCTTCAATCGCTAACATGGAAAAAGAAGCCACCGATTCGAATGAAAAGTATCTTTTCAAAGCACTTGATGATCAGCCAAATACCGTATCACAATACCGATCATTCATTTGGTTTACCTATAAAGGACAACTAATTACATTCTTAATATTAGGAATTGTGTGCTTAGCCGCCGGAATCGCCTTCACAATCATAAAATCCACTGCTGAAAACCGCATTGAAAGTATTGCCATATTAATATCCGGTGTCTTTTTACTTGGTATTGTTCTTTATTTTCTTTTGCTTTTCCCTATTATCATTTCAAAAAGAGGACATGCTGAATCGCAATCAGAAATTGATATTGCTACTGACCATTTCATCATCAAACAAAGAAACGGAATAAATAGCCCTCAAGTTATCACCAGTGTTTTCGTTATTCAGTATTCTGATATTTATTCAGCTAAAGAAACTGAAGATTCATTCTTCTTCAAAAGCAAAGCCAAACATCAGAAAAAAGTAATTTCCTATATCAGTAAAATCACCGGTTTGGATAAAGATGCTATTGCTTTCCTTTCAAAATTGGTTGTTTCAATTAGAACAAAGAAACCGTTAAAAATAGTGTCTAATCCCCTAGATATAAAGCCTCCAATTTACAAAGAACCTTTAGTTTGCCCTAAATGCCATCAGCTTAATGAACCAGGCACTAAATACTGCAGTCATTGTGGCTTTGAATTTAAAGAATAGCTCAATTAGTGCTATATTATAGTTATGAAGCAAGGATTATTAATTATTCTTTCTGGCCCTTCAGGAGTCGGAAAAGGCAGTATTAGAAGAAAATTAGACAAGGATGCCGCTTTTCAGATGGATTACTCTGTCTCTATGACAACCAGAATGAAAAGATTCAAGGAAGCCAATGGCAAAGATTATATTTTTGTTTCTAAAGAAGAATTCGAAAAGCGAATCAAAGAAAACTATTTTATTGAATATGTTAAGTACGTTGATAATTACTATGGAACACCAAAAGGCTTCGTGGATTCCCATCTACAGGCTGGCAGAAATGTTCTCCTAGAGATTGAAGCCGATGGCGCTAAGCAAGTCATGAAACAATATCGTGGCATTTATACTTTAGCTATCTTTATTATTCCTCCCTCAATGCAAGAACTAGAAAGACGTATTAGGCTCCGTAACACCGAAACCGAAGAACAGATAAAGAACCGTTTAGAGAAAGCTCAAAAAGAGATGCCTTTAAAAGATGAATATGATGTCTGTTTAACTAACTACACTATCAACAAAACAGCTTTAAGATTTGAGCAAGCAGTCAATAACCGTCTTCAATACATCAAGAACGCCGAAGCAGGTATTCCTAATAGTCCTGAATACAAAATTAAAAGACCTTAATATCTAGAAAGAAAAAAACATGTTCTACCTTATCAAAGTTCTCATCGGCAGGGCGGTAGTAAGCCTAGACCGACCTTTTGATTATTGGACTGATGATGCCTCTATCAATAAAGGCATGCGGGTTTTAGTTTCCTTTGGTGCTTCTAAAGAAACCATCGGATTCGTTTTATCTGATCCTATTGTTATCAAAGAATCATTAGAAGAATATCAAAAAGAAAATAATATCAAACTAGTTAAGATCAAAAGAAAGATTGATACTAAGCCACTTTTAAACGAAAACCTTCTAAAACTAGCTAATGCAGTTTCTCAATACTATAAAGCGGACCTAATTAGAGTCTTAGCTGCTTTCTTGCCACCATCTTTAAAACCCAAAGATAGTGCCTTAAAAAAGCCACAGGGAAAAACCGCTACCTATGTTTTAGCTAAGGATCTTAGTGAGAGTGTTGTCCTTAGCAAAAACGAAAAAAGCCTTTATGAGAAAATAAAAAGCCACGAAGACGGAATCAGAGCAACTCAGATTACTGCAAAAGGTAGTCTTAAAAATCTTTTAAATAAAGGAATCTTAATATCAAAAGAGATTCCAGTTTATCGTATTCCAGAAATCGAAGCAAAGAAGATTAAGGATTTTGAATTAACCACTGAACAGCAGAAGGTCTATCAGGAAGTCTTAGACTCCAAGAAAGGGATTTTCCTTCTAGAAGGAGTAACAGGTTCAGGAAAGACCGAAGTCTATATTAGATTAGCTCAGCAGTATCTCAAAGAAGGAAAGGGTGTCTTAGTTCTCATTCCGGAAATTGCCCTAACTGATCAAATGGCAAATCTTTTTGCTGCTTTCTTCAAAGACACTATCTCTATCCTGAATTCTTCCTTATCGGATGCTAGGAAATATGATGAGTATCAAAGAATTGCCTCCGGTGAAACAAAAGTTGTTTTAGGAACAAGATCAGCTATTTTTGCTCCTGTAACTAATCTAGGCTTAATTATTATTGATGAGGAGCATTCTTCCACATACAAACAAGATAATGTTCCTTTCTATGATGCCATCAAAGTGGCTTCTCTAAGAAACCAGATCGAAAATTGCAAGATTCTCTTGGGTTCAGCTACTCCTAGAATAATTGACAAAGCTAGAGCCTTAAAAGATATCTATGAACCTTTATATTTAAAGACACGTTTTGCTAAGAATCAGGATAAAGATCAGATAATTGTCAACATGAACAATCCTGATAACTATAATCCTCAAGTCTCCTCTTTGTTATCTAAACCTTTAATAGAAGAAATCACAAAAACCCTAGAACGGCATGAGCAATCAATGGTTCTCATTAATAGAAGAGGCTATTCACCTCTTTATATCTGCCGTCAATGTCATAAAACTGCGGTTTGTCCTAACTGCAATATCCCACTTAACTACCACAAAAGGAACGATACCTTAAGATGCCACCACTGTGGCTATGAAATACCAGTTCAAGAATATACTTGTTTCTGTGGCTCACATGATTTTCTAACTCTAGGCTATGGCACTGAAAGAGTCTATGAAGAACTAAAGATGCTCTTCCCAACTGCAAAAATCACTCGCCTTGATTCTGATGTCTCTTCTAATGAGGTCAGGCATGAGATTCTTCAAGGGGTGTCTCTTGGAGAAACCGATATCCTAGTTGGTACCGAAGTCATCGCTAAAGGCCATGATTTCCCTAAAGTGACTTTAGCCAGCATCATCAATGCCGAAAGCTCACTAAACCTACCTACCTATCTAGCTAATGAAGAAACCTTTGACTTAATCAGTCAGTTTGTCGGAAGAGCAGGTAGAGCCGATAAGAAAGGAACCGTCTTAATTCAAACCACTGTTCCTGATAATCCCGTCATTAAGCTAGCAACAAAGCAGGATTATGAATCTTTTTATCAGTTTGAGCTTGAAGAAAGAAGAAAATATCAGTATCCTCCTTATACCTATCTAACTAACATCACCATCAAAGCTATCGATAAAAGGAGGGCTGACGAAGTAGCCAACAAAGTAAGAGACTACTTAGATGACGCCGTTAAGAACTTAAGAATCAACATCTATGGTCCCGCCACCCCTTACATTCCTCACCTTAATGGAAGATATTATCTTAGCATCCTGCTAAAATATAAGTCCTGGGAAGAAGTCTCTCCGATATTAGATGGTATTAAAGTCATCAGATTAGGAAACAAAGATACCGAGATCAGTATCAACGTTGACCCCGGAAACGAATCACTTTAAGGAGAATAACATGATTATCGTAACTTTATTAGGAATGGATACCTACCAAGCCATTGATGAGACAAGAAAGCTTCATTCAGCCTTAGTCAAAGCCTATGGCTGCAAAGATGATGAATTAGAGTTCTTTGCTCCGGAAGGCTTCATCATCCATGATGGAGTAGAGCAGACCTCTTTTAGACTTAACATCACCGTTGATGCCCCTAAGTCCTATTCCATCAAAGAAAAAGAGATCAAAGATCTTCTTTTCTTCAGTCTCAAGGATGCCGCTGTGCATTTCAGAGTCGTTTTCAGATACTTTGACCCTGCTAACGAATATGTGAAGCTTGATGATACCTATCCGACTTACATGACTGATTCCAATACCGTCAAATCCGAAAAAGACCATACCGATGAAGTCAACAAAGAAGCTGATAAGAACTTTGAGGAAGAAGCCGAAGAGCCTTATATGGGAGATATCATTGGAGAGTTTGATAAGTATATCAAAGACCATCCGGATGCCACCGATAAGGAAGTCTATGATACTTTGATGGGAATCAGAACCGAAGTAACTGAAAAGCATCATCAGGAAGAAGCAAAGAACAAAAAGTAAAAAAAGAGCTTGGCATTACAGCCAAGCTTTTTTAAACATCAGGTCCTTCAATCTTCCCTAAGTCAATTACCTCATAATCGGAATAATCGAACTCTAATGAATATAAGCTACCAACACCCGTGAATTCTCGGCCTTCATACTCAAGTTTAATGTGCTTGTTGTCATTCTTGACATTAAGAGTCTTATAGGTATCGCTTTCTTCGCCTAGAACCTTAACGCCAGTAGGTTTAAGAAAACGGATTTTGAAGAGGTGTCCGTTCATATCAGAGCAACAATCATCATCGCCTTCTTCTTCATCCTTAGTCTCATCATCTTGATGCTCTTCTTCTTTTTCATTATCGGCAACAACAGTAACATCTAATGAAGAATCAGTAAGAGAATAACGGATAAAGTCACAATCAAGAAGCTTCTTTAAATCGATCTGAAGCTCATTTTGAGTCATGTTTATTTTCTTTCTTCTCAGTATCCATATCTTTGACGATTACAGTCTTTCCATTAACGATTTCTTTTTTGGCCGGAATAGAAGTATCTTCTTTTCTGATGAAAAGATAGAACAACAGTAATAAAAGCAAAAGGCCAGTCAGAATCCAATAGAAAGAAAGAACCTGTAAGTCAGCGCTAGTTGGACCAGTGGTTTCGACCACTGAAGAATCAAAAGAACCGGAGTTTCCAAAAAGGGTTAAGCCTTGAGATAATTTGACACTCATACTGATAGAAAAATAAAGGCCAACTATTTCAATGACAGCCATAAACCCAATCAAAATCCAAGTGGATTTCTTAAAGTGCTTGAAACGTTCCCAGTAATTCTTTTTATTCATGTTGATTATATTCTAACAAAACAGGGCTACTATGTAACCAAAAGATTACCTGGTAGCCCTAATTAACAGTTTAAGAAAGTCTAGAGATCAGCGTTATGATAGACAGCCTGGACATCCTCAATCTCATCAAGAGAATCAATGAGGTTCTGAACCTTTTCTTTATCATCATCAGATAAAGAAACTAAGCCGCCATTAGGAACATAAGTGACCTGAGCTTCAGTGAAATCAGTGATTCCAAAATCATCCTCGATCTGCTTCTTAGCCTTTTCGAAGGCAGCCGGAGTAACCTGGACCTGAACGGAATTGTCTACCTTGTCGACATTCTGAACATCGATATCGTTGAGAATAAGATCATTTTCAATATCTTCAACGGTCTTATCAGAATCAAACTCAAGAACGCCTAAAACAGTGAAGTTGAAAGCAACACATCCAGAGTTTCCTAATTTTCCGCCATGATGAGTGAAAGCAGCTCTAATAGCAGAGAAAGCTCTCTTTTCGTTATCGGTTAAAGTATCGACCATAAAGGCTACGCCTGAAGGACCAAAACCTTCATAACGTCCAGGGACATAAGCGGATGCATCATTGTTCTTGGCCTTAGCAATAGCTCTATCGATGACATCACGAGTGACATGTTCAGACTTCCACTTATCGATGGCTGATCTTAATGCGAGGTTATCATTAGGGTCAGGAACACCAGACTTAGCGGCCATATAAATTTCCTTGCTGGCTCGGTTGTAAAGTGCAGATTTGGCTGCGTTTGTTTCAGCAATCTTCTTGGCTCTAACTTCGTGTGCTCTACCCATAGTTTTACCTCTTTCTATAATTTAGCTTTTCTAGGTTTTTCCAAATAAAAGATGACAAAAAAGCTCCCTATATTATAGTTATCTAGTAATTATATATACAAGTATAACTTTCTTTTCTTTTGCCTATTGACTTCTTATGCAATCAACCGGGTTTTCTCTAGCAGCCTTAATAGCAGGAATTAAAGCCGATAAAAGGCCAACCACGATAGAAATTCCTAATACGATCAGCAAATGCCACCAAGTAAAATCGCAAATGACGCCAACCTTATAGTATGAGTAGTAAGAATTAATCAGGGCATTGATAGGGAAGCTCAAACAATAGGTCAATAAAGAACCTAGTAGTCCTGAGAAAGCAGCAATATAGAAAGCTTCGATCTCGAAGATCATGGCAACATCTGATTTCCTAGCCCCTAAAGAGCGAAGCAAGCCAATCTCGGTTTTTCTTTCGAGAACATTGTTTGAAGTTAGAAGTGCTGTCATAGCGCAAGAAACGGTTAAAGAAACTACCGCAAAAATAATTAGAATCATGGAAACCAAAGAGACCATTTCCCCAACATCTTTAATCATCCAATTATCATTCTCTTCAGAATAGAAAACCTGCTCTTTAGTTGAACTAGCATGACTATCACTATCAGTTTGTATTTCGTTAAACTCATCAAGCTTTGTTAGTAGTTTTTCTCTATTAGTCAAGTCAGGAGTAAAGATAACAACTTCTTTAACTACAGAGAAAGCATTCATATAGGCAACTAACCCAATTAAGTCATTGTAGGCCTGAGTCGTATTGCTGAGGAATTCCTTTGAAAGAGTGGTAATAAAACTGCTGACCTGATCAGAATCATTCAAATCCATGTTCTTTATTTCATCTGATATTACTTCAGAGCCAAATTTTTGAGCATCGGATAGGAAGGTTGAAAAGCCAGCGTAAGTATTTCCAAAAGGACTGTAGTATTTAAAATATTTAGTCAGTAAGGAATTGATCTCAGTGGTTGGAAGACTGTTTGATTCTTTGCTGGTTTGATAATCGGTAATAATGGTTTCTAAGGAACTGATAAAATCGTTGACAGGAGTTAGCGATTCATCAGGATTGGTAAACACCATATGGTTAGGAAGGTCCTTAGAGAAAGAGCTATTGATATCGTCACTAACAAGCTTTTCCTGAAGAGATGAGGAATAGCATAAAGAAGGAGAAAGGATATTCAAACTAGAGCCTTCTTTAGCTCTGATTACACCTGTGATTTTTAAACTAATGCCGTTATTCTTATAAAAGTCTTCTGATAAATCATATGAATAGTGATTGACAGTTCTATTAATCAAGCCTGTTCCATCAGTAATGGTCTCAGTAGAAGTCTTACTAAAGTAGTCGTCATTGCTGAAGACTTTATATTCTTTCGCGCATAAGTCAGTGAATTTTATAGGTTTGACTTTAGTAGATAAGGAAGCGTCTTCGACTTCATCTTGAGTATCAGCATAATTGTAGAAACCTAGCTGCCTTAAAATATTAAAACTTACGGAGTTATATTTATCTACTACCAAGACCATCTCGTTTTCATTAGTAGGTAAGTTTCCATAAATAACATCATATTGATCAAGATTGCCATATAAAACATGGAAAATATTATCCGGTAAACCATAACTAGAAGCTGAACTGTTATAGTTCCTCATAGGAGTATAGACTTCATCATATCCGCCTTTAGTGTTGCCATCTATTGAGTCAGGATATTCAGTAACTAGATTAAAAGAATAATTGTTTCCGTAACTAGTTAAATAATTCTTAATTAGTCCCTCATCCTGAAGAGTGTTTAAATATGAGAAATACTTACTGCTGAAGTTGTTGTAAGTATAGGTGGTTTCAGAATTGACTGTTACCTTAGGATAAATTTCATCAGTGTCAGGATATAGAGTAGAGGAATTGTAGTCTCCATAGGCGTCACTGGAAGTTTTGGCATTATATGAAGTAATAACTACCGGTAAAGATGAAGCCGTCTCACTAGAAAGACGGTAATTATAGTTGCTAAAGCCAAAGTTAATAGCTAAGAAAAAGGCAATACCAATGACTCCGAAAGAATTAGCGATTGAAGTAAGAATACTCTTAATCCTCTTGCTGAAAATGTTCTTAAACGCCAACCTATGTATCATCTTAAACGAAAGATGACTTCTTTTTAAAGATCGGGCATTATTCTCAATTTCTTTAGAAAGAGGTGAGACTAAAGTGTCTGATTGAACTTCTCCATCCTTTAATCTAATTATTCTTTCGCTATAAGCTTTAGCTAGTTCTTCATTGTGAGTGACAACAATCACAAGGCGGTTCTTTGCTACCTTTTCAAGCAATTCCATAATCAAGCGTGAGTTTTCACTATCAAGAGAACCAGTAGGCTCATCAGCTAAAATAACACTGGGATCAGTAACAATGGCTCGAGCAATGGCAACTCTTTGTGCCTGTCCTCCAGATAACTGGTTGGGTTTCTTTTTTGCAATATCTTTTAGGCCAACTTCATCTAAAGCTTTTAAGGCTTTTTCTTTAACTTCAGCATCAGAATAATCTCTGACCGCCAAGGCAACCTCGATATTTTCAATAACAGTCAACTGAGGAATAAGAATATATTGCTGATAGACAAAACCTATTTCATTATTTCTATAGGAATCCAATTCCTGAGAATTCATCTTCTTTAAGGATTGACCGTTGATGATTATGTCGCCCTCAGTAATGCTATCTAATCCGCCAAGGACATTCAAAAGCGTGGTCTTACCACAGCCGGAAGGACCAAGAACAGAGACAAACTGCTGGCTAGGAAAAGATAGATTAATATTGCTTAAAGCCCTAAAAGGCTTCTTATCAATATAGTAGTCTTTGGCTAATGAACGAATTTCTATCATTGGCCTTATATCCTCTCATATTATTTTACCGCATCAATCAAACTATTTAAGGTATAACAGCTAATGTTGTTATCTTTAGCTATTTCTTTAAGAGCAGTAAAGGCTTGTGTATTGTTGTCTTCTAAAGAAATGCTTTTGGCTAAATATTGCTTAGCTTTAGTTGAAGTTACTGGAATATCTAATAAACCGCTCAATTGAAAAACTGAGCAAGCTTTAATAAAACACATTCCAAAAATACCACTGTTCTTTCTAAAGTTTTCAAGGAAATTTATTTCATCAGAGTCGGTCTTAGTGGCTTCTTTAAGCTTCTTTAGGTAATCATCAAAAGAATCGAAAGCAGCTAAATAACGACTAGAGAGCAAGACCGCTTGAACTAATTTCTTATAGGGGTTTTTATTTGTGGCTTTAAAAGAAGTCAATGCCTGATTAAGGACATCAAGATATTTTCCTTTCTTTAAAATAGCCTTAGGTTCATAGTCGCAAAAGAAAGTATCTAGAGAAGCATCGTTTTTAGCAAAGCCAATACTGTCTTTAACATCAGAGGATAATTCTAAATCGATAATTATTTTATTGAGTTCATTCAAAGAAGAGACGGCCTTTAGAGGCTTAACTTTGCTTAAGTTAGCCTTAAGCTCATCAAATATTTCTTGATTAGTCATCTTTTGCCTCAAGCAAATGCATATTGCCTTTCATTGGAAACGCAATTTTATCTTTATCAACTACATCAATCGAATTAATACCGCCATTGATAATGGTTTCAGCAACCTTTTTGCCATCATCAAGATTGAAAACAGCAATGCGTGAAAACCTTTGGAGGCTTTCAACAGATAAAGAAACTAAATAATCATCCTTAAGAAGATCAAAGGAAACCAGGGTTTCCTTAGGAACTTTTTTAGTGGCTTCAGTATTATTCATCATGGGATCGATAGGATCCATAGCCAAGTAGCCATAAAGACTATTGTTAACAACTTCTTCAGCATCTGAAATCAAATCATAACGGTTGATTTCATTAAAGGTTTGATCATAAATTCGAACACCATAATCGGATAGCGTATAGAATCTCTTTCTCTTTTCATCAACGCTAAGAAGATAATGCTGAAGTTTTGTACCAGGGTAATCTTTAAAGGTCTTGCCATCAAAGAAAGACAAGGTATTGTCAAAACCGACTAGGACGTAGCCATTAAGGAATTTACAGGGAGAAATATTAACAAATTTTTTAGTGATAGGAATTGTTTTTACTTCTTTCAAAGAAGGCATTTCTAGAACTTTTAACTGAACAGTGCAATTAGTAATATATTCATTCATCATCATGGGAGGAACAGTCTGATCTTTAGGAATAGCAATAAGAGCGTAAAAGAACTTACTGTCTAAAGAAAAGCAGGCTCCTAAAACATTTAGAGAGCAAAGAGGAGAAATATCATAAAAACCTACTTTCTTTTCAGTCTTAACATCATAGACATAGAAACCTTGGTGAGGATTTTTGCCTAAGAAATATTTGTCATCTTCAGTAACATCGCCTGTATCGCAGTCTGAAAAATCATTAGTGCATCCAATATAGCTAAAATCTTTTTTAGAATAAAGAGAATTGCCAATATAGGAAAGCGAAATATAATAATCTTTACTAGAAGTAATTCTATTAGACTCGGAAAACTTCTTAATAAATTCAAGCTTCATTTATTTCTCCTTTTAATCATGGGCATCTAAGAAAGTTATCAACTCTTTTTCGTAAAGAGCATTTTCTTCATAGTATGTCATATGGCGGCTGTGAGCGAAGAGAACCCATTTCTTTTCGGTTCTAACATGTTCAAACATAATCTTGTTCTGTAGAGGAGTTGATTCGTCATTAGCACCAGAACAAAAAAGAACCGGAACAGTAATGTTTCTTAACTTATCCGTATATTCATAGTCATGAAGATTACCAAGAGGAGTATATTCACAAGGCCCCCAGGCAACCTTATATGATTCCGTTCCTGGAACTTTAGGTCTAGTAAGACAGCTTGGCCTATTAGGATCGTGGGAATCAGCAACATAAAGATTCATATAGTGATCATTAGCAATTTGGAATTCCAGTGAAGAAAAATTATTAGTCTTTTCAGCAATTTCAATTGCCTTTTGATCAACAGAATCAAGATATTTAACTAACCTATGTGTCTCTTGAGCCCACAAAGAAGCCGAAGACAAAGTGCTGGAGAGATTAACGCTCTTGACTCCTTCCGGATAATAATCAGTTAAATAAATGATAGCTAGCATTCCGCCCCAAGAATGTCCCATCAAATGAATGGACTTAAGATTAAGCTTCTTACGAAGATTAATTAATTCCCTAATCCAGACATCCTTGTTCCATAATTCCGGATGTGAGCCCTCCACACTAGATAAGCCACAACCTAATTGGTCATAAGTAACAATAGGTCTATCATCAAGTTCAGACATATTATCAAGTAGTTCATAGGAGTTATGAGTAGAACCAGGACCACCATGTAAAATCAATAAAGGCGTCTTCTTCTTTTCAGGAGAGGCAATACGGTAATAGGTTTGATGTCCTTCAAAATCAATATAGCCATCTTTGATATTCATATCCTGGCCCTCGCATGGATATTCTACCATAATAATAAGGCTAAATTTAGCCTTATTTTCAAGTTTTTTTCACCTAAAAGCAATTTAAAAAAATAGTAAAACTTTTAAAAAACAAAATTAAAAGTTTTTTGAAAAAAAGTAATTTACTTAAACAGCCTACTCTTTAAGACTTCTGTTGTTTTTTCTTCCACCAATGTCCGTCATATCTTCTTAATTCGCGAGGCGAAATTGTAATATACCAAGTTTTCTTAGGTCTTTCGGGAAGAGGGTAATCAATTTTAGTCGCAGAAGGATTTCTATTAGCGATTTTCCATTTAGGATCCGAACAAACACCAATGAAGTTACAAATACCATAAATTAATGTGAAAAAAGGTGAAAAGATAATTCCCTTCCACATACCCTTAAGCTTCCAATCCATTCCTAGTTTTCTTCTATCTAAGAAAACAGAAATCCAAGACTGGAAAATGCAAAATAGAAGCATGGTTGCAATAACTCTAACAGCCATAATTAAAAGCTGAATCATTGCTGTATAACCAGCTCCCGACAATTGAGCAAAATTACTCATGCCTTGATAAGCATTTAGATAGTCTGGGGCAACCATTTGGAAATAGCCTAAAGTGAAAACATGTACACCAGATAATTGCATTAACATGCAGACCGCATAAGCGATGTAGTAAGTCGGAAACCAAGCAAAACAAATAAAAGTAATCGGGTTATAACTGATTTGAATAAGCATATCAAGATACATAGGATTGCCGGTTTTAAAGAAAGAAACTAGCATCTTCCAGCCATCGGTCCAGAAAAGTTTGTTAAGTGAATGCCCAAGTCTAACTAGACGGTTATAAGAATCAGCAAATGTAGAAGGCTGATCCTCATAAACGATAGCATCAGAATTGAAATAAACTTTATAGCCGTCAAACAAACGGTTCCAGCCAAACTCAGCATCATCACATTTAGTCATACAGTCCCAGCCATCCATTCTTTCAACAATTTCTTTTGAGAAAGCTAAGCCTGGACCAGTTGCCATAGCCGTTCCTTTAACAGCTTGCCTAAAAGTATTCTGAACACGCGAATCCTTAAAGTAAAAAATAGCGCACTCTTCAGTCCAGATATTCTCTTTTAAGTTACTGGCGGCTTCATAGCCACGGATAATCTTAGCGCCAGCATCAAAAGATTTATTCATTTCTTTCAAATAATCAGGATGAGCAATATTATCAGCATCAAACTTAATGAACAGCTCAACTTCAGGATATTCTTCAAGAATCTTGGTTAAGCTGTATTTCATCGGATATCCAACAGTGCGATGCTTGGGATTAGAATCATTACAGACATAGACCGTAGCACCAGCTTTTCTGGCTTCATCAGCTGTATGATCAGAGCAATTATGGGCACAAACAAAAACACGATAATGATCTTTAGGATAATTGATATTATTTAAAAGATTCTCAACTGTATTTCTAATGACCGACTCTTCATTATGTGCAGGAATAACAACGGCAATATAGTGGTTAGTCTTTGCATCCTTCCAATGTCTTCTCTTTAAGAAAAAGAAAAAATAATAAATAAACTGAGGAATAAAGGAAATTGTAACAAGTCCAACCATGACAAGATTTACATAGTAAAGGACAACAAATACCCAATCAGTAACATTCATAGCTATAAATTATACTTTCCGTTTGAAATTAAAGCAACAGGTGCTTTAACAAACAATTTGTACACTATTTGTTTCATTTTTTAAATAGTCTTTTCGATAAAGAATATAGCGTTTATCGTTTCTAATACTGTCATCAAAAAGCGTTTTCGAAGGACCCTCTTCTAAATATGTAAATCCGCAATTTCGAATAACTTTCTCTGATCTAACATTCTTATCCCAGTGGCAGATAGTAATAAAATCAATTGCTGTATTCTTAAACAGATAATCAATTACGGCTTTAACGGCTTCTGTCATCAAACCTTTACCCCAATAGTCTTTACTTAAGACATAACCTAATTCAACCGTCTTAAGATTAATAAGTTCTGGTCTTTCTAAAGACCAACTGGATTTATCAAGGCCAAGAGATCCAATCACTTTGCCGCTCTTCTTATCGACAAGAGCTAAAACATTACTATCAGAAATAAAATAGCCTAGTATCTTCTTTGATTCATTGATGTCCTTATGATGCGACCAGCCTGCCCACTCTCCAACATCAGGGACCTTGGCATAATCATAAAAGTCATTTAAATCTCCTTCTTTAAAGCCTCTTAAAAAAAGCCGAGGAGTTTCAATCCTGATGCTCTTGCAATCTAATTTTAAATACATTATTGTTTGATCTTCGTCTTGCTTCTCTTAAGCTTTGCCCATTTAGGTTTAGTTAAGATGCCTTTAACAATAGCCACAGCGTTAATGATTTCAAAGCTTGGGAAAAGAACAATAGACCAGAACACCACTTTTTTGTTAGTGACAACTAGTCTCTTCCTTTCAGCAAAATAGGAAACGAAAGGCTGAATCAGGAAAGGAACTAAATAGCAGGCAGCTACTACTATAACTACAAAGAGAGTAAACCAAAGCCAAGTATATGAACCTAAACCAGGAATGGAGATAGGTCCCTTAACGGCTGTCCAGACAATAGAATAGATATAGTAAAGAGGAAACCAGGCTACAGCTAAGAAAGCCGCCGGTATGGTTCCAAGATTCCAGAACTGATCAAGATAAGAGAACTTAGTTCCTAACTTCATATGAGGATTAAAAAGATTCTTGAAGAAATTTCCTAATAAGGTAAATCCTCTCGTCCAGAAGAGCTTATTAAGTCCATTCCCCATTCTAGTATTACGCTTAAAGACATCATCCATCGTAGTAGGCTGATCTTCATAAAGAATGGCGTTATCAATATATTCGACAATCTGTTTATCCTTATTAAGACGGTTGATTGTAAATTCAATATCATCGCTTGAAGACATAGCATCCCAATCAAGACAGTACTCAGACTTAATCATTGAGCAGCAGCCATTCATAACACAGCCAAAATGCAAAGCACTTCTAGCACGGCAGGCAAAACGATCGTCTCTGGCATACCAAAGACCAGTCATGCAAGAAAGGATATTATCAGTAAGGTTCTTAGAGTTTTCAAAAGTTCTTCCTAAAACGACTCCCTCATCTGCAGCATCATTACAGGCTAGAACATAGTTCTTATCAACCTGATTATCAGCATCAATTAAAAGGAAGTACTCATAAGTACCGACCGGTTCCTTCTTTAATTCATGCATACCTAAGTACATACAATAAGAAGCCTTCTGATGCTTAGGATCATGATCAGTGATCTCCACAGCTTTAGCACCATGTGCTCTTACTATCTCAGCGGTATTATCAGTACAGTTATGGCAGAAAACCACTACATGAAGTTTGTCTTTGGGATAATCGCATTTATAGCAGGAATCAATAGCATCACCAATGACATCAGCTTCATTTCTGGCTCTGATGACAAAAGTAAAGTCATGATACTTGCTAGCTTTCTTATACTGCCTTGGCTTTAAGAACCACAAGAACATAAAGAGAAGCTGGAAAAGAAAGACACTTCCAACAATGATAATGATAGCAATATTAATCCACCAAACAACCGTATTGAATGTATCCATAAATTAACCACTCCCTCTAGTGTTGCTTAATCTTAGCTAAAGCATCCAACATAATCAGATTGTGTTCCTGAGCGAATTTTACCGCTTCATAAATAGCAGTTTCATTGTAAAGCTGATTAGGAGCATGAGCATCCATGCCAAAAACACACTTAGCCTTCATCTTGCCAGCCATAGTAAAGAATTCATCTGTAGGATAAATCCATCGAGAGGTTCTGCCTATCTGTTTCTTGCCGTTTCTAATACCAGCCACATTTACTTCAAGGGGGATATCATAAGCAATACTGGCTTGAATAATCTCTCGAGAAACCTTCTTGCAGTCAGAATCAAAGTTCTCAATTGAAGACATAAAATAATCAGGATGAGCAAAAATAGAGAACAATCCTGAAGACAAAGCCCCAATAGCTAAATCCTTATAGAGATAAAGCTGGCTAGGAGAAGTGATTTGAGAAAAGCGAGTGTAGATTTTATGATCATCATTCATGGCACAATGATTTCCTAAAATCAGATAATCAAGGACCCCATTGCCAAGCATTTCTTTATAAAAAGAATAGTAGCAAGGAAAAGCCTCTGCCTCTAAGCCAACATAGATAGTGATTCTCTCCTTGTATTTCTCTTTTAAGGCATTGATAGAATCAACATAGCCTTGAAAAAGGGAGAAATCTCCTCGTACAAAAGGCTCAGAGAAGTTAGGAAGCATAGCATGATCAGAGAAACCTAAATCATGATATCCAGCTCCTAGAGCTTCAAGAACATAATCCTCATCTTCACCGACTGCATGTCCACATCGTTTAGTATGGGTATGATAATTTGCGGTTAGCATATTGGTAATAGTTTAGTTTAAAACAACTAATTCTTCAATTGCTATATAATTATAAGGATAAAGGATTGCTAAAAATGGAAGTAACTTCAAAGGTATTACTAGTCAACGCTTGCTTAAGAAAAGATAACTCAAGGACTTTAAAACTAGTCGAAGGTTTCCTCAAAGAAGCTAGAAGAAAGACTCAATATCAGATTATCGAAAGAAATATCACTGACTTAAAAGCAAAGCCTTTAACTTCTAAAGGCTTTAATTTAGATGGAACTCAAAAAGAAATTGATGCTTCTTTAGCCAAAGAATTCGCCTTAGCTGATTATATAGTTATAGGAGCACCTTTCTATGAGTTCTCTTTCCCCTCGGTGTTAAGTATCTATATTGAAAATATCTCCATACCTGGAATCACTTTCAAGTATGTTGGAGAAAACAGCGTTGGCTTATGTAAAGCTATGTCTTTAACTTATATCTATACTGCTGGTGGCTACTTAAAAGAAGAAGATAAAATCGGAGAGCATCTTTTAAAAAGGCTCTCTTCATTTTATGGAATTAAAGAATTCCACTCATTATCAGCAACCGGATTAGATATCGCTGGGAATGATGTAGATAAAATAATAAAGGAAGCATCGCTAGAGGCAAAAGAAAAAGGAAGCTTACAAATTTAATCTATTCATCATCCTTTTTCATTTGATCAGCCAAGTTGAGAGGTTTGCTTAAAGAAGATATGATTAATAAGACTAACGGAATTAATAAGAAAACTGAAAAAATCAAAAATAGATGCCATGGATAAAAGCAAATAATTGAGACCACTTCATCTAATCCGTAGATGTTACTTATAATCATATTCCAATTACCCTTTAGACAATAAAACAAAAGCATGGACACTGTATCAATAGGAATAGTAAAAAGAAAATAATCAATTCCTTTTTCTTTAATAATTTCTACTGAAGAATAGCCTTCCAAAGTAAGAAGCGTATATTCTTTTTTCTTTTCTTTTTGATTTTCAAAAATAAATAAAGCATCTAATGAAAGCAGTAGCAAGCCACAAAAAACAGAAGTGATTATAAATAGATATTTTTTATCTATTATCCAATTAAGATTAAGAATGGTTGATTCAGTTGGAATAGAAAATTGCGAGAAGCAAACGTAAGTTAAAAAGAAGAATGGAATTATTAAAAATGCCATGGCAAACGCAATAGTCTTTAACCAATTTTTACACTGAGAAAACAAACCCATCTTTAAAAGTATTGCAAATGTTGGTCTTGCCTCTACTTTCTTAGGCAATATGCATTTACATGTTTCTTTATTACTACATTTCATGCCATTACAAATAGATATGAAAGAAATTTTTGAATTGTCTGAAAGAGTAGAACATTTTTGTCTAAAATCATGAGAAATGACAAGAATGATATGATTGGCGCAAATTTCCTCTAGCCATTTATAAACTAAATTGGTTCTCCTAGAATCAAGATGACCAGTAGGTTCATCTAGAAACATAATTGGCCTATCTTCCAATATAACTCTTATTATTGAACCACGAGCTTTCTCTCCACGAGACATTTCACTAGTCTTCTTATCAAGAAGCTTGTCTATCTCCAATCTTTGGCAATATTTCTCAATTCTTTTTTGATCTTTTGAAACCAACGAAAGGTTCTCTCTTAATGTAAGATAATCTATTAGGTTGTCATCCTGTGACAAAAAAGAATAGTAAGACCTTCTTATCTCTTCTATTTTTTGATATTTACTATAGGTGATTTCTTGCTTATCTAAAAAGATATTTCCAGAATCAGGTTTATCAAGTAAACCTAGTAAAGTCATCAAAGTACTTTTCCCACATCCTGACGGCCCTTCTAATATGTATAGTTTCCCATTAGCTAAAGAAAGGGATACATCTTTGAAAACATTTTTTCCAGCAAAGGTTTTAGTCAGATTATTTCCTTGAAGTAACATATTTTTTCTCTCTAACTATATTTGAAACAAATAGAAGCATGAAAACTAAAATAAATATAATGAAAGAATAAAGGAAACACATTCCTAAAGAGAAAAAGAGTGTCCCATTTAATAAAGTTGAACTAGCAATTGATTTTCCCCATGCAAGAGAAGCAAAAGGACTAACTATCAGCGAAATAATCCCAGCAGGAATAGTCGCAATCATGCATAAGGAAAAATCCGAAAGGAAAACATATTTTTTAGGAATACCCCATTCTTTAAAACAGCCTTGGTCTTTCCTAAATTCTTCTTTGGAGCGAAATCCAAATAGGATATTTAGAATAACTAATATCAATGCTAATACACCTGAAGCAACAGCTAAGAACTTAGCAAGGCTTTTACAGTTATTAATAGTAACGGGAAACTTTTCCAAGGAAAACGAAGAAACCGAAATTGTTTCATTATCTATTAAATCCTTATTAGCTTTCAAATAGTCTGAAGTTAAGAAATAATGATTAGCCTTTTCGCCTTTAACCAATGGTGAATTCATTATCTCATTAAAGAATTCATCGCTTACAACCACAATGTCTCCAGTGATTGAAGAATCCGAAGAAAAAGAGCCTTTCATTTTCAAATTATAGACTCCTAATCCATAATAGGACATATTGCAGCCAAACTCATAATTGAAGTTGCTGAAATAAGGGTCATTATTAGTTTTCCTGTCATATAGCCATTCATAAAGTCTTTGATAAGACACATAAAAATCATATTTATCGGCAAACAAAGTTTCTTCACCGGAAGAATCTCCATCATTGATTTCAGAATATGAAACAATGTATGGCGCAAACATCAATTCAAAACTGCTAAAAGGATTATTTCCAGTATAGGAATTAACAAAAGACTCTACTGAGTTTCCCAAACCAGAGTTTCTGAATCCATACTTTTTATAGAATGCTGTGTATGAATTCTTTGAAATAACGATGCTTATTAAAGCCGAAGCGTCATCAGAACCAATAACAATGAAACCAGATACTATCAATTTATTACTGAATTCTAATTTTTTCCCTTCACTAATGGTTTGCCCTACAGGATTGGACTTCCTATTCCAATATACGGGAAATAATGAGGAATCATAGAAGGACTTACTTTTGTATGTATCATCGATGCTGCCAGAAATATATGGACTAACATCTTCTTCAAAAACGGCTGTATACCCATCAATGCTAAAACTAGGAATTATTGTTTTTGAGGGATATTTAGAAGTAGTTAATGAAACAGTATCTGAATCATTAATACGAGTATCAGTGCATTGATAAATACCGGAAAGATTCTCAATTACAGAATTCTTAGTTTCAGTTTCGTTTACTAATCCAAAAGAAAAAGCAATGAAAGAAAAGACTAACATTAGCACTAGACTAAGTGTTCTAAAGGCCGCTAATACTGGATAATGTAAAAATCTTTTTCTCCCTAATTTTAAATATATCTTTGTAGAAGGAGATACTATTTTTTCTTTTTCCCTTAAAGAAGAATTATGATTGATTTCTTGTTTCTTAATAGTGATTTTTGAATTTTCAATACTGATAATTTGGGTTGCAAACTCAAGAATTGAACTATCATGCGAAGCAACAATCAAGCAAGATGTCTTAGATAGCATAGTAAGTAACTGATAAACAATCTTGGAAGAGACTAGATCAAGGTTAGCACTAGGTTCATCTAAAAGAATTACTTCAGGCTTAATAACTAGAATTCTAGCAATCATCAATCTAGCTTTTTCACCTTTCGATAATCGCGAAACTAAAACGTCTTTTTTATCATCCAACTGAACTTTCTTTAGAGCATCTATTGCTTGCTGGTGATCATTGGTTGCCAAAAGAAGGTTATCCATAACTGAGAGAATACCAATATTACTTTCTTCAACCCCTCCATAATAAAGATGAGGGTTATCTTTTTCCCATAATATAGAGCCTTTCTGTGGAATACGGTTTCCTCTAATCAAATTAATAAGAGTGGTCTTTCCGCATCCTGAGGGCCCTTCAATCACAGTAAAAGAACAATCAGAAACTGAAAAGCTAACATCTGTTAAGATGTTTTCATCAATCTTTGGATAATGAAACGAAAGATTAGATACTTTAAGCATAATTATTTAGCTAAATAATACTTGGTCTCACTATCGCCAATTTTCTGCAAGACATATCCTTTTGTCATATCTGTCTCATTTGACACAATCACATTGGTAGTAGTATTTTCATTTGTTCCTTGTGTTACATATTTTCCCCACCACCAATAGGTGTATTCCGTATATGTGATATTTAGCAAATAGAAAGTTCCAATTAAGCCAATTGAAATAGAATATCCATCAGGACAGGAAGACGCGGAATTAGCATCTAATTTGATTTTTTCATTCGAATAATAATTATATGTTTTAGTTCTTGAATAAGTGTATTTGTTTTGCTCGGTAAAAGTAGATCCTTCTTTAAGAGTTGCAGAAGCTGAAACAATGGAGTCAAGGCTCGCAAATGCAGTAACCGCTGATGCCAAAGAATAAAACATGGTTGATACCATTGAAACACTAATTGAGCTGCTCGCAATATAGGAGTAATCAGATTCTTCAAGCGAGGATAAGGAGCCATCTAATAAAGTTGCCTTTGAATAAAATCCTTTGCTCCAATGACAATATTGGCCATTAATTTTTTCAATTAGATTGACTTTATAATCTAATTCATGTCCCATTTTCCCTATATTAAAACTATATATATATGAATTACCAGTTATATATGAGGAACCATTATTTGAAAAAGAATATTGAGAAATAGATGCGTTTTCCTTTACTGAATAATTTTCACTAATGCTACTTCCCTCCGTACCATTATTAAAAGTATACTTTGATTTTTTTGCTTCTATAGAATTATTTTGAGAATCGCAATTACAGAAGCCAGTTAGCAAAGAGATAAAACATAGCCAAGAAGTACAACAGTAAACTTTTTTCATTTCCTAATCCTTGTATTCGATTATAGATTAAGAAAGATATAGGAGCATATGAAAGTGTTTTCAGTTATTTAAGCATTTTTTAAAAAATATTAATCAATTGTCTAACTATTCTAATTCAATAGTTGATGGTGGCTTAGAAGTGAAGTCATAAAGAACACGGTTAACACCTTTAACTTCATTAACTATTCTATCCACAATAGTGGTTAAAACATCATAAGGAATCTGATAAGGCTTTGCAGTCATGAAGTCATCAGTCTGAACAGCTCTTAGAACAATAGCATAGTCATAAGTTCTGCTATCACCCATAACACCAACGGATTTCATATTAGAAAGAGCAGCAAAATACTGACTGATGTTTCTATCTAAGCCAGCCTTTTTGATTTCTTCCCTGAAAATGTAATCGGCTTCCTGAACAATCTTGACTTTCTCAGGAGTTACTTCACCGATGATTCTAATTCCAAGTCCAGGACCTGGGAATGGTTGCCTATAAACTATCTCATCCGGTAATCCTAATAGATGTCCGACTTCCCTGACCTCATCCTTGAATAAATAATTCAAAGGCTCTACCAAGCCCTTGAATTTAATATTCTTAGGAAGTCCACCAACATTATGATGAGACTTAATCTTAGCTGAAATGCCAAGTCCTGACTCAATACGGTCAGGATAAATAGTACCCTGAGCTAAATATTCAGCATCATCTATCTTATTGGATTCATCCTCAAAGACTTCCATAAAGGTAGCGCCAATGGCCTTACGTTTAGCTTCCGGATCAGTTAATCCTTTAAGTTTCTCAAAGAATAAAGTGGAAGCATCAACGGGAATAAAGTTCAAATCGAATTTCCCATTAGGTCCGAAGCAATCTTCAACCTGTTTAGCTTCATTCTTTCTCATTAAGCCGTGATCAACAAAAACACAATAAAGATTCTTACCGATAGCTTTAGAAATCAAAGCTGCAGTAACAGAAGAATCAACCCCGCCTGATAAACCGCAGATGACTTTCTTATCTCCAACCTGTTTTCTAATTTCAGCAATCTTAGTATCAATAAAAGAGGAAGTCTTCCAAGAGTCTTGGCAGCGGCAGATATCAAAAACGAAGTTCTCGATAATCTTCTGTCCTTCAACAGTATGCTCCACTTCCGGATGGAACTGAGTAGCATAGATAGCATGACTTTCATTTTCAAAAGCAGCATTTAGGCAATTGCTAGATGAAGCCGTAGTAACAAAGCCTTCCGGTAATTTAGTTACTTTATCCGTATGAGACATAAAGACTTCAGTATTCTTAGAGACTCGGTTTAAGAGCCTTGATTTATTAATAATCTGGACAGCGGCTTTTCCATATTCACTAGTTTCGGCATGTGAAACGACTCCGCCTAAGGTATAAGCAATTAGCTGAGCACCATAGCAAATACCGAGAATCGGTTTATTTAATTTAAAGATATCAGCTGAAATATGAGGAGACTTCTCTAAATAGACACTATTAGGACCACCTGTAAAAATAATGCCTTTAATAGAAGGATCAGCTAATTTTTCAATAGGAGTAGTATAAGGAAGAACTTCCGAATAAGCATGACACTGACGGACACGTCTAGCTATCAGCTGATTGTACTGACCACCGAAATCAATAACGACGATTCTATCTTCAGCCATGGTTTTTACCTCAAACTAAAATTATAGCTGAAAAAGACTAATAGATAAACCCTAAACTTAAAGGAAAGGGAAATAAAGGGCGAAATGGTGTTTTTCTTTAAAGCCAAACAAAGAAAAGAAAAAGGAATGGCTTTTTCTTTTTTAATCCCTTTCCTGATATGCTATAATTTTCGTAATAACTAACATGAACAAACTGGATATTATTTCTTCAGTTACTAGTCTATCTGATCAAAGGAAGATTGTCTTTGTCTTCAATGGTCAAAGGGTATCTAATCGTTTTGATATTAATGGCTACGGCTATCAGGAGGATAGCAAACAGTCTTTAATATCTTTTTATTTATATTCTTTGATTGGTAATGCCATTATCTTAAAAGGACAAGGAAAAGAGAAATCCCAATTAGGTGAGGAAGCCTTTAAATCCTATTTTTCTCAAATCATCAATAAGCTTCCTGATGATTATAAAGCCCGTATGGAAGATGAAAAGAACAATGCTTTAAGAACTTTGAATTCCTTCCTTTATGATTTAAATAAAGTACTTTTACCAGAACTATTAGCTCGCCTAGCTCCTCTTGTTGTCATAGACTTAGCCTGTGACAATAAAGTAATTGAAAAGAAACTATTAACTTACTTTGACAAGAATAAAGAAATCATTTTTAATCAGGCTGTCTTATATACACGCTCTCTTTTCCACTCCTTCTTAACTCAGCCTACTACTGATCCCTTAAAGATCAGACCTGACTTGAACTGTCTTACTAATGGACTGTTCAGCTATGAAGACTGTCTTGTTATCCCTAGTGAAAAGAACGCTTTCTATTTAGAAGGATTCAAAAAAGCCGTTGTTAGCGGCTTTAATAAAGTCAGTAAGAACTACTCCTTAGAAGGTATAGATAAGATAGCTTTGCTTTATTTGACTAAGGACTTAGTAGCGGAATTAGTTTTATGAGCTTCCTCTTTATCTAAGTTCTCTTTAGCAATAGAAAGCATCAGTTTAATACGGTTCTCCTGATTGACCTTAGGAGCACCAGCATCATAGTCAACAGCAACAATATTAGAGCCCGGGTTAACTTCCCGGACTTTTCTTATCATTCCTTTTCCGGAAATATGGTTAGGAAGACAGCCAAAAGGCTGAGTACAGACAATGTTCTCATACCCGGATTCACAAAGTTCCAACATCTCACCTGTTAATAGCCAGCCTTCTCCCATCTTATTGCCATAGCCATTGATGCCTTTGTCAAGGGCTTTAACATGCTGATACGGTGAGGGGACCTGAAGGTTAGTGTTATTCCTGATAGCATCATTAAACATGTTTTGCATCTTGGTACAGAAGTTAAAAAGAATTTGGCAGATTAGTTTCTTCATCTTATGTCCGCCATAAAGCTTAATATCCTCAAGTCTATTATCGACCTTGAAGAGAATAAAGTTCATCATGCCTGGAAGATTAACTTCGCAATCTTGGTCACGAAGGAACTTCTCCAGGTTGTTATTACCTAAAGCAGCGTATTTAACATATATTTCTCCAACAATACCAACTTTGACTCTTGGTTTGCCATCTCTCTTAACTGAGCCAAAATCCTTAGCAATATTGTTTAAGTTAGACTGAATAATCTTGGATTTGTAACCATTCTTATTAAGAATCTGATTGCAGAGATCTTCGGTCCACTTATCAACTAATTTCTTACAGGTACCCTTTTCTACTTCGTATGGTTCAACCTGGTTCTTTAAAACCATCAGCATATCACCATAGATGACAGCAGCCGTCATTCTTCTAATCATTCCTAAAGTAATCTGAAGTCCAGAGTTCTTCTCTAAACCAGATAAGTTGATGGAAACACAGGGGACATAATCAAGACCAGCTCTCTTAAGTCCTTTTCTTAATAAGGAAATATAATTAGAGGCTCTGCATCCACCGCCTGTCTGAGAAATCATCAAGGCAACGTGATGAAGATCATATTTGCCACTTTGAAGAGCATGGATCATCTGACCACAGGATAAGATAGCCGGATAACACATATCGTTCTGAATATACTTTAAACCAGTCTGAGCAATGGCCGGAGAGGAATCAGTCAAAAGCTCAGCATGATAGCCATAATGATTAAAAACTCTCTGAAGGATAGTGAAATGAATGGGAGCCATCATTGGGAAAAGAAGGGTGTAGCTCTTCTTCATCTGCTTAGTGAACTTTAAACGACCGTTCTTAGCATATTTAAACTTGATAGGCTTTTCTTTTTTCATTTCAGATTCTCCTTTTTCTTTCGGAGAGCTTCAAGCAAAGAACGGATTCTAATCTTTACGGCACCAAGGTTAGTGATCTCATCAATCTTGACCTGAGTATAAATCTTTCCGTTTCTTTCTAAGATATCTCTAACTTCATCGGAGGTGACAGCATCAACACCACAGCCAAAGGAAACAAGTTGGATTAGTTCCATATCAGGCTGGGTAACAACATAATTAGCAGCCTTATAAAGACGTGAATGATAAGTCCACTGATTAAGAACATGGCTAGGAGCCGGATTCTTTTCTAATTCGGAGATGACATCTTCGCTGACAACCGCACAGCCATACTGAAGAATAAGCTTATCAATATCATGGTTGATTAAAGGATCAACGTGATATGGGCGGCCAGCTAAAACAACGATGGTCTTATGCTGCTTTCTGGCTTCTTCAATGATATGGTGAGCCTTAGAGGCGACAATATCCTGATATTTCTTGAATTCCTTATAAGCCTTGTCGCTGGCTTCTTTGACTTCAAAAGGCTTTAAATCAGGGAAATTCTGCGAAAGCTGATCATAGATCTTCCTAGGGAAGAACTGACGTTCAGAAAGATTGACATAGTCTTTGATATAGAGGACTCCATCCTTACTTAAAGCTTTAACGTTATTCTTGATAACCTCAGAGTAATAAGCAACTACTGGGCAGTTATAATGGTTGTCAGTCTTCGCTTCTTCAATGTTATAAGACATACAAGGATAGAAGATAGTCTTCACACCCTTATCGATTAAATTAATCACATGCCCATGCATCAATTTAGCCGGATAGCAGACAGTATCCGAAGGAATAGTCATCTGTCCAACACGATAAAGCTTATTAGTGGAATGATCAGATAGAACCACTTGGAATCCTAGGGCCGTAAAGAAAGTAGACCAGAAGGGAGTAAGCTCATAGAAATTAAGACCCATAGGAAGACCAATCTTCCCACGCGGGAATCTAGAACTGTCTTCATTCTCATGGTTGTAGCTTCGTAATAATCGATACTTGAAATCATATAAATCAATACCGGTGTTAGTAGCCTTCTTAGTGATAGGCTTCTCACATCTATTGCCACCGATAAAGACACGTTTATCATCAAACAAAGAGATAGTCAGCTTGCAATGGTTGTTGCAGCCTTGGCAAGTAACAGAAGAGACCCTTCTCTTAAAGCCTTTAAGCTTTTCTTCACTGAGCATTCCGGAAATTGGTAAGTCTAAAGACTTGGCATCCAAGGCTGCTCCATAAGCTCCCATAAGTCCAGCGATGTTGCTTCTAATGACATTGATATTAAGCTCTTTTTCAAAAGCTCTTAAAACCGCATCATTAAGGAAAGTGCCGCCTTGAACAACAATCTTCTTACCAAGTTCAGCAGTTGATCCACAACGAATGACTTTATATAAAGCATTCTTAACAACAGAGATAGCTAAGCCAGCTGCAATATCACTGACAGTGGCGCCATCCTTCTGGGCCTGCTTAACCGAGGAATTCATAAAGACGGTGCAACGCGAGCCTAAGTTAACTGGGCGCTTAGCAAATAAGGCAAGTTTAGCAAAATCCTGAATGGAATATCCTAAAGAGTTAGCAAAAGTCTGTAGGAAGGATCCACATCCGGAAGAGCAGGCTTCATTGAGGAAGATATCATCAATAACGCCTTTTCTGATTCTGAAGCATTTAATATCCTGACCGCCAATATCAATAACAAATTCCACATCCGGAAGGAAGTGCTTGGCAGCTTCGAAGTGGGCAATAGTTTCAACAATGCCATGATCAAAAGAAAAAGCATTCTTGGCTAAGTCTTCTCCATAGCCAGTAGCCGAAGAGCCGGCAATATAAGCCTTAGGATTCTTCTTAGAATAGATATCAAGAAGCATATCTTTAAGAAGAGCAATCGGATCACCTTTGTTGGAAACATAATTGGTATAACGGATATTTAAATCCTTATCGATCAAGACTGCTTTTAAAGTAGTAGAGCCAGAATCAACACCTAAATACAAAGGCCCTTCATATTCCTCTAAGGGAAGAGAAGCTACATGGTCTTGATTATGTCTTAAAGTAAAGTCGTCGTACTCTTTCTGATCTTTGAATAAAGGATCAATATAAGAGAAGTTTTCGTTATTGCGGTAATTAGTGACTAAACCCATGATTGAATAAATATCAACCGGTTTATCTTTCTTAGCTAATAAGGCCGCACCGATAGCCACAAAATAAAGAGAGTTATCAGGTAAGACACCTTTAACGCCTAAAGATTCATCAAAGGCAGCTCTTAATTCTGACATGAAAGTCAAAGGTCCGCCTAAATACATGACATTACCGTTAATCTCACGGCCTTGAGCTAAGCCTGCGATTGTCTGATTAACAACAGCATAGAAGATAGATTCGGCTATATCGCCTTTCTTAGCGCCTTGGTTAAGAAGAGGCTGAACATCGCTTTTAGCAAAAACACCGCAGCGGGAAGCAATGGTATAGATTCGTTCATGCTCTTTAGCTAAGTCATTCATCTTCTCAATTGGAACATTAAGCAAAGAAGCCATCTGATCAATAAAAGCACCAGTGCCGCCAGCACAGGTACCATTCATTCTGACTTCCACTCCAGAACTCAAAAAGAGAATCTTAGCATCCTCACCGCCTAACTCAATAATGCAATCAGTCTGCGGATAATTGGCTTTAGTGGTCTCTCTAGTAGCATAGACTTCCTGATAGAAAGGAAACTTGCAGCTTTCTGCAATACCCATACCAGCCGAGCCGGAAAAAGCTAAAGGTACTTCCTTCATTCCCTTTAAAGGGCCTTGCTCAAGCTCAGTGAGAACTTGGCTTAGCTTTTCAGAGATTCTTGAGAAATGTCTTTCATAAGATTTATAGATAATCTGATCTTCATCGTTTAAAACAACGGCTTTAATAGTAGTAGAGCCGATATCAATTCCTACAGAATACATGGTTATTTTTTATCCTTTTTGTCATCTTTGTTGTCATTCTTAGATAAATCAATAACCACACCCATAGGATCGGACTCCTTAGTATCAGTAGGTGTCTTGTTAATATCATCAGTGCTTTGATAGCTATTGGTTTCAGATGAATAAGTATTGTTGTTTTCGAAAGGGGAATTGAAGGGATGCTGTTCCTGATAGGTGGGACCAGGAACAAAAGAGCTTCGTCGAGCCGATTCTTCGCCATGAATATAGTGAGATGAGCAATAAGTCTGATAAATAGAATCCTTCATTTGAGGAGGCAAAGTATCTAAAACCATTGGAGAGCCTTCTTCAATGACACAGTATTCGTTGGCTAAGCAGAAGTAGTCTAAAAGGACAGCGGCAAAAATAGATAATGCGGGTCCAGCTAAAGCTACGATTGAAATCAAATAGAAGTTAGTAGTGGAAGCAAAAGTGAAGCTATAGATTAAGGCAGCATAGATAATCGTATAAGCCACATAGAAAGGCCAGTTTAATTTAAAGGTCTTCGAGATTCTAGTTCCGGAGAAGTATCTGCCAAAGCTTCCCTTAGATAATGATCTAGCCTGAGAGGCTGAGACATTCTGATCGATATCCGGAAGAACAATAGTGCTGAGATAATGGTTATCAAGATTGCTGTTGATGGAGAAGAAGAAAACATAGCCTAATGGTACAAAGAGAATAATTCCAAAGAGAATAACAAGAGGTCCAGTCAAGGCATAGCCATTAGTCAATAAATAGTTATAGCAATCAGTGGAAGTATAGGAATTACTGTTCCACATACTGTTGAACTCGTTGTAAACCTCTAAAGCATCAGGATAGCAAGAGCAGATATAGGGGAAGAAAGTCTGGAATATCAAATAGAACAATATCGCTAAGATGATTCCCTGAAGAATCGAGGAAATCACACCAAAGATTCCGCCTTGGGAACCAACAAAGAAGGCTTTATAGCCATCAGCATAATTGAAATCGGGTTTTCCAATCCCAGAGACAGTAAACCTTATACGCTTTTCTACTGTATAAAACATCGGAAGAATAAAGTAGATTAGAAACAATGATATTGAATAGGTGCTAAAAGCAAACATCACTAAAGCAATCAAAGCAATAGTCGGCGGAACCAAAAGCAAAAGATTGAACCAAATATCTTTGGTATAAACTCTCTTCCTTCGTTCCTTGATTTTGCTGTCTAATTCTTTACTTGTCATAGATTTACCTGCATGGGATTATTTTAACCTGTAAGCTAAAAGATTACTATTGTTTTGTACTTATAACTAAAGATAAATTAAATAGTTGGAGTATAGCCAGCTTTGCTAATAACGTCCATGGCTTTTTTGACATCCTGATCATCGACTTTAACTATCTTGTTATCAAGAGAAACACTGCCTTGGATTCCGGCCTTTTTTAAAGCTTCTTCTAAATGCATGACACACATCTTGCACATCATATCGTTTACTTTAATAATTTTCATAATCCCTCCTTATTGGGTTTATAGAACTTTATTCTAAGACTATTGATAGTCAAAGTGAGGTTAGACACAATCATCACCAGTCCACAGAAAGACATAGGAAGAATTCCCATGATAGTCAAAGGTATCATAGAAAGGTTGTAGGCAATCGCCCAAACGAAATTCTCAATGATGTTGATATAAGTCTTCTTGGAAATCAGTAAAGCATAATAGATAGTCATCAGTTCTGGCTTTAAGAGGACTCCATCAGCACTAGAAGAAGCTATCTCACTTCCTTTATACGAAGCAAAAGACATATCGCTTTCTTTTAAGGCTAAGGTATCATTGATACCATCACCGACATAACAGATTACCCCTTCTTTCTTTCTGATATCAGCCAAAATCTTAGCTTTATCAGAAGGAGTAGCCTCACTATAGATGCATTCCTCATTGATTCCTAACTCACCCGCGACTTTTAAAGCATAGGTCTTCCTATCCCCAGTCAGCATATAGCTCTTGATGCCTTTCTTCTTCAAGGCTTCAATAGTCTGCTTAGCATCAGGAACTAAGCCATCATCTAAGGCAATGATCAAAAGAATCGTATCAGCATTAGAAAGGAAAACCAAAGAAGAAGATTCATGCTTCTTAATAAACTCCTGCATCGAAACATTCAACCCTTTTCCTAAAGAAGTTTTTTCGCTTCCTAAGACAAACTCCTTATATGTCAATCCAAATCCCGGGACTTCATTGACATCATTGAGTTTCATAGCCGTGACATTAGGAAGACTTTCAATGATGGATTTTGACAAAGGATGATTAGAATTCATTTCCATGCCTTTAACTAAAGGCAGATAGCCATCTTCTCCCACTCTAGCCGAAATAACAAGATGTCCAGTAGATAAAGTTCCAGTCTTATCAAAGACCACAGCCTTAATAGTACTGACCTTTTCAAACATATCGCCGGTCTTAAACAAGACCCCGTTTGACATGGCACAGTCAAATCCTGACATCGCTGATATCGGAACAGCTAAACCAAAAGCGCAGGGACAGGCAACACACAAGACTGAGGCAGCTCTTACTAAAGAAGTCTCTACTGAAAGATTTAAGCCATAGAAGCAGATAAAGAAAGCCATAATCGCCACTAGGATGATAGCAGGAGTAAAAATAGAAGCGACCTTATCCGAAATCCTGCTGAGCTTTCCTTTCTTCTGATCAAGCACATAGCTTTCATTGATGATAGAAGAATAGAAGGAATCCAAGGCAATCTTAGTAACCTCAATAACTAAAGGCCCCTGACTTAAAACCGTTCCACCATAGACTAAATCATTTTCAGTCACATAACGAGGACGGCTTTCACCAGTAAGAGCCGCTTCATCGATAAACCCGTGTCCTTGATAAATCTTGCCATCGGTCGGAAGAGTTTCTCCCGATAGGACAATGACTTTATCGCCGACATCTAAGAAATCCGGATCGATTTCTTCAGTCTTAGCTTCTGAGATGATTCTTCTAGCAAGCTTAGGAGTCTCTAAGGTAGCTTTCTTGTAATGCTTATCAGCTCTTCTTTTAACTGAATCAATAAGGAAATGACCGATGGTGATAATGGATAAAACCATGGTAGTAGAATCGAAGTATGTCATTAAGTATTTAGAATCCATCGACATAGTTAAAGGTGAGATACCGTTTTGAATATTCCTAGCCAAGCAATACAAAGAAAGAACATAACTGACTAATGCCGAAAGGGCAATCAGAAAGTCCATCCCAACATTCTTATATTTCAAACCTTTGATAGCTCTGATAATAAACGGTGTTCCTAAAAATATCACGGCGATAGAAGCAACTATCAAGAAGGAAACATCGTTTCCGAAGAATTCAAAAAAGCTGTTATGAACACCAGCTTTATAGATCATCCCAAAAATAGAAAAGAGAAGAACTGGTATGGAGACACCTAAAGTGACATAAGACCAATCAAATTTAGGTTTACTATCAATAACTAAATCATATCCAGCTCTTTTAACAACTCTCTTTAACGATTCTAGACTGATTTTAGTCTCATCATAAGTGAAGCTAACACAGTTATGGCTTAAATCAACTGAGGCCGTGATGCCTTTCTCGTTAAAAGCCATAGTGACTGCCTTAGAGCAATGTGAACAATACATTCCCTTTACTGGCAGTGTCACTTTTTTCATGTGTTATTCCTCAATTTTATTTTTGTTGGACTTCGTGCTTTTACCAATCAGCTCTTTAGTCTTATTGGATCTATCTAAAAGCATGTGAACTAGCTTCTCACTCTTATCATGATGAATAGGAGGAACATCATCTTTTTCAGCCGTCTTAATAGTCTTCTCTAGATCCTTTACCGGCAAGAACCAGGAATCCTGGTTCTTCCTAGCAATACCTTTAGGTACTATCAAAGAATTGTTAAAGACTACCACGGATACTAAAAGCTTATCCGAATAATTGACTGACAAGGCTTCTTCAAGGCTCATTACCTTATGGAAGTTCTGACTGACGGCATTAGGTACTTTAATAATCTTGCCTTTATAGTTCTTTAAGAAAAGATAAGGATCAGAAAGGTTTCCATATAGTCCGCCTTTAGCATAGTAGTCATCAATGACATAGACATATTTATCAGCAAGAAGCACATGATCAATCTTTGTGGGATGATTCTCATCATCTCCAGGAAGATAGATAACAACATTGTTGATTAAAAGCTGATCATTCTCCTCTGCATAATAATGTAACACCTTATAGACTTTTCTTTTATAATAATGCTTTTCAAAGAAATCCCTAATTTCACCATAGAAAAAGCCTACAAGAAGGAAAAGGAAAATTAAGACAAAGGCAGTGATAACTAGAGCTGGAATCATAAGAAACTATTCTTTAATGCAATCGAGAGCAACCTTGATCATATTAGTGAAAGACTCAACTCGCTGTTCATGAGTGGTTTCCTGATGAGAGATCATGGAATCAGAGATAGTAAGAATAGCTAAAGCCTCTTTATGGGCTTCGGCAGCAATGCAATATAAAGCATAAGCTTCCATCTCAACGCAAAGGCAACCCATAGAAGCCCATTTCTTCCACTTCTCAGGAGTATCATTGTAGAAATTATCAGAAGAGAAAACCTGTCCGACTTTGAAGTTGTATTTATGGCTCTTAGCCGATTCAACCGCCTGAGTCAAAACTCCAAAATCAGCAATGGCGCTATAAGTGCCGGAAGGAAGACAGTATTGGCTAGCCCAATTGGAATTAGTGGAAGCGCCGGAAGAAATAACCATATCAAAAAGATTCAATTCCTTGACCATACTGCCAGCAGAACCGATTCTGATGATACGATCAACGTTATAGAAATTATAAAGCTCATAAGCATAGATACCAATAGAAGGCATACCCATACCAGAACCCATAACCGAGACTCTCTTACCATTGTAAGTGCCAGTATAGCCAAACATATTTCTAACAGCATTAACCTGCTTAACATCCTTTAAGAAATGCTCAGCAATAAACTTAGCTCTTACAGGATCTCCCGGCATTAAAACCGTCTTGGCAAAATCATTAACCTTAGCTTCATTATGCGGTGTAGGCATTAAATATTCCTCCTATCTGAATAGTGCCTTTATTGTAACATAAACAGCCTCGTTTTAATTAACTTCAAAAAATCACCTATCTTACATCTAACCAAGAAGTTATTTGCTTGATAAAGCTAACATTAAGAAAAGAGTAAATT
>DLIM01000041.1:18564-18805 GCA_002483745.1 Caryophanales bacterium UBA7642 | reverse complement strand
CAACTGTAGGAAGCACAATAGCAGCAATCGTATCATAATTAGAGAAAGTGAAGGTTCCTAAGTTAGTCTTAACGGAAGCAAAGTAACCATTATCATCATAAGTTTCGGTGCTAGCGTTTTTCGCAGTAGCAGAAACAATCGTAGTGGTCTTTAAGTCCTCAGAGATAGTATGTTCGTTATTGTTATAGAGGGCGATAGTCGGGAAATTATTAGGAGTACGTAAGAACATTCCAAGGTTAAC
>DLIM01000041.1:0-18267 GCA_002483745.1 Caryophanales bacterium UBA7642 | reverse complement strand
ATAGCATTAGTGTCGTTAATATCGACATAAGTGCCGTCCTTATAAGTCATACGGAAGTTTCTAGAATCAAGCTTATCAAGAGCATAAGCAAAGGTAGTTTCCTTCTTGATAGAAGCTTTTCTAGTAGCATCAATGGCGGTAGTTCCAATGCTATCTAAGGTATAGGAGAGAGTATAGGTAACGCCATCGCCGCTATAAGCGACAGTGGTATCCCAGCCAATCAGCTTAGAATCCTTAACCTTCAAAGAAAGGTTAGAGATACTAGCAGAGGCAGCGTTGAAATAGGAATCATATCCTAAATCAAAAGCAGCATAGATGCTCTTATTCCAAAGATTGCCTTTATTCTTCATGTTGTAGTAAGTGATGCCATCTTTAGTATCGCCCTTAGTGAAAAGCTTAGAAGAGACCTTAGAGAAATTGACAGCAACCTCAGAAAAAGCAATAGAGGAGGAACCAACAACAGGGATAACATTGGCATCCTCAGGCTGAGTTACAGCAATCCAGCCGTTATTGCCTTTAACCATCCCCTGCTTATAATTACCATACTGATCTGTGTAGGCATCAGTATTGATAAGGACGTCATCGCCTTCACGTAAGGCATTAAAGTCTTTGAAGATTTTGCCTTCAGCATTGTTGGTGGCCTTCATATTGAGAGTAAGGTTATTGGAAGCTAAGTCAGTGACAGTGTTAGCAATAGCCGTATCTAAGTCAGCATCAGCCACACCATCACAGGTGGAATACCATTTATCTTCCATGTCTTCGAAGTCAACATCAAGAGTGTAGATATCATTTTCAGAGGAAGAGGAATAAGTTCCAACCATATGCATAGTCTCAATAGTCTTAGTCTCCGGATCCCAGGTAAAGTCGACAGTGGAGAAACCAATCTTAGAATAACTAAGATAAGGGTCAATAGAACCAACAAAGCAATACATATCATAAAGGTAATAAAGACTAGCCGTCTTGTTCTTCTCATCGACATAGAAGTCACCGGCTGAAACAACATCAAAAGGATAAGTGTAAATAGTATCATAGTTACCAGCAATTGCGCCCTCAACAACTGAGCCATCCGGCTGAACTACACTCATATAGCAAGTAGTCGGATATTCGACTCCATCATATTTTGCGGCTTTCTCATATAAGCAAGTGGCACGAGGATAAATAGGATCGCCGTGATCAGAATTAAGAGGAACACTATAGATGTAGGAGGAATCCTCAGTAGTTTTGTAGTAACTGTCGGTATAGCCGGAAATAACGCCCTTAGAATTAACATAGGCAATATTTCTATGGAGATAGAAAGTAGAACCCTTCTTAATCTTCATAAAAGCTTCATTAAAGTCAGCATTGATTTCACCAGTAGTCTTCTCGGTGGAAGTACTTTCACTCGTGGATGAAGTGGGAGTGGAACTAGAAACTGCCGGCGAAGAAGAAGAGGAGGAAGATGTTTTCGCTCCGCAGGATGCTAATAGAACAAGAGAGAGAACAGTAGCAAAAATTGATTTAGATTTTTTCATTGTCTTTTTTCTCCTTAGTCAGCAGTCACTTCACTTAAAGAAAGACCAGTAGTAAAGGCAAGTGCTGTTGTAATGTAGACATCTGATACTCCTCGATAGATGTAAAGACCTGTAGCTTCCTTAGTGAAAGTAAGCTTAGAGCCATGGACAAAGTTAGAGTAAACAATGACGTTGTCGCCATCCATCTTGTAGCTTAAATAGAGCTTTTCACTGCCAAAGGCTTTTCCAGAGAAGCAAGCAAAGCCATAAGCATCAAAGGTAAGAGTAACTGGGAAACGATACTGAGAAGCATATTCGACATAGGTGGTATAAGTCTTTCCAGCTAAATCGCTAGTGACATCGCCAACTGTTAAAAGCTTAGCTTTGTCTTTCTCAGAATCAATATCAAAGTAGTACTTAGCTTCACCAGTTGCGGTATCAGAAAGAACAACTCGGTCATTCTGGCCATAAGAATAAGTATAAGAAGTAGAAAGATAAGTGGCTCCAGAATAGCCATCAAGATCAAGGTAGTTGTTCTCGCCATCGACAAAGCTACCCTTATAGGCATCACTGGATTCAGCAATAGCAGAAGTTCCATAAGAAGACTTGAGGGTATAGTATCTGAATTCAGCAATGAGATTATCTTCGGCTTCTTCACCCTGATAAATATCAAAGTGCTGCTTAGTGGTAGCTCCAGATAAATCAGGTAAATCAGTGACATCCGTGTCTTCAACGGCAACCACTTCACCGCTATACCAGAAGGTGTGATAGTAAGCCTTGCTAGTAGTGTTGTTAACAATCAGCATAGCCTGATTGTAGCCAGAACCAGTTGTCGAGCCGTAGCAAGTAACATCAGAAGGCTTATCAGCACGGCAGGCTGTTAACATTGAGGTCTGATAATCACCTTTATGGGTAGTGCCATAAATAGCTCCATCCTTATAGGTGATAGTGCCCGTATAGCCAGCCTGAGTATAGGTATAAGTATTTTCAGTGCTAGTAGGGAAGAGATAGCAGGCATAAGAAGCAGAAGTTGAAGTGGTCTTATAGAAGATGATGTAGCCTTCTTCAGTGATTTCAAAGTGATACATACCGGCAGGTCCATAACTCCAGAATCCCTGGTAAGTACCGACAATATCAGCACCCTCTAAAGGATTAGCGATGACTGATAAAGCAACAGTTGAATAATAGGTTTCACCCTTATAGAAGTAAGAAGCTGTGACAGTATAGATGCCAGCACCATTGATTTCGGTATTAGTGGTAACGGTATAGTCAGCTGCAGCAACCTCTTCAACTGTGCCATCATCATTCTTCTTAGTGATAGTGAATAAAGACTTTAAATCATCATTAGTCAAAGATTCAGCAGCGGAAGTGGAAATACTGGAGTTATTGCCCTTAATGTAGCAATTGCCCTTGATTCCTTCACTGTAATAAGTCTTAACTCCTTCAAAATCAGAATAGGAGTAATCAGAGTAGATGAACTGAATTTCGTTGCCGTTAGAAAGAGGCTTGAAAGTCATCTTAGTTAAGTAGCTCTTAGTCGATTCATCAAAGGCAATGGTATAAATACCATCATCGCCTTTAGTGATTGTTCCAAAGAAACCGAAAGCAGTCTTTACGTTAGTTCTGACATAGGCGTATTTGCCAAAGATAGAAATGTTGATATCATCGCCAAAGTAGATACCACCGATTTCAGAATCATCACTAGCCTCAGTAGAAGTATAAGTAGAGGTAGCTCTATCAATGACAATAGTCTTCATACCTAACTGTAGCTGTTTAGAAGAATTAGCAGTTCCATCAAAGACCACTAGAGTAACAGTAGCATTGTCATAGGAAACCACAAAGGAGGTTCCGCCGATAGATGTGCCGTAAGCTAAATCATTTCCGGCAACTGAATACTTGTCACCGCCAGCTACTGAATAAATGGTAAAGGTAAGATTCTTATCAGCATCATCGGCGTTAGTAAACTTAATACCGGAGATCTTAGCATCATCAGTAGGAGCGACATCCTCAGCTACAAAGTTAGTGTGCTTTAAAGCAGTGATCTTGCCAGAAGCTACCGTTAAGCTATAAGTGAAGTCTCCAACTGAAGGATAGGTAACAGTACCAGTCTTCATAGTAATATCAAAAGTCGGTTCAAGACCTTGATCAATACCCTGGACATACCAAACATAGCTAGCGTAAGTACGGTAGACGCCCCAATACTGGGTCTCTCCGCCTTTATCGACAACGATAATGTCTAGAGCAACCTTGGAAGTATTGGAAGAATCCTCATAGATAGTCTGATAGGTATACTCGCCACCATCTTTGAAGAAGAACTGAAGATAGCTATAGATGTAGCTATAAGACAAAGCATAAGTAGAAGCTAAATGTCTGACAATGCAGCCTTCTTTGATATCAAACTGCATCTTGAAATTCCAGTTATCATTGGCGCCTGAAATAACACCAATACCATCAGAAGCGAAAGCCATCTTACCAGTAATAGTATTTTCAGGATAAGTAGGCTTGGTCTTCCACTTAATGATAGCTTTTCCATCACTACTGAAAGTGTAGGTGCACTGATAAGTGGTTCCCTTAATATCGGCAAAACTGTAAGTGCCAAAGAAGCTAGGATCAATAACGGTCATTACTACCGAACAGGAAATAGTTCCATAAGTGACCTTAATCAGATACTGGCCGGCCTTATTGATATCTAAATCTCCGATATCATAAATAAGGTTACTCTTATCAATAACGGTTAAAGAAGAGGTGATAGTGAATAAAGAGTGATAATCAAAGGTTTCATCTCCGACTAAGCACCAATTATTTTCTTCGCTAGTAGCTGTGATTGATAAATCGCTGACAATCTTAATATAGGACTTATAGACTTCATCACTAGAGACTTCAGTAGCAGCGGTAGCATCCACTTCATAGATGCCAGGAGTATTGAAATCAACCTTAGAATAATCAAAGTGAGCTAAGATGACGCCAGTTGCATCACTGGAGCTGGATTTATCAGCATCAACAATATGGGTGTAGAAGCCATAAGATGATGAGGCCACTCCCACATGATATAAAGAGGTGAAATCAAAATCAGCAGAAGTAGTAGTGCCTTGAGTGATTTCTAAAGGGCTAGTCTCAGAATAGGAAGAATAAAGATAAGAAAAATAAGGAGTATAGATAAGATTTACAGTCCCTTTATAGACCTTATTGCCAACCGGAGCATTCAAAGTGAAAGGATAGGTTCCATAATCGGTTCCGATTTCACCAGTGATCCAGGTAGGATTAATATCAACATTAACATCATCGACTGAAAGCTGGAAACAAGAGACAACCGTATCAATGTTCAAGCCAGAGCTGTAAGAAACCGGTGACTGAGTATAAGGATAGGTAATCTCAACTTTAGGAATAACCACGACATTGCAGGAAGCAGTTAAAACAGTGCCTTCAACAGTGGCACTGAAAGTTAAAGGATAAGTGCCTTCAACTTTGGTATTAACAATACCAGTGACCATGCCAGTGGTGACCGTTTGAGTCGCATCACCGACCTTGATAGTAAAGAAGGAAGTCGTATCGACTTCACTTCCCCAAGTGACTTCAGTGTTCTCACTGACAGTGACTTCAGGTACTACCGGTGCAGCCGATGTCGAAGTTTGATCAGCAGTGCTTTCTTCAGAAGTAGTAGAACTATCTTTCGAAGTTACGCCTTCACAGCTAGACAGAGCCATCGTCCCTGATACTAAAAGACTGAGAGCTACCACTAATGGGTATTTCTTGCTTTTTCTTCTTTTCATAACAGTATCCTTTCAATTTTGCAACGCTTTATCATAAGAAAGTGAATGTCAACAAAACAATAAGGTTTTAAAAAGCAAAAAAGATTTTTTGACAAGCTAATTATTTAAAAAGTGCTTTGCCTTGGGTAAATTTTCCTTATTTATAAAAATCAGTAAACATATTTAACACCTGAACATTATCAAATGATACCGCTTTCTTTTGCGAAATTGGTAATCTAAGGTCCGCAATTTTCGCTTTAAAAAAGAGATTTATATATAAAAAGCCTTCACTAGGGAAGGCTTAATTTCAATAAATAATTTAGGATTAGCTAGCAATCTGATTACGGAAGACTTTATCAAATTCATCAGTCTTCACATTATCAAGCATGCCAGCATGAGCGATAGAGATTCTACCAGTCTCTTCTGAGACAACAATCGTAATACTATCGGTAATCTCAGAAATTCCTAAAGCGGCACGATGTCTAGCACCAAATTTTCCAACTACTGTCTTAGTGGACGGGGGATAATAAACAGCAGCAGCAACGATAGTATCGTTTTTGACAATGATAGCACCATCATGTAATCGGGTTCCTTCATAGAAGATAGTTTCAACTAATTCAGGAGTGAATGGGCAATTAATGATTGTCCCGCTCTTCATAAAGTCATTCAAAGGAGTGTTTCTTTCAAAGGTAATCAAGGCACCCACTTTATTGGCACTTAACCAATTAACAGCCATGCAGACATTCTCAATCAGTTTCTCTTTATCGAAAGAATCAGTAGATGAAGCTTTAAAGGTCTTACCGGATTTCAGAGGCTTAGCAACATACTTCCTCACGACACCAGAATTAATGAAGACAAAGACAATCGTTCCGGATGCTAACAAGATCAAGGAAGTTAAGGCAAGCCCTTCAAGTCCAAAGCAGAAGGATATGATAAAGAGAGCATCTATTATTCCATAGAACAGCCAAATAAATAAACGGTTGATCCTAATGGCCACAAAGACAGTAAACAAAATAATAAAAACCGAGCAAAGAATAAGATCAGCGATAAAATTTGGATTAGAAAAATCAGGCGTTACTTCGCTGAACCCGGTAAGTATATTAAAATTAATCATATATTTAATTAAAAATTCTGACCCTTCATAAATAGTATAGCTATCGACTTAAGGCAAAGAAAGCATTTTTAAATAAAAGCAATACTTTAAAGTGTTTCTTTGATTTCCTTAGCCATCTGCTTAAGCGTATCTAATTGTTCATCATTCAAGGAGGAAGCAATAGAGATTTCAGTTGAAGTATAAGAATAATTCTTGCCGGCATCAAGTTTAGACTTGATTAAATTCAAAGCCTGAGGTACCCAACTGCCATTCTGTCCTAAAGTAAAGGTACGGTTCTGCAATCCCATTCTTAGGAAATCAGTAATGAAGGTATCAATAGCTGGATAGATAGTAGCATTATAGGTAGGAGAAAGAATCACAATATTGGAGACTCTAAAAGCTTCGCTGACTAAGTAGGAAGGATCAACCTTAGAAGCATCATAAACCTGGATATCTTTAACACCTAATTCTGATAAATCGTCAGCTAAGATATCACTAGCTACTCCAGTATCGCCATACATAGTTCCATAAACAATGATGACTCCCTTAGTCTCAGGAGTATAGGTTGACCATTTCTGATATTTATCGACAATAAAGCTGATATCTTCCTTAGTCCTATAGATAGGTCCATGAAGAGGAAGAATCATCTTAATCGGAAGAGGTAAAAGCTTCTTGAAAGCCATCTGAACTTGAAGACCATACTTTCCGACAATGTTAGCATAATATCTTCTAGCTTCGGCTAATCTTTCGTGCTCAAAATCGAGCTGATCCGCAAAGAGATTGCCATCAAGGGAATCAAAAGTACCAAAAGCATCAGCGGTAAAAGCCCAGCCTTCTTTTTCTTCAAAAGACATCATAACTTCCGGCCAATGAACCATTGGAGTTAAGCAGAAATGAAGCTTATGAGTTCCTAAATCAAGAGTGTCTCCCTCTTTAACAACTATTTTCTTATCTTCTAAATTAAGTTCTGGGAAGAAATTGTGGATAAAGCCAAAAGTCTTTAAGTTTCCGACCACTTTAGTCTCAGGATGACGATATAAAACCTGAGTTAAGTTGTAAGCGTGATCAGGCTCCATATGATGAACAACTAAATAATCTAGTTTTCTTCCATTAAGGACATATTCGAGATTATCTAAGAAAGTTCTTGTTAATGAAGTATCAATCGTATCCATTAGACAGGTCTTCTTATCTAAAATCACATAGGAGTTATAAGAAACACCTCTAGTCAAGGGTAGAAGATTCTCGAACTTATCCAGTCTTCGATCACTACCGCCGACATAATAGAGCTCATCAGCTATTTTTCTTGTACAATGCATTTTCTTTTCTCCCTAATGTAATTATAAAGATTTTTTAAGCTAAATGAAATAATATGCTTACTGGTTCTTAACACCTAAAAAATCATAGATTTCAGCAGGCAGGTTTTCAAAATCCTGAATAACTAAGTTAACTTCCTTCATTTTCTTAAAGGATTCCACTCTTTCAGGTCTTTCAACAGCCACCACTAAACCAGCTTTGGCATTATAGGCACTCTTTACTCCTGAGATTGCATCCTCAAAAACAATGCAATTATTAGGAAGGCAATTCAAAGTCTTCATACCTCTTTGATAGATCATAGGATTTGGTTTGCCTTTAGTTAGAGTGCCATCATCATAAATAATGTTTTCTTCTTTGAACCACTTCAGCAAATCAAAGGTCTTTAAATACCAATCAACATTCGGTTTCATGCTGGCGGTTGCAATAGCAATGGGTATATTCTTGCTGTTCAAGAAAGAAAGAAATGATTTAATTCCTTTGACTAAATGAAGATTCTTTTGGTCTTCTTCACAAAGCTTCTGATAGGATAGTTCCTTCTTTTCTGCATATTTAGCTACTTCTTCAGGAGTAAAGACTTGGCCAGTCAGATAGGTAAGAATTGCGTTGTTATTCTTCCCATGGATGTTCTCGGCAAAGTCCTCATCTTTCAAAGTAACATTGAACTCATCTTTGGCAAACTTCTTCCAGGAAGCCACATGTTTTTCCTCATCAAAAAACATTGTGCCATTGAAATCAAATATAACGGCTTTTTTCATAGTATTGTCCTCATTAGTTATCTTAGCCTTTGGAAAGCATCTTTCATAGGTTTTCTTTAAATCTTCAAAGGAAACATGGGTGTAGATAGAAGTCGTATTGATGCTTTCATGTCCTAATAGTTCCTGAATAACTCTTAAATCAGTCCCGTTGTTTAATAGCTCTGTAGCAAAAGAGTGTCTCAGCATATGGGGATGCACTTTCAAGGAGAAACCGGATTTTAAAGCTGACTCTTTGACAAGATATTCTAATCCTCTTTCAGTAATCGGACTCCCTTGAGAATTAAGGAAGAGAATACCTTCATCCTTCTTTTCTTTAAGAAGTCTAGGCCTTAAATCTTCTTGGTAATCTTCTAAAGCTAGTTTAGCAGTCTTTGAAAAAGGAATTATCCTCTCTTTTGAGCCTTTACCGACAACTTTTACTAATCGCTGTTCCATATCTAAATCAGTTGTCCTTAGGGAAATCACTTCACCAGCTCTTAAGCCAGAAGCAAACATCAGTTCTAAGATAGCTTGATCCCTTTTAGCAAGGAAATCAGTTCTTTTTTTATTGGAATCAAGAAAATCAGTTACTTCTTCAAAAGTTAAAAACTCCGGAAGTTTCTTAGCCTTCTTAGGAGAAGAGATTGTCTCAAAAGGATTATTAGCAAAGTTCTTATAGTGACATAAGTAGCGATAGAAATGCCTTAAAGCAGAGATAGCTCTTTTAATAGAAGCGTGATCAATATTGGCAATATTAAGATCAAGCAGATACATCCTGATTGTCTCTTTATCGACTTGATCCTTTGGCTTATTGGCTTTCTTCAGGAAAAGCAAAAAGGCAGCCACATCTTCCCCATAGCTTTTAGCAGTCAAGGCCGAGTAGCTCAGCACTTGAGTCAGGTAGATGAGGAAATCATTGAGCTCAGGATCATTGATTAATTCAATACGATTAACTATTTCTTTTTTTTCCATCAGCTGATTATAAATGATATTAAGAAAATCGGGATAGAAAAAGCCGCAGCTATTCAAGCTACGGCTGAATTCTACTTTTTTTTAGTCTTCTTAGAAGGTTTCTTGGCTCCAGGTTCAGGCTGGATATAATGGCATTTAGGATAGTTAGAGCAGCCAATGAAGGTCTTTCCCCAACGACTCTTTTTCTCAATCAAGTGTCCAACATGGCACTTAGGACAGATAGGAGCATCATCGGGGATTACTAAAGGTTTCTTCTCAGTGGAGATTTCCTTTCCGTCAAGGGATTCCATATAGTTGCACTTAGGATAGTTAGAGCAGCCGATGAAGTCACCCTTTCTTCCATGTCTTTTAACTAAGGGAGCACCGCATTTAGGGCAAGTCTTGCCTTCAATGACATCCGGTTTAGGTTTTTCGATATAGTTGCACTTGGGATAGTTAGAGCAGCCAACAAAGTCACCGAACTTTCCGTGTCTCATAACTAATGGGGCACCGCATTTAGGACAGTTACGTCCAACTTCCTTAGGGGCAATTTTTTCCATCTTTTCATCAGCTTCATTGAAGAAAGTCTGGAATTCATCCCAGAAGTCTTTAAGAAGCTTGACTTTATCAGTCTTTCCATCAGCAATGGAATCCAAATTGTTTTCCATCTGAGCAGTATAGCTAACATCCATATACTTCGGGAAATGCTTCTCTAATTCATCAGCGGTAAGAATACCTTGATCAGTAGGAACTAGACTTCCCTTCTGATTTTCAATGTAGTCTCTTCCAAGTAAAGTGGTGATAGTCGGTGAATAGGTAGAAGGACGGCCAATGTCGTTCTCCTGCATTAATTTAACAACCTTACCTTCGTTGTATCTAGCCGGAGCCTTAGTGAAGTGCTGCTCTTTAGTGGCATCCTTCTTCGGTAAGACACTGCCTTCTTTTAATTCAGGGAGCTTAGAAGGAGCTTCACTATCTTCATATTTGCCATAGACCTTTGAATAACCATCAAAGACAGGCTGAGTAGCAGAAGTAGAGAAATCATAGCCGTTTCCTTCAAGGACTAGAGTCGAGACACTAGTCTGTTTAGGAGCCATTAAACTAGCTAAAGCTCGATCGTAGATCAAGCAATAAAGCTGGTATTCATCCTTAGCTAAGAAAGGTTTGACGACTTCAGGAGTAAGCTTGATGTCAGTAGGACGGATAGCTTCGTGAGCATCCTGAATATTCTTATCAGCCTTCTGCATATGGACTTTGCCTAAATAGCTTTCACCGAAGTTAGCAGTAATGAAGTCCTTAGCGGCATCCTTGAATTCATCAGACAAACGAGTGGAATCAGTTCTCATGTAAGTGATTAAACCAGTAGGATTGCCGTTGATTTCTTCGCCTTCATAAAGCTTCTGAGCAACAGCACTAGTCTTCTTAATGGAAAAATGGAACTGAGAGAAGGCTTCCTGCTGCATAGTGGAAGTAATGAAAGGAGGTTTAGCTTCTCTTGATTTGATTTCAGTCTTTAAGGACTTTACGACAAAATCGTTTGGTAAACTGGCAAGAATCTTAGTGGCTTCTTCATCGTTATTAACCTTAATAGGTTTACCTTGATATCCGGATAAGTCAGCTTTAAGGCTATCGGCAAAGACAGCAGAGATAGTCCAATATTCAACAGGGACAAAGGCTTTAATTTCCTTTTCCTTATCAACAATAAATTTTAAGACTACCGACTGAACACGGCCAGCTGAACGGGACTTAATCTTCTTCTGTAAAAGGTAAGAAAGACGGTAGCCCATCAATCTATCAATGATTCTTCTGGTTTCCTGAGATTCAACTAGCTTTAAATCAATAGTACGAGGATGCTCTAAAGCTTTTAAGATGGCCGGCTTAGTGATTTCATGGAACTCAAGTCTTTTAGTGGTGTTGACATCAAGATTAAGAACCTGAGCTAAATGCCAAGAAATAGCTTCTCCTTCACGATCAGGATCGGTTGCCAGATAGACATCATCGGCTTTGGCTAGAGCTGCTTTAAGTTCTTTGACTACTCCGACTTTGTCAGTTGAGATTTCATAGGTAGGTTTGAAGTCGTGATCAACATCAACTCCTAAACCCATCTTTCCGGAACTGGCTAAATCACGGATATGGCCTTTACTAGCCATTACCTTATAGTCATTTCCTAAAAACTTACCGATTGTCTCGCACTTATGTGGAGACTCGACAATTATGAGTTTCATTTTGCGCACACTCCTGAAATCGTTTTACTATTATTAAGAGGTCGAACCCGTTTGTCAAGAAGGTTTTTTACTCTTAGCATAGCTAAGAAGATTTTTTCTCCTTACCTTTAATACAACTTTTCCTTTAAGCATTCAACAATATCTTTAGCACAGAGAACACTTCTAGCCCCATCAGCAATTAAAGAGTTAGTTAAGTCATCGCCAGTGATATTACAAGGTAGAGCCATTATTTCTTTATTATTCTCAATAGCTATTCTTACTGAGGAAGAAGTGCCAGAGCGGTTTTTGCCTCCTCCGACAAAGACAGTCTCACTTAATCCTACTAATAGTCGGTTGCGGAAGAGAAAGTTCTCTGGTTTAGCTTTTCCAAGGGCCGGGTATTCAGAAACCACTAAGCCGTTACCTTTTACACAGTATTCATATAATCCCTGGTTTTCATAAGGATAGGGTTTATCGATTCCTGATCCGATAACAGAAACAACAGGTGCATTTAAATTCCTGGCGGCTTCCATACTGACTTGATCAATTCCTTTGGCCATTCCGGAAACTATCACTACTTCATTGTTCATCAGCTTTTCAACTTCTTGAATCAGATTGTAGACAGTATCAGATTGATAAATAGTAGGATTTCTTGTTCCAACGACTGTTAAACGGTATTTAGAAGAGAGAAGTTCTTTCTTCCCATAATAATATAATAGGAAAGGGGGATTAGAAATTCTTTTAAAGCATTCAGGATAATCACTATCACAGATAGTAACAAAATTGGCTTTAGTATTTTGATAACACAGTTTAGATTCCTCATCAGAGATTGGTCTTTTTGCTTTGATATCCTTATAGATACCTGTCCAATCACCACCATTGCTTACTGACAGAGTCAAAAGAACATCGCGAACATTTAAGGACATATAAGAAAAGCCTCCTACCGACTATTTAGTCTAAGGAGGCAATATTTCTAAAATAGTTTCAATTGCTCAACTCCGTTAGCCATATCTTTGATAGGCTCAAAGGAGAGACGGTGAACACCTTTTATATAGCCATATTCTTTTAAGGCATCTAGATGCTTTTTAGTTCCATAGCCTTTGTTTTCTTTGAAATCATATAGAGGGTATTTCTTATCTAACTCAATCATATAATCATCACGAGTAACCTTAGCTAGAATTGAAGCCGCTGCTACCGCAATTGAAGTAGCATCTCCTTTTGGTATTGATAAAAGTGGAATATCAGTATGAAGCGACATGTAATCAGTAATTATATAATCAACTTTCTGCTTTTTTAAGATGCTATCTAGACAGGTTTCCATTCCGACACGATCAGCTTCAAGAATATTAATTTTATCTATTATTTCAACTGGAACCAAACAGACAAAATAAGCTAAAGCGTTCTTCTTAATGATAGGAAATAACTCTCTTCTCTCTTTATCAGTTAGCTGCTTTGAATCATTGATTAAAGGATTACTAAAGTCTTCTGGTAAAACCACTCCAGCAGTACTGACAGGTCCAGCTAAAGGACCGCGTCCAGCTTCATCGAATCCAGCTATAAAAGTAACTTTGTTTTCTTTTCTTATTTTCTCATCGAAAAGATAAAGTTTACTCTTCATCAAGAGAAATCCTTCCTAACTGTCCGGAACGGAATTCAGTTAGAACCATATTTCTAGCCCGTGAGGTATCAGGCTTAGAACCGCTGATTAATAGCTTGCGGCTTAAAGCAATCTTCGAATAGATTTCTTCATAGGTTCCTGATAAATCTATTTGATAACGATCAATGAGATTCTTAGGATACCTAGTAATAAGAATATCCAAAAGATAGTCAGTTAAAGCAACAATAGGAAGTATCTCCATCTTTACCGAACCTAAAAGAGCAAGCTTAGCAATAACATTCTTGTTCTCATAGTTAGGCTCTAGAATCCCAGGAGCATCAAAAATCTCCACTTGTGAAGAAATCTTAATTAATGGTTCTGACCTAGTTTTACCAGGCTTATTCTCAACGGCCGCCTTCTTTTTGCCAGCCAAACAATTGATAAAGGTTGATTTACCGACATTAGGTATGCCTAAAACAATAAACCTCTTAATAGGAAGCGGGAAACCTAAACGTAAGAATCTTTGATCTTGGCTAGTCCTGACATTAGCTAGATACTTAAGCATTCCTTTAGAGGCATTAGGATCTCTTAAGTCAAAAGAGAAAGGTTCAATTCCTTTAGCTTTATACTTTTCTAGCTGCTTTGAAAACAAAACCTGATCAGCAAGATCGGCTTTTGAAAAGACATAGACTTTAACCTTGTTTTGAGTGATTTTATCTAAATAATCAGGAAAGGAAGAATAGGGAGCTCTAGCATCACCTATTTCAATTACACCATCACATTGTTTAAGCTTTTCAGTTATTTTCCCAAGAGCTTTTTTCATATGTCCTGGGAACCAATTAATCTCATTGATATTATACATATATTTGTTTTTATATTTATTTTATAACAGTTCTTTGATTTTGTAAAATTTAAAGATAATTGTGGGGTTTCGTTGAGATTTATTGACCGTTTTTAAGCTTTCTTAAATAAATGAACCTTTCTTGGCATACTTCTTTTAACACTTTCCAATTATTGTTTCCAATATGCTTTTATTTGTAATTTATTTAAAATATAATAGTAATAATATTGAGGGTTTTAAAGATGAAACTTAAAGACAATCTTCGTTTCTTAAGAAGAAAGGCCGGTTTGACGCAGGCCGAGTTAGCCAAGAAGTTGCATATCAAGCAGTATAACATCTCCGATTACGAAATTGGCAGAATTGAACCAAATATTAATACTTTGATTAATTTTGCTGAGGTCTTCAATGTCTCTATTGATTTCTTAGTTGGACGCAAATCTAAGAACGATGATAAGACTGACATCGAGAGCAATGTTGATAACTACATCAACCAGATGCAAATCGACAAGCATCTTATTGCCATCAACGATTCCATCAAGGATCTTGATGATGACAAGAAGAAGAAGGTCTCCGACAGCGTCAAGTTTATTGTGGATACTTATTTAAAGTAGTTCTTTAAATAATTAGTTCAGCAATCCTTTTAGGTATCTACTAGAAATCCATTTGCTAGATAATAATATTTCTTGTTAAAAAAACTCAGAGGCATTACTTCTGAGTTTTTCTTATTCAAATTAGAATCCGACAGCTCCGGTTCTATCTCTAATGAAGCGATTAACGTTATCAACAGAGATTCCAAGAGCTAAAGATACTTCATCATTGAAGAGGGACAGTAAGTTATTGAGAAGCTTGTGATCAAAGTCGGATAGAGGCTTATTATTCTTCTTCCTGACTTCCTTGTATTCACTTAGCGTTTTAATAACACGGCAGATGTCTTTGCGGCTTCCAGAGGAGATTACTGATTGAAAATAGACTTTTCTCTCCCTAGGATTAACTTCAGGATAGCTTTCTAAGGTCTTTAAGGAATCAATCAAAGCCAAGGCTTCTTCCTTGCTCATGACAGGCCTTAAGATCGAATCAGCCTTTTCAACAGGAACAAAACAACGATAGCCCTGGTTAAAGTCATATGGGAAAACCGGCTTTAAAACAAAATACTTACTTGGCCCATTGCCAAAGTCCTTTTCAGTAGTGGTCTCAATTTTAAAAATCTTGCCATTTTTATCAATGACCTTATCACCAATTTTGTACACCTTGTCCCTCCCTTTTTAACCATAGAAACAGCAGGCTTAGTATTTACTCTAAGCTGGGTAACCGTTGAAGATTTACTATGTTGAACGACTCAGCAGTTGCTCATTGCTATTATATTTTAGCAAATTTTAGGCAAAAAAGTAAGGGTTTGTTTGCTTTTTGAGCATTTTCGTCTTCTTTTAATTCTTTTTATTATCAGTTATAGCCCTTAAATACTGATTAAGCATTGTTTTGCAAAGCCGTTCTTTAATAAGTTATACCATAAAAATAGGAGTTTAATGTTTTATGAATAAAAGAAAGAAATATACAACAGCCTTGGCATCATCTGCTTTTTTGTTTACCTTAACAGCTTGCACAAATCCTTTTATTAGCACCAGCAAAGTTAGCTCATCAAGTGTTGGTACCAGTGCCAGTACAGGCCTTAGTTCCTCTTCCACCGGCCTTAGTTCTTCATCTACTACTAGTAGTTCTTCTTCAAGCGATCCTAACCCGGGTTATATTAAGAAAGACATAGATTACTGTGCTATAAACAGGAAATCTTCCTATGCCCCTTCTAAAGGAAAACAGAAGGCCTTAGTAATCTTAGTTTCCTTTTCTGATGGGTACTATTCAATCACTGATGGATTCATCAGCAAAATTAATAAATATTATTTTGGAGCTAAGACTGACACCCCTTATAATTGGAACTCTTTAAGTACCTACTATTCAACTGCTAGCTTTGGAAAGCTAGAACTAACAGGTAAGGTAACAGCTGTCTATAATGCTACGGTTACTTCTCAATCGATAAAAACATCTGATAGAAGCCTTTCAGACCTTTACTCAGTCTATGATGATGCTATAAGCAGCATTCAGGCAGGTACACTTAAAGCTTCTGATGGCTCGACTATTAATCTTGCTGATTTTGATAACAACAATGATAACTTTATCGATTCTCCAACCTTCATAACTAATGTCTACGATGACAACATCTGGGGATCTACTTTTTGGCCTCATATGAGTAATGCTGAAGGCGAAGGTGAAAAGAAACACCTCTTTGGAACTTACAGTTCCACTAATATGGGACATATCACTGATAATTATTCAGGTGGGGCAAGAACCGCTATTCATGAGCAAGGGCATGTCTTTGGACTTGATGACTACTATGATTATTCGGACGCTATTGATGAGAATTCCACTCAGATTGACCTAATAGGCGGAGCCGATATGCAGGACAATACCGTATTTGATTGGAACCCTTATTCTAAGATGCTGATGGACTGGGTTAATCCCTATGTCATTGATGGAACCAAAAACAGTGTGACACTGACAATTGAACCTGGCTCTACTTCAGGGGACTGCGTCCTAATTCCGGCTAACTATAGTACCTGGAATGGCACCCCTTATGATGAATACTTACTATTAGAATTATTCACTCCTAATGGCAACAATGAACTCGACTGGAAATCTTGGAAATCATCTTATTCTGCTGATTTAGGGTTTGGCGGTATCCGTCTCTACCATGTTGATTCCTGTCTTTATGGCTATAGCGATACAGACACGCTCGGAGCTTGGATTGATGATCCTAAAAATACTACCTACACAGAAACCGAGACTTTCTGCAATTCCCGTTTAGCAAAAGATTATGGCTATACTCACTTACCAAAAGAAGATGCTGACTGCCACCAGATTCAATTAATCCAGGCTGGCAAAGTAAATACCTTTGGAAGCACTGATGAAACTGTTAATCACACGCTAACTTCAGCTGATTTGTTTAAGAGCGGTGATAAATTCACCTTCTCGGGCTATAAAGATTTCTTCCCTAAAGAAACAACAATGGATAATGGGGAAGACTTCAACTATACTATCGACTTCAAGAGTGTCACAAGTTCTAAGGCTACTATTAATATTACTCTCAATAACTAGTTTAGATTAATTGATCAAACAAAAAAACGAACACTTTTTGACAGGTGTTCGTTTTAACTTTTAGATGGCGGAGCAAGAGAGATTTGAACTCTCGCTAGGATTACTCCTACTACGTCCTTAGCAGGGACGCCCCTTCACCAGCTTGGGTATTGCTCCAGATAGTAACCTAAAAGCCTTATTATTATTGTGATTTTTAGTTGAATAGTCAAGTAATAATAAGGCTTAAGGCTTTATTTAATCATTATAGGGGAGAAAGTATCTTATTTTTTGTTAGGCAGCAAGCTTGTAATAGACAGTGATGGAATAAACATAGACCTTATACCCACTAGGATTAGCAATATAGATGCTAGCAGCATCATCAGCATAATAGGTGTATAAAGCGCCTTTGTTTTCGCCAGTAGTGGTATCTCCATGAGTCAAAGCAGTTCCAGTAGCATCAGTACCAGCATAAACCTTAAGGTCATCATGTGTGCCAAAAACCTCAATATCGATAGCACCAATCTTAGCGTTAGTTAAGTTAGTGGTGACAGATGCAGTAGTAGTATCGGTTTTTGCAGCAAAATCAAACTCCGTATTATGTTTAGAATTAACAGTTACAGAAGCTAGTGTAAATTCAGTAGTTGTTTCTAGATTAGTGGAGGTTAAGATAGCCTTTTTAGAATAGGAAGAAATATCCTTAGTGATATTAAATTTGCAGGTAACAGTAGTAGCTCCTACAGTAGCAGTAATGTTGCAGGTTCCCTCAACTAAAGTAGTAACTAAGCCCTTAGTATCAACAGTGGCCTTAGCGGTATCAGAAGAAGCCCAGGTTACAGTCTTAGAATCAGTAGAAGCGGCAGTAGCAACTGAAGCAGTCAACTGATAAGTATCGGTGGCTTTTACGGTTGCAGCATATGTGTTAAGAGCAACAACAGGAGCAGTTAAAGTAGTTGCATCAACCTTGACTAAATCTCCAACCATGAAATCAATATACTTATATCCAGAGTTATAGCCGATAGCATAACCAGTAACAGTGTAGTAAGTTCCAGTGACAAGCTTAGTAGTACCGTTATACTTGGTAGGCTCAATGATAACAGGGGCATCAATAACGTTAAGGCAATCATATCCGTTATAAGTAGTAGCAATTGTCTTATAGGTGTACTTAACA
>DLIM01000032.1:36830-37260 GCA_002483745.1 Caryophanales bacterium UBA7642 | reverse complement strand
CGGCTCTATCAGCGGCCCTAAAGCATTTAGAGCAGTAATCAACTAATCTCAGATGAAAGAAATCATAAGCTGGTGCTTTAGGAGTAACACGATCATCAGGCCCAATAGAATAGACCATGTAGTCATACCCTTTTAGCAATTCTACAAGCTCATCTTCAGTAGCCTTGAAGACATCAGCTACCTTAACATGGACTTCTTTTGGAAACCAATTATCAAGCTCAATATCCTTGATACCTAAGGTTGTGACATCATAGCCTTTCTTTAAAGCATCTAAAACAGTGTAGTAGCCTAAGAAACCAGTTCCACCTAAGACAATTAGTTTTTTCATATGAGAGAACAATTCCTTTACTTTTTAGATTTTACTCCATACTTTCCTAACTAAAAAGCAATTCGGACAGTTTTAAAAACAAACAATTGTAATCGTTAAAAT
>DLIM01000032.1:3215-36628 GCA_002483745.1 Caryophanales bacterium UBA7642 | reverse complement strand
CTTTTCAAAATATTCTTTTAATCTTTCGTATCCGGTTTCTTTATAGCAGTCTATCGAGTTATTTTCATAATTGAGAAACCAATGGTTAAGGAAGAGATAATAATGATCAGAATCTGGTACTTTTATTAGGTAGTCTTTCTCATCTAGCTTTTTTGAATCTATTTCTTTAGTGGTGAAATCACAGTTCTCTGATCTAAGGCTATACATAAGTTTATTGCTGTAGATGTTCTGTATTACTTGATAAGGGGTATAGATGCAGTTTGTAGGTCTGATATTATTTATTAAGCAGCAGGTTTCAGTTCTAAAATAGCATTTGGAATTATTGATAAAGTTATTCTTCACTTGGTCTTTTATAGATTGATTATTGTCTAAGACTTTTTTAATCTCATTCCATTCATCTTCTCGGATATCAATATCATTATCGATACAGCATTTGCCTTTAAAAGGACAATGGCGGCAGTTCTTCCAATTGGGGTCTTTCTCTTCTAGTTCACTAATCTCTTTAAAGAGTTCTTCTTTGATTTCTTTTAAGGAATAGTTTTTATTCATGCTTATATTCTAAGATAAAACCTTATTAAAGCCTTCAAAAAGATTAATGCTTCTTATTAATTTGATACTTTTTTAATATCAATATGAAATAAATCTGAAAGGATTTTAGTTAGGGAATCTGTAAATCTTTTTCTTAAAGTCCTATAATTGATCTAATGGAAAATGCCTTTTTAACAAACCGGTCTAAACCGTCATTCTTAAATAAAATAAAAGACAGTCTTAAAAGATGTACTTCTTTTTACTTTTCTGTTTCTTTTATTAAGAAAGCTGGCTTGATTCTTTTAGAGAAAGATATTGAAGAGGCTTTAAGTAGAGGTGTTAAAGGCACTTTTATTACTTCTGCCTATCAGAACTTCACTGATGTTGGATCGTTAGAGACTTTCTTAGGATGGCAGAATAAATATTCTAACTTCACATGCCATTTTGATATGGACTGTTTTGATGATAATGGCTTCCACTGTAAAGGCTACTTATTTGAATACTCTGATTCTTTTGAACTGATAGTAGGTTCTTCAAATATTACGAGATTTGCCCTTCTTAAGAATATTGAATGGGATGTTTCTTTATTCGATAAGACTAGATTCAACACCTATCAGGTAAGCCTGAATGAGTTCAATTATCTTTATAGTAAGACCCTTCCATTAACTACTGATTTAATAAAGGCTTATCAAATAAGACTAGCTTATGCTGTTGAAAGATGGGATATGGATTACTCTTTAGCTTTAACTTCTTCCACTATTAAACCTAACTATATGCAAAAGTCGGCCTTAAAGGATTTAAGAAGATACCGTGATATGGGTGCTAATAAAGCCCTAATTGTAGCTGCTACTGGTTCTGGTAAAACGTATCTGGCGGCTTTTGATGCTTTGAACTTCGGCGCTAAAAGACTTCTTTATGTAGTTCATAGGGAAAGTATTCTTGAAGATGCCAGAAAGTCCTTTATTAATGTCTTTGGCAAAGGAAAATATACATTTGGCCTTTTCACTGGGGACAAGAAAGAATTAGATTGTGATTTTCTCTTTGCTACTAATAGTGAGTTATCAAGACATTTAGAGATGTTTGATTCTAAGGAGTTTGACTATATCATCTTAGATGAATGCCACCATTCCACGGCTGAATCCTATCAGAAGATCATCCAGCATTTCAATCCGGAATTCCTTTTAGGATTAACCGCTACTCCTAATCGAATGGATAACGCCGATGTCTTAAAAGTATTTGATAACAACATTCCCTATTCTTTATCAATTGGAGAAGCTTTAACAAACGATCTGATAGTTCCTTTTAAATATTACGCTATCCGTGATGAAAGCGTCGATTACTCATTAGATAAGACTGACTCAGAAAGAATGATTGACCAGATCATTGCTCCTGAGCACTGTCAGTTTGTCGATAGCCAGATTAAGAAGTATCAGCCGAAGGGAAAACTAAAAGCTATCGGTTTCTGTCGGTCAGTTACTCATGCTATGCTGATGAGCCAGAATATGAATGAACTTGGTTATCATTCCACTTATCTTACTGGCACTAACGATACAGGTGAAAGACTAAAAGCCTTTAATGATTTAGCTGATGAGAACAATCCTCTGGATATCATCTTTGCAGTTGATATCCTTAATGAAGGAGTCGATATCCCAGCCATCAATATGGTTCTCTTTTTAAGACCCACTCAGTCCCAGACTATCTTCATTCAGCAGTTAGGAAGAGGTCTTAGAAAATACCCTGGAAAATCATATCTGACTATTCTGGACTTTATCGGTAACAGCTATGAGAGAAGTGTTCAGATTGCTTTAGCTCTATCTAGCCTTAAACCTAATTCGATTATAGAAAAAGCACAATTGAAAACTTTTGTTCAGAACGACTTTAAGGAACTTAATCTTCCCATTGAAATCCATATGGATGAAAAGTCCAAGGAAGAAGTCTTAAACTACATCCAGAGTACTAACTTCAATCGAAAAGATTTCCTTTTAGGCGACTATGAAAAGTTTAAGGACTATTTGAAGTGCGTCGATAACTATCCTACCCATATGGATTACCTTGATAACTCCTGTGCTCCAGACTTAATGAGATTCATTAATTCAAAAATGGATGGCAGGGAGAATAAGTGCTACTACAATTTCTTAAAGAAGGCTAACGAAAAGAATCTTCCGGCTTTTACTGAAGATGAGATAACTCTTCTTGAAGACTTATCCAGTATTCTTCCTTTAGTTAGACCGGATGACTACTCAATACTTCTGTCTTTAATCCAAGGAGATAAGACTGAAACTGAATTAAAGGAAGCCATCTTAGGTTATATAAGTGACATTAAAGAAGAGCAGTTTACTAATGCTTTAAAGTTCTTGCAGGGAAAGCTTTTCTCTTTGAATGATCAGCATAAGAAGAAAATCTTTGTCTCTTTCAATAATGGCTATTACCATCTAGATACCAGTGGTTTCTCAAAGGAATTCATTATCCATCTAACTGACTTATTAAATTATGGATTAGAAAGAAATCGCTCTGAATTTGGAGACTTTGCTGGACCTTTAAAACTATATGGCACCTATAGCATCAAACAGTCTTTAATGGCACTTAATCAGAATTCTTTAGTTTATATGAAGGGAACTCTAATCATGTATGACCATGGTTACCTTTATGTCGGATTAAAGAAGGATAAGACAGTAGAAGAAAGGCTTAATTATCAGGATAAATTCCTCTCTCCTAAAGTCCTGCAGTGGGAAAGCGAGACTGGCTGTACTTTAACCTCCACTAAAGGTTTAGGTGTCTTAAAAATGAAAAGAGCCGGAATCTTTGTTAGGAAAGTTAAGACTGAAGACAATATTACTTTGCCTTTCACCTATGTCGGGGAAGGAACCTTAACTAATCCTCGAGAGACATCTAATCCTGGTAAGACCCTTCTATTTGATGTCATCCTTGATCATCCAATTGAGAAAATCTATCAGGAAGATTTGTTAGTATCAGATTACAGCAATGAAAAACATTAAGGTTTCAGCAGCAGTCATTATCAAAGAAAAGAAAATCTTCATAGCTCAAAGAGGCTATGGCGAATTTAAAGGCTTTTATGAATTCCCAGGCGGGAAAGTCGAGCCTAATGAGAAAAGCTCTGATACTGTTATAAGAGAAATCAAAGAAGAATTAGATGCTTCTATCAAAGTAGATAGTTTCTTAACCACAATTGAATATGATTACCCAAGCTTTCACCTATCAATGGATGTTTATCTTACCCATCTAATCAATCCTCATCTAGAATTATTAGAGCACGAAGATGGAGAATGGGTCTATTTAAGTGAAACTAAAAATTATAATCTTTTACCGCCTGACAAACTGATAATTGAGGCCTTGATTAAGAGTAAAGTAAAAGCAGTCTAAAACAGACTGCTTTTATTCTATAAACTAACAATTGAATCCTTATTTCTTATACTGACCGACAGAATAGCCATCATAAGTGAAGGTATAAGAGCTATCCCAGCCAGTTACTCCAAAAAAGATTTTAAGAGTTAAGGCCTGGTTAACAGGAATTTCCTCGGTAGTTACATACTTAGCAGTTTTGACTGTTTCGGTCTCTCCATTAATCGTTATGGAAGAGATACCCCAACCGAAAATAAACTTGGTGTCAGTGTAGGCAGTCTTAGAGGAAACTTCAGTTGCAATTTGCCTGAAGACTCAGGGATTTATCTTCTTTAGCGTTAATGAAAAGAATTTCAGCATAATAAATCTTTGTTTCAGCATCGTTTTCATATACTTCTTCGCTCTCGACATCTTTAAAGGTGGTACTAAAGTCAGAATTGGCTTTGGTATCGGTTCCACAGGAAACTAAACCTAACGTAAGAGCAGCTAATGACACTAACATTAAATTCATCTTTTTCATAGTTAATTCCTCATTAACATTATGACATAAGATTTTTCAACTAAATTAAAGCGAAATGATTATAGAAAGAATGAAGTTATTGTACAGAAATAGTAAAACTAATGAATAAAAAGCATTGCTAAACTCTGATCACTGGAAGGTGGAACACATATAAAGAGGATTACATAGACAATAGCTAAGGCTACATAAGCCTCGGTATAATACCAATCCAAGAACTTAGCAGTCTTTGAATATTTATCTTCACTGTTATCATTATTGTAGAAGATAAATATAGGTAAAAGAACAAAAGACCATTTCATATTTCCAATTTGAAGAATGGTGGTTGCGTTACCTAATATTGGTGAAATAAAAGTAGTTAATAGCCAATCGAGGACTGAGAGGAAGATTACTAATGAAGAAATTAAAGTGTTCTGTACTGTCTGACTATATTCATTCATTTATTTAGGCTTCTTACCTGCTTTAATATCTTTTCTTCTTAAGAAGTAGAAGAAATAGATAACTACTAATCCAACTACCTCTTGAAGGAAGAACTGACAACTTAAAAGTGTAGAGACTAAATAAGGAATAGAAATGATACTGGCTTCATCTAAGGCAGATAAGACATAAGAGACCAAAATATAGATTAAAGGGATAAAAGAAGCCAATCTAAACCAAGTCTTTTTAGCTTTAGTCGGCTTCTTGAATTCTTGACCATGGAAGAGAAAGTAATAGAGAAACATAAAAGCTGAAATACTTAGTAAATAATTATCCGGGAACATAGATTTAACTAAAGAAAGAAGTAACTCATTTTTATCTCCGTAATAATAGAAAACCAAAAAAACAGACATTGTCGAAATATAATAGATAAGACCTAAAGCCATTTAGTAGAAAGCCGCTTTCCTTGAAGAGTTATCACTCTTTAAGGTAAAAATAAAAGTGATGAGGTAAAGAAGCAAAGACAAATCGCCTGCTATAGACATAAAAGAGAGTAGGTTAGAAAACTTTACGATAGACTCTAATGATATATAGTTTAAAAAAACTAAAAAGAAAAGCAAAAAGGGAATGAATCCTAAGGTGATGCCAACATCCCCTAAGGCATCAAAAAATAAATTATTGCTAAAAGACTTTTTACAAAGCTTTTCATATTTGTTCATATTTGAATTACACGCTAGTTGGAACTTATTGCTTCATTTAACTAATTTCTTTTGATGCTCTTCAATCTCTTTAACGTCTTCAAAATAGCTATCTCTTTTAGCTAGAATCTCCTTAGCAGCTACGGATGGGACTAACTGTTCCAGTTCCTCTTCTTTGATGCCATCAAGAGAATCCATGGTCGGATATAAATCCAGCAGCTTCTCTTTTCGCTTCTTGCCAATTCCATTGATATCATCATAGATAGTTTTGAAAGCAGACTTAGAGCGAGAAGACCGATGATAGGTGATAGCAAATCGGTGGACTTCATCCTGCATCCTCATTAAAAGGAAGAACAGGGAAGAGCCTTTATTTAAAGGAATTTCTTCACCGGTATCTGCATTAATCAAAGTATCAGTCTCATGTTTGTCATTCTTAGCTAAACCAGCTATTGGAATATCAATACCAACTTTCTCTTTGACTTCTAAAGCTATCTCACATTGATTAAACCCGCCATCAACAATGACTAAGTCTGGTAGCTTATCTTTTTCTTCTTTGAGGCGAGTGAATCTTCTCGTTAGGACTTCTCTCATACTAGCTAAGTCATCTTCTTTGTTAGGCTGATTGATTTTGTATTTACGGTAGAGCTCCGGAGCCTTTTCCCCATTGATGTATTTAACCATTGCGCCTACACAGTCATAACCGGTTGTATGTGAGTTATCATATAGCTCAATATCTAAAGGTGTTTTCTTTAAACCTAATTTCTGCTGCAATTCTTCTAATAAGGATAAGACATTATCAGTAAGCCTTGCCGTCTGGAAATGTGTGTCCAGGGATTGCTTGGCATTCTCTAATGCCATTGCCATCAAGTCTTTCTTCTTGCCTCTAGTTGGGGAGATAACCTCAAAGTCTAAGGCTTCCTTTAAGACCGGAATAATTCCTTTATCCGGAACTATTAACTCTTTTGGCTTATCAGGATGCTTATCATAGAATTGAACGACCATATTCTCTAATGTATCATTCAAGTCATCCTCTAACTCCTCTACATAGGCGTTTTTACCTAACAGTACGCCTTTTCGATAAAGCAGGAAGACTACGCAAATATAGCCTTCCCTGATAGAGTAGCCTAAAACATCACGGGAAACATGATCCTCAAAGAGAATCTTCTGTTTAGCAGTGATGTTATTGATAGTAGAAATAGTTTCTTTGTAGTCGTTAGCTTTCTCAAACTCCAGATTAGTGCTGGCTTCCTTCATCTTGGCTTTTAATTTAGCTAGGATTGAACCAGTCTCACCATTCAGGAATCTTGTGATATCATTTACCATATTCTGATATTCGCTAGGCTCAATCTTCCTGATGCAAGGAGCTAGACACTGCCCTAGATGATAGTAAAGGCAAGGCTTATTTGGAATATTACGGCATTTTCTTAAAGGATAAAGCTTATTAAGAAGATTAATCATCTTATAGGCTTCTGAGCTATTAGGAAAAGGACCAAAGTAAAAATAGCCTTTTTCTTTATCGTTTCTAGCAATCTTCAAGAAGGGATCACCTTGCTTCTTTAAGGCAATATAAGGGTACATCCTATCATCCATCAGCATGATGTTGTACTTAGGATAGTATTTATGGATTAAAGAAATCTCTAAAAGAAGAGCCTCTTTTTCAGTGTGGGTCTCAATGATATCAAAGTCTCTGATTTCCATCACCATTCTCATCACTTTGCCCTGCTGGGGACGGGTGAAGTACTGTTTGACTCTTTTAACTAACGACTTAGCTTTACCAACATAAATAATCGTCCCGTTACTATCCTTCATCTGATAGGATCCAGGACGGTCAGGAAGGAGAGATATCTTTTGCTTTAGAACCGGATAATCAAGATAGCTCATTTAAGATGGACGATTGTGGCTCCTAAGCCGCCTTCTCCTTGTCCGCCTAGACGGTAGTCCTTGATGAAATCTTTATGGTTACCTAAGTATTTCCAGACAGCATTCTTTAAGGCGAAAGAGCCAGCCCCATGAACAATTCTAATCATGGAAAGCTTCCGTACTCTTGCCTCATCAATGAAAGAAACAACTTTTCTCATTGCTTCATCGACATAGAGGCCGATGATATTAAGTTCAATACCTTGGGAGGAAGCAAGCTGAATATAGGAAAAGTCAGAGACTTCATTGGTCTTTTTCTTTTTGATGTCTTTAACGGTAAGTCTAGCTTTTTTTAGACCATGGATTGGCCTTCTAAATCTTAAGCCGTCTAAGTCGACTAAGACTTCCTTCTTCTTTACTTCTAAAACCTTGGCTCTTCTTCCATCTTCATCCTCGACTAGGTCATTAGGCTTTAAGTCAGCCAAGTCAAAGGTAGGCTTGCCATCCAATACCGGGGCTTCGACTTCTTTCATCTTGTTGAGCTCACCTTTAGCTTTGGAGACATCGGAATAAGTGGCCTTCGTGCTCTTATTGTCCCAGACTTTGTTGATCTGGGCAATTCTTTCATCGACTAAGCGGTTAATCTTCTCTTCTGCTTTAACATGAATAGAGGCTTTTTCTTCATTGAGGGCTTTGATGGCCTGATCACGTTTAAGGATTATGGCATCAAGATCTTTCTTCTTGTTGTCTAGCTCCCTAGCTTTTTTCTCATTTTCGCTTTCCTGTTCGGTGAGTCTTTCCATTAAGGCATCCGTATCCTGATTCTCTCTGGTGGCTTCAAAATCAGTGGCATCCTTGATGATTTCAGGTTTAATACCTAAGTTCTTGGCAAGAAGGAGACCATAAGACTTACCAGTGGTATGCAAAAGAAGGCGGTAAGTGGGCTTTAAGGAATCAGTGTTGAATTCCATAGCTCCCGTTAGAGCCTTTGAATCGCTAGCGGCATAGATTTTTAAGCCATCAAAGTGGGAAGTCAAAAGAGTATAGGAGTTAAGCCTTTCAAAGTACTTTAAAAGTGCGACACCTAAGGCTTCACCGTCTTTTGGTGAAGTACCTTCGCCTACTTCATCAATGATGACTAAAGAGTCCTTAGTGGCTCTATCAAGGATTCCTTTGATGCCCATGATATGACTGGAGAAAGTAGAAAGGTTATCCATCACGGATTGATTATCTCCGCCTAAAAAATAGACATTATCTAAATAAGGTATCTTGGCTTCATCTTTGCAGGGTACTAGTAGACCCAGCTTATCCATCATCACTGATAAGGCTACAGCCTTGATGAAGACGGATTTACCGCCCGCGTTAGGACCGGTAATCAGCAAAGCTTTAGGGTTACTGTTTCCTAAAGACAAGGAGTTAGTAACAATAGTTTTAGCTTTCAGGAGTGGATGGAACAAAGACTTCAAAGTAAGTTCTTTGTCTGATAGAGAGGCAATGCAGCCTTGATAGGAATTGCCGAATCTGACCGCACCTAAGTAGCGATCAAAAGTAAAGATGATTTCATAGTCTCTCTTTAAATACTTTAACTGCTTACTGGCTTTACTTGATAAGTCGGCTAAGACTTTAATGATTTCATCCCCTTCTTCCTGCTTGACATTAGAAAGCTTGTTTCTTAGATCGATAACTTCATAAGGGACCATAAAAGCGGTCTCTCCGGAAGCCGAATAAGAAACAATTGTTCCTTTGACAAAGCCCTTAGAGGAAGCTTTAATCGGTAAAGCCTCTTCTCCGCCCTTGATAGTGATGACATCATTAGAAAGATAGTTGGCATACCTATTCTTATAGGTATTCATGATATTAGATAGGCTTCTTTCTAAACCTCTTTTAGTAGTCCTGATTTCTCTTAATTTAGGGCTAGCAGAATCAGAGATAGTCATATCCGGCTCAATGCAGGTAATCAAGTCTCTCTTGAGCTGTTCGACGGGATTCAAGTCTAGCGCATCATCATTTAGATGATAGTATTCCTTCTTATCATAGAGAAGATCATAAAGATAGCTAGAGCAGCTTAATAAGTCAGCAATACTAGAAAGCTCAATGGCTGAAAGAGTCATTCCTTTATCTAGTTCCTCAAAAATCGGATTCATATCAAGGAGAGAAGGAATATTGATTTCATGCCCGTCATGAAGGAACAAAGAGAATTCTGTTAAGTACTGATGATTTAGCTCTAATTCATCTTTTGACTTAGCTAAGTAGTTTTCAATCGTAAAAGATTCTTTTAACCCGTTAAGGCTAAAGTAACCATCTAACTCTTTAATGACAGCATCAATTTCAAAATTAAGGTAATTTTCTTCCATTGCTTAAAAATTTTAACACAAATAAAGGCACTTTGCGCTTATTGACTTAGAATAGTTAGCTTTTGTGCTATATTAATCCTGAGGAATAATTATCATTGACCTACGCTAAAATCAAAGTCGATCAAGCTAAAGCAGAAGAAATACGTGATTTCTATAATGCTAAAGAAATAACTGATCAGAACAAGCCATATGAATTCTTTTTAGTGAGGAAGGATGGAATTGAAATCCATGCTTACCGCAACCGCAAAGAAATCTATACCATTGTCTTTTCCGGCTCTGAAGCAGCCAAAGAAGAGGCAAGTCAGTTCTCTAAGAACGTCACCGTCAATGAAGTCAAAGAGAAAGCTAAGGATTACGATAAACCTTACTTTGATTCCTGGGATGACTTATCCTATCAGATAGGATCTGATGAAGTAGGTGTCGGTGACTTCTTTGGACCCTTAGTAGTAGTTGCTAGCTATGTTACTCCTAAAGACATTGAATTCTTAGAGAAAAGCAAGATCAATGATTCTAAGAAGATGACTGATGACTACATTCTTTCAATAGGTCCTGTCTTAAAAAGAAGAATCAAGAACTATGTCGTAATGGTATCACCCGAAAAGCTCTCCTCTTTAGAAACTAGAAAATTTTCTATTCATAAAACCATGGCTAAATGCCACAACTTAGCTCAGATTGGCTTAAAGAAAAAGTATGATTTAGGCGATAGTGTGATTTGCTATATCGATCAGTTCGAGCCAGAAGAAAACTATAAGAAACTAGTTGGCAAAGATGAATTGATCAATAACCCTCTTTATTTCCATGTTAGAGGTGAATCTTACTATCCTTCAGTAGCCGTAGCCTCAGTAATAGCTAGGTATACTTTCCTAAAAGAATGGCAAAAGATGGAAGAAATCTTTAAGACGAAGATACCAAAAGGCGCTGGTGCCCAAGTTGATTTAGTCTTCAACAAACTGAAAAAGGCTTATGGAATAGACTCTCTGACAAAATATGTCAAAACCTACTTTAGAAACTATCGAAATTCTTAATCCAATAACTTATAATATATTTACAAGGAAAGGAGAAAACCATGAAAAACCTTTTGTTTGCTGCTTTAAGCTTAGTATCTGGCTTCTCCAAAGACCAGGAACATAGCGACATCAAGAACCTCGAAATCCAGAAGAACAATGAATTCATTATTTCTGGCGAATATGCTAAGGTCAATAACTTCTATGGTATCAATGTCACCAACACCGGGACTGAAGATTACTTCTATTCTTTCTCGCTTGATGATTTTGGAAAAGTCTACAAATCCGGTCATGAGATTACTTTCAATGACTTAAGGGAAGGCGATAAACTCAAAATCACCTATGATGGTTCGGTCTCCCTAGTTTATCCTCCAAAGCTGAACCATGTCACCAAAGTCGAAGTCGTCGATAATTAAAAAGATAGCAGAGCTTAAGACTCTGCTTTTTTTCTAAACTAAAAGCAGAGTGAATACCTCCATTCACTCTGCCTTTGAAATGGTTTCGTCCCGGAAAGAATATTAGATTAACTTACTATCTTTAAGGAGCTCCTCGACCTCAGTTCCTTTGGTCTTCTTTAAGACAGTCTTCAACAAGAACTTCTCTTTCCAAGATAGCTTCATATCAGTAATCTTTTTCTTGTCTATACCATAGTAAGAAGCCTTTAAAAGCTCTCTTACATCATAGACACTTCCCCACACTTCCGGTACGGCTCTATCGACATTGCAAAGAGTATAGACCGATTCCATACCTGTACGTATTGAATACTCAGTAGTAAAGATGGTATCTCTAGGAGTTTCGGCAAATTGACCTATAAAGGCAAAGTTAGTAGAACCTTTAGGTACGACTAAAGGACGATCAGTGTTCTTGCGTGGCTGGAAGAAAGCATTGATATAAGGCATATAGCAAGTAGTGGTGTTGCACTTAGTAGAGGCATAAGTATGGATATCATTAGTATTCATTCCGATATGATAGAGCCACTCTTCACAGATTTCTTCTCCGGTGCATTCCTTCATCGGCTTCTTGATGAAGTTTCCTTCTTTGTTGGTAGAAAGAGAATAAATCCAGATTAAGACTGAATCCTTGTCCTGAGACTTGAACTGAGGCTGTCTATTGATAGTCCAGCTTAAGAACCAGTTGTCGACACTGTCCTTGACTGTTACAATGCCGCCAGTAGTAACTTTTCCATCTAAAGGATTACGATGGCAGATATCCTCAATGAGTTTGATGATTTCTTTATCCTTAGTCTCTACAGTTGCAGACATCCAGTTAGTGGCTGAGGGATCACTATCAAAAGCATTAGGGTTACCAAAAGAAGGATCCTGTTTCGCAATCTTGTTCCAGAGATTCCAAGAATCTCCGACATTAGGATGGATAGTAGAAAGATCAGGAGCATGGTTTTGATCGCCGTAGCAAGAGACATCGGTGCAGCAGCCGTTAGTAATAAAGACTAAATCATTATCAGTGAGCTTCTTAACTAAGTTCTTCTTGTCTTTAGTGTAATCGATCTCAATAGCTTTCTTATTCTTCTGGTCATTGACATCAAAGATGATGTTAGTGACTTCTATTCCGAATTCGAATTTAACACCCTTAGACTCTAAATACTTCTGTAGAGGCAGAATCATAGATTCATATTGATTGTATTTAGTGAATCTTAAAGCTGAGAAATCAGGTAAGCCATCGATGTGATGGACATATCTAGCAATATATCTCTTCATTTCAAGAGCTGAGCACCATCTCTGGAAAGCAAACATGGTCTGCCAATAGAGCCAGAAATTCGAGTTCCAGAATTCATCATCGAAGAACTCATCGATTCTCTTGTCTTCTAAGTCTTTTTCAGGAGTCATTAAAAGCTTAACTAACTCCATCGAGCCTTTTTTGGAAAGAGTGAATTTCTTATCAGTGTGGGCATCTTGGCCGCAGTTGATAGTGGCACGGCATAAGGAATAGTTAGGATCCTTCTTGTTTAGCCAATAGTACTTATCAAGCACGGAGACTCCAGGAGTCTCTAAAGAGGGAACATCCTTGAATAAATCCCACATACATTCGAAATGGTTATCCATTTCTCTTCCGCCTCTCATATAGTAGCCTTTAGTGATGTCTTTTAAGCCATCGCAGCTACCGCCTGAGACGGGAAGCTTCTCTAAGATATGGACATTTTCGCCTTTGACTGAACCATCTCTTACTAAATAGAAAGCCGCACTTAATCCGGCTAAGCCTGAGCCGACAATATAAGCACTCTTCTTTTCATTTGCTTCAATCTTGCTTGGATGGGCAAAGGCTTCATAGTTTCCTGCTGAATAATACATTTTCTTCCCTCCTTTTTATTAGGGCACAACAACATAGTAAAAAGGAATTAAAGAATTTTAAATAACCAGCTTTAAGCAGTTGTTTAGAATTTAAACTGCTTTTTTACAAGTGTATAAAGATACGACATAAAATAATCTATGTATAGGAAAAAAAGCCAGTGTTTACTGGCTTAAGCCTTCTTCTTTGGAGTAGGTAACAAGCGCTTGTCTAACGGTTCCTTTGACGATAGGTGTTAAGTGCTTAATGATATCCTTAGGGTCTTCATTCATGCCCTTATCAATCCAGTTGATTACTAATCCGACATAGGAGTTAGTATAGAAGTTTGCAATGAATTCCTTATCCTCCTGCTTGACCTTCAGTCCATAGGTCTGTTCATTGATGACATTCATCAATAAAGGATTTACTAATCTATCCAAGTAACGCAAGAGCACTTTTAAAGAGACTGAGTGATAGATATTCATGACAAAGGCTTTATTGCTATTGGCCCAGACAAAGACGCTGTAGAAGCCATCTTCCCAGTTATCATAGTGGCGGTTCTCTTTCAGTATCTTATCGGAATCACTTATGCAGACCCATTCCAAGAGATCAGGAATATTGTTGAAATGATAATAGAAAGTCTGGCGGTTTACTCCGCAGTCATCCGTAATATCCGAAACAGTTATCTCATTTAAGGACTTCTTGAGAAGCAGATTTTTTAAGGAGTTTCCTAAAGCCTTTTTAGTTAAATCACTCATAAAGAAAATTATAGTTATACAAAAGTCTAAATTCAATACAAAACGATACATATTGACTAGACACGACCGAATCAAAAAAGGCAACAAGTACTAAGGCTTGTTGCCTGATTCTCTTTACTTAAAGTAATAATTCAGGAGTTCTTTGAAGTAATCATCGATAGGGGCATAGAAGTTCATTCTCTGTAATGTGCGAGGATGGATGATGCTTAATTCATAAGCGGTAAGACATTGGCCTTTAGTGGCAATCTTATCGAGCCTTGAACCATAGAGCTTATCTCCGACTATCGGATAACCGATATAGGCTAAGTGGGCTCTGATCTGATGAGTCCTACCAGTTTCTAGAGAACACTTAAGAAGCGAGACCTTGCCATTGTTTCCAAGAAGAGTGCAGTGAGTGATAGCCTCCCTGCCATTATAGACATCAACTAAAGCCTTCCTCTGAGTATGGTTAGGTCTAGTCAAAGGAGCATCGATCTTAAACTTCTTATCCTTCACATTGCCGTAGACTAGAGCCAAATAGTATCGATGGAAGTCATGTTCTTTGATTTCTTCCTGGAGAGCTTTCTGGCTTTCGGTATTCATGGCAATAGCCAAAAGACCCTGAGTATCTTTGTCGATACGGTGGACAATGCCAGGACGGACATTCTCAGTATCAGAAGGATCAAAATCAAACTTCTCATCATTGTCGAAAAGATAGTTGACTAAGGTATCATCCTGATGGCCAGGAGCTGGATGAACTACCATCCCTCGAGGCTTATTGACGATGGCGATATCGTCATCCTGATAGACATAGTCGATGACGACTTTTTCTTTAGGCTTAAGGAAAGCAGCGGGCTTTTCTTCAACGGGAGTATATTCAATAGTCTGACCAGCCTTTACTTTAAAGGAAGACTGAGAAACAGTCACCTTATCAACGGCAACAAAGCCATCCTTGATGGCCTTTGAAGCCTGACTTCTTGAAATCTTGATGTCTTTAGCTAAGACAACATCGATTCGGCCAGCTTCACTTGCTGCTACTATCTGCTTTTGAGTCATTTTTTTCGACTCCTTCAAGGCTAGAATCAGCCTTTTCATTATTCTTCTTAGTTACATCATTCTCTTTGGCGGCTAACTTGTTCTTTAAGTCGCTGGAAGAGACTTCATTTATTATCGTATCATTAGCGCTAGCTTTGCTGACTTTAGTGTCCTTGATAGAAAGGACAATATAGCCAACAATCAAGATAGCAATACCGACTACCAAATAGGAATCAGCTAAGTTGAAGACAGGGAAGCTTGACCAGAATGAGAAGTGGAGGAAATCAATAACACCATGCTTATAGATACCGAGCTGGGCCCAGTAGCCGATTCTATCGACTAAGTTACCAAAGCTTCCAGCTACCATCATAGAAAGAGAGACTTTTAGGAAGGTAGGAAGCTTCTTGAACATGAAGAGATAGACACAAAGAATGGCAACACCCATAACAAGGGAAATCATACAGAGAAGCCACTTTTGGTCAGCTAGGAAGTTCCAGGCTGCTCCATTGTTGAAGATTAAGACAAAGTCGAAGATGTAAGGAATAGCCGTAACCGGATTGTCTCCGTAAGTTAAGTGGGTGGCGGCAATATATTTGGTGATGATATCCAAAACAAAAAGGAGCAAGGAAAGACCTAGCAAAAGAAAGTACTGCTTTAAAGAGATACCTTGGAAGAACTTATTGAGTTTTTCTTGTAACTTCACTTATTTTCTTCTCCTAAATCAATACCTTTGCAAGCATCTAAACAGCGAGAGCAGAGCTTATGACCGTCTTTTTCATGGATGTCATCGAAGTAGTTCCAGCAACGCTCACACTTCTCACCGGTATGCTTGATGACTTTGCTTTCATCAGCCATCTCGAATCCCGAGATGATGAGGATTCTTGAGACTTCTTCTTCACCTAATTTGGCAATGAGGTTCTTTTCTTCATCGCTAGTCGGCTTATAGAAGACCATCGCTTCACTTGAGGAACCGATAGTCCCGTTAGCACGGTTAGGCTCCACTAAGGCATTGACATGATTCCTCAGTTCGACTAAGAGCTGATAATCAGAAGATAGTTTCTCATCAATAGAGCCTAAATCAGGATACTTCTCTAAAGCGACAGATACTTGCTTGGAAGGGATATTCATAGCACCATAGATTTCTTCGGCAGTGAAGCAAAGAACCGGTGAATAAGCAATGCAGATAGACTTAGCAATATTGTAGAGGACATACTGGGTGTTTCTTCTCTTCTCGCTATCCTTCTTGTCGCAGTAGAGGGTGTCCTTAGAGAAGTCCAGATAGAAGGAAGACAAGTCATTGACAAAGAAGTTAGTGACACTATCAGTTACGGAAGCGAAGTTATAGGTGTCATAGCCTTTCTTCATCATCGCTAAGACCTCCTTGAGCTTGTTAAGCATCAATTGGTCAGTGTAGCCTAAGTTAGTCGGCTTATAGTTAGGATCAAAGCCGTTTCCAAGATCGTCATCGCATAAGTTAGTAAGCATGAATTTGAAGGTGTTTCTGATCTTCTTGTACTGCTCAGAGCAGACTTTAAGCAGGTCCTGAGTCAATTTGATTTCAGCGGTAGTGTAATCGATAGAAGTTGTCCAGAGTCTCAAGATATCAGCACCGAAAGTCTTGCAGATAGTGACAGGATCAATACCGTTCTTCTTAGACTTAGAGAACTTTTCGCCGTTCTGATCGACTAAGAAGCCATGAGTAATGACATTCTTATAAGGAGCTTTGCCAGTAGTGGCAACTGAAAGAATCATACTGGAGTTATACCAGCCACGATACTGATCATTGCCTTCAAGGTAGATATCAGCAGGGAAAGGATGGCCTAAAGCAATATCCGACCCTAAGAAAGAGGAGCCGGAATCAAACCAGACATCCATGATGTCCTTTTCCTTAGTGAATAAGCCATGAGGTGAATGAGGGTTAGTGTAGTTAGCCGGAAGCAAGTCCTTAGCTTCCTTTTCATACCAGATATCTGAACCATACTGCTTGAATAGATCAATCACATGATCGAATAAGACTTTATCCAGCAAAGGCTCATTATCTTCGCCATAGAAAATCGGAATCGGAACACCCCAAAGCCTTTGTCTTGAGATACACCAATCATCACGGTTAGCTAACATATTCTCAAGTCTGACCTTGCCCCATTTAGGCAAGAAATTAACAGTTTCAGCTTCTTTAAGGAGCTTATCTTTGATTTTATCGACTGAGCAGAACCATTGGGCAGTAGCTCTAAAGATGGTCGGCTTCTTAGTTCTCCAGTCATGCGGGTAGGAGTGAACGATATCTTCTTCTAAAAGCAAAGAGCCGTTGTTCTTTAAGATCTCAATGACTTTATCATTGCACTCAGCATAGAAAAGACCGGCTAAGTCTTTTCCAGCCTCGGAAGTCATATAGCCTTTAGCATCGACCGGGCAAAGAGGTTCAAGGCCATACTTCTTGCCGACTCGATAATCGTCTAAGCCATGGCCTGGAGCGATATGGACACAGCCAGTACCGGAATCAGAAGTGACATAGTCATCGACCATGACTAAAGACTCACGGTCAAGGAAAGGATGCTTGCAGATGACTTTGTCGACATCGGTGCCGACAAACTCCTTAAGAAGATTCATCTTCTCGAGATTAAGCTTAACCTTTAAGGAAGCTGCTAAGTCCTTAAGCAAAACAAAGTTACCCTTTTCGGTCTCGAAAAGGCCGTAAGTCATATGGGGATTAAGACAAATACCTAAGTTAGCCGGAAGCGTCCAAGGAGTAGTGGTCCAGATGACAAAATAGTCGCCTTTGGAGACAATATCGTTGCCCTTGATGACCGGGAACTTAACAAAGATAGTCTTAGCCTGGACATCCTTGTATTCAATCTCGGCTTCAGCTAAAGCTGATTCACTTGATGGCGACCAGTTGACAGGCTTTAAGCCCTTGTAGATTAATCCCTGAAGCGCCATATCGCGGAAGATTTCGACCTGATGGGCCTCATAATCCTTGTTCAAAGTGAGATAGGGGTGATCATAATCACCTAAGACACCTAAAGTCAGCATCTGGCTTCTTTGCTTATCGACCTGAGTATGGGCATAGTCAGCACATTTCTTTCTAAAGACAGCGGGAGGAGTAGTTCTTCTATCGACTCCTGACTTAGTCACACATAATTCGATAGGAAGACCATGGCAGTCCCAGCCTGGAGTATAGGGGACATAGTAGCCTTCCAGGTTCTTGCTTCTTAAGATCATATCCTTAAGAATCTTGTTTAAAGCATGGCCAGCATGAATCTCATTGTTAGCATAAGGGGGACCATCATGAAGATAGAAAGCCGGCTTTCCTTCATTGTGCTTCAAAAGCTGCTGGTATAAACCGATATTATGCCACTGTAAAACATAAGCCGGCTCTTTCTGTGGGAGGTTAGCTCTCATTGGGAAAGTGCCCTTAGGCATTGTCAGTGTTTTCTTCAATTCCATGTTATAGTCCTCCAAAGGTAAAATAAATAATGGCGATAAGTATATAATCGCAATAATAGATTATATATAAATTTACTAGTATAAACAATAAAAAACAGGATAGTGATTAGCTATCCTGCAAGTTATTTAGAGACCTTCCTGATCAATTTTGGTTTCTTTATCGCCCTCTGGATCAATACCAGTAAAGATTTCATCAAAAGTAGGAATCGGTTCGCCATCGGCATCATATTTGGTATGGACGCTTGATAATTTCTCTTTTTTGATGTCCTGACTGGTCTTTTCCAGGATGAAAGGAGTAGCAAAAGCAAAGTGGAGGATATCCTCAAAGACAATGCCGTTATCTTTGATGGTCTTCAAGATACCATGAGTCATATTCGGATACTTATAGAGGACATGATGTGAATGGATGATTTTATCTACTTTGGTAATGGAATGAGGAGTGCAGAGCTTATCATCCGTTCCCCAGATAATCAAAGTATCAGCATCGATTAAGCGAAAATATTTTCTATTCTTAAGCAAAGAAATAAAGATAGAAAGCAATAAGGAGACTAAGCCTTTAGTAGTCTGTCTTCCCATAGTCTTAGCAATCCTAGTTCCATATTTTTTGTTGAGCTTATGGAATTTCCAGGCATAGCCGATATAGTTAGGAATCATGTTGTTTAAGATGGTGTCATAGACAGGAGCAACTAAGATCATTCGCTTAATATTTTTGCGGTACTTATGCTGCATATGGCAGGCTAAAGCACAGCTAAAAGAATAGCCCATCAATATGATATCGTAATCTTTAGCAATATATTCCTTGATGGTAGAATCAAGGACTTTTTCAAATTTACGATTATGGTGAGTCTTAGGATCTCCAGGAGCAAATAAGCTGACTGGGACTATTTCACAATTAGAATATTCGGAAGCAAAGTTCTTCTGAAAGTATTCCATCATCTGGGTAGAATCATGAGTATCAGAGTTCTGAAAACCATTAGTGCATAAAAGAGCTGTCTTTTTGACAGGCTTCTTAAATTCAATTTCTGAATCAGTCTCTTTAATTACTTGTAAGTTCTTACTCAAATTGCTTTCCATATTTAACATCCTCTAAAACGGTACATGAAGATACCAGCGGCAATAGCTACATTCAATGAATCAATACCGCTCATAACTATTCTAATCTTTTTGCCTAAATTTTGGTATTCTTTTCTTATTCCTTGCCCTTCATTGCCAAAGACTAAGACAAAAGGCTCTTCTAGGTTCTTGATTGTGCTTTCATCTTCACCATCCAAGGTAGTGAGATAGATGTGATAGCCTTTTTGGCTAAAAGCAGTGAGATCATCACGATATATCGGAAGATGAAACAGGGCTCCTTTAGTGGATTGAATAGTTTTGCTGTTGTATAAAGAGACCGAATCTTTAGATAGAACTAATCCTGAGTAATGGAATGATAAAGCGGTTCTAATTATGGTTCCACAGTTGCCGGGATCTTGAATTTTATCAAGATAGATAACTCTTTTTCCCACATTAGGATCCATCATCTTTTGACAGATTCCCATCACTGTAGGCAAAGACTGGTAGGAAGACAAAGAACGGTATAAGTTTTCTCTTAATCCGTAGATCTGGTAATCGACCCAAGGGCAGTGAGTATTTAGAGGGACTATTAAGGTTCTTAGTAAGCCTTCCTTCTTAGCTTCATCGACTAAGTCCTGACCTTCAACTAAAAAGTAGCCGTTCTTTGGTTCGCCCTTCTTATAGCTTAAGAGAACCTTGTAAGTGGGGTTGCTTTCACTTTCAATACTTTTAAAAGACATAATTATCTATCCTTCCTTCAAAGCGTCCCTGATTAATCTCTTTCTCTAATTCATCATAGTTAGGACAATAGAGTTTGACAATAGTATAGAACCGATCATTATGATGAATCTCATAAGTATGAGCGATCTCATGAATGATGATAGCATCAGAGATTTCTGGCTTATAAGCAAAGAGACGATAATCGAACTTAAACTGCATCTTAGTAGGAAAACAGACAGCATAGTAGGATAAGAACAAACCAGTCCTGATTTTGTAGTTGGATAAGTTCCTATCCATCTTCTTACCGATTTCAATTACTCTTGGCTTTAGGTAATCGAGATAAAGTTTTTTGTATCTAGTGACGGGATCTTTTACATTAGAAGGAACATAGAAGAAAGTATCATTCTTCTGATTTTTTGGATCAGAAGTAAAGTATCTTTTCTTGCCAAGAATATAGGCATAGACATTAGGTTTCATGTATGGACGGTTAATAATTCTATCAGGATACTTCTTTCTGGCATCATAGACAATTTTATCAATAGAAGCTAAAGAGGAATAAGTAGAACAATAAACTTCCATTTCACCATAGACAATTCTTAAAGAAAGGCCGTTATTATTCGATTTATGATAGATTTTAACAGTGAAAGTCTCTCCTAACGAGTCCTTGTAGGTTCTTTCACCAAGATATTTTCGTTTATCCATACCGAATTATTCTAACTTTTTCTTGATTTGATAGCAAAGACTAGATATAATTTATAAGCTGTTAGTTGCGGACGTGGCGGAATTGGTAGACGCGCACGTTTGAGGGGCGTGTGGCTCGTCCATGAGAGTTCGATTCTCTCCGTCCGCACCAGTTTAAAAAACAAAGTCCTAGCAAAATAGGACTTTTTTTGTGCTAAAGAAGAAAACAAAAAAGCTAGGTCAAGTAAACCTAGCTTCTACTATTGAAGATTATAAATTAAAGAGCTTTAGCGGCAGCTTGAGTAGAAGCAACTTTAATTTTAACGTTACCAGTAACAGCAAAATAAGTGCTAAATGAATACTCTCCTGATTCCTCATCTTCAGTAGCTTTCTGGTCAATAGTAATGACATCATTGACATAAGTCACTACCCAGAAAGAATTACCTAAATCATCAGAGACCGTAAAACCTAAAGTAGAATCTTTAACATAGGTAATACCAGCTTGAGTTAAATCTTTATACTGATAATCTTTAACTGTGAATTCATCAGAATCAGAAACTTTAGCTATAACGGAGTATTTAACAGTCGTATCTTTATTCACTAAAGCCTTGGCTTTAACTTCTGTATCACTGACATAGATTTTGACATCACCAGTGACAGTAAAGGACTTTTGGAAAGTATATTCTCCCGTATCTTCATCTTCCTTAGCCTGCTGATTGATGATTTGTTTATCGGCCATTGTTGCATAGACCCAGAAAGAATTTCCGTCATCATTAGCCACTGAGAAGAAAAAGGTGGCATTAGAGTTTAATTCTTCACCAGCAGTCAAATCCTTAAAGTTTCCGTCTTTAACTGTATATTGGTCTGAAGAAGTGATGGCTTTAACCGTGTATTTGTCTTGAAAATCAGAATTCTTCTTAAAGGTAGCCACAATCTTCACATCTTTATCAGGCATGATGAATTCACCCTGAATCTCATCGAAGGTAATAGCAGTATCAAGATCAACATCAGAACTATCAGTTAACCTGATAGTATCGATAGTGTAGGAAGTAGCAGGGGTGATGGTAAAAGCTACCTTGTCATTAAAGGCCACCGCAGAAGAACCAGTTAAAGCAATTGATCCATTCTCGGAGGCAGCAATAGTAACATTTCTCTTTAATCCGACTTTGAAAGTGACGGTAGCCTTAGTGATATCTTTTGGCATGGTGAAATGAAGATAACGGGCGGATAGATAAGTAGAACAGTCAATGTAGTTTTCGCCATTGATGTAGCCTCCAAGAAGAAGATAATTTTCCTCTAATGTCGGATAGATATCAAAGGTTTCAGAAGGGGCAACACTAGTTATCTCATTACGCATATCAATTGAATCATAAATCTTAGCTGAAGAAACATGCTCACTGTTACCTATTTCAATAGTAGGATTAAGAGCAGTAGCGACACTTACTGAGACATCATTGTCGGGCATGATAAATGAAGCAGTATTGCCTTCATTTGATAAGATGTTATCAGCAGGAACATTACTTAAGACAATATTCTTTACATAGCATCCGGATTTAGCAAAGACACTAATATTAACCGTATCTGATTCAAGAGCTTTACTTGGAAGAGTGGAATCACTCTTAATGATATAATCCTCATCTAAACTAGTATAGCTAATAGCATGTGAGCTGTGGACTTTACCGATTACTTTGATTTTTACATCACCTAAAAGATCTTTACCATTAGGACGGACAGTAAGACCAAAAACCCCATCACCGATTTCTGAATAATAGACTCCACTTGCGGTATCCTCATTAAAATCCTGGTATTCGCTTTCTCCAATGGCATAAGAAAGCGAAGTAATCTTAAAGCCAGACTTGGTTATAAAATAGCAGTCCAGATAATCATATTTTTCATTGCTGTCTACGCCATATAAAGTAGCGTTAGGACTATCGACTAGACTGACTGAATAGCCATCAGCTTTAACATGCTGCTGGACTGAATAGCAGGCAACAATATCAACATTAGCTTCTGGCATAGGGAAAGTCACATCTACTTTTTTAGAGAAAGTGACCCCAGCAGCAAAAGAAGGTTTGTAGTTAATTCCGTTAACATTGATATAGATGTGGCTTAAATGACTAGCCTCAGTAGTAAAGCCATCACTTAAGATAGTTCCCGAATCTAAAGTTAATTTTACGGTGGCACCGGAGACAAACTGGTCTTCTTCTTTGACGGTATTCTCAATAGTGAAGAAATCAGTAGACAAATTCTTAATAGAATTGATTGAATACATTGTCTTTTCTTTACTGGTAGAAGAGCTATCACTGATTTTAGGAGATGAACTTGAGGTATGGTCCTTTGAAGTAGAAGATAGCTTTTCTCCGCAGGATCCCAGTAAAGCTAAAGACAAAACAGAAAGTAATAATAATTGTTTTTTCATTATAAATATCCTTTTTAATTAGTCGATACTGCTAGCATTACTGACATAGTCAGGCAAAGTAGTTTCATTAACTTTAGAGAAGGAGGTAACAATGGTTCCGGTATCAGTAAGACCAGTAGAATAATCAAATTGGCTGGTAATAACCGGTAGGCCGTGAGAATCAATAGTTATGGAGATACTTTTAGCTCCTAAAGTATAGGCATTAGATCTGGCAATCTTAGGCTCTAGATAATCCATCAGGCAATAAGCTAAAGAAGAGGGGACACTATAAGTTGAATCCTTGTTTTTAGTAAAGAAATTCATTGATGGAGAAGAATCAAGTAATTCATCCTCATAAGAGACTCGCTCTTGTGCTTTCTTGAAAGCTGAGATATCACTTTGGTAAGTATAGGCTGAGAAAACTTGCTTAGTATCTTTCTTTAGCAGATAATCTCCAACTGATAAGCCGGGTATTGTATAGTAAAGATCCTGATCAACAAAAATCTTTTCACCGTCAAAATAGAGCTTCCATTTACGGTTAGTTATCAAGTTCATCGCTCCGCCAGTAATCGAGAAAGACATGGTGTAATTGTTGCTTTCAAGCTTTTTAAAGGCGCTTTCTAATTTGCTTTTATCGGTTCCATCATCTTCGATTGGTTGCCTTTGGGCAAAATCAAAATCACCGCTTTCTTCAATTTCCAAAGTAAAGGAAAAGACATAAGTGTCTTTGGCTTTATAGAACAGTTCAATCTTTGATACTTCATCACCAAAGAAAGAAATTGTGGAATGATCTAACTCTCTATCCTGGAAAGAGGAAACATCAAGACCGAAGAAAGAAACTAAATAACGCGTGAAAGAAACGGGTACATCATAGTCACCATCAGCATTGATGGTTATATTGTTTTCATCGAGTGTTTCAAAAGGGTTTGAATATACTGAATCAAAGTAGGCATTATTGTTAAAACGATAATCACTGATTACCTTATTCTTGCTGTTAAGGCTTTCTTTATATAAGAGTCCTTTATCATCTAAAGAGTAGTAATCGAATTTGCTGTTATTATCGACAACTTCCTGCTTTGAATCAAAAGCTAAATCCCTGGTAGCATAAAAATTGTTATGAGAATTGCTTAAAAGAACCACTTCTCTTGCCACATTAGTAGAGGAGCTGGAATTAGAAGCTATATAAGTCATTTTGGCTCTAAAGCCTTTTTTAGTTTTTTTAAGCCCTTGGTAATGCTGGTTTCTTTACTGGTACTAGTACTAGAAGAGGAACTTTCAAGAGGTGAGGAAGAAGTATTATTTGAGGTTCCGCATCCGGCTAATAGGAGAAGTGGAATAGTGCATAGTAAAACAAATTTTGAATTCATAATGTCCACTTTCTGACATTTTTTAATGTAGACAAAACAAGGTATTATATCAAAAGAAAAGCTTAATGAATCTCGATTCGTGCTGAAAATACAAAAAAACGACATAAGTTGTGGCTTTTATATTTACGTATCCATAAAAATTTCAAATATTAGAAAAGCAAATAAACAAGGAATATAGAAAAATACTTTTTTTATAAACTGCTTTGAAACTAAAAAGCAGTCAAAATCGAATTTGGCTGCTTTTAAATCTTAGGTTTACGTACTTAATCAAGTCTACTAACTTTTATTTTCCCTACATACTTTATTTGGATTAAGAGGAAGCAAACCATTGCCATCAAAGCAATTAAAGGAATCGGAGTCAATGACTAGGATATTGCAGCGCTGAGATACAGCAGTGCAGGCATCTAGACCAATAAGACCATCTTTGCAATAAATCAAACTATCATTCTTTTTGCCTTCAAACTTCAAATGGAAGTCCTGGACATGCCAATGTCCACAGACAAGAATCTTCTTATTCTTTCTTTCTTCCTGGAAGAAATGATAGTAAAGCACAAAGGGGCATCCCCATTTAGCATCAGTCCATTCCGTACAGTTAGGGTCTAACTTTCTCCAATCAGGAATATAAGAGAGATGGTTATATTTTTCTAAGTAGACTGATTCTATTCCAATGTCTTTTAGAGGTATGAAGGAGTGAGTAATGATATAGGGCCCCAATTCATAGTAGTTTCTCCATTCCTTGCTTCTAATCCAATCCTGAATTCCTAATGTCTTAAAGGAAGCAATCATCTGAGACATGATGTTGCTATAGGAGGATGAAGGCGGCACTTGCATATTCTGAACAAACTGGAAGATAGTCTGGTCAGTACAGTTTTGAAGATTATAGTCTTCAAAGTAGCCTTTATCGCAGATATCACAGAGCATATCTTCATGGTTGCCTCTGATAAGGATTCTTCTTTCTTGAGGTATGCTTCTGATAAAGTCATAAAGCTTAACAGAATCAGGTCCTCGATCAAAGAGGTCACCATTGATGATGAGAACATGATTCTTGTTCTTCATATCAAAGCCTGCCTTATCTAAGGCTTTCTTAAAGGGCTTGAAGAAAGAATGGATATCGGAACTAACGAAATACATGACTGAGTCTTTTACCATATAAAACCCCCGCTTTTAAATGACCGGTATTTCAACCGGTAAAAAATACAACCAATATTTTCTTCAGTCTTAGGTGACTGATTAATTTCAGACTGTATTATTATAGCAAAAAAAGAGCCTTATTTTCCACCATAACGTTGAAGAAAGCCATACTTTCTGCTAGTTTTAAGGTACTTTCTATATATTCAGTATTTAAAAACAAAGTCTTTTCTTTCATAATATTAGTATTAATCGAGGAAGTAAGTATGGATATTAAAAGCTATGTACCTAAAGACAGTTTAGATTATGAACATATTAATGAACTATTCACTTTTGATGATGAAAAGATCAAGCCTATCCTTCCTGACTTATTAGATGTCATTAGATATACTGACTGGTCAGTTACGGAAGGTGTCCTACAAGTTTTAAGTATGCATCAAAAGGCTTTGCTTCCTTTGATTGATGAGAAGCTTAAAGCTACTTATACTGATATTTCTTTAAAGTATGCTATCGTTGCTTACCTATTACCTTTCTTTGATATTGAAGGCAAGACTGATATCATTAATGAACTTAAAAGGATAGTCTCTTCCCCGACCAAAGAAGAAACCGATGGCGAGGTTAGTTTTGCTGCTAAAGAACTTCTTAAAGATGATAGAATAGAATAAATCAGTTAGAAACAACTTATTTGATATTGAATAGCCTTAATAGAATTGCTCCATGCTTTTTTATTCGTGCTTTTATTTCCATAGTGCTTTTGTCTAGCTCTATATGGCTCCAGCAATCATAGGTATCTGCTTTTGAAATTCCTAATTTAGTTAATTGAAAATTAAAGACCCGCTCTTCTTCACTGATATTAAAAAGAGCTAAATACTGATTAGAATTATTCTTATCTTTTGAAGACCAGATAATCTCTTTTTCAGTATGAGATATTTCTCTCATATCAAAAGTGTTGCCTAAAAGATATAAAACATCTCTATTAGTTAATAGCTTATATGTCCAGCTATCTAAAGAAGGCAAGTCACTTCCTATCATCAAAGGGGAATTAAAGATACACCATAAAGTCAACATGGTAATCTGTTCATCTTTGCTTAAACGGGTAGTAGTCTCTTTGCTTTTACCGTTTTCTTTAAAACCGATACAAAGCTTTCCGACTGGAAGCATATCACAATCGGGATAGTTACCAGGAGAGACTTCTTTCTCCCAGGTATGGCAATAAGAGAACATTGATTTAATATCAGACCACTTATCCCAGAAGTCATTGGAGATTCTCCACATATTGGCATATTTTTCAAGATGACCAGCGTTTTCAATTAAAGTCGGCCCTGGAGACAGAGAAAGGACCATGTCTTTTCCTGACTTATCAATGGCATTTCTGATCATCTCTACTTCATATCTAGCAAAGTAAGGATCTTCAGGATGGAGACCATTAGAAGCTATATCATCCACTTTGACAAAATCGACACCCCAGGAGGCGTAGAGCTTAAAAATGGAATCGTAATAAGCTTGAGATTCTCTGATATTCTTCAAACCATACATATCAGCATTCCAGAGAGATACTGAAAAAGGATCAGCAATCTGGTCAGCAGTTAAGTTAGTGCCGTAGACTGGCAATTTCAAATAGCAGGCAATTCGAGGAATGCCTCGAAGAATATGAATACCGAATTGTAATCCTAAGGCATGAATCTTATCGGCTAAAGGCTTAAAGCCTTGATTTCCTTTAGAAGAAGGAAATTTCTTTATAGAAGGAAGCTCTCTGCCATACTCATCTAAAGTCAGGTCTTCAAAGTCGTTATAAACTTTATTGGGGTCAGATCCGGAATTCTTAGCTGACCACTGAATATCCAAAACAATATATTGATATCCGAAAGGCAAGAGATTCTTAGCCATGTAGTTAGCGTTATCTAAAATATTCTTTTCATTAGCTGTCGTAGCATAGCAATCATAGGAATTAAAGCCCATGGGAGGAGTCAAAGCCACTAAATCTTTCTTAAGCATTTTTTTGCCCGATATTGGCAATGAATCTAAATAATTCTTCACTGGCTTCTTCATGCATCTTCCTATTTGGGTGACCGTTATCGGCTCGATAACCTCCCACACTCAAAGAATTCAGCTTTAAGAAATAAACCTGAGGATAATTAATCGTCTCAGATACTTCTTTTATCAGTTTCTCGACAATGGGAGCTTCAATCATGCCGGTAAGCATAATGATTTTGGTCTGAGGATAAGTAGTTAAAATCAGATTAATGAAAAGGGAATAGGCTTTTTTGAAATTGACTTCTTCAGTAGCTCTTTCATTGCCTTCTAAGTCAGTAAGGTAGTGGTTATCGTTTGTTCCTAAATTAATCAAAACATAATCAGGGTGTCTATTGTTGGTGTTATCCCAAAGGATGGCGTTATTAGAACAGGTATTATCATCATAGTAAGCAAAGTTAAATAAAGGCGGTGTTGTTCTAATAGGACTATTGACATTAAAAGGAGACTTATAAAGTCCAAAGCCTCCCACAGAGATAAGGGAAAAGTCAGCATCAAGCTTTTCACTTAGTAAGGCCGTATAGGTATGAAGAGCATTCTCAGTCCTCGTTTCAAAGTGATCATCACCTTCAATACCATCAATACCATCTCCGCAGGTTATCGAATCCCCATAAGCTTCAATAAAAAGCTTCTTCTCATCATTAACAGGTAAGAACCTTCCATCAGTTTCAATCTCTTTAAATCCTAACCAATCACAGTGGCTTTCTGTGAGTTTGTAGAGCCTTAGAAGATGCTCTTTTCTTTCTAAACCGGAAACTAAAGTATAGGAATCTTCTTCTTTATCCGGTTTAAAGATTTTTGCTTCACTGAACTTCATATCATCTAAGACTACTCCAAAATAGGGCTGACCCATTTCTTGTCCGATATTGTTAGCTAATATCCTAGCCTTTACTTCAGTACCAAAGAAACGGACTTCAAACCCACTGGCCGAAAAGGAAAAGCAGAACGCTTTTCTTCTCTCATCAAGAAAGTATCTTCCCAGCCCCTTTAAAAGACTTCCTTTATAGGAATAAATGATTTTATTCATAGTAAACGGAATATTTTAATCTCCTCTTATTTTTGATCCTTATCAGTACTATCGTTTTTACTTTCGTAATCATCGAAGGAAGTGATGTTTTTAGCATCATCCCTAGCTTTTCCGATATTGGATGAGTCTAAGACTTCACCGGCTTCCCTTAGTTTTTCTTCAGCTTTTAAAGCAGATAAATCAGGATTCTTTCTCGAATACTTGTTTTCCCAAGTGTCGTTCTCTTTATCGGCGATACCTTTGTGCAGAATTCTATTTCTATCATCTTCCTGGGCTTTAGCTGATTCATAGAAAGGCTGGCTCTTATCTACGACCATGGTGTAGGCCATGTAGTCATGGATTGAAAGACGGCGCTGAGAAATGATCCTGATGATGTAATCTAGGATCATCATGAAAGCAGCTAAGATAATACCTAACCATAAAGAGTTGACTAATAAGAACATCCAGTAAACATAGATGAAGAGATAATGAACTAATATCTGCCACTTCTTGGCTTTATAGCCACGCTTATCGATTACGGATAAACCTAAGAAAAGCTTTCCTAAGGTTTTACCGTTTTTAAGACATAAAGGAAGAATAATAAAGAAAATCAAAGGCGAAATTATGACACCTGGTAAACGGGATAGATAGGTAATGTTATTAGTGATTTCTTTTCTAGTGACTAAGTAAGGCTGATTATAGACATCATTAAAGGCAGTTACATATAAACCGGATTTATTTGTAGCTGAGAAATAATATTCATATAAGGAATTAAGAGTCTTCTCATCTCGGCTAGCTACTTTTTCCTGAATACTAGCTTTTAAGACTGGGGCTTTAGTGAAATCGTTGACTCCAGAAGTTTTATCTGGCTCATAGTAATCATTGTTGGTGAGAGTAGAAGAAAGGTTATAGAGGTTTTCATTCAGCCAAGTAAATGCAGCTTCCTTAGTAGGCTTAGCGCTTAAAGCTACAAAAGAGGCGTCTTCATTGTTAAGGCAGAAGTCGGTATAATAGTAAATAACTTTTTCCTCAAAGACTTGATAGCCATCTTTACCAGTATCTGAAGTTCTAATTACTGGTACATTTGAAGAAGTGAAAGCTGAATAAGTGGGATTGTCAGCATCTGTGCTATCTTCCTGAAGAAGCGAACTTGAGACTAAGAAAGCGGCACTTTCAGTGAAAGCCTGTTTGCCATTGTTAGCTCGATAGATAGGACCATTACAGATAAAGTACATTCCTACCATTAAAGCAATCGTAAAAGCCATATCGATAATATAGGCGCCAATTGATCTAAAGAAGCCAGTTGATTCGACTGTTCCTGGCTTTAAAGGTTTAAGATTATTGATTTTCATGAGCTTTATTTAGAAGAATCTCTTAGTACCACTGTTCCCGGAACAACAGTTCTTCGAGGAACAAGATTCTTGTGCTTTAAGAGCATATTAACCATAAAGACAGCTAACTGAGTCATAGCAGGAATATCTACTTTATAAGTTGTTATAGCCGGAGTGGAGATTTCACCTATGATACTGCCATCAAATCCGATTACTGAAACATCGTTTGGAACATTGACGTTTTTATCTCTAAGATTCTGAATCAACCTGAAAGCTACTTCATCGCAATTGCAGAAATACCCTTCTGGAAGTTTATCAGGAAGATTAATCTTCAAGAATCTTCCACTCTCATCTCGGTCTTCGATATGTTTGATGAATTCCTGATTACCGCTTAATGTCATAGCTTTGCAGTAACCTAAGTATCGATCCATAATGGAAGAAGTCTGGGAAATAGATCCAACAAAAGTAATATCTTTTAAGCCTTTATCGATTAGATGCTTAGTCAAAAGATAAGATCCGATCATGGAATCAGAAATAATGGAATTGATATTGTAATTAGCATCATAGAAATCCAAGAAGAAATAAGGAATACCTTTCTTGGAAATCTCATTGATATAGGAGCGGGAAATTTCGCCCATATAAATAATACTAACCACTCCCTTCTTGTTTAAGGCCGGAGGTATATAGTTAGCTTTTTCTCTTATATCAGAGACAATTTCAAGCAAAGTTGTATAGCCTTCACTATTGAGCTTCTGCAAGAGGGTGTTGTACATATTGGAATAGAAGGAAGAATCCCCAAAGAATTTCTCTGAGACAATTATTACGACAGTTTCCTGTTCTAGACCATTGTTTTTGGCTGAGACTTTTAAATAGCCCATCTGGTCAGCGGCATCAAGAATTTTCTGCCTAGTGTCGCTAGAGACACCATCTTTTCCTGATAAGGCTTTAGAGACTGAAACAATAGAGACATTAAGCTTTTTGGCAATATCTGCCATTTTGACACTTTTACTCATACTATTCTCCTTTGATTCTTTCTAGTTCGTAACAGAACGTCATTATTTGGCAAGTGTAGTCTTTTTTAAGCTTGGAAATACTTTGATTGATGAAGATTCCTTTATCCATCAGATAAGAGCCTAAATAGGCTTTTCCATGGTGGTTTACCTGGTAAGAGAATTTAGGATTAAGGCCTCTGATTTTTAGATAGCCACGATAGGAACCGGTGAGAGCAACAATCAAGAAGGCTTTACTCTTAGAGGAATTAATTAACATATCCCCAGAAATATTTGAATTATAGCAATCACCTAATAAATAGGAATCAGCGAAGAACGAGAATTTTCTAAATCCCTTGTAAAAGCCGATTTCCTGCTTAATATCTTTTCTATCCTGATTAGATAACTTAGTAGGATCCAATTCATAGCCTAAGTTTCCCATTAAGGCTATTTGAAAACGATCAAGTAACCTTGATTTTCTTTTAGTGACGTCATTGATAGGCTTTGATACATGGCAGCACATAACCTTAGCAGGATAACCAATTAAACTACCTGTCTGAATGAATAATCTTGATAAAGGATCAGTGTTATCAGAGCACCAAATCTGAGGGAAGAAAGAAAGGATCCCTAAATCGAATCTGGCACCGCCAGAGGCGCACCCTTCAAATAAAACTGAAGGATACTTTTTAGTAAGGACGTCCATAATCTTATAGAGATTGACAATATAGCGGTAGCCATACTCAAAACTATTAAACGAAGAAGAATAGACATCGGAGAAGTTACGATTGTAATCCCATTTCAAATAAGAAGCCTTAGAAAGATCTAAGACATTACTAACCGAATCAATAATAAATTTAACGACCTCATCATTGGTCAAATCCAACATTAATTGGTTTCTTTGCCTATTAGGTTCTCTATTAGGTATTCTCATAGCATATTCGGGATGCTTCTTGAATAAATCGGAGTCTTCACTTATCATTTCTGGTTCCATCCAAATACCAAACTGTAAACCTAAAGATCTTACTTTATCAGCTAGATCCTTTAAGCCACCAGTCTTTAATGGATTATCAACCCAGTCACCCAAAGATGAAGAATCGTCGTTGCGGTGACCAAACCAGCCATCATCAACAACAAACAACTCAGCTCCCAAATCTTTAGCCTCTTTTGCCATCTTTAAAAGCTTTTCCTGATTGAAGTCAAAGTAGACTCCTTCCCAGGAATTAAAAAGAATAGGAGGAATTCGCTTTTCAAACCTTTCAGGAATAATATGACTATTAATTAGTTTATGGAAAGAGGAAGACAAATAATCAATGCTATCAGCTACTTCAATTAAAGCCTCTGGAGCAAAGAAAGTCTCACCAGGTTTTAGCTTATAGGAGAATAAGAAATCATTAATTCCAGTTTCGATTCTTATATGGTCATAATCATTTACTTCAACACTGGTCTTATGGTTTCCAGAATAGATAAGATTAAAACCATAATAAGTATCATTGTTTCTAATAATAGTAAAAGGGTTATGAAAGTTACTCGAAGAACCGGTGTCAGAATCAATCTCCAATCTTCCACCATTAACCACAGTCGTATGAAGATTTTTTTCATGGGCCCAAGAACCATCAAAAGAATAAAGAGTTGGAGAAGTACCATTTAAATCAAGATTAACACTAGCTAACCTTTTAATAATGAATGGATTCTTAGATAAATTAGTAACTGAAGTAGAAATAGCAAAGCCATCAGCGTCATTAAAGATAGAGACATTGATAGTAATACTAGCTTCAATATGTTTATCGACAAAGAAGAAAGAATAACCTTTTCCTTTATTTCTTGAACTTGGTAAAGGACTTAAAGAAGTAAAGCCATTGGTTTCTTCATAATGGTCGAAAATAAAAGAACCTGCAAAAGAAGAATCAGAAGCAAGAATTAAAACAGAAGGTAAAAAATAGTCCACATTTCCAAATTGTGATAACAAGGAATGATCAAAAGGATGAGGAGAAACATTATTATTGGTTTTTAGTAAGCTTTTTACTTTAAAACCAAAATATTTTAATGAGATGCTCTTCTCGATTGAAAAGCAGATTAATGACTTCTTTGATGAAAGGGTTAACAATTTATTTGTTTCCATACTTCTATTATGGTTTTAAGAAAAGTGATAAGCAATATAAATTTGCTTGTAAAACATTAAATATTTCTAAAAAATATTATAAAATGTATTATCAAATCATAATTAAAAGTCTTTTAAAAAAGTATCAAATATCTTTCAAACAATCATTGAAATGAAACCCTTACATTATTATTTAAAAGCAGATAATAGTTGCCAAAACAGGATAAAAAAGTCAAAGAATATTTATTTTCAGATGAAATACAGCAAATTAAATTACTTAAATTTACCTAAATATATAAATTTTATATGACTAAAAAACACTTTGACAAAAACAAGGTCTAAAATTCTTTTGACAATAGGTGAAGAATGATTAATAG
>DLIM01000032.1:0-3004 GCA_002483745.1 Caryophanales bacterium UBA7642 | reverse complement strand
ATCGTACTTATTCAAATACCTAAATTTACCCTACTTGTAAATGAAAATAACTGAATTTATAATTTTGGTATGAAACTTGTTAAAACTAGACCGGCGACTAAGGATTACATCTGGGGTGGTACTAAGCTAAAAAACTGGGGAAAGCAATCAAATTCAACTAATATTGCTGAATGTTGGGAACTTTCTTTCAATCAGTCTGGACCCACTATTATTGATAGTGGAATAGATAGTGAAAAACCTTTAATGGATGTTGCCACTAAAGAAGATATTGGTACTATTCCAGCTTCTTTTGAGTTTTTCCCTGTACTTATTAAATTTATAGACAGTGCCTCTAACCTTTCGGTTCAAGTTCATCCTTCTGATGATTATGCTTTAAAGAATGAAGGACAATATGGTAAGACTGAAATGTGGTATATCATTTCAGCTGATCCTCATTGTGGTTTATATGTTGGCTTTAAGAAAAAGACCTCTTCTGAGGAAGTCAGGTCTAAGATTAAAGATGGTTCAATTATGGACTTACTCAACTTTGTCGAAGTAAAGCCTGGCGAATGCTACTTTATTAAATCTGGTACCGTCCATGCAATTGGTGGCGGTGTTACTTTAATTGAAATTCAACAGAATAGCACTCTAACCTATAGGTTATACGACTATAACCGTCTTGGAAAAGATGGCAAACCTAGAGAACTCCATGTTGAGAAAGCCCTCAAGGTCTTAGATTATGAACCTTATAATCCTCCTAAATTCAAGAAACCTTTAATTGGTGAATGCAAATACTTTTCTTCTAGTGTCTACGATGTTAAAGACACTACTATCAAGACTGATAAGGCTTCCTTTAAGTCTTTATCATTCTTGGGCGGGAAAGGAACTTTTGGTGATTTGCCATATAAGAACGGTGATACTTTCTTCCTCCCTGCTAATCAAGAAGCTAAATTATCTGGTACTGGCAAAGTCGTAATCACTGAGGTGAAGTAAATGAGTGAGAAAGACCTTGGCTATCTTCTAAATCTTCGAAAAGTGGTTGGCCACCGTCCTTTAGTGGTGGCTTGCTCTGTTGCCTTAGTCTTCAACGATAAGCATGAAGTCTTGCTTGAAAAGCGAGCTGATGATCAGATGCTGGATTTTCCTGGTGGCTCAATAGAGTTAAATGAAGAAGCTAGTCAAACAGCTAAAAGAGAATTGCTTGAAGAAACTGGCTTAACGGCGGATTCCTTGACTCTCTTTAATGTGTATTCTGGTCAGATTGCTTACTACAAGTATTCTAACAATGATGAAATCTACGGAGTTGATATTGTTTATTTAGTGAACAAAGTCTCTGGTGAACTTAAAAAGCAAGAAGATGAAGTCTTAAATTTAAGTTACTATCAGCTCGAAAAGATACCCAAAAATCTCCTATCCCCACGAAATCAGAAAATCATTGCCGATTTAATTGCTTATACTAATAAAAGGAAAAAGAGGTAAAGATTATGAACGATTATGCACGTTGGCTAAAGGAAGTTAAAGATCCGGAAATTCTTAAAGAGCTTAAGGGTATGGATAAAACCGCCCAAGAAGCTGCTTTCTATAAGGATCTAGAATTCGGAACGGGTGGCTTAAGAGGCTTTATCGGCGCCGGAAGTGCCTGCTTAAACATTTATACCGTTGGCAAGGTTTCGCAAGGCATTGCTAACTTTGTTAACCAGAACTATAAGAAGGGATCAGTAGCTATTTCTTATGATTCAAGAATCAACTCTACCCTCTTTGCTCAAACTGCTGCTACTATCTATGCTAAGAACGGTTTGCATGTTTATATTTATCCTGTTTTAATGCCTACTCCTTTGCTTTCTTATGCCGTTAGATATCTTCATACCTCAATTGGTGTCATGGTGACCGCTAGTCATAACCCTAAACAGTACAATGGCTACAAGGTCTATAACGATGAAGGCTGTCAGATTACTTTAGATGCCGCTAATCAAATGTCTTCTGAAATCGAATCCCTAGATATCTTTAAGGACGTTAAGACTGGTAGCTTTGAAGAAGAAGTCAAGAAAGGCAACATTGAATACATCAAAGAGGATTGTCTTTCTTCTTACCTTAAATATATCGATACTAAGAGAATCCCTGATATCAAAAACCGTGATCTGAAGATTATTTATTCTCCTCTTAACGGAACTGGCTTAGTCCCAGTCACCATGGCTCTTGATCGTTTTGGCTTTAAGGATGTCAATGTTGTACCTGAGCAAAGAAACCCGGACGGCAATTTCACTACCTGCCCTAAGCCTAATCCGGAATTGAAGGAAGCTTTGACTTTAGGTATTAAGCTTTTAGAGAAGAACCACGCCGATTTATTGTTAGTCACTGATCCAGACTGTGATCGCTGCGGTACTGCTGTTATGCATAAGGGTCAGATTAGATTAATCAACGGCAATGAGATGGGCATCCTTCTTTATGATTTCCTTTTAGCTCATAAGAAAGCTGTTCCTGGCTCAATTGTGGTTAAGACAATTGTTACTTCTGACTTAGTCAATCCGATTGCTAAAGCCCATCATATGAAGGTTGTGGAAGTACTTACTGGCTTTAAGTTTATCGGTGAACAGATTGGACTTCTTGAAAAAGAGGGACATCCGGAGAGGTTCTTCTTTGGCTTTGAGGAATCATACGGCTATCTTTCTGGAACGGAAGTCAGAGATAAGGATGCTGTCGATGCTTCAGTCTTAGTTGCTCAGATGATGCAGGACTTCAAGGATAAGCATATCGATCCTATCGATCATCTAGAAGCCATCTATAAGAAGTTCGGTTATGTCTCAACTGGTCTTGATAACTTTGAGTTTGATGGACCGACTGGTGTCACTATCATGCAGAACATTATGAAGAAGCTCCATGTCTTAGCCTCTAAAGACAAAGACAAATACCTTTTTGTCAATGATTACCTCAATAGCATTAGCTATGAAGATGGCAAGGAAAAGAAGATTGATCTACCAGTCAGTGATGTTCTAAAGTTTGGTTATCACGATGGCTCTACTATTAC
>DLIM01000023.1:50516-52581 GCA_002483745.1 Caryophanales bacterium UBA7642 | reverse complement strand
AATAGCTTTTTGTTTCTGCTGAGAAAATAGTTTCACCAGAAAACAATAAAACCAATTCTTTTATTGTGTTAATATCATTCTTAGAAAGAATGTGGAGGAAAAGAAAAAATGAAAAAAATAATACCAACCGTTCTTGCAGTGCTTACTGTAATCAGTTTAATGGTAGTAGGCTTATTGCATGGTATTGTTCTAGATGATCTGCAAAAAGAGACTTTGCTGATTCTGGTAATCATCTGCGGCTCAAGCGCCTTATATTGCTTTGTCATTGGTGAAATAACTCATAACAACTCCCAGATGGACAAACTATGGAGTATCTTACCGATGGTCTATATGTGGATTATTGCTATTAAAGGCGGAATGTCAGCGAGACTGACAGTCATGGCTATCTTAGTTACCATCTGGGGAATCAGACTGACATTGAACTTTGCCCGCAAAGGAGCTTACTCAATTAAGTTCTGGACTGGCAAAGAAGATTATCGTTGGTCCATACTAAGAAAAAATCCCCTGCTGAAATCGAGGATTACTTGGGCTATCTTTGATTTATTCTTCATATCTATTATCCAGAATGCCTTAGTCTTAGGTATTTGTCTACCAGGAGTAGCCCTTATGTCTTCAGCTGAGCCTTTCTCAGCAATGGATTATGTCGCTACTGTTTTAATGCTGTTTTTCATCATCTATGAAACCATTGCTGATTTCCAGCAATATCTTTTCCAAACCAAAAAATATCAGCTTCTTAAAGCAGCTAAAGAACTGAAGAATCTGCCCTCTCCCTATAATCTTGGCTTCAATACCCACGGCTTATTTGCTATTTCACGCCATCCAAACTATTTTGCTGAGCAGGCTATCTGGGTATGCTTCTATTTGTTTACGATAGGTGCCAAAGTCACTTTCTATGGTGTCTTCAACTGGAGTATCGTGGGATGTCTGTTCTTAGTGATCCTATTCATTGGCAGTTCCACAATGGGAGAATCAATTTCTGCCTCCAAGTATCCGGAATATGCTTCCTATCAAAAGAGAATTGCTAAGTATTTTCCATTGCCATGGAAGAAGTAATGATGATATATCAGCTATAAATTTAATTTGCTAAATAACGTTTGAAAATTAATAAGCAACTTTCAGTTTTAAGTAAAGATACTGATTAGGATTGGATTTGATTTAATTCAAAAAGGAATCATCAAACCGCTTTTTCTTTAAGACTACGGATTAAATGATGAAATTCAAACATCATCTCCTTCTTCGACATTGCATCTATGGCAGATAATCTGCAGATTAGACATGGTTGATTTACCGCCTTTTGCAATTGGAATTATATGATCGATTTCTAAATCATTTGCATGACGGCCGCAAATCTGACATTGATAATTATCTCGTTTATAAATAGCAAACCGCGTTCTATTAGTAACCTTGCCTCGTTCCACTCGACATAAGGCAGACCAAATATAAGGGTTAAGATAAAAAGAGCCTCTTTTTTGGTTGAGCTTATAGATTATGTCTTTGATTTCTTTAGGAAAGAAAGTCTGCTGCTTTGAACACACCGGCCTTTCATTAATCTGCGTTAGAGTTAATTTGACTGTTATTGAAAATACAGTAATAGGTTTCTTAAGAGTCTCAGTAAATATTTTTTCTTCACATTCCTTAAGAAGTTTTTTATTCTTGGGAAGTTCTTTTGTGTCATAATTTCCCATTTTACATTTTTCAGTAGTTTCTTCCCTATATTTTTGATATTCAGTCATATTGTCGAGAGTATCTTTTAAACCTTGGTTAACCTGTTTTTTGAGAAAAACTAACTGATAGGTCAAATAATCTTTTTACATAGATTAAGTATTCTTCTTTAGTGGTCTTCAACTGATAAGGATAGAAATCACAGTCTTTCTTGTTTACTTTGATCCTTAGGATTCTTCTCTTTTCGATAGCTTCATTGATGAGATTAGCTTCTCTTGAGAAGATAATGGCTTCTCTTTCGGCCTGACTTAAGCGAAGATAGTTATGGAATAGTGATCTAAAGTAACTAGAGACTGATTGATTCTTTAAAAGATTAACTTCGATATAGTCAAAGACATCCTGG
>DLIM01000023.1:0-50205 GCA_002483745.1 Caryophanales bacterium UBA7642 | reverse complement strand
GTAATCAATTCATTCCTTTTTTCATCATCCTTATAGTAGTTAACAACTAATTGATTTAAAAACTGATTTTGTTTTAACTAACCATTGTCTTTGACATATTGAAAAGCTTCCATATCATTTAGAAGGGAATAGTAGTCTCGATAAGTTAAATTTACTTTGATTTTATCATCCATAATTAATTTAGTTCCTAAATATGGAACACTTATATATATATAATACCACTATTATACTGATATTTTAGGCATTTGCTTGGAACACAGCGGCTGCTAAAAAACTTAAACTAATTGTTAAAACCATAGAAATCGAGAAGCAGTGTCTTGAGGCATTAACAAAGGAGAAGTCGTTCCTTTTGTCCAATCTTTTTATATGAACAAGGAATTTAGAAGGTAATTTTTGCCTTCTTTAATTCTCTCAAGTATCTGTGATTCGATTTGTTCTATTTTTTCTAGTTTGCAAACCAGATTCATAAAATTCTGTTGTTTATTATTAGTTGAATACCTTTTGATTGATATCGATGAAAGACTGTCGAATGTCAAACACTGTCTTACACTTCCTTCTAGCCTGCTTTTCATTTGTTTAAAAAAGAAGGACGATTCGAAGAAACATTCCAAATATGTCGGGCTGACAGATTGCTTTGGGGCAAAAACTACATACATTGGACTAACAATTACAGGATTATTTTCTTCGTTTCGGGCAATAGATCCAACATTTATACGAGCCGGATTATAGGCAAACATGCTTTTGCCTACTATTTTATAATTACTTTTGTTTTGACTGGCTATTTCTTTGCCTCCAAATTGGTCTGTCTGCTTTATGAAGCCTTCTGAATTACTAACTGAATATACTTCATAATTGCCATAGTTTTGATTTGCCCTCTCGGAAGACTCTTCAATCATTGACGAAAGAGGACAATCTGCTGAATTGAAAAAAGAATCAATAAGGCTTTTCTTTAATCGCAAAGAATCCTCAATGATTTTTCCTTTATTTCGAGGTTGAAGGGCAGGACATCCAGTCTTCCCTCGCTGATCTCATCGGTGCTCAGCCCCCCTCCATCTGCATCAGAGTCATGAGCATCCAATAGCACTCTATCAGGAGCAGCCTGTCGATTTCCCCTTTGGGGATCCCTTGACAATAGAGCCTCGTCAAAGAATCGATGCCCTCCTTCAGCGATGAGATCCCCTCGTCGAGCTTGGCGACATCCTTCTCATCGGACACAGACCTCATGGCTTCCCTTCTGTCCAAGCCATCGCGGATCAGGCCAGACACATAGGCGCTCTTGCTGCCTTTGTAGTTCGCTCTTTCGATGTCTTCCTTCATCCTCCTCTTCGTTTCCTCGTCGACGTTGTTCAGCGTGATGTAATCAAAATCCAATACGTTTACCTCCTTGTATTTCGCGGAAGGAAGAACATTCAGTCACTGTCTGTCACTGTGATAGTAGATAAGGTGGAATTCGTCTCCTTCAACATACATCGGGGAAATAGTCTTCATTTTGGTCCCCGAAAACTTTTTAGAAGGTATATCAACCGCCTATTCCTCCCTCCATAACATAAATACTGATTTGCACCGGGGTTGCCTTGAAAAAAGTTGATGGAAAATGAAAAGTGCCGATGTTCTCGGCACTTCTTTGCATAAAGTTTTTGAGATTTCACTTGACGGATTTCGGAGTTTTATTCTTTTTGGCCTTCCTCATGTTCTCCTTGACCATAGGAGGGAAGGTCTCAATTCTCCTCTTATGGACGATTTTCTTCTGGGCGGCCTTCTTTTTATTTAGCTCTCCCAGGGCCTCGTATTTGTCGTAGGCGTTGTGGTACTCATCCTCCACACCGGGGATGGTCTTGTAGTCGTCCCAGTGCCACTCCCTAAGTCCCAAGGAATTCGGCAGGCCATAGGCTTTCCTTATAGTCGGTTTGAAATCGTAGAACTCATCCTCGATACCACACTTGAAATGGTAAGCGTTCTCGACGGTCCCTTTCTTCGGATCCGTTCTGGATTCAGCTCGGAGATACCCTTTCTTCTCCAGCCATCTCAAATCGTATTGGATGGTTCTGTCTTCCACGGCGAGGTCTTTGGCCATCTTTCTTATGTTGAAAGGCTTGCCGTCATGCTTTTCAACGTAATAGAGGATGATGCATTTTCTCTGGAACGGCGTTATCTTTCGGATCTGGTCATCGTTCTCATCGTCAGCCGGCAATACGCAGAAATATCCGTATTTGCCCAATTTAAAATCGGTTCCGGCATATCTTCGCCTCTCGTAGGTCGGGACGCGCTTCGGATCGCTCACGTCGAAATCCTCATCTTCCATCTCGTCTAGCTTATCAAGGGCGGCCTTGCTCACCTTCTTCTCCTCGCTCAACTTTCTCCTCTTCCACCGCTCTCTCAAAACATCGTAACCTTCCTTGTTTTTCTCCACTGAAAAAACCTCTCTTTCGACGATTTGCAGCTTCCCCTCAGCGCGGACTGGATGTCTCTCCTTACACAATATCGAGGCGGTATAGTGTGTGGCCCCGGCACGATTTCTGACGTCAATCCGTCATCATGTATTGAGCTTGATCGATAACCCCTTGGACGGCCTCGTCCTGATAATCAGGCGGATAGTTGTATTTTTTGAGGACTTTACGGATGGCAATCCTCATTTTAGCCTTGGTAGACTCTTTGCTGGCCCAGTCGGTCTTGGCGTATTTGTCCACAATGTCCTTCAGTTCTCTGGCGATGAGCTTAAGGGTTTCGTCATCTAACAATTCCTTGGCTGACTTGTCTCTGACAAGCGCATCGTAGAAGGCCCTTTCCCTGCCGTTTATGCCGAGCTCATCAGCTTTCTTCTGGTCTCCGACAAGCTCCTGAGCGAATTGAACAAGTTTGACGATAGTCTCGTCAGCGACGAATTTATCGTCGCGGTCGTTATATTCCTCGAGGATTTTCCTCAGTCTCTTTGAGTACTCCTGGGATTTGAGGTAGTTGTTTTTCCTGCTTTCGGCGATGGCTCTTTCGAGAAGTTCCCTCGCTATTTGGACGAAAACCAACGGCGGATTGCTCTTCCTCAGCTTTTCAATCTTCTCCTCACTCAAAAGCTCAATCACGTTGACGGAATCATCCTGCTTCGTGAGGACTTTTACTTCATCCCCTTGAACCGCATCCGCCAATAAGGAAGCGACGTATTTGTTCATCTCGCTGATGGAGACCGGGGCCGGGTTGGTCCTGAGCTTCAGGATGTAGCTCCGGATGGCGAGGTAATAGTAGATGTCATTCCTCTCCTCTTCGGTGACGATGCCTCCACAAGCTACAAAGGCCTGCTTGATGGAGATGCTCAAATCCTCCATGAACATCTTCTCTCGTTCCTTGTCTTCCAAGACGAACTGAGCGCCGTTCTGAATTGCTTTGAATCTCGTCAAAGAATCATTAGAGAAGAAGCCGGATTTGTCGACCTTGTAGAACCACTCGTTGAGGATGCTGAGCTTCTCTTTGAGGATGTTGTAGATTTCCTTTTTGACGTCCTGGACGTTGGATTTCCTGTCGCGATCCGTGTATTCGGACAAAGCGGCCTCCAAGGCCTTTCCAAGTCCAATGTAATCCACAATGAGGCCAGAGGACTTGCCCGGATAGACTCTGTTCACGCGGGCGATGGCTTGCATGAGGGCATAGGACTTGAGTCTCTTGATGAAATACATCACGTCGAGGTCCGGGACATCGAAGCCTGTCAGCCACATATCCACGACGATGGCAATCTTATATTTGGAGGTGTCTTTCTTAAATTCCTCTCCTAAATCGGCCCTGTAAGCCGAATTGCCAAAAGCCTTTCTTTCCTCCTCGGAGTCCTTGTTGGATTCGGTCACGACGAGGATGATCTTGCCCTCATATTCGGGCTTGAGCTCAAGCATCTTCTTATAAAGCTTGAGGGCTCCCCTTCTGGTCTGGCAGACGATCATCGCCTTGCCGTGGAGGAAGTTCTTCCTCTCCTCGTAGTGATCGAGTATGTCTTTGGCAAAGAGTTCGACGACGGAATCCTGCTCCAGGATGCCGGAAAGCTTCAACATCTCTCTCTTTGATTTCTTGACGGCCTCTGGAGTGCTGCGCTCGTTCTTCTCGATGTCTTCGTAGTAGTCGTCTATCTTCTTAAGGACGTCCTCATTTGTCCATATCTTGGCGAGCCTTGACTCGTAGTAGAGTTTCACCGTCGAGCCGTCGATGATGGACTGGGTCATGTCGTAGACGTCGATGATATCGCCGAAAACATCCGTTGTTTGCTTGTCTTTGTTGGAAATCGGCGTTCCTGTGAAACCGATGAACGTGGCATTAGGCAAAGCATCCCGAATATATTTCTCCACGCCGTATTTGAAGACTGGGGAAAGCTCTCCTTCCTTGTCTTTCTCGTAATGAACGGTCTCGTAGATGCCGTAATGGCTTCTGTGGGCCTCGTCGGTCATGACGATAATATTGTCTCTTCTGTTCTCAGGAAGATTCTCTTTGTCGAATTTGCCGATGGTGGTGAATATGATCCCGCCTTGTTTGATCGTCCCAAGCTTTTTGACCAAATCTGCCCTGCTATTGACGATGGCCGGATCCGCACGGAGATAGTCCCTGGCGCTACAGAAAGTCTTATAAAGCTGGTCGTCAAGGTCAATTCGGTCGGTCAGCAAAACAATCGTCGGCACATTGAGCTCTGGGGCTTGGAGAAGCCTGTGAGCCAGCATCACCATGGAGAAGGATTTTCCGCTTCCCTGGGTATGCCAGACGATGCCAGCTTTTCCGTCCCCCACCGGCTTCTTTGCCTTCATAATGGAGGTCATGGATTTGAGAACGCCGAAATATTGGTGGTATTGGGCCATTATCTTGATCGGCTTGTTGTTCTTGTCCTTTATGAAGAACAGATTGTTCTGGATGAGGTCGAGCAGATGGCTTTTCGAGAACAATCCCTCAATCAAGATGTCCAGAGTCCGCACGCAATCCTTGTCGTAGCCCTTTTCACCATTGACGCTCTTCCACTCCACAAAACGGTCTTCGGGAGACGTCAAAGTTCCGACCTTTGTTGTGACGCCGTCGGAAATGGCGAGGAAGGCGTTATAGTTGAATAAAGTCGGGATGTCATAACGGTATCCGCCGTGCTCGGTATTTCCGCCAAGCTGGTTATAAGCATCGGTCAAAGTCGCCTTGGTCCCCGCTTCATCGAAGGTCTTCAGCTCCATGACGATGAGGGGGATCCCGTTGATGAAGACGATGACATCGGGTATCCTCGTGTCTCTGTTCTCATTGAATTTAATTTGATGAGTGACCTGGAATACGTTGTTCTCCGGATTCTTGAAATCGACGAGGCGGACGAGCGGGTTAACCGCGTATTCCTTCGATTCGATGGTGATTCCGTCGATGAGCATCTGGTGGAACCGATAGTTCCTCTCAAAGAGAGACGGGTTGTCTATCCTCTCGATTTCCTTGATGGCCTCTTGGAGAATGTCCGTGGGGTAATGGTTAATCCGCTGCAGGCATTCCATGAGAAGGTCTTCGTTTATGAATTCGTCCAATTTCCGGTTGGCAATCCAGTCATCGTTGCTGGGGTCAGCGAAATCGTAGCCCTGCCCTTGCAGTAAGGAGATGATCGACTCCTCTACAACATTCTCGTTTACCATTTCATTTGCCTCTCTCAATCGACCAGTATCCGTTTCGTCTGGAGCCTTTTCTGGTGATGAATCCGAGTTCGGCAAGTTTGGCGGTCGATTTCTTCACGGTGCTAAGGCTCATCCCGATCTCTTTGGATATCTCCTCGGCGTTTGCTTTTGGATTCCTCTTTATGCAGTCGAGTATCTTCTTTTGGGTTTCGGTCAGGGAAAGCATCGTCTCTTCGCTCACGCTACTTCCGGAAGCCCACTCGGGAGCGAAGGCATAAGGGATCGTGACGGTGAGGAAATTCTCGGATATCGTGAAGGCTTTTCTGCCATATGCGCCCACGATGATGGGGACGCCGTGCCCCGTCTGCTCGGCATAGTCGAGCTGGGTGAAAATCGTCTGAAGGGCCTTGTTCACCGGGCGGGAGTCGCCTTGGTAAAAGGCTTCCTCCGAAAGCCCGAATGGGAGACCGCCATAGGAGACGATCTCCAGTCTGTCCGAAAAGATATAGATGGCCGGAGGCGTCAGGTCATGCCAAGAATTGTGAAGACACGCGTTGACCCAGGCCTCGCGGAAAGCTGCGAAGTCGAAAAGAGGGATGTCCTTCCTCTGCGGCCCCGACATGTCCACGTTGGTCTCGTCGATGCTCTGGACATAATCCATCGCCTGCTGCATCGCCAAGATCATGCATTTGCTTCCGAATTCGGTCCTTTGCGAGATGGAGGCTTTGTCCTTACTCGGGAATCTCGCCACCTTGATGGAGACGTCGCTCTCATCGGAGAGCAGTTCCGCCATCTGGTTGTATCTCCCATCGTCCGTCAAGAGCCTCTCGTTCTTGGCGAACGTCTTCTCATTGCTCACGTGATAGCCTTTGGAGACCAAAAGGGATATAAGCTGGGTGAAATGGAGGTCTTGCCTGGATGCTGCCGATTCCCTTATGAAATCGAACCCTGAGCCGACGAACATTTTCTTCAACGCTTCCCTTGTGGCTTTCTTGTCCTGATCGGCTGAGCGGGCATAGTAAAGCCCATACGCCGAATAGGGGGAATCCGTCCCCTCCACATCCACTTCAATGTACTCCAGGCCTTCGGGTGTCGTTTTCGTCTCTATCGTCGGGATAATGACTGGCTCGATAAAATTGTGGATGGCATCGGATATGGTCCTCTCGGTGTCTTTCCCCATCTGTTGACCTACCACTTCCCCATCGTTCATCACGCCGAAATAAAGCGTTCCCCTGCCCGATTTGTTCAGCATCGATGCAAGGGATATGACGCCTTCTTTTAGCTCGGAGGTAGTTTTTTTGAACTCTACAGTCTCGCTTTCTTTCCCCAGGTTCATGCTCTGGCCTCCTCTTGCTGAATAGTTTATCATAAGTGCAATCAATAGTTCAATTTAAAGTTCATTCCAAAGTTCAATTTATGGTTGATTTCATAGTTCATAATTGGCGTTATAGGAAGCGTGGACGATTTAATTGATAACATAGGAGTTCAAGAAGCGTCGACGTTGAAAGTGATAACTTCGATGTTTCTGCCTTTTGAATCGAAAGATTTGATTCCGATAAAAGACTACAGCCCGAGCATTATCAAGCCGGAAATAACAAAATTTTCCGATGAAAAAACATATTTGGATACATCATGTGTAAACGAGATTGATCCTATTGACTATTCCTATAAAGTCACTTTTGAAAATCGTCCTTTACGAGCAAATATGCAGCCTACAATCGGTTCAGTTTGGACGGCAAAGATGAAAGGCAGTTTCAAGGTGCTGAATATCACCGAGCTTGATAAGACTATTTTGAATTCATGTATTCTTTCGACCGGTTTTTTGGGCGTGCAATCCTCTCAAAACTTGCCCGCATCCTTTCTTTTCGCTCTTTTCACATCTGGGCCTTTTAGAGCCAAAAAGGATTTGATTTCAACTGGAGCCACGATGGAGGCAATCAACAATAAAGACTTCTTGTCACTCATGGTGCCTAATGCCACCGTAAAAGAAATGACAGCATTTGATCAAACCTGTTCACCTATCCTTCTTAGGCTTTCGTCCTTGCGTGAAGAAAAGCAAAGATTGGTTGCTATCAAACAACAATTACTCACCAAGTATTTCTTAAATAGGCACATTTCATAGTTTCCTATTCCCATAGGAGGCATGAAACATGCAGAAATTCAAAGACTATCTCAAACGTGAGAATCTTTCGAAGAACACGATAGATTCTTACCAATCGTCCGTCGATCTCTTCTTCTCAAGATACGACAAAATCACAAAGGACAATCTTCTCTCTTACAAGGCGTTCCTCGTCGATTCCTACAAAGGGAAAACCATCAACTTAAGAATCCAAGGAATCAACAAGTACCTCGAATTCATCAAGAAGCCCAACCTGAAACTCAAATTCGTGAAAGTTCAGCAAAAGACTTACCTCGAAAACGTCATCAGTGATGCCGATTATGAATTCCTGAAGAACAAGCTTTGGAAGGATCAAAACTACGAGTGGTATTTCGTCGTCAGGTTCCTCGGCGCCACTGGAGCCAGGGTCTCTGAGCTCATTCAGTTCAAATATGAAAACATCAAGCGAGGCTATATCGACCTCTACACAAAGGGTGGCAAAATCAGGCGAATCTTCATCCCGGTTGCTTTGCAGAAAAAGGCACTTGCCTATTACGATTCGATTAGGAGAACATCTGGTTACATCTTCCTGAATTCGAAGGGCCAGCAGATCACGACGCGCGGTCTCTCCCATCAGCTGAAAGAACTTGGAAAGAAATACAAAATGAATTTGGCCGTAATCTATCCACATTCATTTCGGCACAGATTTGCGAAGAATTTCCTTGAAAAGAGAAGGGATATAGCACTTCTAGCGGATTTGATGGGCCACGAATCTATCGAAACGACGCGAATCTATTTGCGGAAGACCAGCGAAGAACAAAAGGAAGTGGTCGACAAGGTTGTCACCTGGTAGCCTCAAAAGAACTTTCTCATCAAAATCTCTTTTTCTTCCCTTAGCGTTCTTATTTCTTTTCGTGTGGAGACCAATAAGGTTAGAAGGTTTCTCAATCGATTCACGGTGAATTCATCTTTTATCAAGGGGATTTCAATATCGCTGACGTATCTTTTATCAGTATGCGGAATAGCGGATCCCGTGGTGTTCTTTTGGATATCCTTTTCGTGCTCTTCCAGGGCAAGAAACGCCACTGATGAATCGATTCCTTTGCATTCAATCTTAGACAAGGTCGATCCGATGCTAAACAACTTGCGTCAGTCAGACCCGACAAACTATGGTTGGATCAGCAACGTTAGCCATTCTCCGCTTGAGGTCTTTCTCGAACTTATCCGAGAGAAGGAAATACTTTGGGTCGGCGTTGTTCTTCTTGCATATGGCTCTCATCTTCTCGTCATAGCCTTCCAGATTATTCTGCATTTTCTGATAGTCCCGGACATAGATCGGGTTATGGAGGATGAGTTCCACGGCTTCGTCCAACCGCTCTCTATAGGGTGCCATGTTGCCTGAGCTGTAGTCCAAGGAACCATCTTTGGGAAAATCCTCCACCAATCCCTTCAGGATGGATTTCAGGCCGTCCTGATATTGGCTGTAGCTCTTGCTTAACGGATTGCTCTTGAAGTCTTCCAGGAGCTGTTTCCGGTGGTTCTTGAGCATATCCTGGTCTGTCTCAAAGAAGCGTTCCACATCCGCCTTGATAGCATTCAGGCAGGCTGGGCTGATTCTCCCCTGATGATAGACATAAGAGCGTTTCTTTCTGGAATAGTGACTTGGTTCTGTCTCAAACCAAGAGATATGGACATGGCGGTTATCGGTGTTCTCATGCAAGCCGGCATACCAATTGACACGCTTAGGGTCAAAGCCCGCCTCTTTCAGGAATCTTGGAAATACCTTGTTTACCATCTCCATGGCTCTGTCATTGGAATAGAGATACTCTTTCCCATAGGCTGACTCCAAGGAGATGACGGCATCCCAGATGATGGACTTGGTGCTTCTGAGCTTCTCTCTCAGCTCCTTCTTGTCCTTGGCGTTCAGAAGTCTGTTCTGGCTGAACACACCGAAGGACTTCTCGGGATTGCCGACATAGGAGAGGAAGTCGTCCTGCTTCTTGTCGTCGCTGATTCCCTTCTCGATGTAGTTGATGAAGTCATCCTTCTTGGAGGAGGAATACTTCTCCCAGCCTAATGAGCCTTTGGTATGGTAACGGATACGGAAAACCACAAGCGGGGTAGACACTAAACTCTTCCTCCTTTGTGGTAGATGGCATCCAGATCGATATGTCGGTCACGCTTGCAGAGGGCATTGAGCATGTCGAGAGTCAGATTCAAGTCGTTTTCCAAGCGGATAGTCAAAGCGTTCAGCTCTGACTTCCACTGCGCTTCCTTTACGCCCGAGGAGCGGATCTCACCCTGGATGGTCTCGCTTCTCTGCTCGATCAGAGGCTTGAGGTCCTCGTTCGGGAAGGTGAGAAGATACTGGATGATGTTGTTGATGGAAGCCTGCTGGCTAGAAAGCTTCTGTTCAATGTTTGCGAGCGAATCCTTTGTTTCCTTCAGCTCCTTTTCCAGAGTAGAGACGATGTTTTCCTTCTCATGGACAGACTGATAGCCTTGGATCATCAGGGAGAGAACATATTCTCCCTTGTTCTTGTATCCACGGTCAATCATGTCCTGAGCAAAGGAATAACCCCATTCCTTAGGAATACCGGTGGTCTGAGCCTGTCCTATATCGTACTTCTTCCCGTCCACGACCAAGAATACTTTGTTTTCTTCTTCTCTGATTTCTGCCAAATGAATTTTCTCCTTTCGTTTTTTCTTCTCCATAAGCCTAAGCCATCTTCCTTAAAGAACACTTCGATTCTTTCTCAGGGAAATAGATAGCCAGCTTGAAAGTCAAGGAAGAGAAACTTGACTTCCAAGTTCTCATGTTCTGATACTTTACATCCCTGGTAATCCTCCTCAGTGATAGAAGAAAGATGACCTTCCGTGGCCATTCTTCCCCTGCACACTAAATAATTTATTTCACCCCTAACTTTCAAAAATATTTTTGGAACATTTGCTTTCGCATTAAAAAGGTCCCGAATTCATCGGAACATTTCAGAACAAAATATATTTTTGCTTAGGGTGTTCAATACAAATCGGCTCTTAATATTCAAGCCTTATTCCCTAGTGATTCCAGATAGTTCTGTCTTCTCTTCTTCAAAAGGTCTCTCCGATACTCCAACAGGTCAAAATCCAATACGGAGGAAGTCTCGGGATCGTACTTGAAGTCATCCCAGTCGAAGTCACGAAAGCCATAGGGATTGTCTATGGCAAGGAGGTTGTCAAGGTTGCATTCCTTTTCTTCCAAGGTCATCTCCTTTCCAGTATAGAGATACTTGGAGATTCCTTGCTTCCCCGTGCCGATATAGGTCTCGATGACTTTGATCTTTCCTTCCTCCTTCAGTTCCTTCAGAACCTTCTGAATGGTACGGACTGAGACATTCAGGGTAGAAGAAAACCACTCCACACGGATCTTTCTTCCTCCGTGCATCCGGATGTAGTTCAAAACGATAAGCTTTCTTTCCTTCGGGGTAGGCTTTCTGACAAGGTAGTCGTATTCCTCGTATCTTCCTGGGATAGGAATTAGGATCTGACCATGCTTGTCACCGGGCTTATAGTCATAGATAGGATTCTTGGATTCTAAGTCAACCATATCATTTTCTGCTATACAATAATATTATCAAAAGATGGAGCCATTTTTGAAGAATATGTGATTGTTCCCCATCCCACAATTTTTATGCAACCAAGTTGGTTTTTCCGTTCGTCTATCGCAAAATACCAATTTATTGAATCTTTGTTGGAACAATCGACGCTGCTTTGATTGTTTGCACTCGTATCACTAACCAAAGCCTCTTAACAAATCATTAATCCGGACTATAATAGGAACTCGGAGGATTGCCAATGAATCAAAGATTCACAGCGTTGTCGCTGGCTTTTCTCTCTCTTCTTGTCTCATCCTGTTCTTCCTTGGAACAGACTAGTGAGACGGATAGCAAACAACATTCTGATGTTGTTCTAGTGCCAGACTCTTCAAGTCTTCCCACCACAGAACATTCAGCCTTTGCTTTCCCGGAAGACCTGTTATTGACAGATGACACTCTCTATGACTTTGCAAAGCAGAGGCTTGCAGAAGGAAAGTTAATCTATGTTTACGGAAAGAGGCTTTCTCATTCACGATTGCAAGATTATTTCCCGGAAGATACATCTTCAAGAATGTGGTATCACTTTAACCGAAGCACTTACTTCACTCAGCCGGAAATAAAAGGAGAGGATATCCAAGTTGTCTCTGGATTCGATTATGGAAAGGAAATCCAAAATTGGACTTCTTGTATCATCAGTTGTGACGGGGATATGTCAGAATCCGATTATGCGGAAGTGATTCAAAACGACTTCAATCATCAATCTTCAAATAGAAATCCGGCTTTAAAATACAGTTTTGAAGCGGTGCGTTCCAACTCGACAAACATCTACTCTTACGACACTCACAATTTCAGCAACTATTTAGTCGCGGGTTTCATTCTCTATCAGGATATGGGAGAGAAAGATCCCCAGCAGAACTATTTTGGCTTGACAACAACAATAACGCCTCGTTCCAAGAATGGCTCTAGTCTTTGTACTCAAGCTAACATTCAATACACATTGATGAATTCAAACGCTATCATGTCTGACTATGCGCCGGATAAGACTGACTTCACTTTGGATATAGGCACAAGTGTAGGAACCTCAGGAGTAGACTTATCCTTTGGAACCACGCTTCATTCTACACCCACAATAAATTCTGCTTTCTATCCCGATTTGAATGCTGCCGCCGTACAGTGGAACAGCTCTTTGGATTCTTTGAATGACATAGGGTTAAAATCTGGTGTCTCTTGGCATTGCAATACAACCAATCCAAGTGCCGATGTCACTTTTTATGGTTATTTTCCAACCAAAACGCCCGTGAAGACTTTCACTGTTTATTGTTCCGTTGAGGATGTAAAATGATGAAAAAGAATTTCGTTAAAACAATTGGTTTTGTCATCTGTTCACTCCTGATTTCAGGATGTAAATCTGCTGGTGATTCTACTTCTTCAACCCCGCAACTGGATTCACCAGTTACGGAAAAGGGCAAGATGGTCCCGTTTGATGTCACAAATCCTTGGACACCTTCTAGCAATGTGACCCCTCATGAAGCGTTGAACCATTTTGTCCAATTCTGCTTCCGCCCTGGCGATGAATTCATCAATGAAAAAACTTTTGTTTTTGCAATGCCGGAGAAAGATGCCACTCATAATCCAAATGGTACCATCCGTGAGCTATGGCTCCACGATATCAGTTATGATTCAGTCTCGGAAGGAGCGGGACATGCGACCTTCGAGTGGGAAGGTAACTCGACAGCGTCAATCCAGGTTTCCTTGAAAAAAGATGATAAATATGCATTATGGTCAAGTGATAGTTCCATACCGAATGGGCTTGTCATTCATAATTACAATCCACAAAAAGTATTAACCCAGTCGCAGAATTGCTATCTTACTTTCAATGGAGACAATTACTATTTCATGACATATCTCTACAGTGAAGTTGGGAATGGAAATCTTTACCACATCTAAATTTTCGAAATGATTATTATCCCACGAAGAGACTTCTTTGGGGAATTTTCTCTTCTGTTATTTTCTAACGGAACCATTTAGCATGTTCATCGTTGTGACATAAGAGAATAAAAGAATGAAATTTACATCATCTTGAAATGTTTGAACGCTTCGACGACGTAATCTTCCTTCTCTTTGTTTACCTTTGGTTGCTGATAGAAGGGGTTCTTGGCTTTGTTGTAATTCTCCCTTTGGGTCAAGCCATACTTTTCCTTGCACAAGGCAATATCGAGAGAACTGACTTTAATGTTGTAGGTCTTGAAGACATAGTCCTCAATGTCCTTGTAGGTCGCTTTTTCCTCTTTTTCAGGCAGATTCACTTTCAAAGCATCCACATAGATGCTGACCTTGTCATCGGGTTTGCGTTTGGACATCGAAACCACCGTCTCTACATGCATCGTATTAGGAAACATATCAACTGGTTGTACAGTCTTAATTTCATAGGTATCAGAAATAAGACCGATATCCCTGCTTAAAGTAACTGGATCACAGCTAATATAAACCAAAGTTCTAGGCTTAATCCTCTTAACCGCATTCAAGAAATCAGGAGTTGATCCTTTTCTAGGAGGATCCATAATGATGACATCAAAGTTCTCTTTAGTGTCATTAAGATATTCAGTGCAATCACCTTCGATTAAGGTAGCATTAGCAATCTTATTTAATTGAGCATTCTTGTTGGCATCTTCAATTGCTTCAGGCTCTATTTCAACACCTACTACCTTTTTGACTTTATCAGCTAAGCTTAAACCGATAGTTCCAGTCCCACAGTAAGCATCTAAAACTGTATCGGTCTTCTTTAAGCCAGCTAATTTAATAGCTGTTCCATAAAGAGTCTCAATCTGTTTCGGGTTTGTCTGATAGAAAGACTTAGTTGAAATCAAAAACTCCTTATCAAAGATCTTATCGGCAATATGGGTTTCACCTAAGATTGGTATATTCTTTTCTCCTAAGATGACATTGGTATGACGGTAGTTGAGGTTAAAGACAACGCCTTTAACTTCTGGAATAGCATCCATCAAATCTTTAGCAAAGTCTTTAGCGGACTTAACCTCGGGATCAGTGACAACTAAAGTAACTAAGGCTGTATTATAAAAAGAGCTGGTCTTGATGAGTAAGTGTCTTACTAATCCCGTCATCTCGTCTTCATCGAAAGGATAGTAATCGTACTTAACCATCAAATCTAAAACCTTATCAGTTATCTTACTAGATAACTCGGTTTCCATTAGACAGTCATCCACTGGTATCAACTCATGGGTGCCATTACGGTAGAACCCCGCTACCGGGACATTGTTTTTGTAATCCATACCAATCGGCTTCTGGACTTTGTTTCTGAATCTTGTCGGATTATCTAAACCAATAGTAGGAAGAACATCAACATCTAGATGAGCAAACTTGTGAAGCAGATACTTTACTTTCTTTGACTTATATAAAAGCTGCTGAGGATAAGCTAAATGCATCAACTGACAGCCACCGCAGTCAGGATAGTATTTGCAGATAGGTTTAACTCTATAAGGCGAGTCCTTAAGTCTTTTGATGATATAAGCATCAACTATTTTCCCGTACTCATAAATAGTCTCAATGATAGCCTCTTCATCGGGAAGAAAATCATCAATAAAGTAAGCATGACCTTCAAACTTAATAATGCCTCTACCGAAATCATCTAAATCAACACATTTGGCACTGATTTTTCTTTTAGTCATTGTTGATTACCTCTTTAGTGTTAGCAACTCCATCAAGATACTTAGATATCACTTTAGCATCACTGATATATAATTCAGCTGTTTCCTTCATATCAGGATTATGGTTGAAGAAATCAGACATATAGCTCATATAAAGCTCAGAAATCCTAATAGCAGACTGATAGACAATAGAAAGAGAGATGTCTTTGCAGAAAGCATCATTGACATAGAAGAAAGCGCTAGAGGAATGAGCAATCTCACTAGCTCCTTCATAGATTTTATTGTACTGAGAAAGGCCAGACATCTTCTCTACTCCGTCACGGAAATTCAATTTGAAGAGCACATCCTTAGGATCAAACTTAGGGTGCTCATAAAGCCAGCCGTATTCAATAAACTTCTTCATATCCTTCGACTTTAAGTCGTGGCTTCTCATTTCTTCCTTAAGCTGCTCGAAAGTCTTATCTAATTCCTCCTTAGAGAAGAAAGTCGGATTTCTTAAGGCATTGTTATAGGCAATATGCTTAACATAGCTATAACGGACCTTATCCCCTCCAGAGATCAGTAAAGAGACAATGCATTCAGATTCATGAAGGGTTCTCCAGGAAACGAATCCATCAGGATAGAGACCTAAAGACATCATCTTCAAATATCCGGCTATCTTTCTGAAGATAGTCTCAAAGATATCATTAATTAAGGAAACGGTGGGATTGGTATGACTCATGGGACGATTGATTTTTTCAAGATAATACTCTAAGGCCCTCAAGCAAGAGATTCTAGGATCATAGTAGTCCATGTTGTCACCATTAGGTGAATCATTATCGGCATTCCTGAGAAGCAGGAATTTCTTAGTAGCTCTTTTCGATAGGAAACCCACAATACTGTCATCGACAGCTTTGTCCTTATAGAGCATCTTAAAGCAAAGTAGTTCCCCAACTGAATAATCAATCAGTTCACTGAACAAATATAAGCTGTCCTGATTAGAAAGAGATTTCATCTCGGCTAAATTAGCTTTATCGGCAATAATTTCTTCGAGAGACTTTCTAAAGATCTTAATAGCTAAGTCCTGATCCTCTTGGCTAAGCTTCTTTTGTCCGACTAAAAAGCCGGTTACATACTTCATGACATCAGGAGTCAGTTCAATCAGTTTATTTTCTGGCATAATGTTTTACCCACCTTGTAGCCCTCAAGAAGGCTAAGTCCCATATTGTAGCCTCCGCAAGGGAAGCTTTCATTCAGCATCTCGCCAGCCAAATAAAGATGGTCTTGGTTTTTTACTGAAAGAGTCTTCTTATCAATCTGGTTAAGATAGATACCGCCATAAGATACTTGACTATATCTAAAGCTATAGAAATCTTTAAAGGTGAAAATTAAAGGCTCCCCATTATTGTAATTGCAATCATGAAGATATTGTCTCAAGAAAGGAGGATAACAGTTTGGATTGGTTTTAAAATTGATAGAAGCACCATCATGAGAAGAATAATCTATCTTAAGAATAAAACCTTTTTTTCCTTCTTCAATCAGCTTATGAATATAAATAGTAGTGTTAAAAACAGCAATCCCGCTTAAGCCATCTTCTTTAAAAAGGATTTCGCCTTCTTCTTCATGAATGAGTCTTTCTTCACAGTAAAGAGAAAGCTTTCCTTTAAGACGACAGTTTTTTAAATAGAAAGGAATCTTTTCTTTAGTCATAATCGGGCAAAGAGCTGAGGAATAGGGAAGGTAATCTAAGCCTAAAGAATCCAAGAGAGAATAAGAGTAATCATCCCTATCATAGCTTCTACCTCCAACTGAAATTAAGACATCATTAAAATAAATATCTTTTCTCTTATTATCAATATCAAAATAAGAAACATTTTTATTATGGTAATCCAATTTGGTTGCTCTTCCCTCAATAACTTTGACTGAGCTCTTTTTTAATTCCCCAATCAAAAGATCATAAAGACATTCGGATTTGTTAAAGAAAGGATAGTAAAGTTTTCCTTCTTGATAGGAAGCTAAACCTAGCTCATTTGAAAGATAATCAAGCGTATCTTTAGCGTAATTAGTTTTACCATCTAAAACAATATCTTTGACATCCTGAAACAGTGCAGTATCATAAGTCTTTTTGTCTAGCAAATCCGCATTATAAAAATTGGCTCGTCCATTTCCAGAAACTAGAATTCTCTTAGCTAACTGGAAATTACGGTTAGGCTTTTCTAAGATTGTTACTTTTCTTTTCTTAGAGGCAAGAAGCGCAGCCATCAAACCGCTGACTCCGCCTCCAATGATAAGGAAATCAGATAACATTGTCACCTTGCATATTTCTAGGCTTAGGAAGAGGCTCATCGCCTTGGATATAGCCTAATGCAATAGATTCCATTAGAGAATAGCTCTTCTTGAGGCCTAAAGCCTTCATCAAAAGAGCATTGTTCTTGGGATCGTTATATAAATCCCTGACGCAATGTATCCAGCAGGAAGATAGGCCTAAAGAATGGCTAGCAAGAAGCATGTTCTCCATAGCTGCACCACAGTCAATTTCCGAGAAATCATCCTCATTCCTCTTAAAAACCATGATAATTGCGCTAGCTCCATAGAACTGCTTTCCGCCCCCAATAATATCTTTTACTTCTTTGACTTTGTCTTCTGAGGCAATACCAATGATAAATAAAGGCTGTCTATTGCAGGCAGTAGGAGCATAAATTCCTGCTTTAACAATCAAAGAGACATCATCCTTTGAAACTAAAGTATCTTTAAAAGATCTGACTGATCTTCTTGAAAGAATACTCTTCAATGTATCATTCATACTTTTACCTCCACTTACTGAATAAGATTATACTTTAAAACGCTTCCTGATTTTAGAGGAAGTTATAAAAAAGCAAGTTTACTTTAAACTAGTTACATTTCTCTTTCTTTCCCTTATAATCTTTTTTAGTAGGTGAAAACATGAATTATATTGAAGTATTGATAGTAGCCTTTGTTTCCTTGATTGGAGTATTAGTATCAGGATACATAATCTATAACTCCTATACTGACTATAAAAGAGCTCGAAGAGAGATAAAAAGAAATGACTATTCTTTAGAGCAAAGAAAGAGAGATAAGAAGATTCTAACTATCTCTTCAATCACCGTTCCTCTTGTTACTATCCTATTAGTTTTAGTTATGGTTCCTAAATTCATCTTTTTAGCTAATAAGGGAATACTGGATAAAGGTGAATACTATCTTTTTGAAATCAGGAATTCAGAGATGGCTCAGGAAAATGAAGAGAACACTTACCTAGATGAGAACAACCTTAATGCCGGACTTTATAAAGGCGATGCCGATAGATTCCTAAAAGTAAGCAATATCAGTTCCTTAAAGCAATACGACATCATCCTCTTTGAAACTGAAAACGGCTATGATGCAACTAGAATAACCCAGGTTAATTCCGCTAACTTTACTACTAGAAAAGATTCTCTGACTAATGATGTTATAGTCTCTTTTAGCAGCGTAAAAGGCTTATATCAAAAAAGAGAGACTTTTATTTCTACTCTCAACTATCTTGATTCTTCGCCATCCATTTATATCATCACTGCTTTATTACTAATCACCTATGGTTACTATTTATTCTCTGCTATCAGCAAAAAGAAACTAGAGAAGCTTTACGATCATAAAGAAGAGAAGAAAGAGAACTAATGTTTTCTATTCAACCCCTTCTGCTTCATCAAACTTCTTATAGAGATCATCACTAGTAAGCTTAGTTTTATCAGCTCCACTGATATCGGCAATTATTCTACCTTCAGAGAGCATCAATAACCTATTTCCGTATTTAATAGCGTCTTTCATGTTGTGAGTAATCATCAAGGCCGTTAAATGATTGTCTTCAATCAGCGATTTTGTAAGTTCCAGTATTTTCTTACTGGTCTTAGGGTCTAAAGCAGCCGTATGTTCATCTAAAAGAAGAAGCTTCGGTTTCTTTAAAGTCGCCATCAGTAAAGTGACGGCTTGCCTTTGACCACCAGAAAGAGAAGAAATCTTATCTCCTAAGCGATCTTCTAAGCCGAGGTTTAAAGGAGCCAAGTACTTCTTATAGGTGGCAAGATATTCCTTCTTCAAAGCCCACCTCAAAGTCCTTTTCTCACCTCTTTTTAAAGCAATGGCAAGGTTCTCTTCAATCGAGATATCTCCAATCGTCCCAGTAGAAGGATCCTGAAAGACTCTTCCTATAAGACTAGCTCTTTGATAGTCCTTCAAGTTAGTGACATCTTCACCATCAAAAAGCACTTTTCCTGATGTTACTGGGAAAGATCCGGCAATAGTATTTAAAAGAGTAGACTTTCCAGAGCCATTTGAACCGATAAGAGTAATGAAATCACCATCGCTGATCTTCAGATTAAGGTTCTTAAGTACATGATTGATTTCATGGTTAGAAGCCTCAAAGTCTTTATTGACATTTACTAATTCAATCATAAGGCTTCATCTCCTTGAGTAACTGCCTTTGGTGAAAGAGCTAGTTTCTTCAAATTCTTTTTCTTAAGCAGTACTTTCTTCAATTCATAGATAGCAATGACTAAAGTCATGAATAAGGCTTTAGTGAGGTTAAGGTAATTGGTATTGAAAGAAGGAATTTCAATAATGATATCGATAATCAGCCAATAGATTAAGCCTCCCACTACTAAAGACACTAAAGACATCTTAAAGGACTTGTTTGAGAAGATCACATCACCTAAGAAGATAATTGCTAGACCGATAGTGATTGAACCTTTTCCGGCATCTGCCGTGAAGTGCTTGGTCATTTGACCATATAAGGCTCCAGCTAAAGCAATCAGGGCAGAAGAGATGACTAATCCTAAAATATAAGAAGAGTTGGTATTGATACCGTTTGCCTTAGACATGGCTTCATTCTTGCCGGAGGCTCTTAAAGATAGTCCTAATTCTGTACCAAAGAACCAATAGATAAGGATAAAGAAAGCCAAGACAAATAGAACCAATAAAACAATCTTAGTCGCAATCATATTGTTCCAGATATTATTGAATGAAGTAAAGATAGTATTCTTGCCTTCACTTAAAGTCACATTACCTTTAGAAATAACCACATTAGGTGTATATAAAGCAATCATAACAATAATGCCAGCCAAAAGAGGATTGATCTTTAAGTAGACATGCAAAGCCGCATTAATGAAACCAATTGCCATACCTAAAATAACTGATATCAAAAGAGAAGCAAGGGCCGGGACACCTAAGTTGATCAAAGTTAGAGAAACAATACCGGCAAAGGGAAACAAGGTATCAACCGACATATCAGCAACATTAAGAATCCTAAAAGAAATAAAGACACCTAAAGCCACAATGGCCCAGATTAAGCCCTGGGTAGGAACATCGGTGCCAAGAAACTGAAAGACACTCGACCAATTCATTTTAGGCTCCTTCCTTTAAGTCACTAGGAATAGCAATACCGGTTGCAGTAAAGAAGCTTTCATTGATGTCTAACGGGAAAGAATCGGAGAGTGAACAATCAATAGAAGAAATATCAGTCCCTTTTAGGATCTTAGCGGCCATTTTTCCCGTCGTCTGACCTAAAATCGTGTAATCAACTGTATACCCTAAAGAGCCACCTGCTTCAGTAGAAGCTTTATCAGCACAGATAGTGACAATCTTCTTTTCAATAAGAGTCTCTTTGATGGAAGACATATTGCTAGCAACAGTGTTGTCAGTGGGAACAAAAAGCCCCTGGATTCCTTGTCCGATGATTCCACTTAAGGTAGAGCTGACCTCACTTGCAGAAGTGAACCCGCCATCAACTAAAGTCAAACCTAAGTCAGTACAGGCGGCCTCACATTCATCCTTCTGAATCTGAGAATTCTTCTCGGCCTGGTTATAGATAATACCAATCTTTTTAATACCAGTGAACTTCTTGAATAAAGCGATATTCTTAGCAGTAGGTCCAGCATCGGAAGTGCCAACGACATTCCCATGATCGGTGTTGGATTTAATTAAACCGGCATCAACTGGGGAAGTAACCGCTGAATATAAGACAGGAGTAGTTTTGCCTAGATCAGAAACGGCGGTCTTTAAAGCTAAAGAGGAAGAAGTAGCAATGCCAAAGACCAAATCAGAATTAGTGGCTAAAGAAGTTGCCATACTATTTTCAGTAGCAGTGTCTCCTTGAGGATTCTGAACCGTAATCTTAATATTATCACCATCCTTAAAGCCTTCTTCCTCTAAGGCCGAGATAAAGCCAAGCCTATCAGCATCTAAAGCTGTATGTGTAGCTACTTGTAAGATTCCAATTCTTTTTACCGTGGAAGAAGAGCCACAACTAGCCAACATAGAAAGACTTCCTAAGATCGTAAGAGCAACAATTCCGAGTGTCTTTTTCATTTTCGTTTCCCCCTTTTTATGAAAAAAGCCTGAGTGCATTTATTGCCTCAGGCTATGATTTCAGTTCAAGGAAGAATTGACTTCTTTTCTTGTATGTTCCGTTATAACCTTAGGCAATGGTTTTTTAACCTTCACCTCTAAGTTATAAGCAGACCGCTTAAAACTAAGAAAGAAGGTTCTTTCTAAAGTAGTAATAGCGGTAATAGTCAAAAGAGGAGATAGAAGCAGAAACAGAATTGAGTTTTTTCATCATGTCTTCCCCCTTTGGTTATGCTAAGGTTATAAGCCTCTAAAAATTAGGTTGCAAGAGAGGAGCAAAAATAAAAAGGTTTCTTAAAAGCCAAAAGAATAAAGAAGTCGGTATTAAAAAGAAAGGATTTTCCTACTATTTATATGTACTAATCGGAAAATTTTGGGTTCTTAAATAAGATAGCTAAACAAAAAATGAAACCGATTACATTCAGTCAAAAATAGACTATTGAAAATGAAAGTTCTTAAAAAAAGCAATGCAGATAAACAAAATGCGAAAGTAGTTTAGAAGGTATAATGAAGAAAAGAAAAAATAGATAATTGTCAACAAGTAACTTAGACAAATCTAAATTTGATTACATTTTGTTTGTAAAGACAAAAAAATATTATTTTATAAATTTTTATTATTTTAAGTACTGCTTTGGCCAGTTTCGGTAACCTTATTCTATTTCTATATATATAGTATAGTTTATATATATTTGGAATTGCTTTTACCTATTTTTAAGCCAATAAAATTTTCTTTACTTGCAAACCAGCTACAATAAACATTATTCTTTTCATACCATGCTAAACATAGCTATAGTTGACGATGATGAAAGCGCCATCAAGAATCTCACTGATCTTCTTGGGCGATACAGAGATGAAGAAGAAATACCATTAACTATTTCTTCTTACACCTCATCTGAGCTCTTTCTTAATTTTTTTAAGAATCAATATGATTTATTGTTCTTAGATATTCAAATGCCAATACTAAGTGGCATTGAGTTAGCTAAACAGATTAGGCTGATCGATAAGGAAGTAGCAATTATCTTTGAAACTGATTTCAGTCAGTACGCCATCATGGGTTATAAATATAATGCCATGGACTATTTCTTAAAGCCGGTCTCTTATTATGATCTAAAAATGAGAATGGCTTTTATCTCAGGACATAAAACTAAAAAATCACCGTCTATAATTATTAACATCATCGGCGGAAGCAAGACCGTATTAGTTTCAAACATCATTTATGTCGAACAGTTTGGGCATTCCCAAGTGTTCCACACAAAAACTGGTGAATTTGAGAATGTCAAAAGAAGGTCTTTAGCCTCCTTAGAGAAAGAATTGATGCCTTATGGCTTTTCTAGATGTAATTCTAGTTTTTTAGTAAATCTTAGCTTATGCACGGAATTAGTAAAAGATGAAGTCATAGTAGAAGGTAATCGCTTGAAAATCAGTCGCGGAATGAGGAAAAAATTCATTGACGATCTATCTAATAGATTTGCTTTCAAGAAGGATAGTTAGTATGTTCACACTTAAATGGTTCTGGGGTATTTTCAGTTTTGCTTTAGCTTTAGATTCTTCAGTCTTAATGCTTTCCTGGAAGCTTCCAAAGAAGAAACTCTTTTATTTAAAACTAGCTACTTGCCTATCAATTACGCTTGCTTTTCTTTTTTTATGGCGATACATAACCTATGGAATAATCGGTAATAATTCTGAAAACTATTATTACACCTCGGGATGGTATCTGGTTTTCTATCTAATCTATTTTTTAATGGAACTGGCTCTTATATTAATATGCTTCAAAACAGATTTTTGGACAGCCTTGTTTTGCTCAACTATAGCCTATTCTTTGCAACACATATCCGAAAGAAGCTACGAAATAATTGTGGTCTACATGGGAAGCATCTCCTTGTTAACCTGGTTTATTCTTCTTTCTTTAATAACTATTATTATCTATCTGGCTTTCTATTTCTTTGTAGTAAAGCGAATAGATTACACTTCGTTTGCCAAAATTGTCGATCACAAGACTCAAGTAATCCTATCAGTAATTACTTTAGCAACAGCTATTTTTATCAATGCCGAAATAAATAGGCTGGCAAATGATTCAAAAAACGCTAAGGAAATCATGTGTTATGATTTCGCGTTTTCCATTATTGTTTGTATGCTAGATATTATCTTGGAGCTTTCTTTAGTAAATGCAAAAAAAGCCAATCTCGAATCCCAGAAACTACAGGAAATCCTATCTAATGAAAAGAGCCAATATGAAGAAGAAAAGAAAAACATGGAGCTTTTGAACATCAAATACCACGATATCAAGCATTTAATTAATTCTACTAATCCAAATACTGATCCTGCCCTTTATAAAGAAATCAAAAACAGTTTAGGCCTTTATGAATCTTCAGTAAAAACAGGAAACGAAGCCATAGATGTCATTATTTCTAAGAAAAGCAAGTATTGCTATGACAATAAAATAAAGTTCACTTGTACTATTAATGGTGAAAAGCTAAATTACATTTCACCATATGAGCTTTATGCTCTCTTCGAAAATGCCATCGATAATGCTATTGATGCCTGCAAAGACTGTGATTCTGAAAAGAAAGTAATTAGTATCACTCAATCCGAAAAAGATAATTTCTTAGTGATTAATTTTGTCAATTACTTCACAGAGGCCCTAACTTTTAAGAAAGGCCTACCTCAAACTCATAAAGCCGGTGATTACCATGGCTATGGCATGAAGTCGATGAAAATGATTGTTGAGAAATATGATGGCAGAGTTTTAGTAAATACAAAAGATGACCTTTTTATACTTCAAATCTTTCTTCCTTTGTCCTCATATAAAAAACAAGAAGCAATTACCCAATAACCTCTTTTGACATTAAAAGTACTCATTTTGTCAAAACAGATGTAATCGCTTTCATATTATTTTAGACTGCAGAAGTCTACTCAAAATCAAGGAGGATTTTGAATGAGTAATTCTGCATTCCGTAGAAGAAAGCCGGTAATGATTACTTTTACCGCTCTCTTAGCAGCAACTCTTTTCAGTTGCTCTCAGCCTCAAAGCTCAAGCAGTTCTTCTAACCCAGCAACCAGTAGTCCTAGCGATAGTACTTCTTCTCCTATTTCTTCCGGTTCAGATGACGATAAGTATTCCGAGATTGTCGAGACTCATGTGACTGCTGATGGATATACGACTGGTAATCTCAGCTCAAACGGTAAGTACTATTCCGACTATGCTTCTTTAGCTGATGAGCAGCAAGCTGCCAAAGAGACTGCTGTTCAGATTTCTGAAGAAGGTGATGTCTTACTAAAGAACGCTGATGATTGTTTGCCTTTAAAGACAAGCGAAAATCACCTTACTTGCTTTGGTATGCATTCGGTAAACCTCATTACTGCTGGCGGCGGTAGTGGTGCCGGCAAATTAGGAAACAACGGAATTACTGCCTCTACTCTTGAAAGCTCTCTTACCGATGCTGGATACAAAGTAAACCCTTCAACCTTAAGCCTTTACTCTACCTATCAGTCACTTGGAACCATCAATAATGAATTGCCCATCAAGAACTATACACCCTCCACGATTTCATCATATTTCGGTTATGGTGATGCCGCTGTTGTCACTATCTCAAGACAAGGAACCGAAAACAAAGATTTAGCTACCAATAATGTGGAAGATCATGCTAATGCTGATGACCACACTCTCCAGCTTGATGACAATGAAACTGCTTTGATTAAGCATGTTAAGACCTATTTCAAGAAGGTTATTGTCTTAATTAACTCCAGCAATATCATGCAGATTCCTGAATTAGCTGAAGATAAGACTGATTCAAACTTGGGCGTTGATGCCATTCTTTGGATCGGCGGCGTTGGAAACAATGGCGTTGATGCTGTTGGAGAAATCCTCAATGGTTCCGTCTGCCCTAGCGGTCATACTTCTGATCTCTGGACTAGAGATTTCACTAAGGATCCTTCATTCACTAACTTTGGCTTTGATACTCAAAACAAAGACAGTGATGGCAATAGAATGGATTCTTCCTACTATGACAAGAATGGAAAGATTACCAACTATAACGAAGTGGAGTATAGAGAAGGAATCTATAACGGCTACAAATACTATGAGACTGCTGCTAATGATATGACTAGCGGTGGAGAAGCATGGTATCAAGATAACGTTCTCTATCCTTTTGGCTATGGCTTAAGCTACACCACTTTCGATTGGGAGTGGGCCGGTGTTAAAGACGGTTTAAAGATTGATGCTGCTAATCAGACTGTAACTACTAGAGTTAAAGTAACTAATACAGGAAAAGTAGCTGGTAAAGATGTCGTTCAGATCTATTTCTCTGCTCCTTACACTAAAGGCGGAATTGAAAAGGCTTCTACCAATTTAGTCAACTTTGGTAAGACTGATATTCTCCAACCTGGTGAAAGTCAGGTTTTGACTATTCAGTTCGTTGCTCAGGATATGGCTTCCTTCGATGATGTTGACAAAAACAACAACAGCTTCAAGGGATATGAGCTTGAAAAAGGCGACTATACCATTACTGCAAACCGTGATTCTCATACTCCGGTATTGTCTACCACAAGAAAGATTTCCGAAGATATTAAATGCACTACTGATTACACCACTGGAAAAGAAATCAAGCCTATCTTCACTGGAGAATATGCTTCCACCAACACTTCATTAACAAACAATTCTATCTCTCGTGCTACCGGACTTACTCAGCCTAAGGCTGCTACCGTTGCTGATAGAACTTTAAGCGATGAAACTTTAGCTGAATACGATGATCAGGATATCTACAACCATAATGAAAACAAAGCTTCTGATCCTTGGTATCAGTCTTCTGTTCCGACTACATGGAAGCAGGATTCCAAAGACACTTCTTATACTTTAGCTGATATGAGCGGCGTCGATTATCAGGATGGCTATACCACTGGAAGTGATAACGGTAGTAAGAAGTGGGAAAACTATATGAACCAGCTTTCCTGGACTGAAATGTGTGATATTGTCTCTGGTGATTCCTCTAACGGAATGGCCAGTGGAAGAACCAACTATTCTGATGGCCCAGTTCAGATTAGCGGTGGAACACTCTTCCCTTCTAACCCGATCTTATCTGCCACTTACAATGTTGACTTAGCTTATAAGAAAGGCCGTTTTGTCGGTAATGAAGCTATCTTCCTTGGTCTCAATGCTTGGGCAGGACCGGGTATGGATACCCATCGTTCGCCTTTCTCGGGACGTAATTTTGAGTATTATTCTCAGGATGGCTACCATGCCGCTAGATTCGCTGAAGCTAGCATTAAAGGTGCTACCTCTAAGGGTTTGATTTGCTACGCTAAGCATTTCTTCTTAAACGATCAGGAATCATTCCGTGCCGATTACGGCGGAGTCTTCACTTGGTGCTCTGAGCAGGCCATTAGAGAAAACTATCTCAAGCCTTTTGAATATGCTATTAAAGCCGGTTCAATGGGTGCTATGTCTTCATTTAACCGTATCGGAAAACAGGTTACTGCTACCTCTTATGCAGTTCATCAATATCTCTTAAGAGATGAATGGGATTCTAAAGCTGCTGTCATCACTGATGCTTGGGCAAAAGCCTATGTTCCAGTCAACAAGATGAGTGTTGCTGGCTCGGATATGCTCTTAGGAACTTCCTCTTCTTATTCTGATAACTCTCTTGATCATGGCGAATGGGATTCTGAGAACAACACTGTCAAGATTAAGGGAAGTGATACTAGTACTGATTACGATACTGCCTCTCCTACTTTGTATGCCGGTATCAGAACTAGAGCTCAAAGAAACCTCTATACTCGTGCTAACTCTACCGCTGCTAAAAACGGTGTCACCACTGGTCAAAACCTCAATGTCACTCTAGAAAAGGGTGTTTCTAACAATGTCGCTATTGAAGTATCTGGAACCAATGATGTCAATGTCACTTTAGCTGATGGCGCTACCATGCCTGATGGATTAACTATCAAGAATGGACGTGTTGTCTCTGGTAAACCTACTGTTGAAGGAACTTATTCTGTTAATGTCAATCTTGCTATCGATGGCTGGGTTACTTCTACTGCTGTCTTAAACATCACTGTCAAATCCGCTATGCATTACAACGGTGAAGCCGTTTCTTCAACTGGAACCACCGCTACCATCAGTACTAACCAGGCTTACGAAGGTAAGATCAATGTTCCGGCTTTAGCATATGGCAATACTGTCGCTTCCGATATTGTCTTCTGGGGTTCTCATCCTTCCATGCTCATCGTCAATTACTATACCGATCACGGAACCAACTACAACAGAAACGAAGATAAGACTGCTTCCGATATCATCACTATCGATGCTGATAAAGAAGGAATTGAAAAGCATGAATATGGCTATTCAATCACTTCCGGAAACTTACCTGAAGGAATCACTGCTGAACCGGTCATGAAGGATTGGACTGGAAAAGCCAATAGAGGCTCTTATCAGGTTGTGGATTACTATAAGCTTTCAGGCACTCCTACTAAAGCTGGCACCTACACCTTCGATATCACCTTGACTTGCCCAGAAACCATGATGATGTCTGGCTGGCTCTTTGCTAGTTTTGGCTCAGCTACTGTCACTTACACTCAGACTATCACTCTGGTTGTCGCTTAAGGATTTGTCTTCTTTGGCTTGGGGAAACCCAAGCCAAAGGTTTTCTTTTTGGAAAGAAGTTCTTTATAGGGAGAAGAACAATGAATAAAAAGGTTTTAAGTCTATTAACTGTTTCGTTTTGTCTTTTGATGCCGTTAACAAGTTGTGGAAGTACTTCGGATAAGACCTCTACTTCTGAGGATGCTGTTCAGAATGTCTATAAGTTAGCTATGAAGACTAATCCTACTAAGATTGATTACTATATTGGAGACTCTTTTGATCCAGCTGGTGGAGTAGTCACTGCTACCTATACTGATAAAACCACAGAGGATATCCAATTAACGGATAGTAGACTAGAAGTATCAGAGCCTAGTACTGAAACCGAAGGCAAAAAGAATGTCACTGTCAAATATGGAGGGAAAAGAACGACTTTTTCTATCAATGTCAGTGCTCAAACTTTCACTGTTACTTTCAACTATAACTACGAAGGCTCTTCTAATACTGATGTTTCCGTCAAAAAAGGAGAAACTGTCAGTAAGCCTACTGACCCTTTAAGAACTGGCTTTACCTTCAATGGCTGGTATTCAGATACGGCTTTAACTACCACTTATGATTTCACCTCTGCTGTAAATAGCGACTTGACTTTATATGCCTCCTGGCTAGATGCCTCTAAGACTACTTATAACTTTATTTTCGATTATAACTACTATGGCTTAAAGACTAGCAAGGTAACTCAAAAAGTTGAAGAAGGATCATTAGCTACTCGTTTAGCAACTGACCCCACCAGAAAAGGTTATGATTTTATCAATTGGTATACAACTTCTACTCTAACTACAGTCTATGACTTCTCTAGTCCAGTCACTGCAAACACCACAGTCTATGCCAAATGGAATCGTAATTCGACCTTAGCTGGTGAACAGACCTATACCTTTGAAGCTGAAGATGTATCCTTAAAAGGCAAAACCGGAAAAGGATTATCGGGAACCGTTACTGAGAAAGGTATGATTATTACTAACTCTAAGGTAGCTGCCTCTAATGATAAATTCATCGGCTATATGTATAAGACTGGCTTATCTTTGGAATTTGATTTCTATTCTGATGTAGCAGTAGATAATGCAAAGTTGTCTTTACGTCTAGGCCAAGAAGTTGAGGCTTATACTTTTACCCCAAGTAATTTCCAAATTAAAGCCAATAGTGCTACTGCTTTAACTTATTCTGACATTGTTTTTTCCGCTTCTGAAGTTCCTAGTCAGACAGCTGAAGTTCCTTATTCTCAGTTCAAGGATTTCACTATAACTGAAACCTTGTCTCTTAAAAAAGGCAACAACTATGTCATCTTAACAGTCAGCAATTCTGATAGCATCACTGGAACCACCATGGAAGCTCATGCTCCTTTAATCGATGCTGTAAAAGTAACCTGCACTGATGCAGTCCTTGATTGGGATGGCAATTACGACCTTCCTGCTGACAATTATTAATTTAGGAGGTAAAGATGAAAAAGATCTTTAAAAAGAAGAGGTTTTTAGTGTGGTCGATAACCTCTGGTGTTTTGATTATTATTCTTACTGTCGTAACAGTCCTAACTGGAACTACTTATTATTCGCTTCTTAATTTCGCCTTTGGTGGTCCAAGGAACATCTATGCCAAAGGGTCAGAAGCCACTTATTCGGCTACTTATTCATCTAAAACTGAATCATTCAACAATGCCACTAAAACTAACCTAAATCTTTGTGAAGAAGGAATGATACTCTTAAAAAACGAGAACAATGCTTTACCTATCAATACTCCAAATAGCCCTACTCCTAGCAAATCTAAGCCAAAAGTAACTGTTTTTGGGAAGAACTCAGTGAATATCGCTATCGGTGGTTCCGGCTCAGGTGCTGCAACTGGAGATAGTGTCAGTCTTTATGACTCATTAGATTCCGCCGGATATGAAGTTAATCCAACAGTGGAAGCCTTCTATAAAGACGATAATGCCTCAGGATCAAAAAGAAGCTCAAACTCAAATGATTTAGATTCTGGAGATACCGTGATTATTTCCACTGCTGAAACACCTCAATCCAAATACACCGAAGCAGTCAAAAACTCTTATTCTTCCTATAATGATGCCGCTATCGTTGCCTTCACTAGAATTGGAGGAGAAGGATTCGACCTTCCTCGTTCAATGAAGGGAGCAACCGGATATCGAAATGAAGATGATCATTATCTTCAATTAGATCAGAATGAGACTGATCTTTTAAAGGCGGCCTGTGAAGGCGATTTTGATCATGTGATTGTCATCCTGAATTCTGGTTCGACTATGGAGTTAGGCTTCCTAGAAGATCCCGCTTATTACGCCTATCAGGATAAGATAGATGCTGCTATCTGGATGGGATATCCAGGAACTTCGGGAGCTACCGCCTTAGGAGAAATCTTAAACGGTACCGTTAATCCTTCTGGAAGAACCGTTGATACCTTTGCCTCCGACTTCAAAAAGAGCCCTACTTGGAATAATTTTGGCGACAACTTAATTACCGGAAACACCTCAACAGGGGTTCAAGGAGGAGACCAATATGCTTCTAATGGTGAAAACACCCTCTATTATTTTGTCGACTATGAAGAAGGCATCTATGTCGGATACAAATACTATGAGACTAGAGGAGAGACCGATGGTGAGACTTGGTATGATGATCAAGTAGTTTATCCTTTCGGATATGGCTTAAGCTATACCACCTTTGACTGGAAAATCGCCAATAGTAGTGAAATTCCCACTACCTTTACTAAAGATTCCAGCATCAATGTTCAAGTGGAAGTAGAGAATACCGGTTCAGTTGCCGGAAAAGATGTAGTTGAACTCTATGCTTCCGCTCCTTACACAGCTAACGGCATTGAAAAGCCAAGTGAAGCCTTAGTTGCTTTTGCGAAGACTAAGGAATTAGAGCCTGGTGAAAAAGAAACAGTCACTTTAACTTTTGATCCTTACTATATTGCTTCCTATGATTACACTGATAAGAATAAAAATGGCTTTAAAGGATATGAGCTTGAAAAAGGAAATTATTCCTTAAGAGTAAGTCATAATGCTCATCAGGTTGAGAAGACAATTAGCCTTTCTTTAGCTACGGATGAGAAATACGAGAATGATCCAACTACGGGAAACAAAGTCGAGAATCAATATACTGATCAAGAAGATGCAGCTTTTAATTCAGATACTCAGCTAAGCACTGTTCTTTCAAGATCAGATTGGGATGGCACTTGGCCTACTTCTCCAACCGCTGAAGAAAGAAACGTCTCCGCTGATTTCATCAATGAGCTTAAAGACACTTCAACTAACAATCCTCACGACTATGATAACGAGGAAGACTATCCCATCACCGATGAAGAAAAGACCTTGTCCTTAAAGGATCTACTCTATGATGAAAAGGGAAACTTTACCGGATCAATTGATTACAACGATTCTAGATGGGAGACCTTATTAGATCAAATGAGTGTCAAAGAAGTTACTAATATGTATAACAATTCTGCCTTCCAGATTAATAGCGTCGATTCAATCGGTCTTCCTTACACTAATTGTGCCGATGGTCCGGTCGGTTGGACTTCTTTCATCAATGCTAAAGACTATAAAAATTGCTGCTCCTATTGCAACGGCTCAACAGTTTCAGCTACTTGGAACCAAGAATTAGTTCAAAAGTTTGGTGAATCCGTGGGCGAAGAAGGATTAGTCGGCGTTGATGGGACACCGTATACGGGCTGGTATGCTCCTGGAATGAATATCCATCGTTCCTCTTTCGGCGGCAGAAACTTTGAATACTTCTCCGAAGATAGTCTCTTAACCGGAAAGATTGCGGCTGCTGAAATAAAAGGCTGCAATAGTAAAGGCGTTATTCCTTTCATTAAGCACTTTGCCTTAAACGAGCAGGAAACCCACCGTTCAATAACTGGTGACTGTTCATGGGTAAGTGAGCAAGCCATGAGAGAAGATTATCTAAGAGGATTTGAAATCGCCGTAAAAGAAGGTAAGACAAGAGGGGTTATGTCTTCATTCAATCGTATTGGTACTAGATGGACAGGTGGAGATTACCGTCTTCTTACTACCATATTAAGGGATGAATGGGGCTTTGAAGGGGCTGTCATTTGTGATTTCAATACCATCCCTGATTACATGAATTCTAAGCAGATGGCTTACGCAGGAGGAGATTTGAACTTAGCTACCTTACCAGTGTCTTTTGTTGATGAATCATCAACTGGAGATGTTTATGTCATGCGTAGAGCCTTACATGATGTTGGCTATGCTGTTGGAAACTCTAACTCCATGAAAGGTGATGTAGTCGGTCATACCTTACCCAAATGGCAGATTCTAGTTGTAGTCGCTGATTCAGTAATAGGAGGCGGAATCATTATTTGGGGAGGACTGATGTTCCTCTTCGAGTATAGAAAGAGCCGCAAGCCTAAAACTGATGAGAAAAAAACAGCTAACTAATTATCTACTATAAAAAAGAGTGAGATGAGTCCCTATTCATCTCACTTTTTATTTGGTCAAAAAAAGAGGTCCTTTTACAGACCTCTTAGGTTTTTACTTTTCGTCCTTGATCTTCTTAGCGAGAGCATTGTACTTTTCTAAGTCAGTTCTCTTTAAGTAGTTGAGAAGATTCTTTCTTCTAGCAATAAGGATATCCATACCACGCTTAGATGAGAAATCATGATCATTGTTAGTCATATGGACAGTCAACTTCTTGATCTTCTTAGTAAGTAAGGCAACCTGGACTTCAACAGAACCAGTATCCTTATCACCTCTTCTATAGGAAGTAATCTCCTTAGTCTTCTCTTCTTTGGTTAATGCCATAACCGTTTACCTCTTTGTGTTTCTCGCGTTTAACCAGTCTAAGGTGATAAAGGTATCAAGCCTATAACCAGTTTACGTGCTAGATAATTATACTAGAAAGAATTAATTAAGCAAGGGTTTTAGTAAGCAAAAAGGTAATATTTTTAAGAAAATCAGTATTTAATAGACTTTACTATCATCTTTCGATAACCTTTTTCATCTTTTTGATACATAGAAGAAGTAAAGACATCAGAATTATCTATTCCACTATAGATAATAACAGTAGGAACATGCTTCATGCTGAGGTTCTTTTCAAAGATCATTAATAGCTTCTTAGCTTCATCTAAAGAACAGTCCTTAGTTAAAGAAAAAGAAGTAATCTCATAAACAAAATCGGCAGTAGGCTTTAAACACTTCAAGTAAGCTAAAGGCTTATCATCCTTCTTTAACAGATAGAAGAAAGAATTGCTTTCATCGAAGTCTTCTTTAGCCTTAGAAGCAGCCGCTACTTTAGCTAGCATTAAAGCATCATCCTTAGTTTCGACTTCTTTGACTACTAAGCCATTTTCTAAATGGGCACCATAGCGATCAAAGAAAAGCTTGAACTCATTAGCGTTAGTAAGCATGACAGAAAAGTTATTATAGGAATCGGGATGTTCTTTATAGAAAGTGGCTAATGTTTCTTTGATATCTTCTCGCTGAGTCTTCTTATCATTGCCACAAGAATTCTTAGCAATAGGTATATTCATCATAGTGGTATATCTTAAAAGCATCTTTTCTCTAGCATAGATGAGCGGTCTAATAAATTCTATCTGGGCATTCTCTAAATACATCTTCGGTTCAAAGGTTGCTACCCTAGCTCCAAAGGTCATATTCAGGAAAAGAGTCTCGATAGCATCATCCATATGGTGAGCAAAAGCTACTTTATGAAAGCCTAATTCATTAGCAGCTTTATTAATGACAGCTTTTCTCATTCTAGAGCAGATTGAGCAAGGCAAAAGGTTAGTCTTAGGGTTACGGTGAGCTTTTAAGATCTCATAGACCTCTGTTGCCGGATAAGCGATATAAGTCACTCCTAATCCTTTGATATATTTCTCTACTGGAGAAAAATCGACTTTAGGAAAACCAAAATCCAGATGAACGCAGGCAATCTCAAAGTTCTTGCCTTTGAATTTGCGGTAAGTTGCCAAAAGAGAAACTAAAGCCATTGAATCTTTGCCACCGGAAACACCGATTAAGATCTTATCGTTGTCATTAATAAGACCAAAATCATAGTCTGCACTTCTGATTGCCGCTAAGAGTTTCTTCTGAACTTGGTTTACATTATCCATGCTTTGAAATTATACTACAAAGTAAGCAAAGTCTTTCAAAAAAGACCTTTAAAAGTGCTATAGTGATAATTCAAACATGATTAACGGATTTATAAAAATAGATAAAGAAACCGACTTTACCTCTAAAGATGTCGATAAACTCATCAAGAAAGAACTTGATCTTCCAAAGGATGGCCATTTAGGGACTCTTGATCCTTTCGCTACCGGTCTTTTGATTGTAGCCATCAACGAAGCAACTAAAGTACTTCCTTTAATCAAAGATGAGGAGAAAGAATATATAGCGACTTTAAAGCTAGGTGAAACTACTGACTCCTTAGATATCACTGGTAAAGTTACTGCCACTAAAGAAGTACCTCTCTTAACAAGAGAAAGCATTAATGATGTCTTTAAGTCGTTTTTAGGTGAAACTTTACAAGTTCCGCCTGAATACTGTGCTAGACACATTAACGGAATAAGAGCCTATAAGCTTGTAAGAAAAGGGGATGAAGTAAATCTTCCACCATCTACCGTCAATATCAGTAAATTAGATCTCCTATTGTTTGATAACAAGAATAAAGAGATTACCTTCTTAGCCAAAGTCTCTAAAGGCACCTATATTAGATCATTAGGAAGAGATATTGCTGTTAAGTTAGGAACATTAGGCTACTTAAAAGAATTAAGAAGAATCAGTATCGGAAAATATGATCTAATTAATTCTGTCAAAGTAAAAAACGTGACCTATGATAGCATTATTCCTATTGAGCAATTTGTCCCTGATATACCCGCTATAGAATTAAAAGGCAAAGATTTTTTCACTGCTAAAAATGGTGGCCCTTTAACTATCAGCAATGCTAGTCCCTATATCTTTTTAAAGGGAGAAGGAAAGTTATTAGCTATCTATCAGAAGAAAGGTAAACAGTTTATCTCATATAAAGGTTTCCAGCATGACTAAAAAGATACTCTCATTCAATAAGGCATATCAGTTAAAAGAGACCGCTTTAACTATCGGATTCTTTGATGGCATCCATCTGGGCCATCAAGAACTCATTAAAGAGGTTGTTAATTCTAAATATGTTCCAGCAGTTCTTACTTTTTCTACCGATTTAAAATCTATTATTCAGCATAAGAAAGAGCAGTTGATTTTAACTGAATCCGAAAAAGAGGGATTACTAAGTTCTTTAGGTATCCAGCAGTATTATGTTCTTCCTTTTTCTAAAGAAGTCATGTCCTGCTCGCCTTCAGATTTTCTTAACTTCCTTACTAGTCTTAATGCTAAAGAAATAGTAGTTGGATCAGATTTTACTTTTGGAAAGAATGCAGCCGGAAAAGCTGATCTTCTCAATGAATTGAAGAATAGAAATATCAAAATCGTCATCAAAGACCTTTTAGAAGTCAACAACGAGAAAGTCTCTTCTACCACTATCAAGAATTACCTCCGTCTTGGACAGATAGAAAAAGCCAATTCCCTTTTAGGCTATCATTTCTTCTATGAAAGCGAAGTCGTCAAAGGATTACAGAACGGACGAAAATTAGGTTATCCAACTGCCAACATGAACCAAAGCGATGAAAAGATCAATCTTCCAGACGGCGTCTATAAGACACAGACAGAAATTGATGGCAAAACTTACCCCTCAATGACTAATATCGGTACTCATCCTACTATTGATCAATTAGATAAAGGCATCATCGAAACCAATGTCATCGGATTTGACGGTAATCTTTACGGTAAGACCATCAAAGTCAGTTTCTTATCCTTCTTAAGAGAACAAGTCAAATATAAATCTTTAGAAGAGCTGAAGAACCAGTTAAGAATCGATAAAGATAACTGCCGATAACAACCTACAAATAAGAAGCAAAGAAAAAGCCTAGCTTTCTGGCTAGGCCTTTTTGCTAAGCTTTCTTAGTTGCAGTCTTCTTGGTAGCTTTCTTGGCAGTAGCCTTTTTAGCTACCGGCTTCTTAGCGGCGACTTTCTTCTTTACGACCTTTTTCTTCATACTAATATCTTTTCTTTCCTTTTTAGCATTATCTTTTTCTATCTTGTCGAGGTCTTTTAAAGTCATCGGCTTTTGGTTTAAGGCATGATCAATTAGATCATCCATCGCCTGACCTTTCTCAAAGAGAGTATCTTTAACAAAAATCAAAGCAGGTGTCTTATAGATAGAAATCTTATTAGCTAGCATTGTCCTTATTTTACCAGCTCGGTTATTAAGATAGTTAACTAAATCGTCAGATTTTTCAGGATTAATATGAGAAACATAGACTTTGCAATAGGAATAATCGGAGGTAACATGGACTTCATTGATGGAAGCGTATTTGGTTAAATCGTTCTTCATATCGTAGATGATGATCTCAGAGAGATTACGTTGAATGATTTCCTGAACTCTTCCCTTTTTGTCAGCCATTCTTGATTTCCTCCTGACCATAAGCTTCTATGACATCGGAAGTAACTAAAGTGAATCTATCCTTGAGGGTAGCACCGCATTCAAAGCCCTGAAGAACTTCCTTAGCATCATCCTTGAATCTCTTTAAGGAAGATAAGGCAGTATCAAAGACAACTTCACCGTTTCTTAAGACTCTGACCTTGCAGGAATTGGTCAATTTACCATCAGTGACATATAAGCCGGCAATCTGACCGACCTTACTGGCATTGAAGATATTTCTGACTTCGGCATGACCATAGACAACTTCATGGAAGACAGGGGCGAGTTTGCCTTTAAGGGCAGCTTCAATATCCTCAAGAAGCTTATAAATAATATTGTATTCACGGATTTCGACTTTCTTCTCCTTAGACATTTCCTTGATCATGGCCGGAACCTTAACCGAGAAGGCTAAGATAACCGCATGAGAGGCAGAAGCTAAGATCAAATCGCCCTGAGTGACATCACCAGAAGTGCAGTGGAGAACGGTAAGCTTAGCACCAGGAACATCAATCTTCTCTAAAGATGACTTCAAAGCTTCAGCTGAACCCTGAGTATCAGCCTTAACAATCAGGTTAATAGTCGGAGTAGCTCCAGAAGCAGCATCAGCGGCTAAATCAGCTAAGGAAGTACCTTCATCGTTCTTGCCAATCATGGACTGGGCACGCTTATTAGCAGCCTGTCTAGCTTCTTTCTCGTTAGCAAAAGCCATGAAACGATCGCCTGCTACTGGAACACCAGATAAACCAGTGACTGAGACCGGAGTTGAAGGACCAGCAGACTTCAAAGCCTTATCGTATTCATTAGTCATCTTTCTGACCTTGCAGTAGAATTCGCCAACAGCTAAATAATCTCCCACATGGAGAGTGCCATTCTGAACTAAAAGGGTGGCTTTGGATCCTTCCTTCTTATCAAGTTCAGCCTCAATGACAGAACCGATAGCCGGATGATCGTTAGAAGCTCTTAAATCCAAAAGTTCAGCTAAAGTCAGAATACCTTCAAGAAGCTTATCGACGCCAATATTCTTCTTAGCAGAAATATTGAACATCATGGTGTCTCCGCCCCAATCCTCAGATAAAAGACCTAAGGCAGAAAGCTGAGATTTGACTTTTTCAGGGTTAGCTCCAGGTTTATCAATCTTATTGATAGCCACAATAATCGGAACCTTAGCAGCCTTAGCATGGTCTAAAGCTTCAATAGTCTGAGGCTTAACGCCATCATCAGCAGCTACGACTAGAACAACAATATCAGTGATAGAAGCACCACGGGCTCTCATAGCAGTGAAAGCTTCATGGCCAGGAGTATCAAGGAAGGTAATCTTCTTGCCGTTGATAGTCTTCTGATAAGCACCGATTTCCTGAGTAATGCCACCGTACTCACCATTAGCAATATTGGAATGACGGATAGCATCAATCAAAGTTGTCTTGCCGTGATCGACATGTCCCATAATAGTCACAATGCAGGGACGGGAATCCTTATCATTATCCTTGTTGAAAATCGGTACCTTGGTGAAATCATCATCACCCATGCCTTCTTCTTTCTTGAAATCAAGATTGTTGTTTAAACAGACTTCAGCAATGAGATCATCGCCAAGAAGAGTATTTAAAGAGATCATCTTGCCTTCCATCAAGAAAGCCTTGATGGTATCTGAAGCACTGACACCGATTCTTTTGCAAAGCTGATCAAGAGTCAAAGCTCCCGTATAGACAAAGACACCATCCTTAACAGCACCTTGGGTTTTCTTTCCAAAGGCAGGTTTTACTCCACCATTGTTTTCTTTAGAATTACTCATTTAGTCTCCTCCTTGTTTTCCTTAGTATCTTCACTGACTTTCTTATCATCTTTAAGAATATTGTAAATAGCCTTGGCTAAGTTCAAATCACCGACACCAACAGCTTTAAGAAGTTCTCTTCCTGAAGCTAAGGCAACGTTGTATTCTCCATCATAGTCAAGAATTGCTAAATCCGGATTATCGCCATACTTGCAAAGAAGTTTGTCTTCATCTTTAGCAGAACAGGATGGAAGGAAGATTAGAAGGGAAACTTTTCTTCTCTCTAGTTTATCCTCTAATTCCATACCGGCAAAAAGCGAATGCTTCTTTTGGGCAAAGCCGAAGTAGGTATCGAGCTTTCTGATCAGTTCTTTGCTGAGCATTGTTCTTTAACCTCCTTATATAGATTGTCAAAATCACAGGTCTTGCTATAACGCTTAAGCATCCCTTTGGAAAAGACTTTGTCAATAGTGGCTTCATCCTTTAACAGATAGATGCCTCGTCCTGTAAGTGTGTGATCTTTGTCTAATTTCAAATCAGAAGAGACCAGCACTAAGCGAATCAATTGTTCAACAGGATAGGTCTTCCTTGATAGAAGATCCATCCTATTGACTACAAAGCTTTTCTTACTCATTCTCTTCCTTACTTGTTGGAATTATCGTCATCGTAGTACTTATCGGAATCATACTGTTCTAAATCATCATCATCGACATTGAAATCTCCACCCTCAGCATTGTTGTTTGAAGGAGTTTCATTGTTCTGCATCTGTTTAAGTTCTTCTTCAGTGTAAATAGGCATAGCGGCAACTGAGCTAGCCTTAGAAGGAGCAGTAGAAGCCGGCTTATCATCGGAAGGACGGTTATGGTTATCCCAACGTTTCTTATAGGATCTAGTTTCAGCCGGACCTTTCTTCTGAGTAAGAGCTTCCTCAAGTTCTTCAAGAGAAATCTTAGGTTTGTTCTTGATCTCAATATGCTCGATAGGCTTTTCAACCGGCTTAACTTCAGCAGGTTTAGCAGCAACTGGAGCAACAGGCTTGCTCTCACTAACAGCAGGAGCAGCGACAGGTTTAGCCTCACTTGTTGGAGCAACTGGAGCAGCGACAACAGGAGTCTCAGCAGCAGGAGTAGAAACTACTGGAGTCTCAACGGCAGGAGTGGTCTCAGCAACAGCAGGGATAGCTTCGCCTTCAACAGGTTTAGCTTCTTCCTCGGCCTGAGCATTTTCCTTAGCGATAGCAGCATTCTCTTCATCGACTTCCTTCTGAATATCAGGTACTAAAGTGTATTTGATACCTTGCTTAATAGCATCATCAGCCTGTAAGACTGAAATAGTGCACATAGTGATTCTAGAGGCAAGTCTAACGTTTACACCAGCTGAACCGATAGCGACACCCTGGTTGCCATTCATGACAACAACAGTAATCTTGGGGAATTCATAGTCGGCATCTCTTTCAAGTTCATCATAGTGGACATTTTTATCAAAGAAATCATCAAGACAAGTAAGACCAATGACAGTAGAAGGCTTCATAGCCTCAACTATCTGCAAAGCCTTATTGGAATTGTACTTGAGAATATCAATCTTCTCACCTTTGAGTTCACTTAAAACAGTGCGGATACGGGCACTTTCCGGTCCGACACAGGCACCAACAGGATCAAGATTAGGATTAGTGGATTCAACAAAGACCTTGGTTCTTCTGCCAGCTTCACGGGCAACTGCCTTAATCTTCACATCGCCAGATTGGATTTCAGGAACGGCTTTTTCAAGAAGCTTCTGAACAAACTTTTCACTGGAACGTGAAATAACAAGTGAAGGAGGATTAAGTTTATCAGAGACATCGCTTAAATAAACTAAGACTCTATCACCGACAACAAAATGATCCTGAGGGATTAAGGAGCCCTTCTTTAAGAAACCAGAAGCCTTGCCAAAAGATAATTCATAAGAATTGTTAGCAAGACCGGTCTCGCATTTAGTGACGGTACCTTCAATAAGTCCGCCAATCTGATTAGAGTAGACAGATAAGATAGCCTGTCTTGAGGCATCCTTAAGCTTAGACTGGAATAACTGCTTAACACGTCTGACATAAGACTTATCAAGCTGGGTAACATCAAACGGAAGCTCAACTGTATCACCGATTTTGGCATCAGCCTTAACAGCCTTAGCATCCTCAAGAGATACCTGATAGGAATCATCAACAATATCATCTTCATCAACAACACTCTTGACATCAAAAATCTTAAAGGAAGATAAATCATCAGAGAAGATAACATGAGCCTTAACTAATTCCTTGACCGGATCTTCGCTGTCTCTATCCTTATAGAGTCCTGGATAAGACCATTCAAGATAAGCCTGTTCCATAGCAGAAGTTAAAATATCCGCTACTTCAGAGGACTTAACCATACTATCCTTTTCAATCTCACCGGCAGCCATCTCAAAGCCAGTGGAATCAACAGCACCGGAAATCTTCTTGGCTTCATCGCTCTTAGCCTTACGGCCACGCTTCTTAGGCTTAATAGGAGCCTCAGCAACTTCAGCAGTCTCTTCAGTCTTCACTTCTTCAGTCTTAATTTCTTCATCAGACATTTTTCATTCCTCCAATATGAATGTTTATTTGTCTTAGGCCTTGTAGCCCATCTTCAACTGTTTAACATCGACAAATTTTAGATAAACCTGCTTCTTACGTCCCTTAATGAAGTAGAGAACAGTGAAGCCGCCTTCATCAGAACTAACTACCTTGGCTAATAGCTTCTCATCGCCTTTCTTTAAGGTGATATCGAGATAGTGTCCTATTAGTTTCTTAACATCCTCATTAGGTATGATCCTATCCGATCCTCCAGAAGAGATATCAAGCAAGTAGCTATCAGTAAGCCCAGGGATTTCATCAAGAAGAGGAGAGACAAGTTCCGTATATTTAGAGATATCATCGAGATTAATATTGTAATCTTTATCAACAAATACCTCTAAAGTCAGGCCATTTTCAGCATCATTGTAGAAACGAACATTGACTAACTGCAGGCCCATTTCATCAGCCTTTTTCTTAAGAACATCTTTGACTGCAGTAAGAACTTCTTGGTCCATCGCTTACCTCCCTAAAAAGAAAGAGTGGACCTTGGGGTCCACTCTTAATTTCTTGATTAAGAATGTACTGGGACTGTCCCAGTAGCCAAAACTTCTTTTGGCAGGAGTATTATACCTTGTTTCTAAAAAGAATGTCAATAAAATGGCAAAGAGTTGACCTTTTACTGGCTAGTGTTCAATAATTCCGGTTTTGAGGCTAGAGAAGAATGCTAATAATTGGTAAAAATAAGTTCATTTAGAAAGATTAATACTATAAAATAGGTTACACTAAAATAACAATTAAAATGATAACCACAGTTAAGCAAGCTTGTAAAAAGAGTCTTTGGGCCTTCATCGTTGGACCTATCATCAAAATGATTGAAGCTGTTTTCGACCTTTTGATTCCGCTTTTCATGAAAGCAATCATTGATCTTTCTTTTGGCTCTTCTAGAGATGCGATTTCTAATGCTCTTGGTTCCTTTATTTCTCTATTTGGAACTTGGGTTCCAAATAATCCCGCTTTAAACTACGCCATCATTGGTGGATTTATTATTCTTCTAATGGGAATCATCGGTTTTTGTACCACTATGGTCTGCCAATATATCGCTGCCTATGCAGCTACAAAAGTGGGAACAGAAGTAAGAAATTCCCTATATGAGAGAATCCTAGGCTTGAGCAAGAAAGACATGGAAGTCTTCGGAACCAGTAAGATTTTAACTATCCTTAATTCTGATTCATATCAAGTACAGCAAGGAGTCCTCTTCTTCATCAGATTAGGAGTAAGAGCGCCTTTTATTATTTTAGGATCCTTAGTTATCTCCTTTATCCTTGATTGGCAGATAGGCTTAGTCTTCCTAGCTATCATCCCTATTATCCTTATTATTATTTTCTTCTTTATGACTAGAGCCAGTAAACAGTATTTAGTTATCCAGTCGGATTTAGATAATCTTTCATCCTTAGCCAGTGATGACTTAGAAGGAGCCAGAGTCGTAAGAGCCTTCAACAAAGCCGGTTATGAAGAAAAGAAGTTCAGTTCAGGAACAGAAGAATACCAAAAAGAATCCATTCAGGTCAGCAAAATGAATGCCTGGATCAATCCTCTTACCTTTGCCGTTGTTTCTTTAGCAACCATCGCAGTTGTATTATTAGGCGGATTCAGTATGGCAAACGGAATAGAATTCCTAGGCTATACCCTTTTACCGTCTACCATCATCACCGAAGTCAGCTATCTTGATCAGATCTTCCAGACTCTGGTCTTGTTAACTAATCTAGTCATGATCTTCACCAAATCCTTAGTCTCCATCAAAAGAGTCGATTCTTTATTGGCTGTCAATCCCTCAATTGTTGATGACAGAAATGCTATTAGCCAAGTCATCAACAAAGGAGAAGAAATCTATTCCTTCCACGATGTCTATTTAGCCTATAAGGATTCTGGTAACAATGCCTTAACCGACATTGATTTTTCACTCAATAAAGGGCAGTCCTTAGGAATCATCGGTGGAACAGGAAGCGGAAAGTCCACCCTTATCAATATGATGGAAAGATTCCTAGATGCCTCAAAAGGGGAAGTCGATTATAAAGGACACAACATTAAAGACTACCGTTTAACTTCCTTAAGAGAAGAAATCGGCTTAGTCCCACAAAAATCCGTTCTCTTTAAAGGGACTATCAGAACTAATCTCTTAATGGGTAATCCCTCTGCAAACGAAGAAACCTTGGTTGCTGCCTTAAAAGATTCTTTATCCTATGAATTTGTCTCTAAATACCCGGATTTTTTAGACCATGAAGTTGAAGAAGGCGGTAAGAACTTCTCCGGCGGTCAAAGGCAAAGACTTTGTATTGCAAGAGCCTTAGTCAAGAATCCCGAAGTCTTAATACTTGATGATTCTACTAGTGCTCTAGATCTATTGACTGATAGAAAAGTTAGAAACAATCTTAAGCAGGAATATCCGGATATCACTAAAGTCATCATCTCTCAAAGAGTCTCAACTGTCTCTGACTGTGACCTGATTCTAGTTCTAGAAGCTGGAAAGATAGTAGCTAAAGGCAAACATGAAGAACTTCTTAATACCTGCCCGATTTATTTAGAAACTTATGAGTCTCAGACTCAGAAAGGAGCTAAATAGTTATGGAAATCAAAGAACGCTTGAAGAACTATTTGCTACCTGAAAAGAAAGCTATCATTCTCTCCTTCATCTCCGTCTTAGTCTTCTTAATCTCTCAATTGATGGTTCCTTATCTTGTCGGTAAATCTCTCGATGCCTTAGGTAAAGTAACTGATGGTATCTTTGTCATTAACGTCAACACTAACCTCATCGCCTTATATTTATCTATCTGCCTAGGATTAGCAGTATTAGGTGTCTTCTTCGACTATATCTTTGAATACCAGGTTGGAGTCATGACCCAGCATGCCGTAAAGAGAATCAGAGATGATGTCTTTAAGAAATTCAACAGCATCTCTATCAAGGATGTCGATTCCGATACAATCGGAAATCTCGTCCAGTATGAAATCGGAGATGTCGAGAATATCGCTAATGGCATCTATTCCGTCTTCAAACAGTTAGTTCAAGGCGTATTAACCATCCTGATTACTGTCGTGATGATGTTCACAGTCAATTGGATTCTTGCTTTAGGTGTCATCATCCTTTCACCCTTAAGTATCCTAGTCAGCAAGTTTGTAGCTACTTTCTCCCACAAGCACTTCAAGAAGCAGGCTCAATTGATGTCTGACTTAAACTCATTATCCCTAGAATCCATCAACAACGCTTCTACTATTCAGTCTCTTAACTACCAAGAAAGATCATTGGATGAGTTCAAAAAGAGAGATGAAAAGCTAAGAAAAGAAGGACAAGTAGCTCAGTTCTCGGCTAGCTGGACTAATCCCTCAACAAGGCTTGTCAATAATACTATCTATGCCATCATCGGAATCTCCGGTATCATCATGATTATGTATACCGCTAGTTATCCTATACTTGCTATGACTATCGGTTCCTTATCTTCTTTCTTAAGCTACACTACCGAATATACAAAGCCTTTCAATGAAATCTCCTCCGTTGTCTCAGAGTTTGAAACGGCTTCTTTCTCCTTCAAGAGAATCAATAGCTTCCTAAACAAAGAAGACGATATTGATACTGGCAAAAAAGAAGTAAAGGGAATCAAGGAGATTTCCTTCAATGATATGTCCTTTGCCTATGAAAAAGATCAGCATCTGATTGAAGACTTTAGCCAAACCATCAAAGAAGGTGAAAAGGTTGCGATTGTTGGACCCACCGGAGCCGGTAAGACCACTTTAATCAATGTCTTAATGAGATTCTATGATCCTGTCAAAGGGGATGTGACCTATAACGGAATTAAAGGAACTGACATTAGAAAGTCTTCCTTAAGAAGCAATTTCGGAATGGTGCTTCAGGATACTTGGGTCTTTAAAGGCACCATCCTCGAAAATGTTCGCTATGCTAAGTCAGATGCCAGTGATGAAGAAGTCATAGAAGCCTGTAAGAAAGCTAACGCTGATAACTTCATTAAGACTCTACCTGATGGCTACAATACAATGATTTCCTCAAAAGCCGGTTTATCGGAAGGCGAAAGACAGCTGTTGACTATTGCTAGAGTCATGCTTCTAGATCCTAATATTGTGATACTTGATGAAGCTACCTCTAACGTTGATACCAGAACCGAAAAGAAGATTGGTGAAGCCTTCGACAAGATGATGGCTAAGAAAACCTCCATTGTCATTGCTCACCGCTTATCAACCATTAAAGGAGCTGACTTGATTCTCGTTTTGAAAGACGGCCATATCATCGAGAAAGGCAGTCATGAAGCCTTAATGAACAAGAAAGGCTTCTACTGCTCTCTCTACAATTCACAGTTCAACTAAATAAAAAACTGCCAAATAGCTAATTGCTACTAGGCAGTTTTTTCTTTATATCTGATTAATACTTTTTAAGTATCTATCTAGTATCACGCAGGCAGCGGTAGCATCAATCGACTTATGCTGCTTTTTAGTATTGAGTCCGTTTTCATGAAGAAGGGAACTAGCTTCCTTAGTAGATTCTCTTTCATCTTGCTTGATAACCGGAATGTTAGGAAACTCTTTATTGAGCAGTTTGATGAAGTCATCGACAATCAATGACATTTCGCAGGGATCTCCAGAAGGATAGGAAGGATAGCCAATCAAAAAGGTTTCAACTTTTTCTTTCTTTAAGAGATCTTTTAGGAAATCAATATCTTCCTGATACTGATCCATATGGAAACGGGGATTAGCTAAAGGGGTGATGAACATACCGGACCGGGAAATAGCAATCCCTAAGGATCCTTTTCCTAAGTCAAGGGCTAAGATGTTTTTCTTCACTTAATAAGTCCCATAAAGACTTCTTTAGCTTTCTCAAAGTTAGCTAAGGAAGCCGTACCGCCGAAAGCGACATCATCTTTGCCACCGCCCCTTCCATCCAAGGCTTTAGAAACATCCTTCATCAGCTTGCCAGCCTTTAAAGAAGATAGCTTATTGCCTCTTGCAATCATGATATCCTTCTTGGCACCATTATCGAAAGCGATAAAAAGAACTAAGTCCTGATACTTATCAATGAGCTTATGAGCTAAGGATTCTTCCTGCTCGTGGTTCATATCCTTTAAAGTCAAGGCTAAGACCTTCTTATCGCCAACAGCAGTAACCTTAGAATCCAAGTCATTCATTAAAGAATTAGTGTTTTCTTCTCTGAGTTTCTTGATAGTGTTGTTTAAATCAGTAACTTGATCATTAAGGCTGAAGAGCTTAGCTCTGACACCCTTATCGGAATTGATTTTCAAAATTGAAGCAGCTTCATTGATGAGACCCTGCTTCTCCTTAAGGTAATCAAAAGCCTTAATTCCGGTATAGGCAGTGATTCTTCTGATACCGGCAGCAATAGCGCCTTCAGAGACAATCACAAAGAGATTGATATCGCTAGTGTTAGCAACATGAGTGCCACCGCAGAATTCAGTGGAATAGTCTCCCATCGATACGACTCTGACTACATCACCGTATTTCTCAGAGAAGAGATGCATGGCATTCTTCTTTAAGGCATCTTCCTTCTTCATGATTTCAGTCTTGACCGGTAAAGCCTTAAAGATTTCTTCGTTGACTCGTCTTTCTACCTGGTTTAAGACATCATCGGAGAGCTTCTCATCGGCATTGAAGTCGAATCTTAAAAGCTCATCATCATAATAAGCACCTTCCTGGTGGATTTCAGGAGAAACAATTTCCTGTAAGGCTTTCTGTAAAAGATGGGTGGCAGAATGGTTCTTTCTGATCAAATCTCTCTTATTCCAATCCGGAGACTCTTTGAATTCATCCCCGACTTTAATGGTTCCGTATAAGACCTTGACATGTAAAAGATGCTGACCATGGTTAGACTTAGAGACAAAAGTGACTTCACATTCACAGTTCTTGTTCTTAATAAAGCCAGTATCAGCAATCTGGCCGCCTTGCTCAGCGTAGAAGTTAGTCTTTTCTAAAGCCACTTCGCCTTCATCAGCCAATTCATCAGTCTTGACTCCATCCTTAAATAAGCCAGTGACCTTAGAATCAACTTCCTTGTCATCATAAACAAATTCGCTAGGAGTAGTAAAGGCAATCAAATCCTTAGACTGTAAGCCGAAAGATTCTCTAGTTCCGCGGGATTTTCTAGCTAATTCCTTGGAATCAGCTAAAAGCTTCTCATAGGCTTTCTCATCGACTTTCTTGCCGCTATCTTCAGTGATTTCCTTAGTCAGTTCATAAGGGAAGCCATAAGTATCAGCTAATCTAAAGGCATCCTCGCCTGAAAGCATATCGCCAGGTCTAGCTAAATAGTTAGCAAGAAGCTTCTCACCATTCTTCAAAGTAGAAGCAAACTTATCCTCTTCGTTCTGAATCATCTTCATCGTTCTCTCTTCATGATCCTTTAAGTAAGGATAGAAGTGAGACATATTCTGATCGACCAGCGGAACAAGCTTAGCTAAAGCACCAGCCTCAAGTCCGATAGTCTGGGCATAGCGGGAAGCTCTTCTTAAAAGTCTCTTTAAGACATAGCCTCGGCCATCATTCGAGAAGACAGCACCATCAGCTAAAGCAAAAGTAATGGAACGGATATGATCAGCAATTACTCGATATGCTAGCTTATAGTTGCCTTCATAAGGATATTTAGCTTCCTTCTGAAGCTCATTGATATAAGGCATGAACAAATCAGTCTCGAAGTTAGTATCAGTTCCCTGCATAATGCAGGCGATTCTTTCAAGGCCGGCGCCTGTATCAATGTTCTTCTGAGGTAAAGGCTTATAGTCTTTTCTCGGAGTACCAGGAACAGAGTTGAACTGGGAGAAGACAATATTCCAAAGCTCAATATAACGGTCATTATCTAAGTCATCGCTTAAGAGTCTTAAGCCAATATGCTTAGGATCCCATTTCTCACCGCGATCATAATTGATCTCAGTATCAGGACCGCAGGGTCCTTCACCGATTTCCCAGAAGTTGTTCTTGCAGGGAACCATATTGCTAGGAGAGATACCGCACTTAATCCAAAGATTAAGAGTATCCATGTCATCAGGATAATAAGTGATAAAAAGCTTATCTTTATCTAGTCCGAAGTATTTATCAGAAGTCAATAATTCATAAGCCCACGGAATTACTTCATTTCTAAAGTAATCTCCGATAGAGAAGTTACCCATCATTTCAAAGAAAGTGTGATGACGGGCAGTATGTCCGACATTATCGATGTCATTGGTTCTGATGCACTTTTGAGCATTAGTAATTCTTCGATGCTTAGGAGTCAAAGTACCATCAAAGTATTTCTTTAAAGCCGCTACACCAGCATTGATCCAAAGCAAAGTAGGATCGTTGTTTGGAATCAAAGAAGCAGAAGGCTCAATATAGTGTCCTTTGCTCTTAAAGAAGTTCAGCCAAGTATCTCTAATTTCATCACTGGTCATTTTACGCATAGTTAGATTCTCCTATGAATTATATATATTAATATATAAACGCCTATTAATTATAAAACTTTAATAGCTAAAAAGAGATAGTAAAGTAACTGAAAGAAAGAAAAGACAGCTAAAAAGAAAAATATTTTAGCAATTTGACTATAAATAGCCATCTTTAGAAAAAAGTATTACTAAATCTAAATGTTCATTTGTCTTCTATACTCTTCAAACGAGTTGTGGGGGCTTTTGGGCATTAAATTTTCACTGTCTTTCAAAGGAGAATCAGGATGGAAGAGTGTATACTGGTTTTGATCATCCTCCTGTTATCGATAAAAGCAGTTAAGTATGATCAGAGAAATTAAAAAAACTAGCCTCAAGGGGCTAGCCACATGCTCAGGAGTTCCCCAACTCCATTACACTATCTACATTAGATGGTTTACCTGGGATTATTTCAACTAAGCAAAAGAAGGTACATTAGTTTGCTTTTGCTAATCTAGTTGTTTTTGCAAATAGTAAATTAGAAATAGAAGTTTGGCTTTCAAAATATTGTTAGATTCAACTAGTGGTTTCCAAACTCATAAAGGATTGATATTCAAAGAATATAATTAATTGTCTTCAGCTTCATCTATTTTTAATTCATCGTCACATAAAACTTAGCAGGATTATTTCCAATTATTTTGGCATAGTAAAGAAAATGGCATGATATTTAACCATTTTATTAAATTTATTTTTTTAAGTTTTTATAAAGTAATATAATAATAATGTTATCTTGAAAAGAGGATTCCATATGCTAAAAAGAAAAATGATGTTTCTATCTACTATCTTATTAGCTGTTTCTTTATGTTCATGTAATTTGACACCTGATTCAAGCAATCAGCCAAATACCGGAAATGCCTCTTCTTCAACCTCAGCAACAAACAACAACCATTCCTCTGATTCTTCTTCAGCAAAGATCTCGATTTCATCTTCAAGTCAACCTGAGGATACCTATTTTAATGTTACTTTCCTAGATTATGATTCTAGTTTTCTATATAAAGGCCAAGTCAAAAAAGGCGAAGATGCTGTATATAAAGGTGCTATCCCAGCTAGAGAAGACTCTGAAACATGTTCCTATTCCTTTACTGGTTGGAACAAATCATTAAAGAATATCCAAGAAGATACTTATTTCATTGCTCGGTATAGTGAAACTTACAATAACTTAACTGTAACCTTCGTTAATTATGACAATACGGTTTTAGCTACTGCAAGTGTCAAATATGGAGGGACTGCTGTTTATCCTATTAAATTTTTACCTACTAGAGCTAGTACTGATCAATATAGGTATACCTTTAGCGGCTGGGATAAGCCTTTAACCAACATCACTGCTAATACTACCTTCACTGCCCAATATACTTCTTCCTTCAATCAGGTAACAGCAACATTTGTTAACTATGATGGAACAAAGCTTTTTACTGCCTCAGTAAATTATGGCAGTACCGTAATTTATTCAGGTATTGCTCCTACTAGAGAAAAGACTGCTCAATATACCTTTACCTTTAAAGGCTGGGATAAGCCTTTAACCAACATCACTTCAAATACTACCTTTACTGCTCAATATATATCTACAGTTAATCAATATACTGTTACTTTCCTTAACTACGATGGCATTAAATTAGATACTTGCACTGTTGACTATAATGGTACAGCCACCTATTCAGGAGAGACTCCTACTCGACCGGATTCTAATAGTCTCTCTTATACCTTTAAGGGATGGAATAAGACTCTTACTAATATTCAAAGTTCCTTCTCAACAACGGCAACTTATAATCAGACCGAATTAGTAACATCTGAAGGATTAAGCTACATTTATTCAACTAACACTAATTCTTATCGTGTTTCCGGATTTGATAATTCCCATCCTTATCTAGAGATTCCTTCGACTTATAATGATGGAACTAATGGAGAACATCCAGTTACTTTAATTGGAACCGGCGTATTTAAGAATACTACAATTAAATCAATCAAAATTCCGGATAGTATAACTAGTTTAGAAAA
>DLIM01000005.1:10066-30132 GCA_002483745.1 Caryophanales bacterium UBA7642 | reverse complement strand
GGAAAGGAAAATAAGAAAGATGACCAAAACAGAAATTGAGCAGTCTTTAATGACTTTTCCAGGTGACTGGAATAGTCTTTTAAGCGACGAGAAGAAGAAAGAATATTATCAGAAGCTTGTAGATGTTATTTCTGATAAGTATATGACTGAAAAGGTTTATCCGCCTTTTGATCAAGTCTTTAATGCTTTTAAATTGACTCCTGTTGATCAGATTAGATGTGTCATCATTGGTCAGGATCCTTATTTCAATGAAGGACAAGCTAATGGTTTGGCATTTTCAGTTGGGAAGGGTGTAAGGCTACCGCCTTCATTACAGAACATCTATAAGGAACTTTATTATGAATTTGGTTATCCAATTCCCAAGACCGGCTCATTAGAAAGCTGGGCTAAACAAGGTGTTCTTCTTTTAAACGCTTCTTTAACAGTTAAGGCTGGTGAGGCCAATAGTCATTCTTCTTTGGGCTGGATGACTTTTACTGATGATGTAATTTCCTTGATCAATAAGGTTGATCGACCTATCGTTTATTTACTTTGGGGCAAGTATGCTCAAAGCAAGGCTCCTTTTATTACTAATAAAAGAGCCTGTATTATTGAGACTGCTCATCCTTCTCCTATGTCTGCGACTAGAGGATTCTTCTGCTCTGACTGCTTTAAGAGATGCAACAAGTATCTTAAGAGCCAGGGATTAGGTGAGATTGATTTTCAGATTAAAGACTAATAATTTATATTGATTTTAAGAAAAGGGCTTTATTTTAGGGACTTTTTAATTGCAAACAACAAGTTTTAATTAAATAGGTTGCTGGAAAGCGGGGCAAAAGCGACATAATTTCTGATTTAAAAAGAGGTCTTTTTTCTTTTCATTATTGTTTCTTTAATTACTATAGCTAAGACAAAATAAAACTAATGTAGAAATAGAGACTAATAAACCTTATAATATTAAGTTGTGTAACGCTATTTAAGGAGCACTTATTATGGATAATGAAGAACTTTTAAAGAAAATTCAGGCCGTTTGTGATGAATCAGCTAAGAAGTTTATCCGTCCTGCTAAGATTACTATCATCAATGTCGAAGATAAGCCTGATGGAACTAAGGATGTTCTTTGCTTAGGTTCCGATATGCCGGTTCTTATCTATCGTTTATTTAATGTCGATAAAGACGGCAATGTTACTGAGAATGGCGATATTGCTAAGGCTGTTGAAGCTACTAGAAACTACAACACTGTCATTAAGCCGACTTTAAAGCTTGTTCCTCCGGCTGTTGAAGAGGGACCTGAATATGAAATCGGTGTTGAGAACAGACTCGATAATGGCGGAGTTGAAATCAAACTAAAGTCTTCTATCGGTCGTGATGTTACTATGATTGAAATCTATCGTTATTTCGATTATGTCTCTAAGATTTTCTTTGTTTCCTGCGTTGGCTTATCCTTTGGTGGTCAGTATCTCTTCTCTGTTACTCCCGATTCCAAGCACATTAAGCTTATCGTTGGACGTAATGAAGAAATCAAGAAGCGTATTGATATGATGACTGAGCTTTTACAGAATAGACTTCTTCCTTCATATCAGACTATTGCTGCTGCCGCTCAGTTATTGAATGGTCAGGTCAAGGCTCATATTTCTCTTGATGGCAATGATGGCACTAAGAATGAGTTTGATTCTACCTTCTGCTATGATGATCCGGTTGTCTCTACTCGTTATGCTTTCTTTGCTGATCCTAAGGATCAGAAGAAGGGTGTCATCCTTATCTGCGATATCTTTGATAACAACAAGCTGATTACTTCTAACTCCTGGACTGAAGAACAGAAAGCTGAAGTTGATAAGTTCAAAGCTTTGATGAAAGAGAAGCCGGAAGAGTTCCAGAAGAACTGTTGCAGCTTCTTCGCTGATAGTCTTGATTTCCGTTATGCTGCCTTCAAGGCTGGTAAGCTTAAACCTAGTCCGATTCCTACTCCTAGTGAAAAACCTGCTGAAGCTAAGTAATAATTAGTTTCTGATTGCATTGGAGGATAAAGATTATGGTCGCTACTGCTGATTCTCGTTTTCTTTCTATTACTAACAATAAGGGACTTAAAGGTACTTTTTCAACATTTGGAGCTGGTGTTAGATCACTGACTCTGAATGGAAAGCCTTTAATCCTTGAACTAGCTGATCCTAATGAGTATCTTCTTGCCAATCAGTTTTTTGGTAAGACCTTAGGAAGAGTAGCTGGCCGTATTCCTGATAAGTTCACCATAGGTGATCACACCTATAGTGTTTTAGGTGACAAGGATCATATCTGCCTTCATGGCGGAATCATGGAATCCTTATCATTTAGAAACTTTGAAGGAACATTAATTACTTCACCCGAAGGAAACAGCATTCAATTTACTTATCTTTCTAAAGATTTGGAATGTGGATTCCCTGGCAATCTTGAGGTAAAGGTTACTTACTTTATTCCTAATGATAGGAATGAATTAACCATTAGATTTGAGGCTAAAGCCGATAAATCTACTCCGGTTTCTTTAAGCAATCATATCTATTGGAACATCTTTAATTCCGATAACGTCAATAATTATCGCTATTATGTCAATGCTTCTAAATACGGTGTCTTTAAGAAAGGCACTCAGCTGATTGTAAAGACTGCTAACGTTCCTGCCTGCTTGGACTTCAGAAAGAAGCCTTTACTTAAGACTAATCTTGATTTGATTGAGAAAGAGATTCCTGAGATTGGTACTCTTGATCACGCTTTCTTATTAGATGAGGTAACTTCAACTAAGCCTCAGGCTATTCTTGATACTGAGCATCTTACTATTGAATGCTACACTGATTATGATTGTATTAATAACTATGTTGATTCCTCACTTTCTAAGGTTAACTTTACTAATGGCAAAGGATTAACTACTGCTAGAAGAAGAGCTATCGCTATTGAACCTGAGATGTATCCGTTAGATGATTTAGTCTTAAAGGGTGGACATACTTATTCACACTTTATGACTTACAAGTTAATTTCAAAGTAGCTTTTATAGGAGGGCTTATACCATGGATATTAATGAGATGCTTAAAGAGATTCCTGATCTTTCAGGAAAACCAGCTGTTGCTCTTGAAACAACTGTTCTTACTCATGGTATGCCTTATCCTCAGAATGTCGCTTGTGCTTTGGCCTGTGAAGAAGAAATCAGAAAAGCTGGTGCTGAACCTTATACTATCGGTATTATCAATGGCAAGATCAGAATTGGTCTTACTAAAGATGAAATTGAAGCCTTAGGTCAGAACCATTCTGCGATTAAGGTATCCAGAAAAGATATTCCATATTGCTTAACTGAAGGCTTAACTGGCTCTACTACAGTGGCTGCTACTATGATTTTAGCTAATCTAGCTCATATTAAGATCTTTGCTACTGGCGGTATCGGCGGTGTTCATCGTGGCTTTAATGAAACAATGGATGTTTCTACTGATTTAGGAGAATTCGGTAAGACTGATGTCAATGTCATCTGTGCTGGCCCTAAGGCTATCTTAGATATTCCTAGAACCATGGAATACTTAGAGACTCAAGGTGTCCCGGTTATTGGCTATCAGACTGAGACTTTACCTCTTTTCTACACTAGAAGCAGCAAATATAAGCTTGATATTCATGCTTCCTCTGCTCTTGATGTCGCTAAGATGATTCATGTTGGAGATAAGCTTAATCTTCATCAGGGCTCTTTAATTGTTAATCCTATCCCAGAAGAATATTCTCTTGATCCTACCTGGATGGAAGAAAAGATTGAGGAAGCTTTAACCATGATGGAGAAGGATAACATCCATGGTAAGAGAGTCACCCCTTATTTATTAGATAAATTAGTTGGCTTAACTAATGGCAAGTCTTTGGAATCTAACATTTCTTTAATTAAGAATAATGCATATGTAGCTGGTCTCATTGCTAAAGAACTGGTAAAATTAGATTAGAAGTATTCTGAAAGGAATTATTTAATATGAAAGCATTAGTGACTGGCGGTACTGGCGGCATTGGTTTAGCCATGTCTGACTCTTTGGCGAAAAGAGGCTATGATCTTTTAATTGTCTCCCGCAAAGAAGGCAGTATTGAAGAACTTAGAAAGAAGTATCCGGATAGAAAGATTGATTTTGCTTCTTATGATCTTTCTGATGAAAAAGAATGCTTTCGTCTTTTAGATGAAACTAGGGACATGGATTTTGATATCTTTGTTAATAATGCCGGTTTTGGCGATATTGGAAAACTTACTGAGACTGATACTAATAAGGAAATTAAGATGATTAAGCTTAACGATATTGCTACTGTCATCTTAGTTAAGAATTTCTTAAGAAGATTCATTGCTAAAGGAAAAGGAAGAGTACTGACAGTTGCTAGTGCTGCTGCCTTTGGCCCAGCTCCTTATATGACTGTTTACTATTCCACTAAAACCTTTGTTTACTATCTAGCTCATGGCTATTACCGTGAACTTAAAGACTATAAGTCCAAGGTTACCATCTCAGTTTTATGCCCAGGACCAGTTAAGACTGATTTTGAGAATAAAGCTAACTGCCATTTCACCATTGGCTCTTTATATCCTGAGAAGGTTGGAGAATTAGCTATTAAGAAGACTCTTAAAGGAAAGCTTACAATTGTTCCTGGCTTTAAGATCAAGCTAGCTCATCTCTTCTCTCATTTTGTTCCGAAGAAGTTTATTTCTAAGGTTCTAAATAAGTCTGCTGAAATAGGCAAATAGTAGAAAAGGATGTGATATTTGTTTCATGAACAAAATATACTCAAATAGACCTTTAGTAGTTGGCTTGATGAGACTGGAGCAGTTATCAAGCGAAGAATTAGAAACTTTAATTAAATCATGTTTGGATTTAGGTATCGACAGTTTTGATATTGCCGATATTTACTGCCATCACGAATCAGAAATAAAATTAGGTGAGGTATTAAAAAGAAATCCTTCTTTAAGAGAGAAGATGTTTATTCAGACTAAATGCGGTATTGTACAAAAAGAGGGTGAGTTTACTCACTATGACCTGTCTTATGATTATATTCAGAAAGCCACTAGAGAATCTTTAGCTAGGATGAACCTTTCTTATGTCGATTCTCTTTTGCTTCACCGCCCTGATATCTTTATGGATGCCGATGAAATTGATCGAGCCTTCTGCGATTTAAAGAAAGAAGAGATCGTCAGTCACTTCGGTGTCTCTAATATGGATGTCTCTCAGATTAGATACTTAAGAGATTCTGCCACTCTTCCTATTGAAGTGGATCAGTTGCAGTTAGGTTTAGGGCAGTGCACACTATTAAGCCAGGCTATTAATGTTAATAATCCTGAAGAACAAGGATTGAACAACGATGGTATCTTCTATTACCTAAAGAAACATGAAATGGCTCTTCAGTGCTGGTCTCCTTATCAGTTTGGCTTCTTTAAAGGCTCTATCTTTAATGTGCCAGAGATGAGGAATACTCAGATTGAGCTTAAGAAATTGGCTGAAAAATATCAATCGACACCTTGCGGAATAGCTACCGCCTTCTTATCTAGCTTAGGCAAGAATGTTCAGGTAATTACTGGCAGTACTAATATTGACCATATTAAAGAAAGCTTAGCTGGAACTAAGATTGTTCTCTCCAAAGCTGATTGGTATGAGCTCTTTGCTTCGACTGGCCATTTAGTTCCTTAATCAAATAAGAATAATCAAATATAAGGCACCTCATTTCTAAAGGAAGGGGTGCCTTTTTATATCTATAAGTAATCGGGTATTAAATGGCTCTAAAAAGATACTTTTAAAATCCAAATAATGACATCTTCTATAAAAGAATTTAGAAATTTAGCACTTTAACCTTGAAATTGCTAAAATTGAATTTATAATAATAGCAGTCGTTCAAAAGAATGCTAAAAACGGAGGAGAAAAAATGATTAAGCCTTTAAGAGATTATGTCGTTTTAGAGAAGCTTCCGGAGGAGAAGAAGGTTGGTTCCATCATTATTGCTGGAAAGACTGATAATGAGTCTGCTGTTGCTAATGTAGTGGCTGTTGGACCTGGCTACACCGATGAAGAAGGACATAAGATTGTTGTTGAATCCAAGGTTGGTCAGAAGGTTATTTATAAGAAATATTCCACTACTGATTATGAGGATCACGGCAGAAAGCTGATGCTCATTCAGGATAAAGATATTTTAGCTGTTGTTGATTAACAAATAGGAGATAACTAATCATGGCAAAGAAAATTACATACGGCAAAGCCGCTAGAGATAACATGCTTAAAGGTGTCGATGCTTTAGCTGACACTGTTAAGCTTACTTTAGGACCTAAGGGCAGAAATGTTGCTCTTGATAAGGGTTATGGTTCACCTCTTATTGTTAATGATGGTGTCTCTATTGCTAGAGAGATCGAACTTGATGATAAGGAACAGAATGTTGGCGCAAAGTTAGTCTATGAAGTTGCCAACAAGACTAATGATGTAGCTGGCGATGGTACTACCACAGCTACTCTCTTAGCTCAGTCAATGATCCATAAGGGATTTGAGGCTGTTGATAAGGGCGCTAATCCGGTCTTTGTCAGAGCCGGTATTGAAAAGGCTTCTAAGGCTGTCGCTGATGAGTTATTAAAGAACTCCAAGAAGATTTCTACTTCTACTGATATTGCTTCAGTAGCTGCTATTTCTTCCGGTGATGATGAAATCGGTAAGACTATTGCTGAAGCTATGGATAAGGTCGGCAAGGATGGTGTCATCACTGTCGATGAATCCAAGGGCTTTGATACTACTCTTGAAGTAGTTCAGGGAATGCAGTTCGATAAGGGCTACATCTCTCCTTATATGGTCACTGATTCTGAAAGAATGGTTGCTGAACTTGAGAACGCCTATGTTCTTGTTACTGATCAGAAGGTCTCTAACATTCAGGATATTCTTCCGATGCTTCAGTCAGTTGTCGATTCTCATCGTCCGTTACTCATCATTGCCGATGATGTCGATAATGATGTAGCTTCTACTCTTATTGTCAATAAGCTCCGTGGCACTTTCAACGTTGTCGCTGTTAAGGCCCCTGAGTTTGGTGATAATCAGAAGAATATGCTCCAGGATATTGCTATTATGACTGGCGCTAACTTCTATTCTAAGGATCTTTCTATGAATCTTAAGGACGTTACTGTTAACGACTTAGGTTCTGCTAAGAAGATCAAGGTCACAAAGGATAGCACTACTATCATCGGCGGAGCCGGTGACAAAAAGGCTTGTGATGACCGTGTCAATGAACTTAAAGGTCAGATTGAAGAATGCAAGTCTGATTATGATAAGAAGAATCTCCAGAAGAGAGTCGCTAAGCTCTCCGCTGGTGTAGCTGTCATCAGAGTCGGAGCTACTACCGAGACTGAACTCAAGGATAAGAAGCTTCGTCTTGAGGATGCTATCAATGCTACAGCTGCCGCTGTTGAAGAAGGTGTTGTTGCTGGCGGTGGTGTTGCCTTAATGCAGGCCTATCGTTCTTTAAAGGGCAAGATTACTGATAAGAATCCTGATATCCAGAAGGGTATTGATGCTGTTATCAATACTTTACCTGCTCCTTGTGCCCAGATTGCAGCTAACGCTGGATTCGATGGCGCTGATATCATTGAAGAAATGAAGAATCAGAAGGGTGACTATGGTTTCGATGCTAAGACCGGAAAATGGCTTAATATGCTTGAATCCGGTATCATTGATCCCACCAAGGTCACTAAGACTGCTCTCTTAAACGCCGCTTCTATTTCTGCTTTGTTCATTACTACTGAAGCTGTTGTTACTGAGTTACCTAAACCTGCTGCTCCGGTTGCTCCTGCTGCTGGTGGCGATGAAGGTATGGGTTACTAGACTAACTCTTAATTAGCTAGATAAAAAAGCTCTTCCTGCAAAAGGGAGAGCTTTTCTGATTCTTATTCAGAAAAGAGGAAGTTGAGAAAAAACAAATACTTCAACTTCTTCTTTCTAATCTATTAAACAGCTGGCTCCAATAATCCCGGCATCGTTTCCTAAAGAAGCTACTGCTACACTAACTTTTGGACTGTCTCCAAAACCGTAATGGGCTTTCTTTATATATTCATTCAAGGGGTTAATTAAAGAGTCTCCCTGATAAGAGACGCCTCCGCCTAGAAGAACAATATCCGGTTTAAAAATGTTGATGAAATTAAGAATTCCTTCTCCTAAGTAATAAATGAAGTTATTGACTACTTCAATAGCAGTCTTATCTCCCTCACTGGCCACAGAAAAGGCGGTTTTGGCTCCCACTTTATCAATATCGTTTTCTACGTAATTCCAGAGATGTGATTCAGGATGTTTTTTCATAGCCTCTTTGGTGTCTTTTATTAATGCGGTGGCACTAGCATAGGTTTCTAAGCATCCTCTTCTTCCACAGGTGCATTTTCGCCCGTTTAATTCGATTATAGAATGACCAAGTTCAGCTCCTTTTCCGTCTTTGCCTTCATAGATCTTTCCATTCAAAACTAAACCACCGCCTACCCCCGTTCCTAAAGTCAAGAAGACGATATTCTGATAGTTCTTTCCAGAGCCGAAACGGGCTTCTCCAAGACAGGCAACATTAGCGTCATTAGCAGCCTTGGCCTTTAAGCCAGTGGTTTTTTCAATTAGATCTACTAAGGGAGCGTTGTTGAACTTGAGATTGTTGGAATAGTCACAGATTCCTTTGGTTGAATCGATTGATCCTGGACAGCCAATGCCTATGCCTGAAATATCTTTCTTATCAATCTTGTTAGTCACTAAAAACTTATTAATCTCGATACCTAATCCTTTAACAACCTCTGTTGAAGAAATGGTCTTGTCAAACTTGTAAGAACACTTTGCTAGTATCTTACCTTCCCTGTTGACTATACCGAATTTGAGATTGGTTCCACCAATATCAACTCCGATTTTCAGCTTTTCATTATTGGGCATCTTTGATTAATTTAGCTAAGCCATATATCTGATTGGTTGGCATACAGCAGATAGCTATTCTTAAGACATCATCCTTGATTGGGGCGATAAAGACATTCTTTTTAGCTAAGGTATCAGCAACCTTGTTGGCATCTTTTACCTTTATTGAGATAAAGAAACCGGCTCCGTAAGGATACCAAGAAAGGCCGTTTTTTTTGGCTTCCTTTAGAAAGATTTTTGATCTCTTAAGGACCAAATCTTTGTTCTTTCTGATGTCTTCTTTTAATATCTTGACGCTCTCTTCATTATGAAGAAGATCAGAAATTGAATTCATAGCCATATGATTAGGAGTAGACCAATATGATCTAGCTAGCATACGGCAGTCTAAATCAGCATTTTCAACATCATTCTTGTCGTTAGAATAGATAGCTAAAGCACCGATTCTTAAGCCATAGAAAGAGAAGGTCTTGGAGAAGGACATACAAATATAGGAAGTAATGCTTTTATCCAATGATTTAACACTGTCAGTAATGTACTTTCTTGAGATATCATCGGCAAAATCAATATAGGCAACATCAAAGATTAAGGAGATTCCAATCTTCTTAGTGTATTCATTTAAAAGAGCAACTAAATCATGCCATTCTTTCTCAGTCATACAGAAACCAGTGGGATTCTGGCAGGGGTCGTTAACAATGAGACTTAAACAACTATATTTTCCAATAGATTCTTCAATTATTTTTTTAATGCCTTCAATATTGAATCCGTTCTTTTCATTGAAGTTATCGTAGAAAACAAAAGGAGCTTTATTGCAGTTTGCCATCGTCTGATAGTTTGGCCAAGCTAAAGAAGGAAGCAGTAAAAGACCATTCTTCAAAGTTGATTCTCTAATAGAGATAGAGACAGCGCCAGTTCCACCTAAAGTGGAAATGACTTTCATATTCTTAGAGGCTAAAGCCTCATCGAAATGGTTACCCCAGAACCAATTTATCAGTAGGTTTCGATAGTCTTCTTCGCCAGCTACTGAAGAATAAATTAAGTCTTCATCCTGGACGTGCTTAGCTAAGGTTGATCTGATAGAAGGATAAATAGGCAAAGAACCATCATCTAGATACATCATTCCGATAGTTCCGTTAGTAACTTTCTCACCTTTTTTGATTTTTTCCTGAGCTAGGTGATTTAGCATCAGTATGCAGTCATTCTGTTGTTTCATTTAGATTATTCCTTGAGCCATCATAGCATTAGCAACTTTTTCAAATCCAGCTATGTTAGCACCCTTTACTAAATCATATTCATCTCCGTATTCCTTAGCAGTCTTATAGACATTAGCGAAGATATTATTCATGATAGTCTTCAGCATCTTATCGACTTCTTCAAATGACCAGCTTAGTCTTTCAGAATTCTGAGACATCTCTAATCCAGAGACAGCTACACCTCCAGCGTTACAGGCTTTTGAAGGGCCATAGACAATATGACTCTTTAAGAAGTATTCACTAGCATCTAACCTGCAAGGCATATTGGCTCCTTCAAAGACAGCTTTAACGCCATTGTTCACTAAGGCTTTGGCGCTAGCTAGATTGATTTCGTTTTGGGTAGCACAGGGTAGAGCGATGTCGCATTTTCTAGTCCAGATATCGGAACAGTTGTTGCCATAGATAGCCTTTGGATGATAGTTAAGATATTCCTTTATTCTTTCTCTCTTAACTTCCTTGATATCTTTGATGGCATTTAGGTCAATGCCGTTTTCATCATAGATATAGCCGTCAGAATCAGACATAGCGATAACTTTTCCGCCTAATTCAGTGGCTTTACTAGCAGCATAGATAGCAACATTTCCGCTTCCTGATACAATGACTTTCTTATCTTTGAAGTCAGTATGAAGCATTTCTTTTAAGGCAGCTTCAGCAAAGTAGCAGAGACCAAATCCCGTAGCTTCTTTTCTAGCCAAAGATCCGCCATAAGAAAGACCTTTTCCTGTTAGGACACCATCGTTTCGATTCATGATTCTTTTATACTGACCATATAGATAACCTATTTCTCTTCCACCGACTCCAATATCTCCGGCTGGCACATCGGTAAATTCACCGATGTACCTAGATAATTCAGTCATAAAGGCTTGGCAGAAAGACATGACATCATAGTCAGTCTTACCTTTAGGATCAAAATCTGATCCGCCTTTTCCTCCACCCATAGGAAGACCAGTAAGGGAGTTCTTTAAAGTTTGTTCTAAACCCAGGAACTTCAGTATTGATAAATTAACTGAAGGATGGAATCTTAATCCGCCTTTATAAGGTCCAATAGCGGAATTATATTGGACTCGATAGCCATTATTGATATTGACATTGCCGTTATGATCAACCCAGGAGACTTTAAAAGCAATGATTCTATCAGGATTTAAAAACCTTTCAATAAGTTTCTGCTTTTCAAACTCTGGATGCTTTTCAATATAGGGAGACAAAGATAAAAGAATCTCTTCGGCTGCCTGTAAGTATTCAGGCTCGTTCTGATACTTGGCCTTAAGAGTTTCAAAGTATTTTTCAATATATTCAACCATGGCAGTTCCCTCTTGCTTAATATTTTAAATTAATAAGCACTTAATAGCTATTATTTCATTGGTTTAGTTCTAGAAAAGAGATGGGGCCTAGAAAGCAGTTTTATCAAATGATATAAGTACTTTTAATAATTTGATATAATCCAAATTTTTAAATGCTGATTGATGATTTAATAAAGTTAGCTGAATCCTGAAGCTTTTTTAATTCTTCTGAACTTAATTTAACATCCTTCAGGGCTACTGCTCCTTCTTTAGAGATAGTAGCAGGAACACTGATATAAGTATCTTTAATTCCATATTCATCATTAACATATGTACAGACAGGTAAAACCACTTTTTCGTCATTGATAATGGCTTTGATGATTCTAGCTACGGCTGAGGCGACTCCATAATAAGTTCCACCTTTTCTTTCTAGTATTTCAAAACCATATCTTTTTACTTGGTTTTCGATTTCATCCAAATAGGAAGTGGTATCACTCATGTGAAGAGAAGTCTTAAGGTATTCTTTTAAGGGGACTTCTCTAACGGTGGCTAAAGAGGAGCACATAAACTGAGTATTACCGTGTTCTCCTAAGCTATAGGCATCAATATCAGAGACACTGACATTTAGCTTGCTTGCTAAGATGATTCTTAATCTAGTGGAATCCAACAAGGTTCCGGTGCCAATGACTTTATTAGTAGATAATCCAGATAACTTATAGGAATAGTAAGTCATGATATCTAAAGGATTAGAAGCAATAATGATAAAGCCATCATAATTTCTGTTTTTTAATTCTTTGATGATAGAAGTTATGATAGCAACGCATTTAGCTAAGCCATTCATTCTGCCTTCTTTGTTGTTAGCATTGGCCTGACTTAATCCGGCTGTGATTACGACAAAAGAAGAATCCTTAACATCATCGTAGGTTCCTACTTTTAGAATTTTATCGGGATAGGTAATATAGCTGCTATCCTTTAAATCCATTATCTCGCCTAAAGCTAATCCCTGATTCAAGTCAATCAGAGCTAGTTCATCCGCTAAGTTTTTATCTAAGATAGTTGAAGCAACACTGCTTCCAACATGCCCAGCACCAATTATTGTTACTTTATTCATAATGCTTTTTCCTTGCTATATTTTAGAACTACCTTTTCTTATTATTATAGAAATCTTAGTGTAATTAAAGCTTAATTATATCTAGTATTTATCAGGATTAAGAAATTTTCTTCCTACAATGACTAGATGGCCTTTCCAGCCAACTATTAAAGCTACCACGATACCAATACCAGCCTGTAAGAACTGGAAGGGAAGCTTAAGGAGAGCATATTCAGGAGTGGAATAAATGAAGGCTCTTCCTAAAGAATAGCCAACCACCATGATGATTCCGCCAATGATGTTACCAATCACCGAAGCCGTTACCGGTTTCTTCTTAAGCACATAGTTAGAGAAAAGAGAAATAACAATTGCCTGTAGCCCATGGACTACTAAAGAGACAAACATGGGAGCGGGGTAAAAGAAGAAGTCTCCTAAAAATGATCCGATGCCGCCAACGATGAAAGCGCCTAAAGGATCGAGAAACATACTGGCTAAGCAGATAGAGATATCACAAAGATAGAGGTGACCTCCAGGTACTGGTATTCCAAAAGAGCTCAGGACCACTGTTATTGCTAGGAATAAAGCGACTAAGCAGATCCATCTAATTTGTTTATTTAGTTTACTCATAGTTTATTGCCACTCTATTATAGCTAAAAGATTAAATCTTATCTTTATTATTTCTAAAGAACACTTAATATTTACAATTCCAATTAAAAAGCTACCTGATTGGATACGGGGGAGCATCTAATCAGGTAGCTAAAACAAATAAGGGAGCTTTGATTATTTAGAATGACTATCTTTTTTGTTGATGAGTTTTCTCATAGTCTTCAATGATGGTATCTAAACGTTTCTGGTTATCTTTAGCGGCTTTGTTAATTGTCTTAGTCTTTTTAGGTTTCTTCTTAAAGAGTTCTTTGAGGTTGATCTTCTTCTTTTCCTCAGTAGAAACAACCACGGTTTCATCGGTCTTAGTCTGATTAGCTATCTTAGTTGGATAGTCATAAGCCAGTAACTTATTAAGGCTATTCTGATATCTTTCGTTTTCATCTTTGATCTTCTCATCTTTGCTGATATCAATATCGCAGACTTCTTTTTCTTCTTTGATTATCAGTTCCTGCTTAGAAGGATCATTATCATACTTTTTCTTTTTTATTTGGATATTCTGACTCTTAACATTGTGGACAGCTTCAATATTGATCATTTCTATATTAGCTTCATGTTCATCTTGAAGGTATTCATTCTTCTTTTCGTTTTCAACGACTAAGCTAGGAGCTAATTTGCCATGACCTTTCTTCTTTTCTTCGTTGACTAAGTAAGTGAAGTAGGCTTTTTCATTTTCTAACTGCTGCTTCTTTTCATTGATGGCCTTTTGGTTAGCGTTCTTCTCGTTTACTTCTGCAATATGAAGCTTAGCTTCAAAGATCTTCAAGTCATAAGTGTCGGTAAGCTTTTCGATTTTCTCGTCTCTTTCTTTTAGAAGAGCAATAACTTTTTCTTTTGCTTCTTCTTCAGAGACAGCTTTACTATTGGCTTTCTGGCATTTAGCTAAGTAATTCTTCTTAATCTTATCAATCTTTTCTTGCTTAGTTCCTTCTAGTTTCAAATCGTAATAAGGATCATATTTAAGATGAATCTTCTGTAAGAAAGAACTAAAACTCTCATTAGAGAAATGAAGTATCTGGAAGATGATAGCAATTAAGATGATGGCACCCTTAATAGTATCATTGAGGTTAGCGTTAAGATGAAGGGCGGCAATGATCTTATCAATGGTCTGGAAGGCCAAAGTTCCAAAGATCACACCGATTAAGGTTCCACTTCCTCCAGCCATTGAGATTCCACCTAAGACGTTAGAAGCAATGGAATATAGTTCATAGGAATTACCAGCTGAAGAAGGATCAATACTTCCTCTTATTCCTAACTGTAAGAAAGCAGCAAACCCAATCAGCATTCCTTCTAAGGCAAAGACAATCATCTTAGTATTGCCAACATTGATTCCGATTAAGGAAGCAGCCTTAGCGTTAGAACCAACAGCGTAGATCTTTCTTCCAAACTTGGTGAATTTAGTGATAGCCCAGAAGATCAAGGCAATAGCAATGAAACAAATACCAACTATAGATAAGGTAGCTATTTTGTTATTTCCCATAGCATAGAGAACATCATTGTCTCCGCCATAACCGGTAATTCTAAAAGTAGAAGGCTTATCAGGCTGAGAAGAAAGGGTATATACAATAATTGAGCGGAAGATTAACATGGTTGCTAAGGTTGCAATAAAAGATGGCATCTTTAGTTTTCCAACAAAGAAACCATTAATTGCGCCTAAGACTAAGCCAAATATTAAGGAAAACACTAAAGTAATAAATAACGCAATCAAACTATTCTTACCTAATGATGCATAAGCGCTGTTATAAACCAAAACACTTAAGCCAGCATCTAAAGCAAAGATAGAACCTACACTTAAATCAATATCTCCTCCGATGATGATTAAGGAGACACCAATAGCGCAGATACCAATAGTAACTGAAGAATAAAGAATATTAGTTACCATGGACCAATTGAAAGTGGCAAGACTTGAGAAGAGATAGATTAAGAAGATAAAGAGATTAATATAAAGGAAATTGGCTTTCTTCCAAGTAACTTTAAAGAAGCCACCTACTTTTCCTGATACTTCTTTATTGGTCAGAGGGCGTTTAAATTCAGCGCCTGTTTTATAGTATTTATCATTGATCATAGTTATTTGGCCTCCTTTTTAGTCTTGTTGGCCCCAGTAGCAAACATCATTACGGTTTTATCATCCATCTGTTCACGGTTTAAGGATGCAGCGATGCTGCCATGATAGAAGACATAACAATCATCAGCACATTTCCTTATTTCAGATAATTCCAAGGTGTTGAAGATAATAGTTTTACCGGTTTGGGCAATCTTCAGTAATAATCGGTAGACTTCAGCTTTAGCACCGACATCAATACCCTGTGTCGGATTATCTAACAGTAAGAGATCAGCGTTAGTGTATAGCCATCTAGCAATGATGATCTTTTGCTGATTTCCGCCAGACAAAGAAACAATAGAGTTGGCTATTTTATCAGCTTTGATACTCATTTCCTTCTTGTAATTATTAAAGGAATCTAAATCTTTCTTCTTAGAAAAATGGCTTTTTGAAGTAGTATAGGAAGCTAAAGAGAAGTTGTTGAGAATATCAAGAACTCCAAAGACCGAATTCTCTTTTCTGTTGGCTGGAATCATACCAATTCCGTGTTTCATTATCTTCCCAGTATTTAAGCCAGTGATGTTTTCACCTCGGAAAAGGATTTTACCGCTAGAAATTTCTTTCAATCCGAAGATAGCCTGCATCAGTTCACTGCTACCGGCTCCTTCAAGACCGGTGAAGCCTATGATCTGTCCTTTCTTAATAGAGAGATTGACATCATGGAAACCATTCCCAGAAAGATTATGTAATTCAAGGATAGTGTTACCTATAGGACGATCAATAAAGGTTACCTGGCTAGAATTACCAGGGCCGACAATATCAGAAGTGACTTTTTCAGGAGTAGTATCTTCTATCTTTCCAAAAGAAATTAGTTTTCCATTTCTAAGAACGGTATATTCATCGCAGATTCTAAAAATCTCAGGCATCTTGTGAGAAATAAAAATAAAAGTCTTTCCTTCTTTTTGAAGTTTCTTAATAATTCTAAAGAAATTATCAATCTCTTCATTATTCAAAGAAGTTGTTGGCTCATCTAATATCAAGCAATCAGCATTGCTGAACAATGCCTTGCAGATTTCAAGCAACTGTTTCTGTGCAGTTGATAGATTCCCAACTAAATCAGTTGCTTTTAACTGAACTCCTAAATCAGAGAAGAGTTCGTTTGATCTAGTAATCATCTCTTTCTTATTTAGAAAAACCTTCCCATGAGTGATTTCTTTACCCATGAAGATGTTCTCGTAAGCTTGTAAAGTATTAAATAGATTAATCTCTTGATGAACAAAAGCGATTCCTTTGGATTCAGCTTTCTTGATAGTCATATCCTTAACTTCTATTCCGTTGATTTTGATGGAACCTTGGTCGGCTGGTAAGACTCCACCTAAAATATTCATGAGAGTTGATTTTCCAGCACCGTTTTCTCCGATCAAAGCATGGATTGAACCTTGGGTGACTTTAAGATCAACATCTTGGAGTACTTTTACTCCATAGAAAGATTTGCTGATTCCAGACATTTCAATTTTGTTCATGAGGGGCTCCTTCAAATAAAGCACTGGTGGCTATTTTGTAGCCACCAGTGTCAACTATCTACTTGTTAAGCAGTAACTTTACCGCCGAATCCGACCTTGGAACCAATATTGTCTTTAGTGACAATTTCGGAAGCAATGACGTGATCCTTAGTAACAGACTTTCCTTCAAGATGATCTTCCATATCCTGCATAGCAGTAGCCATCATAGCAGGATCATATGTGGCATCAACGATATCACAATTAGGAAGAGCGGCAGTGAAAGCAGCTGATCTAGGATGGTCACCACGAATGACCTGATAGACTTCCTCTAAGCCACCGCAGCCGACTAAGCCTTTGACATTGGTCTTAATAGTGTTCTTATTGGCATCAGTGATGTTAGAACCAGTCAAAGCCTGAAGGACACCCATAGTGATTTCAGAATCATGAGTGTAGATCCATTTATAGTCGGATAAATCAGTAGTAGAACTGACAAAGTTTTCAAAGAGGGTGACAGAGGTATCACGAGACCAGCCAGTATAGTCGGTAGAAGTCATCTGGCTAGTAATCTGAGCATCAGTCCAGCCATTGCTCTTTAAGGTATCAGTGAAGCCTTTGGTTCTAGTGCCAGGAACTGAAGAATTATCGCCAGGCATACAGAGAATCTTATCAGTCTTAGTTAAGCCTTTAGCGATGAAACGCTTAGCGGAAGCAACGCCAGTACTATAGTTATCACCAGTGACATTGCTGACCACATTAGAGGCTTTATCGATAGTATCGTTAGAAATAATACGATCGAACTGAACAAAAGGAATACCACTGTTAGCAATCTTGGTGATTGTAGAAGCGGAATCGTTGCTGGAAGGCTGAATGACGATACCGGCAATGTTATCTTTTCTAGCTAAGACATCATCGACAGCATTGGACTGAGCTTCAGCATCAGCATGAGAATAGATGACATACTTATACTTAGTCTGGGCCTTGTTTAAAGAAGCGGCTTTTTCAGTGATGTAGGTAAGAACAGCACCAGTCCAACCATGATCGGCTTTAGGTCCAAAGACGGCAACTTCCTTAGTGGTAGTAGTGTTGCCACAGCCAGCTAAAGGCAAACAGCAAGCAACAACAGCAAGCAATAAACCGAATTTTTTCATAAAGTAAATTTCCTCCTTTTATGATTAATTCTTTTTAGAAACGAATTGAACTTATTAGCTAATACTCAAGCCATTTTTCCTCAGTGGCTGATTGGATGGCTTTGTGAACAAACTTTACGCCATCTAAACCATCAGCTATTGTTGGGAAATCACAGTCTTCTAAGGTCGGCTCCTCCTTTCCTTTCTTCTTTATCAAGTAAGAAATGATGTGACGGTAATTGTTGGCGAAGGCTTCATACAGACCCTCTGGATGACCAGAAGGCAGTCGTGAATTTGAACTTGCTTCATACTTTTTGAGATAGTTTGATCCTCTTACTAATTTCATTTGAGGCTCATGGAGTAATCCGTAATAGAGAGTATCGGGGTCTTGTTGATTCCAGTTTAGACTTCCTTTGGTTCCATAGATTTGGAATTTAAGACCATTTTCACAGCCGATGGCTACTTGACTGACCCAAATTCCAACATGTAAACCATCTTGGCATTGAATGATGACATTGCTATTTAAGTCAAGGGCTTGACCATACTTATCGGTTGAGACTACTAAGCGCTTAATTTCATCACCGGTTAGATATCTGAAGAGATTTTCTGCGTGAGTTCCTATATCTCCTAAGCTGCAGCTAATACCGCTGGCCTTTGGATCAAGTCTCCAGATTTTCTTTCCCATTTCTGCTGACTTAGTTGAATCGGTGGTATCAATTAGCCAGTCCTGAGCATATTGAATCTGAACGCTTAAGAGCTTTCCCAATTCTTTTTTAGCAATCATCTCTTTAGCAATCTTAACCATGGTGTAACCGGTGTAACCATAATTGACAGCAAAGAGAAGGTTTCTATCTTTTGCAATCTTGCTTAACTCATTAGCTTCTTCTAAGGTGAAGCAAAGAGGTTTCTCACAGATGACATTGATATCGTGAAGAAGGAATTCTTTACTGATCTGATAATGAGATGCGTTAGGAGTTACTATTACAACAAAGTCGATTTTGTCTTTTCTTTTGCTTTCAGCCTCAGCCATTTCTTTATAGTCGTTGTAACGACGATCTTTAGCAATGTGATAGGTATCAGCAGTTAGGACATGAAGTACTGGATCAATAGAGAAGGCGCCTGCTACTAAATGACAACGAGGATCAAATCCGATGGCTTTACGGTGAACATCTCCGATGAAGGCTTTAACATCTCCTCCTACCATTCCATATGTAAGTTCGTTTGTAGACATATGATCCTCACTTTCCATTTGAGATAGCTTTATCAAAACTTATTTCTGAAGGCTTAAAATCTAATTTTCGAGCAAACTCAAGGCTTTCTTTTGCTCCGGCTATTCTATCCATGCCGCTATCTTCCCATTCAACGGTTAAAGCGTTCTGGTAGTTATGGGCATTAAGGACTCTGATGATTTCTTCAAAGTCGACATCTCCATGTCCTAATGAACGGAAGTTCCAGCCTCTTCTTCGATCTCCGAAGTTTAGATAGCTTCCTAATAAGGATGAACGGCCATCGAGAGTTACTTTCACATCCTTGAGGTGAATGTTATAGACTCTGTCAATGAAATCCTCTAAGAATAGTTCAGGCTTGATGCCTTGCCATAAGAGATGAGAAGGATCGAAGTTGATACCGAATTCCGGATAATCAGAGAAGGTCTCTAATAATCTTTTAGTGCTGTAGTAATCGAATGCTATTTCACCTGGATGAACCTCGAGTGCATATTTAAGGCCTAGTTTTCTAAAGACATCGAGTATTGGAACCCAATCTTTTCTTACTTTGTCATACCCTTTTTGAATCATTTCTTCGGTGGTCTGAGGATAGCTATAGAAATATCTCCAGAGTGGTGAACCAGTGAAGCAAGAGATGACTTTTACACCCATCTTCTTTGCGACATAAGCACTTTTCTTCATAGTCTCAACCGCCCAAGCCTGTATCTTCTCTGGCTGATCTTTATATTTAGAAGGGGCAAAGTTGTTGAGACGAGGATCAGGAAGGTCAGATACACATTGACCAATGATATGCATAGAGAGAGAGGTAACGACTAGATGATGCTTCTTAATAGTCTCTTCAACTGAATCTAGATAGGCAGGGTCATCATAGGCTTTTTCAACATTGAAGCCATTTCCCCAGCAAGCTAACTCCAAACCGTCATAGCCAAGCTTTTCCACGGTAGAACAAAGCTCTTCTAGTGACAAATCTGACCATTGTCCAGTTGTTAATGAGATTAAGCGTGACATGTAATTACCTCCTTTAATAAGGCA
>DLIM01000005.1:0-9831 GCA_002483745.1 Caryophanales bacterium UBA7642 | reverse complement strand
AGATAGTCATAAGCGATTTCAATACATTTCTTACCTTGAGTTAAAGGGAACTGAGAGACACTAGCTGAGACTAATCCGGAATGAAGGCCTTCTACTACTTCGGGAATTTCATCTACTGTTACAACTCTTACCTTGCCTTGGTATTCTTTGATGGCTTTTAAGCCTCCGGCCATGCCTGCTCCGAAGAAGACAATAATATCAGGATGCTCTTTAACTAAGACCGCTTGAGTTCTTTGATAACCAATCTCATCATCATCAAAGGTCTGAATAGGATCAAGAATGGTGATATTTGGGTCGACTTTGGCTTTGAAGCCTTCTAATCTTTGCCTATGTCCTTGATGGCTATAGGAGCCAATCATGACAGCAGCTTTGCTATTGGTATTCTGAAGCAAGTTAGCAACATCGGCAGCTAAGGCACCGGAGTTATAGAAGTCACAGCCAACGAATCCAATCTTATTGTGACAATCCATATCGATAGAAACGGTGATGACAGGAATATTTAAAGAATCTATTTTTCTTTCAATGGTTTCATTGCCAGAGGCCGAGACAATTAGAAGACGGGTTTTCTTCGATAGAGAGTTAATAGCATCGATTACTTCCTGATCATTGAAGAGACGGACTTTATGGATTTGAAGATCTAATCCTGAATAACGATATTGATTAGCAAGAGCTTTCTTCATACCCATTAGGATTTGATCAAAGAAGATATTGTTTAATGAGGCAATGATGACACCAATTTCAATTTTGGAATTGCTAAGAGAAAAGAGCTTTTTATCCTTGCTTGAAAGATATCCAGTTTCATTAATAATCTGGATAACTCGTTTCTCTACTTCTTGATTTACATCACCACGTTTATTGATAACTCTATCTACTGTGCCTCGTGATGTGTTAGCAAGTTTTGCAATCTCATTTATGGTCATCTATTTCTACCATGTAAGCCCTTTCCGTTGCAATATTCTAAACTTGCCTCCTAACCATTTGCAAGTGAGGCAATCAAGTGCACGGAGAAAAGACATTAGCTGAAGAAATATTAAAATTTTGACATTAGATGATATCTATAAAGCCACTAAAAATATATAGAAAACTAATTAATTTTATAAATGAAATGCTTTCTTTTAGCCGATTAATCGACAAAATGTTTAAAAAATTAAAATCAAAAGAACTTTAGAAGTTGAGAACTTTGATGGAAATATAACTATCTAAAGTCTCATTCAAAATCAATAAGAAAACGCCTTAAAATTTAAATGTGTTGTGCCTTTTAAAAAATTCCTGTGCAGTGTGCTTTAAAGGCACAATATTGAAAAAACTAAGGCTTTTGATAAATAATAGGGACTATCATTGCTCCATCATTTCTTTATTAACCTTATAGTTAACAGCGTTTTATAATTTCAAAACCGATTGCCATTTATCAATAGAACCAGAAGCGTCTATTTAAGAAGTCTTTTGGATTTAAATTTCTCGTTTCTTGATATTAGATAGTCATGTGGTACTTGATAATAATTTTTTAGTTATAGTTAGATGTTTTCAGTTGTAGCTTTTTGAACTACTTTTTGTTCATCAATTAAAAACTGCTCCTACAAATTGTAGGAGCAGTTATTTGAGATAGAGAGATTAAGTATTAAGCAGCTAAGACAAAGGTAATAGTCATATTGCCAGTGATAGATATAGCACCACCATTGTTAATACTGAAGTAAGAACCATAACCAGAGGAAGCCGAGATTGTTCCAGTTAAGTCGGTAGCAGTTTCTTCAATATGGACCGTGTAGTTAACAGCGGCAGTATAGTAGCTATAACCAGAGATGTACATGGTTGAACCAGTAGGAATACCATTAGTGGCAGTATTGTGGTTGCCATCATACATAGTCAAAGAAATACTTCCACTACCAGTAGTGGGGTTAACAACTGTAATAGTAGAGATAGATACTTCCGATAAGGTTATAGTGAAATTAGTCTGAGGATAGAAAGTGAAATTGATTCCCTCTCCACCAGTAACTGATTTGGTCTGCGGATAATTGCCGGAAGTTTCTTTTTCTTCGAGTATGAAGGTCTTACCAGTAGATGGAGTTCCAGCAACCGTAACTGTGAAATGATCGCCAGAATAGACGGAATTTAAGTCAGTAGCGGCTACATCATTGACTTTATAGCTTAAGGTTCCGTTAGCAGAAGTGTTAGTGACAGTAGAAGTAAGTGTGGTATTTTCAAAGAACTCTAAGGAGAAGGAAGAAGTGGTTGCAGAGACAACATAGTCCACTGAATATCCTAAAGTGGAATCACTAGCCAAATTGAAGTAATCAGTTACGGTACCAGTCAAGTTAAGCTGATTATAAGAAGACTTCTTATAGAATGAAGCAACAGATTCATAACCGAGGTTTGAATCTCCCTCAGTTCCAAAGAAAGCCTCTTCAATATCGGTTTTGACTTTTTCCTTATCATCGACTTCGTCTCCATCAATATCGATTGTCTCATAGCCAGGTATTAATACCGGTATGACTAAGAGTTTGATATATCCAGTAGAAGGTAAGACTCTAGTGTTGTACTGCTTCTTGGTTTCTAAGGAATGGAAAGTCTCGGAGATAGTCACATCCTCAGGATTTAAAGCTATTTCATCAGCGGAAGAAGATATCGTGATAGAAGCATTAGAAGCTAATTTCTGATCAGTAGAAGTAGAACTAGAAGTATTGGAATCATTACTTTTTCCACAGCCGGTTAAGACTAAAAGAGAAGTTAAGAGGAATAAAGACTTTTTATTAATATTAGATTTCATGTCTTTAGATTCCTTTTAAGGTAGAAACAGATACAATAAATGGTAAAGCCGTACCTGAGTTATAGGAATAATTAGAATTGAAGAACTGATAACCAAAGTCAGCAATAGAGAAAGATTTTTCTGTATCAAATAATGTTGAATTAGTAGCAGCCTTATTGCTATTGAAGGTATTGATTCTACCGGCCTCAAGCAGTCTTATCTGATCAAAGTAATCAAAAGCTGCCGGAAGCTGGAAAGAAGAATTCTCGGTCTTCTGGTTAGAGATAGGCATTAAGATAGCTTCATCCTCGCTTAAGTTATCTCCATCCCAGACATAACCATCAGTATATGAAAGCTTCTGTCCGCCATCATAGTTAACAACCGTGCATTTAAAGATACGGCTATCAATGTAATAGATTCTAATGCCTGTCTCACTCATGGCGGTATCTCTCCCGTAGATATAGGGGCCAAAAGCATCCTTCTCATTTAATCCATCAGGAGAATAGAGATCAATTAAAAGATATTCAGAGAAAGGATTGAAATCATACTTGTAGTTTTTTATAGCGTGATTATCAATCTGTTCTTCAATAATGTCAGAGATTTCCTGATAGTTAGAAGGTATGACAATAACAGCATGATCAGAAGAGGTAGCAGTCGGCAAAAGAATTTCGCTTGTTCCATAGACGACAAAGGGAGTCACCCAGCCTAAGAGTAGTTTGGAATAGGAATCCAAGTCGCCGATATTCTGATCCATCATGGTTGATTTACCGGCTGGATGATAAGTGGAATCGTCTGAGGCATAGTAATCATCTAAACCTAATAAATGTCCAGTCTCATGGATGAAGGTGTGAGTATCTAGATCAATTGAAGATAAATTAGAAATATCAGCTACGCCATTATCGTCATAACTGGCATAAGGGGTATAAAGCATATCAAAAGAAGCCCAAGAGAAAGCTGAAGTAGTAGGGTCTTCTCCTTCTGCGCCGTTTTCAGTACCCCAATCCCAATAAGTGAAGTTCCAGAAAGCATCGTTTAAGTCGCTTCCTGTATAGGTGGGATCAGCCTTATATCGCTGATTGAATTCAGTTGACCAGTCAAGATGATCATAGACTAGCCAGATTCCATCGATGGCACCATCACTGTTTTTATCGAACTTAGTAAGATCAATTCCTTGATTGGCCCAAGCTACTGCCTTTCTTAGAATCTTGGAGATGATAGTTCCGCTTGATCCAGAGGTAATATCATCAACACTATCAATACTGGTATGCTCTGTGACATCAAACCAATCAGTAACAGTTCCGCCAAAATTAAGCTTATGGTAGGAGGATTCATAGTAATAGTTAGTTAAAGAGCAGTAACCAGAACGCTTGTCAGTTTTAGAGAAGAAAGCTTTCCGGATATCATTCTTAACTTGATCGGTTTTATAGGCATCTCCGCCAAGAAGATGAACCGGTATAACTAAAAGATCAACATCGCCTATAGAAGGGCAGACATTTTCATTATTGGAAAGCGTCCCACTCAAATCACTGTATGTGTATTGAATGTTGACGTCTTTGGGTGAGATATATCTATTTGTTGAGGTAGAACTGTTGTTTTTGGATATTTTGACGGTAGCTGTTCCGTTATCTTCAGAGGTAATCGCAGAAACTGAAGTGGAATCATTGGATGTTGTCGTTGTTGAAGAGGAAGAAAGAGGAGAGGAACTAGTTACTTGCTGAGTGCAGCCAGTAGCTAGAAGAATTGTAGTAGCTGCAATTAAAATCTTTTTTCTCATACGGGTTCTCCTTGTGTTTGCGAATATATAAATAATATATATTCTATCTTTTTATGTTAATTTAGATAATCAGGACTTTGGGCACTAGCTAAAAAGAAGAGGAAAGCAAAAAATTACTTCTTTTTAAAAATAAATAAAAAGCCAAGATGAACTTTTAACTGTCCTATATCGAAAAAGCATAAAGATTCTATCTGACCCTATGTCGTTTTTGATTGTTTGTAACCTGACCAAGAAAATTTAAATTAATTAAAAATTGTTGCTTTCAAATGAAATTAAGCAAAATTAAAACGAAACAGTTTGAAATATTAAAAAAATAAGCTTGATAATAACAAAACTATTGCTTTTTAAGTACGAATATATTTATGGCTTTACATAATTTCAAGTTATTTTTTGGTTTCAAAAATAGTTCTGTGTTTTATGATGGGTTTCTGCTTTTTTCTATATTTTTGAAAACGATTACAAGAAATTATGCTGTCTATTACTTAAGACTAGGGATTGCTAGGTTTAGACAATAAAATTAGTTTCCTTTATTGAAGATAAATCGATCAATTACTTCTTTAATGGCACTATGATTGTAATCATTCTTTGTGATGAAATCACAGTGAGGAACTAAGTCATAACTAGCATTGTTGACTCCTACTCCTAAACCGGCTTTTTCTATCATCGAAAGATCATTTAAGGAGTCACCGATTGCGATGGTTTCTTCTATAGGGATATGTAGGTAATCAGCTAAGGAGACTAAGCCGGCTCCCTTAGTGACATTTTCGGGATTAAATTCCAAATATCTTTTTGATGAGAAAGACATAGCAAGATAAGGCAAAGTGATACTTAATTCTTCACTGATTTTCTTTAAGAATTCATAGTTAGTGTTTTCATATAGTATCTTGAGAATCTTTTGATCTTTTAAGAAATTGAGGTTCTGCCAAGAACCTTCGATATAGGAAATCCTTCCATTAAGAAATTCCTTTTCTTCTTTAGATATATGATAAATATAAACTTGATCTAGAGTATAGACATGGATTGTTAAGTTCCTTTTTAGACCTTCTTCATAGAGTTTATCTGCTACTTGATGATCCATATCTTTCATTAAAAGAATCTTGTTCTGATAGTTTTCAGTTATGACTCCGCCGTTATAGGAGATTATATATTGGTTTTTCTTGTTAAAGACGCCTAAGGCTTTGGCGGTCACCTGGATGGAAAGAAATCCTCTTCCTGAGGTAGGCACGAAAAGCACTCCGGCATCATTGGCCTCTTTGATGCTTTTGATGTTTTCTTCTGATATGGTTCTATCAGATTTGATGAGGGTTCCGTCTAGGTCGCAGGCAATTAGCTTGTACATTTGATATATTTTTTCTTTTCAAAGATGATAACACAAAAGGATGTTTTCACTATGCGTTTTTAAGAATTTCAGTCTTATGAAATGGGTTACAAGCAAAGAAAATGTTTGTGAATTATTCAATTCTTTGTAATTTATTAAAATAACTCGAAGGCAATACCATTTGTTTAAATCATTTAATTTATTGGACTTTTCCTTGCTAAAGTTAAAATATTTGTAAAAGACTGTCAAAAATAAATTGACAAGCTCTCATTTAAAACTATAATTAAGATAACTGAAAGGGCTTTCCTTTCAATTCAACAAGGGGGAATTTCTCAATGAGAAAATCCGTTAAATTATTAGCTACTATTCTTGCCATTACTGCTGTCTCTGGTATGACTAGCTGTGGAAAGACATCTGATTCTTCCACTGGCGACAACTTAGAAAAAGAACTCAATGTTATTGGTGGATGCGAAGAGCCGTATCTTAAGGCTGTCTGTGAAGCTTTTGCCACCAAGTATAGTGTCAAAGTTAACTACATCCGTTTAAGTGCTGGTGAAATGGAGAGTAAGGTTGAGGGTGAGGATGGCAATCCTACTAGCGATGTTCTCTTCGGTGGTACTACTGATCCTTACAACTATTTAAAGAATTTGAATCTTTTGGAGAAGTATAAATCTGTTAATGATGGCAACATCACTGATTCAAAGTTCAAGGATGTTGATAATTATTGGTATGGTATTTATAAGGGTATATTAGGCTTTATGTGGAATAAGGATAAGCTTACTGAATTAGGACTTACTGCTCCTACTTCTTGGGCTGATTTGCTCAGCGATAAATATCATTCTGCTGCTAACAAAGGCTATATCACTTGGTCTCATCCTTCTACTGCCGGAACCGCTAAACTCACTGTAAACACTATTGTTCAGCTTAAGGCTAATGGCAAGAAGGTTACTTATGATAATGAAGGAACTCAGACTACTGCTTATGATGATACTGAGGGTATGAAGTACTTCAAATCCTTAGATACCAATATTGCTGAATACACTAAATCTGGTTCAGGTGCTTCTAAGAAGGTTGGCTCTGGTGAATGCGTCATCGGTGTTGGCTTCTTACATGATGCTATTTATCAGATGGTAGATCAGAAGTATGGCGATAAGATTGGCATTGGTGCTCCTAGCGAAGGAACTGCTTTTGAAGTTGGTGCTACTGGTATCCTTAAGGGTGCTAAGAATCCTAACCTTGCTAAGAAGTTCGTTGATTTCGCTTTGACTCCTGAATGTGTTGAATTAGGTGCCACTAATGGTTCCTATCAGTTCTTGGTTCTTGACGAGAAGACTGGTGTCAAACAGCCTCAGGCTGCTATTGATGCTGGTTTAACCTCTGTTAAGACTATGGATTATGATTTCGATGATGCTAAGACTAACACTTCCCACTATGTCACTGATTGGATGACTGCTGTCAATAAGGCTGCTCCTACAGCTTAACCTTTTTTCTCAGTAAATTCTCACGATTGAAGAGAGGTGGCTTAACAGCCACCTCTTGTTTATTTAAACAGAGGCATTATGGCAGAAACTAATACAATTCAAGAAAATGCTAAACCAGATATAACCGATGCTAATACCTATAAACACCAAGCCAGAATAATAGAAATAAAGAAGTTTTTTAAAGACCCAATAACAATCGTCGCAATTGCTGGGATTATCTTCTTCCTATTATTATTTACAATCTATCCTTTAATTATTCTGCTTAAGGATGCTTTTGTAAGGCGTTATGGCGGTGTTGATCAAACTACTACTTATCAGTTTTCCTATATTTTCTCTACCCTTAATTATCAGGTCTCTATTAAGAACTCTTTAATAATCGGCTTAGTAGTTGCTCTTGGCGCTACCTTAGTCGGTTTCTTATTTGCTTATGTCGATGTTTATTTAAAAGTAAAAGGCGGCTTTATGAGAGCACTCTTTAAGATTGTCTCTCTTTTGCCGTTAGTCTCTCCGCCGTTTGTTATTTCTATTGCTATCATTGTTCTCTTTGGTAACTCCGGTTTAATTACTAATAGGTGGTGGGGCATATCAATGAACCAGGGATTATACGGTTATCCTGGTGTCATGATTGTTGAAATCATTACTTTCTTCCCGACAGCTTACTTAATGTTAAAGGGATTACTGAAGAACATTGATCCTTCTTTAGAGGAAGCCGCTAGAGATATGGGTGCTTCTAGATGGCATGTCTTCTGGACAGTCACTATGCCTTTAATGAAACCGGGCTTAGCTAATGCTTTCCTAGTTTCCTTCATTGAATCTATGGCTGATTTTGCTAACCCGATGATCATCGGTGGCTCAATGGAAACGATGTCAACGCAGATCTATAACACCTTAATGGGCGGCAACGGAATTAATGCTAACTATCAGGCCGCCGCTATGTCTTTGATTCTATTAGCTATTTCAATGGCCTTCTTCTTTATTCAGAAGTATGTCTTTGAAAGAAAATCTTATGCTACTATTTCTGGTAAAGCTACCAGAGCCAGAATTCAGATTGATGATAAGAGTGTTGTTATTCCTTTAGAGATTTTCTGCTCTTTTATTTCTATTTGTGTTATTGGTTTATATGTAGTAGTTATCATGGTTTCTTTTTGGCAGAACATGGATACTAGCGATATTGTCTATACGATAGCTAACTGGAAGGAAGCCACGACAGGTACTGGTCTTGATTCTTTAAAAGCTACCTTGCTGACTTCACTGATAGCGGCACCACTGTGTGCTTTGATGTCTATGATAATCGCTTATCTGATTGTGAAGAGGAAATTTGTTGGCCGAGGCTTCATAGAATTCACTTCTATGTTGGCTATGGCAATCCCTGGCACTGTTCTAGGTCTAGGGTTCATAAGAGGATTTGTAAAAGGCGTCTTCCATACTGGGTGGATGCAAGGTTTATACGGAACCATCTGGATAATTATTATTGTCTTTATTGTTAGATCCTTGCCGGTTGGTGTTAGATCTGGTGTAGCTGCTTTAAGACAGATTGATAAATCAATTGAGGAATCCGCTTATGATATGGGAGCTAATAGCGCTCATGTCTTTAGAACTGTGACTCTTCCTTTGATTAAAGACTCCTTCTTCTCATCCTTATCAACATCTTTCGTAAGATCAATTACTGCTATCTCAGCTGTCATCTTGCTCTGCACCTCCAATATCAAGCTGATGACTTATGTAATCAACGAGTTTGCAGGCAAGGGTGCTTATGGTATTGCTTCTGCCTATGCTACTATCTTGATCTTAGTTGCTGGTGTTACTATTGGTATCTTCGATTTCTTAACTGGTCTTTTAGGAAAGGGTCGTAAAATCAAAGGAGCCAAGAAAGACAATGGATAATTCTGCTAATAATAAAACTGAAGACAACGAAAAGAAAACCATGAGGAACAAAGCTCTTATCTATAGTGAGAACAAGAAGCCTCAGGGTGTCACTCTTAAGCATGTCAGTAAAATCTATGTTGATCCTAAGACCAAGAGAAGATTCTTTGCAGTCAAAGACAGCAATATTGAGATTGCTCCTGGTGAATTTGCTACTCTTTTAGGACCTTCAGGCTGTGGTAAAACCACCACCTTAAGAATGATTGCCGGTTTTGAATCACCTGATATTGGTGAAGTCTATATTGGTAACGATAACGTCAATGCCTTCACTCCTAACCAGCGTGATACCGCCATGGTCTTCCAGTCCTATGCCTTAATGCCTCAGTACAATGTCTTTGATAACGTTGCCTATGGCTTAAGACTTAGAAAGATGGCTGATCCTAAGACGGGTTCTTTAAGAGCTCTAACTAAAGAAGAAATTCATACTAAGGTTATGGCAATGCTTGATTTAGTCCAGCTTACCGGTATGGAAGAGAGAATGACTAACCAGTTATCTGGCGGTCAGCAGCAGCGTGTGGCTTTAGCCCGCGCTTTGATCCTTAACCCCTCTGTGCTTCTCTTTGATGAACCTCTTTCTAACCTTGATGCTAAG
>DLIM01000020.1:2689-5899 GCA_002483745.1 Caryophanales bacterium UBA7642 | reverse complement strand
AGAATTCTTCTTAAGTCACTTAAAAGAAGTAAGAGACGTAACTCTCTTCCTTCCGATAGTGATTTCCAAGAAAGAAGAAAACAGTATCAAGAAAACAATCCTAAGTAGTTACTGATCAGTCTTATCATCATCAAGGTCGTTGCTGATTAAATTGTTATCCTGGGCTTCCTCAATAATTGAGGAAGTCCTTTTATTTATTGAACTAACTCTCTTATCGAAAGCATCCTTTTTAGTACTTAAAGCATCAATTGCCTGAGAGACTTTAGACCAGTCATCAGTGAACTTCTGGTTGTCTTTGCTAAGCTTTTGAATCTCTAAGACAATATCTTTAATATTCTTACTGATTTCAAAATTAACTCTTAAGACTTTGATATTAGCTAGGATAGGCTGCAAGGTAGAAGGACTAGTCAGGATGACATTCTTATTTCTAGCATAGTTAACTACTGATTCATAGAAATCATCATTAGACTGGATATAGCTATAGATGCCATCACTTGGTATAAACATGATAGCGTAAGAAGAAGTAGTACCTGGTTTAATATAGTCCAAAGCAATCTTAGTGACTTCCTGTTTCAGACTAGCTTTAAAAGACTTATTCAATTCATCCTTTTCTAAGTCTGAAGTATTTCTATCAAAAAGCTTAGCATAGTCATTGAAAGGAAATTTACTATCAATACAGACTAATTTATCAGGCTCAGGAAGGAAGACTACGGCATCAGGTTTCTTACCTGAATTTAAGACATACTGAGTCTTATAAAGGCCGTTAGTAGAGCCAAAGACATTATTCAAAATGCTTTCTAAAGCCACTTCACCGAATCTTCCTCTAGTCTGATTATTAGTTAAGACATTATTTAAATTGATGACTTGCTCATTAAGACTATCCAAGTTCTTTTGGGCAACAGTGATTTCGCCTAACGCTTTATTGACATCATTCATGCTTTTATTGTTAGTCTCAAAACCAGTTTTGAGACTATCATTAACTTTGTCGTTCAACTGGTTTAACTGCTTAGTAACTAGATCAAGAAGAGAAGCATAACTATCATTGATTGCTTGTTTAGAAGCTGACTGATAGCTATTTAGGGCATCCTTGATTTGAAGCAGACTTTTATCATTAGAGTCTTTGATCTGATAAAGAGAATCAGAGATTTCTTTATTGGTATTATTAGTATCCGCTTTCTTATTGCTGTTTCTTATCATTAAAACTAGTAAGACCATTAAAACTAACAGCATAATTGAACAAAGAATCACCAATATTATTTCTAAAGTATTCATTTTTTGCCACTTCCTTTACTTTTAATATTTTACTTCGATTGTTTTATGTATGGAATTGTTAGGAAAGAAAACAATGTAAATTGCTTTTTCTAGGTGGTATGTTCTAGTTACAATGAATCAAAAAGAAAAATCTGCTAAGTCATCAAAAGCAATCACTAAGCAAAAAGAAGCAACTATAGCAAGCAAGGTAGTTATGTTTGCTATTATTTCCTTTGTTGGCTTTCTGATTGAAACTGTATATTGCTCAATCAATGAAGGAAAACTAGTTGATAGAGGATTTCTAACTCTTCCTTTATGTGGTCTTTATGGAACCGCTGTTCTTTTCCTAGATGTGATTCTAGGGAATCCGTTAAACAATCGTTTCATAACCTATTTAGAAAAGAAAAATGTACCTAAATGGTTAGCAATTACTCTTTCAGTTATTTTCTATATTGTTCTTTCAGCTATCATTGCAACCACCATTGAATTAGTAGTGGGAGTCTTCTTTGATAAGGTAATGAATACTAAGCTTTGGGATTATTCCAATATCTCCTATAACTTAGATGGCTATATCTGTCTTCCTTTCTCGATAATTTGGGGATTCCTATGTACTTTCATTATGATGGCCGTTTTCTATCCAATTGAAAAGCAAGTAGTAAAAATCAAAGAAAAGCCTTTAATTATCACTGGTACAGTATTGACCTCTGTAATAGCTATTGATCTAGCCTTTAACTTCATATATGTATCAGTAGCCGGTTCTCATTTTGATGTTGTTTATTATCTCAACACCATTAGAAATACCTTATCTGGTTACTTTCATTTCTAAACGTTTTAATACTGGTAATTTTGCTGTCATATTTTAGCTTTTGTCATGAAAATAATCACTTATTAAGAATGGCATTAGTTTTAGCGGAATTTCATTTCCTTTTAATTGTTTTACCTAAGTAAAGTGCAAATTCTGAAGAGTGAAAAAGCTCAGAAATCAGTCTCCCTCTTTAAAAACCCTAAAATTGTCTAGAAAGCCATTCTTATCCTGATATTTACTAAAAGCAACCAATTAAATTTATATGGAGTGTGATTTAGTAAAAATGCCTATAAATAAAGCAATAAAGCAAGTTTTTAACTACCTTTTTTGATATCTTGAAACCAATAAGAAGGAACCTATAATTAATCATGCCAAACGAGAAATCGCTTGTGCCACAAGGGAGGATATAACAATGGTTGAGGATCAGAAGGATGTTACTACTAACACTGCTAGCACCACTGCTACCCCTGTTGCTACTGTAAAGTCTTCTAAGAAGGCTCGCAGAAACAAAAAGGGTTGTGGTTGTGAGAACAAGGCTAACTAGTAATTATTAATTACTAAACGAAAAAAGGACCGCAAGACAATGCGATCCTTTTTTATTTCAATTAATTAAACTCAATCGTACTAGCGAAGATCTTTTCTTTCTCTAAGAGAGTGACTTCTTTTCTTTTAGTGAATTCAAGTGGCATATCCTGATACTGCGGAATTCCCCACCAAGGCTCAATACAGACAAACTGATCAGTAGCTAAGGTTGGAGACCAGATAGCAATATAAGGTGAAGTGAAGTGATAAGTAATCTTATTTCCTAAGCCGTTTTCTAATACTAGATCATGATGAGGATTCTTAATAACGATAGTCTCATACTTCTTGAAATCTTCTTTCTTTAGAAGGTAATCTTGGCTTTCATTGAGTATTTCTGGTTTTTGAAGAACAAAGTTAGGACGAGGAAGATACATGATTCTATCAGAATTGAAATGAAGGATTGCTCTACCAAAGATAACTCTATAAGCGGGATGATCACCAATGATGAAAGGTAGAAGTTCTTTGCCTTTGTTTAAGACCGTATAGGTTCTAGTTAAACTATTCTTATTTAGCTTATAGTCCATAGTTAACTTAAAGCTAAAAGGGTAAATCTTTTTGGTTTCTTCATTTTC
>DLIM01000020.1:0-2446 GCA_002483745.1 Caryophanales bacterium UBA7642 | reverse complement strand
GGACAGGAATAATGCTTTCCATCAATCAGATAGTCACTATCTGGTCCGATGAAGGGGAAAAGAACATGGTCAGTGCAGTTCCAGCCACCTAAACCATCATAGAAGAGATCTCTTTTGTTCTTCTTGTCATAGATAGCCTTAATCTCAGCTCCTAATTCAGAAACCGTAACTTTTAGATATTCGTTCTCAATACTTTTCATAAATAATCCTCCTCTTTAATTCTACTTCTTTTAAGCTACCGATTAGTAGATGATTAGGTTGTCAGCCTTAAAAGAAACAAAGTTTTTTTGGAAATACTAATTAAAATGTGTAGAATTATACTAAGCAAGGAATTAACTTATGGGTGAAACTAAAAAGAGAGATGCTTTAGATAAACTATTAGATCCTAATAACAGTGATTCTATTCTTTTATATGATAAAGATAATGAGCCGACTGAATTTAAACAGTTATCCAGTCTTATCTATCAAGGTAAGGCATATGCTTTACTAAAACCTATTGATAAGATTGCCTGTCTTGATGAAAAAGTAGCTTTAGTCTTCTATCTGAATAGTGAAAAACATGAACTTAACCTCGTCACTGATCAAGAAATCATTGATGCTGTTTTCAAACAGTACGAGAATTCAATCAAGGATAAGAAATAAAAGTATTTTCTTACTCCTGTATATTTGAAAAGATCTCCTTAAAGGGAGGGATTTTAATAATAGTTGCTACCGGGCCAGAAAACATGTTAGAGAAATTTGAGCATTTATGTTTTCAATATTTTCTAATCTAGTATAATTAGTTACAATGAATGATTTAAAGATTAAAGAATTTCTGCCGAAGAATATTATTAAAGACTATTCCGGATCACAGGAAAGAGAGCTTTATGGTACAACTAACACCATGCTTTCTCACTGTACTTTTTTAGGACCTGGAGAAAGCCCTGTTAAAGACTGCAACCATGTTGTCTGCTATAAATCCAGGATTAAAGCTAGATATGCTTTTTGGGAAAACAAAAATCTAGTTCTTAATGAATGCCTTTTAGCAACTACTGATAGAGCACCTTTATGGTATACCCATTCCTTTGTAATCAAAAAAAGCCGGATGTACTGCCCCAAAGGTCTAAGAGAATGCTCAGATATGAAAATCGTAGATTCTCTTCTTCATGGAACTGAATGCTTATGGCAGATTAATAGGTTTGAAGTCGATAACTTAGATCTTGTTAGCTATTATCCTTTCTTAGAATGCAACTATGGAAAAATCAATAAACTAAAGATGAAAGGTAAGTATTCCTTCCAGCACTGCCATGATATAGAAATCACTAATAGTAATCTCGACACCAAGGATGCTTTTTGGCATTCAAAAAGAATTACTATTAAAGACTCTTTTATAAAAGGCGAATATTTAGCTTGGTATAGTGAAGATCTGACTTTCATTAATTGCACTATTTCTGGTACCCAGCCTTTTGTCTCTTCTAAGAACATAAAATTCATCGATTGTACATTCTTAAAAGATACCGATCGTGCTTTTGAAAAGAGCACGGCTTCTGGTTCCTTAAAAAATCTTCCTTATTCCTTATATAACCCTAAAAAGATTAGCTTTACTGTTGATGATGATAAAACCATCATTGAAAAACCAGGCTCTAGTACAAACTGCATTCAGATTAAAAAGCGCTGATATAAATAATTCTTTAAACAATTGTATTCAAACTAAAAATCACTGCATCAGAACAAAATGATGCAGTGATTTTTTTAAAGTCTCTTAGGGTTAAAGCTATAATTTTAGTCCTTGCTTCCAAGTCTAAATTTCTTATTAGGCTTAAACTTAGCTAAATAGAAGGACACAGCTGCTAAAGTTTTAGCATCCTGAATCTCTCCTTGATTGATCATCTCTATTAGTTTATTGAAACTGACTTTGTAGAAATCCAAAGTCTCATCAGGATCAAGTTTTTGATCACCTTTGGTAAGACCGGTTGCCATATAGATATAAATAATTTCATCTGTATAAGCGCAGCTTGGATAGATGCAGCCGAGATATTCTAAGTTCTTTGCGGTATAACCAGTTTCTTCTTTTAATTCCCTGAAAGCTGTATCTTTAGGATCCTCTTCCGGAGAGTCGCATTTTCCGGCAGGAATTTCCTTGATGATTTTGTCATAAGGATAACGATACTGATCTTCAAGGATTACTTTTCCATAGATATCAAAAGCCAAGATAGCGGCAGCCTTACAGTGTCTGATGACTTCTCTTTTTGATTTGTTGCCATTTGGGCAGAGAACATCATCGACCCAAAGGTCTAAGATTTTGCCTTTATAGATTTCCTTACTGTCTAGCTTCTTTTCTCTTTTATCCATAATATAATTCTCCTCATTAATTCTACTCTAAAAAAGCCAAGAATGTTTCTTTTTGATAGAATATTATAGATATGGATAAAATTATATTATTTGCGACTTCTAATGAGAACAAAAT
>DLIM01000047.1:9154-9294 GCA_002483745.1 Caryophanales bacterium UBA7642 | reverse complement strand
TATTCTTATGACTATGATGGAAAATCCAATTATGATACTCCTACTGGTGGAGTTGATATGATGGATTTCAATATCGGAGACCATGATGCTTATTCAAAGTATGTTCTTGGTTGGTCGACTCCGACAGTCATTGATGAAGA
>DLIM01000047.1:1217-8923 GCA_002483745.1 Caryophanales bacterium UBA7642 | reverse complement strand
GATGGCAGCACTGACTATAATGAGACGGCTTTTGACGAATATCTTTTAATTGAGCTTTATACTCCGACCGGATTAAATGATCAGGATGCTTATACTACCTATACTGGTAACTTAAGAGCTTATTCTGAACCTGGTATTTTAGTCTTCCACGTTAACTCAAAATTAGGAAAACTAACTGTTAGCAATAAATCCTTAGTTTGGGATGGAGCTACTTATGATAAATTACCTGCTCTTTCTGATTGGGGAAACTATTCTACTTATTTCTATATCTATTCCAATACCAGATCATATTGCTATGATACTAGAATGTGTGATACTAAGGCTGATTTCTACCGGGGAAGATTGAACTCCTTAATCTCAGCTACTGGAGAAAGAATCCAAGGAAGAAAGACCGGCTATGCTTCTAATAGCTCCTTATTTACTAGTCATAGTTCTTTTGGCTCAAACGGGACTTATTCTAATTTTGTCTTTGATGATGGCAACAAACCTCAGTATGGTTTTGAGGTAAATAGTGTTAATGAGACACAGGCTAGTTTAACTTTCTCAGATTTTTAAAAGCTTACAGCAATGGGATACGCACTCTTTGGAAATCAAAAAATCGATATTAGCTTTCATTCAAATTATAAGAAAGCCGTATTTGGCATTTTCCATGTTGGCTTTATTGATAACAACAATTGGCTAGTGCTTCCTGTTGATGATAAAGAATCTCTTATTTCTGCTTATTGGTTCTATAAGAACCGAATTCTTAAAGAGAAGAGCTATCCTGTTTATGATGGCAGCAGTTTTGCTTTAAAGCCAGCTAACTCTTTAGATGTCTTTAAGCAGGTTTTTGGTTTACCAGAAGACTTCTATAAGAGAGTTGACTACCAAAAAGATCTTCTTCCTCAATTAAGATTTGCTAGTAACACCACAACCCTAAAGAAAGAATGCTATTTAGCTATCTATCAGCCTTTGAATAGAAAGTGGTTTACTGATGATTTCAAACTCTACTGCTTAGTTCAGGGCTTCTATTTCCCATTTGATGAAACTAAACCATTTGTAGAAGGAATTACTAACGGCTTACCGGTTTATATTAATGAGAAAGGCATCAAGGAAGAAGATGTTAGAAATCTTTATTCTGATGCTACCTCTAGTAGGTTCTCTATTGATTTCTTAGGCAAATCAACCAGTAAGCAATTTATTGACTGGATGAAGAAACTAGACATCTATTCATTTGATAGAAGACTAGCATATTTTGTTAATGCCACTTATGATGAAGACTTAGCTAATCTAAGCCAGAATGAAGAATTCCGCTTAAAGTATTCGCTTCTTTGCCGTCAGTATTTAGCTTCCCTGATTAATGTTCTTTATGATCATTATTCTTTCGAAGTCTTAAATAAGGTTACGGCCAAACTATCTTTCATGTATGTCTCTTTGCTCCATGATCAAAGAGACATCTATGTCCTTTCTTCTTATAACGGGGATATGTATTCCTATGATAAGAAGAACTGGTTTTTTAATATTTTAGATAAATCCAGAATCAAGACTATCATTCAGAATGAATTAGAAGATGATGATACCCCGCTTTCTTTCTATAGCAAGTTAGGTTTACCATTTCCCGGCTTTAAATATGTTTCTTCTTTAGATAATTTAACAGTCAATGGTATCTTAAAGTCCTTACCTTTTGAAGAAGGCATCACTGATACAATCTCTTATTTATCAGCTAAGAGATTTGATATGTTCTATTCTTATCTTGAAAAAGAGAAAGAACATCGTTTTGTATTCTTCGATAGGAAACTAAAAGAAGAAGGCATTGAAATTAATTCTTCGATTCCTCTTCTCAGTAAGGATCCTCAATCTTTAATTAAAGTGAATATCAGAAAGGCTAGAAGAGATCCTCTTCTAGTAAAGATGTTTGATATTCAGGATCTTAGCCTTTTTAATGACATCTTGCCTAGCTATTCTTTAGCTGACAATCCTCAGGAAAAAGAGATCAGAGAAGCTCTTAAGAGCCTGGATGAGAAATCAAACAATTCTGCTATTACTCTTTTCTTTGATTCCTTTAAGGAAGAGAAGAATATTGTTGAAGCTATTGATGGCCTTTGCAAGCAGTTAGACTTACAAAGTCTTTCTAAGCCTTACTTAATTGATTTCTTCTTCTATCTGCTTTCTTATCCCTTCCTGATTGTCGAAAGAGAATACCGTCTAAAGGCTATTAATAGTTCTGATACTAGGTCCTTAGTGGCTTTAGATGGCTTACCGAAGATGAATGAGACTTATGAGCCTAACCTTCCTTATCCGTATGTCACCTTTGGTCTTTTATGTTATTCCTTCAGGGAAAGCTATTTCTCGACTCCCTTTATTTGCTCATCAGAAAGCGAAGCGATTGTCAGCAGAATTGAGTATTATGGAAGCCTTTTTGATTATGAAAGTGAAAGAAAACATAAGAATCGTACTAGCATCTATGAGCGCAATGTTTATATTCTTACTAACTTAGGTTTACCTGATAACATCAATTCTTTGATTAATCCTGATAAATCTATTCTTCCTCAGATTCCTTTTAAGGATGATATTTGCCATTTATGCCGACATAGTTCACCTAGCTACTATGAATCCTTAGATGAGGATAAATTTGAGTCTTACAATATGTTCTCTACTTACATCAGAGCTATTTCCTCTAAAAAAGGTGTCTATTTCAATAAGCTAGATATGGAGAACTTCTTTTCAGTTGACAGTCTTGTTGATAGCTTAAAAGATAGCACTTATAAAGCTGTTCTTTTCTTTGATAGAAAGAGAGTAGATCCAATCTTGCTTCCCTATATTGATATCACTAAAGGAACGATTGTCGCTATGTTATCTTGCTTCTTCCCTTCCGATGTCTCCTATATTGATTTTGCTGCTAAGATCACTTCATTCCTTAATTTAGGTATTGATACCATTAAGAAACTGTTTTTTGACTGCACTCCTGACTTATATCCTCTGATCTATAAGAACCAAGGTGTTTTTATTAGACTTTATGATATCTATAAGATGATTGAAATAGGTTATGCCTTATATGTATCAAGAGATGAGATTCCTTCCTTGAATCAGATGATTTCTCTTAATCTAGACTATAATCCCCGTCTTCCTTATCCTTATATCCATTTAGGAAGAGTATTTAATGCTTATGCTAATGATTCTATATCGGACAAGTTCTATTTCTGCGAATGCGACCATAAGCCGATGGTTGATCTTTTAAAGAAGATTTTTAATAATTCGGAAGCTCACCAGATTGATAAACAGATTGAAACCCCAATAATTCTAGGAGTAGCAGGCTTACCTTTCAGGGTGGTAGCCAAGTTTGCTGACTATGATCTTTCTTTAGGCTCTATTGATGATCTAGTTTCCCGCTTTGAATTTAGGGAAGCTATTTGTAGACGCTGTACTAACATCAATCATTCTGCCTATGCGTTTCCTTTTGGAAAGGCCTACCCCTTCAAGGATGATAAGGAAGCTGATTATTCCTTTGCTAATAATTCTTTAGCTCATCAAGGTATTTTAGTAATGTACTATGAAGAATTATCGGATGTTTCTTTTAATCCTAACTATTCCTATAATTTAGCCGGTAATGATGACTTTAAGTTGCCTTCTATTCTTTTTGCCTCAAAGGTTCCTGCTGACTGTTTCTATTCCTTCTTAACAATGGATAAGGACAAACTTAAAGAGGATCTTTTTGACTTTGGCAAACTGCTTCCTGATAAACAGGAAGCCTTAGCTTATGCAACCGGTGTGATTCTTGATACTTACTCTACTAATAAAGAGGTCTTCTTTGGCTTCTTAACAAATTTAGGTCAGGATAGTACTATTAAAGAGATGGTATTAACTTATTTCCCTCAGATTAATCGAGTAAGGAAGGAATTCCTTTCTGTTACAGCTCAAACTATCTTAGGATTCTTAACCTATCTACTGGAGAAGTTCATTGAGCAGTTTGTCTTAGAGGAAGCCAGGGTAGGAAGATAAAAGCATATGGAATATAGTCCGGAATTATTTAAAGAAGATAAGGCTTTATCTTATGATACGAAATACCGCTATGAATTAAGCGGAGCCTTTTATGATGTCTACACTAATGGCAATGGTGATTATCATATGGCCATTGAGAATAAAGCATCTCTACTAGAAAGAATCCGTTTCTTTGATCTTTATATATCCAAAACTAAATACCCGGTTTTTAGTTCTCCTTTAGGAATGACTTTAGAAAGCTCCTCTTCATCAGAAGTTCTTTTCCAGGTCTTAGGCTTACCTTTAGAAGTGATGGTTAAGAAGGATAAGACTTCTAAGTCCTTGCCTTTAACTCCTGATGAGATTATTTCCCGTATTAGTTTTGAAGATGGACTTTTTAAAGGCTATGGCGAAATCAAGGACTTAAATTCTGATGTCTTGACTTCTAATCATTTTGCTATTATTGGCGTTATCAATTACTTGATTGAGAACGGTTTCTTCTTTCAGAATCCTGAAAGAATGGTTATGGGTGGAGACATTGATGAAGGCTCTTTATTTCCTATCTATGTTGATGAAGAGAAAATTCCTGAACGCTACAAAAAAGAAAATGAAACCGGTGATAAGCTTTTAATAGACTTTGGGGAAAAGCTTCTTAATATTGATAAGGATGGCTATTTAAAATTCTATCGTCCTATCAATGATATGACACTTACTCAGAAAGCTGACTTTGCTTTTAAAAATGATACTGCTAATGAGAATAATCCTGCCTATCAGAGTGCTAAGAATGCCCTAGTTTCTTACTTCTACGCTATCATCAAAGGCTTGATTAATGATTTCTTTGTCAAGCACTATAATTCCAAGAATCTTTTACCTAATACTGTCTTAACTCATGATTTACAGTCAATCAATATTAACCCTCGCTTTATTTATTATGGTGTTAATTTTGATATGGTCTCTTCCGATTTCCGTCACTTTAGTAAACAGGGTGAGGAAGTAACTGAAACTCTTGATCCTCAATCCTATACTTGCTGTCTTTTAGATAAAGAAAGAATTAAGAATAGTTATATAGCTACTAAGAATTACTTCTTAAAGCATCCTGATTTAGCTTTTGTTCCTTCTATTTTTATTAAGTTAATGGGTATGCCTTATCCGGCTTATCTAGCTACTAAGTTCTATGATTTTGAAAACGGCGATGCCGAACACTTTGTTAACCTTCTTACTTTCAATGAAAATCTGACTTTTAGAGAAAATGGTATTGTCCTTTCTTTTGCTCAGTCTAATGGCACTATCTATTCTCCTAGCAATGATACTAAGCAGATTTTTAATTATATCTTAGGCTTAGGTGATCGAGGCTTATTTATTAACGCTTTTAATGATTTCTTTGATTTACCGGATGACTGCCCATATTTCCTTTATTTTAATGGGAATGATGAAAAGATCAATCTTTTCACTTCCGGGGATACAGAGACCTTTAAGGAATGCTTAGATGATTTAGAAAAGACGACTTACAGTATCGCTATTTCTTTGAATAGCCTTTCTGTTCTAAGAGCCTTTGTCAATTATGATGACCATGAAGGGAAGCTATTGACTGTTAAGAAGTATTTCTCTCTTTTAAATGAAGGCTATAACTCAACTGAAGCCACAAGTCTAGTTATTGGAGCTGATTCAAGGATTGATTCTTTGACTTTCCAGTTATTGATTTCTAGTTCTTTCAATTATTTGTTCTCTTCTGAAGCTAGCAAGTATTTTGATAGTCTTGTTAAAAGACAAGAAAAGGGTGTTTTCTCTTTAGTATCACAGGGAGAGAACTTTACTGATCCTTATCTTCCTATTACTAATGTCTATAAAGGACGTCTTTTTATTGCTTACTTAGACAAAGATAATCAGTTCTATTTTGATAGTGATGATGAAGAAGCTTTAAATAATCTTCATAAGATCTTCCGTCGCTTCTTCTTATCCAGTCAGTCCTTCTTGTATCTAGTTTCTCTTTATGGGAACGAATACCTTTATCGTTTTGAATTCCCAACCTGTAAGGACTATTCCGTTGAAGCAGTCTTCTTAGGTATTCCTCAGGAAGTTATTTTAGGTCTTGATCTAAACAAAGACATTATTTCTCAATTGAATTTTAAACCTAAGATTTCCATTGCTAACCAAAAAGACCATGTCAGTGTTATTAGGAATGATCCTTCTTTAGCTATGCCTATGGTTTTTAGACAGTCTTTAAGGAAAGGCGTCTATATCTTAGGCAAAGAGAATACTAACCGTCCTTTCTATTCTCTAAGAGAAAAAGCTGATGAGGATTTAAGACTATATTTCTCACCTGATTTCATTAAGATTAATTTTGAGAAATCCTTAGATAATCCTAACAATAGCGTATCAGCAAAGAGTATTTCTAGGATCTTAGATATGGATGATGATGCTTTCCGTTCAACTTTCTTAGATTATGTCTATGGCTATAAGGATGTCTTCTCTAAAAAGAAGACAGTCTTTGAGAATGATGTTTCAGAGTTAGCTAGCAGCTATGCTGGACATCTTAATCGCTCTTTCTTCCAGATGACTTATCATTCTTTCTTCAATGATGAGGATAAGAGTAGGCATTACTTAGTTAGTTATCCTCATTTGATTAATGATGCCAGGATGAATGTCTCTCCTGGACCTAATTTCTTTGCGTTCTCTGATACTAAAAAAATGATTTCTTTCTACTTGCTTAAAGAAGATCAGGAAGCTTTCCTTTTTGCTCTAAGCGCAGTTTCTAACAAGTACTCCAAGATTAGCAACAAGAAAGAAAGAGCCCGTAAGGAGAGTGCGGCTTTAGGATTACCGGTCTGTTATCAGGAAAGGTTCTATCGGACTTTGGTTGCTAAGAAGCATCCATCAATGAAGGAGATTAAGAAGATCTTTGGCTTTAGTGTTTCTCAAACCTTCTCTTTGAAGGACTTGCCTTCTTATTTTGATACTTTAAGAACGATTAAACCTGATTTCTCTCATTACTTCCATTCAACTCAGCTTAACAATGAGGCTTTAAGAGAAGGCTTCTTTATTGCTACTGGCACTAACTTAATGGATGAGAGGATGTTTGATCATGTCGCTCTTTCTAAAGAAATTGAATATGCTGCTAACTTTGCTGAAAAGAGGACAGCCGCCATTTCTGATGATCCAAGCGGTGTCATTAAAGAAGTTTTCTTACCTAATCCGATTACTTATTCTAGTTATGTTAATCACTTTATTTCTTTATATACTAACTCTTACCTAAGAGCTGATTTCCTTTTCTATGCTAAAGAAGCTTTAGAGTATGCGTTCTCTTTAGATAATAGGTTTATTGTTAAAGCTATCAATAATCTTCAAGATGGCAGCAAACTAAAGTATGAGACTTATTTGCTGAAGACCTTTAAGAACTTCAAACTAAAAGAGATGAAAAAAAATATGCCGGAGAGTTTCCTCTTCGGCTTTATCGTTCTGTTCCTTCTAAACTTAGAGCAAATTGCTATCTTTAAAATCAGCAAGAAGACTAACTGATTAGCGTAAGCTTCTTCTATTATAGACAACACCGCCTACTACTCCAAAGGCAGCCATATAGAAGACTTTAGTGAAGACAGTTTTTAGAATTAAAGGTATAGTTCTTCCAGTGACTGAAGAGGATTGATAAACTCCATCAACTAATTCTATTTTAATGGCTGTATCAAAGTTAGGAACGATTGATGAAGCCTTTGATATTTGGTAATTAGTAAAGAATTCTGCTAACTGATAAT
>DLIM01000047.1:0-891 GCA_002483745.1 Caryophanales bacterium UBA7642 | reverse complement strand
CTAGGCATACAGGCACCTACTACATAGAAAGGAATCAAGAAGGCAGCAAAGATAGTCAAGAAGATAAAGTAAGAGAAGAGAATAGTTCCTAAGTAGACTTGAGTCCTTGAGAATCCAGATAATAACTGATTTCGATAGACGCCATGCTGAACATCTCTTAAGAAGAAGATAGCAATAATTAGTAATACTAATATAGGAACTAATGAGCTAGGGATTAAGAATTGGTAGCTTAAGTAAGTTAGCGATAAGGAAGCATTGTAGACTTCTCCTATGCTTTGAGCATAAGTGTACGCATAATAAGAAACGGTAGTCACAATACTGACACTAGCAATAGCGACAAGAGCCACTAAGCCAATAGCTACCCAGAAGAAGGGGAAGCGTTTAAGACGGAACCAATATGATTTAAAGAGCTTAAACATTGTTGTTGCCTCCTAAAAGATTCATATAGTAGTCTTCAAGGGTGTTGTCTTTCTCTTTAAAGAAATTAATCGTTAACTGATTAGTATTAAGAATATTCAGAACAGCAGCTGAATCATCAACTTTCTTAATGTAGATGACTCCATCGTTAGTGACACTATAACCTTTAGAAGATAAGAGAGAGAAAGCCTTAGCATTATCATTAGTCTGAATCATTAAATCTTTACCGACTTCTTTTTCTAGTTCGAATTCTGAGATTGATTTTAAGATATGGCCTTTATCGATAAAGGCATAAGAAGTAGCAAACTTAGATAATTCTGGAAGAATATGGCTGGAGATTAAGATAGTGACACCTTTTTCTTTATTTAAGTTAACTAATAAGTCTCTGATTTCTTTAATGCCTTGTGGATCTAGTCCATTAGTAGGTTCATCAAGCATCATCAATTTAGGATCACCGATTGTAGCCATAGCAAT
>DLIM01000042.1 GCA_002483745.1 Caryophanales bacterium UBA7642 | reverse complement strand
CACTATTCTCCACTATATGAAAATCTTTTTCAGGAACATCGGCACCAGAAGTGGATTGTTTTCTGTCATAGAAAAGGATTGTTACAAGCTTCGATTGCTTTTTAATCCAATCTAACTGCGTTGTATTCTTATAATCAGCAAATCCTAATCTATCATCAGTTTCTTTAAAAGAAAGATGACTTGTGGACTTACCATAAGTGGCTAGATGATGGGCTTCGTCAACAATCACCACATCATATCCACCTTTCTTCTTTGATAAATCGACTGGACTTACCACATCGATTTTCTTTAAAGAAGGAATGTTTTTGAATACCGTTTTGATGGTATTTCTAAATTCAGTCATTGGGGCAACAAAAGCAATCGAAAGATGAGCGTCAGTTAATATTGAATTCATATTGGTGTAGTCAGTAATTGTTGTTTTAAGATCATCAAAGGAATCAGAATCAATATTAGAATAGTCAATTTTTTCACTTGAAAGATCAGCTATGTATTTAACAAGAGAAATAGCTAATATTGATTTCCCAGTTCCAGCGCCGCCTTCAACCACAATAGTAGTAGGCTTTTTAGAAGAAACAGCATTAAAAATGTCATTTAAGAGTTTTGTTTCTAAATTATATTGCTCATCGGTTAATTCTTTGAAGGGGGAATATATAAAGACATCACTGTTTTCTACTTGAAGAAGGGTATGATTAGCTAATTTTTCTTTTCTTAGTTGCGGCCAGATGTTCTTAAAAAGCTCCTTATAAAGACCACGTTGGTAATAGTTATGATATTTAGATTGCCCATTATTGAGATTTTGAAGAGAGAACAATCCATCAGCATGCATGTGTTCAATCAGCATATTCTCTATATCTAGAATGGCAGATTTATTAAAGAGGTCATTAAACAAGACATATTCATAAGCCATTGAGTCTCTTACAGGGTTTTCTAAATGCTGAGCCATACGATAATAAGCACTAGAGGTTTCGCCAACATAAGCTTGCTTACTGCCTTGCAATATATAGACTACCGGCCAATCAATGCCTTTTTCGTTTGTAGATAAATCGACTGCTCCTTGAGCAGTAAAAGGATATTTTGCGATTGTGGTTCTAGGTAATTGATTATCAGTCATATTGATTGTTTGTTTATAGCTTCTTCCCGCATTTCCTACAGTAAGTAGAATCAATATCATTGACTTCTCCGCAGTTAGAGCAAGTTTTAGTTAAAGGCTCTCCACAATGATCACAGAACTTAGCACCTGGTTCATTCTTAACGCCACACTTAGGACAAACTACTCCAGCCGATTCACTAGAAGCATTACCTTTAATAGCATCAGAACAGCTTTTAACGGTCTTTACTGTTTCATCTCTTGTTCCATCTAGCATATAGTTATTGACGTCTTTAGCTATGGGAGCCTGCTCACTAGCCACATAGCTAGAGACAGCTTTCATAAAGCCTAAAGACAAGCAGACAACACCAATAAAAAGACAGGGAAAGCCAATAAAGAAGAGATAGAACTTAGTGGGCATTGAGCCATTCATATCAACAGCTTTAGTGAAGAAGTCGATAAAAGCAATTATGACACAAACTAATCCACCAATGGTGAAGATGAAACCAATTATTCTTAATATAGTCTTAGCAGTCTTGTTGTTTCTTAGGGAAGGCTTATGTTGATCCATAGATTCTATACTCCTGATTTTTATATTATTATAACTTCAATGCTAAAAATAAAATATCTATATTTCCTCTTCTTGGAAGTCTAACAAGAGTATTTTGACCTCAAGACAAGAAAACAGGAAAGTGTCTACTAAACTTTAATTAGACTATTAGAAAGAATATGATAAAGATAGCAAGGAATAACTTATGATTAATACAATTGCATATATTACAGGTGGAACTGGACACTTAGGCAGAAACCTAATCATGGAACTCTTAGAGAAAGAGGATGTCTTTGTTGTGGCTATGGTTTTAAAGAATGATAACCATCGAGACTTTGGAAAACTTAATGAGAGGATTCTCTTTATTGATGGTGATATCTCCAATCCAAAATCAATTGATGAGTTCTTAAGTGCTAAGTCTGATATTAAAGCTAGAAGAGTACTTTACCATGTGGCCGGAAAAATCTCCATCATGAAGAAAAACGACCCCTCCGTCTTTAAAGTCAATGTTGATGGAACAAAGAATATGCTTGATGGTACTATCAGGCACCATGTCGATAAATTCATCTATGTCTCTAGCGTTGATGCTATCAATAAGCCCAGTAAGCCAAATAAAGTAGTTGAAGAAGAAAGATTCTCACCTGAAAAGATTGAGGGAGTTTATGGTCAAAGTAAAGCCATAGCTAGCAATCTAGTCTTAGATTATGCTTCAAAGGGATTAGATGTCACAATTGTTCAGCCTACTGCTATTATGGGACCTAATGATGCTTTTGGCGGCCCTATAAATACAGCCATAAGGGAGTATCTTAACCATCAACTGAAAGTAGTAGTTAAAGGCGGATACGATATCGTTGATGTTAGAGATGTCGCTAAAGGAATGATACTGGCTTCTACAAAAGGCAAGAACGGAAAGTGCTATATCCTTTCTGGTACGGGTGTAACCATTTTAGAATTACTTGATGTTGCTCATCAAGTCAGTGGAGTCAAGAAAACCAAGGCTACTATTCCACACTTCATTGTAAAGATGGTTTCTCCTCTTTTAGAGTTACATGCAAGGCTTCATCATAAGAAACCTTTGTTTACTGGCTTCTCCATGGATTGCTTAAATGAGAATTCAAATTATTCCTGTGAAAGAGCCAAAAAAGATCTTGGCTATCAGCCAAGACCTTTAAAAGAGACGATGCAGGATACGATTGATTGGATGTATAAAGAAGGACTTGCCAAGAAAAGTTAGCTAAGCTTTCCTAACAGTTTTCCTTAATTCCTTTTCTTCTTCTTTAGCAAGGATTGTCTCTTCTTGAGAGTAAGTTACTGGAAGAGGAATGTGATATTTCTCTAAGAGCTGATTCTGCTCATAAAAATATTGTTTGAAATGTCGGAAATAGTCTTTGGTATCACGGTTGATATAGTCTTCTTTGACTGTATCATCCTTTTCGAGTTTCTGATACTGATAAGGTCCATTGACTTTCCAGTTATTCATAAAACCGAATTTGATGGCATCTTTAGGACAGAAGTAAGTACATCTCATGCACATGGCGCAGGTGGAGTTAACTTTGATTTTCCCTTTCTTATTGATATGCATGCTTTGAGTAGGACATTCTCTGATACAAAGATGGCAGTTAATGCATTTCTTTTGATCGACATGAGTGAAAAGACAATTTAGCTTTGGAGCTATCCATTCGATTCTCAGCAAGACGGAAAAGAAAATCAGGCCTAAATCATAATGTATTTTGTCTTCTTCTCCTAAAGATAATCTTTTAGCCATTAATTCCGTTAAGGCATTTAAGTAGAGATACATTTGCTTGGCTACACCATCTGGATATCTGAACATGATGTTATAAGGCATTAGAAGATGCTTATCCATGATGAATTGATAGCCTTTTCGTTTCAGCTTGACATAGATATGATGGCTAGAAGCATCATTTAGATGATAGGGCTCACCGGAGACTTTAAAGAAAAAGGCCTTAGTCGGAACTGAAAGCTTTGGTAAAGCCTTTATGAATTTTGCAAAAGCCCCAGGAACATTAAAAGCATGGATAGGATAACCAAATCCCACTAAATCATATCCTTCAGAAGAGGGAATATCTTTATTGGGAACTTGATAGCGATAGGTAGTTACTTCATATCCATATTTCTTAAAGTTAGAAGCTAACATAGAAGCTGCAATAGAAGTATTACCAGTACCGCTAAAATAATAGATGAGACACTTTTTCATGATGCTTATTTGAACTCACCGTCTTGGTAGCAGCATTTAACCATTGCCTGAATGGATTCTTCTAGTCCGCCACGTCCGACATGGAGAAGATTATCAACTTTATCGATGACATCAGGTTCAATGACTAAATTCTTGGACATGATATCTGTCATCAAATGACCATAGTCAAGACCAGACTCAAGTCCCGCCTTTTTGTCTTTCTTGCCGACAGTCATCTTAGCACCTAGAGCGCAGATTCTTCCTGAAGGATTACAGATTTTTCTCTTCTTGCCAGTTAAATCAACCATCATCTGGTCAAGCATCCAATTATAGGTATGGTTTTGATCACCGATTGGATATCTTTCACCATCTTTTCCATATTCTAGAGCACCTATAGCTGCTTCACCGATATGCTCGACTGCAATCATTGTGGTTGATCCTTTAGGGAAGAAGATTACCTTATGGCCGTTACAGAAACGGTCAAGGAAGGTTTTTTTCCAGAGAGGAATTCTCATAGGCATAGCACCAAAGATATAAGGAAGCTCAAGAATGA
>DLIM01000010.1 GCA_002483745.1 Caryophanales bacterium UBA7642 | reverse complement strand
TTAGCTTTGCCAAAGACCATCTCTGTCTCTAGTTTCCAATCCTCAGGGACTTTGAATTCTTCTTTGATTTTTTCATCAATTAAAGGATCATAATGCTGGATGTTTCCGCTGTAGCCTAGATTATAGAGAGCTAACCATAGAGCATAGACCAAAATACCAATGTTCTGTTCTCCCCAGCCGTCTTGTCTATTAGCAAAACCAGGGAAGGCTTTCTTTAAGTCAGCTATTTTCTTTTCATCCTTGAAGACGAGGATAGTTCCATAACCATTTTTGAACATCTGCAGTTTGCTAGCTGTTGTCTTGAATCTTTCAAATGGGACGATTTTCTCTAAGGTATCGTGAGTGATATCCCAGACTAATTCATGTTTCTTACCTAAAGCTACGATGATATGGGTAGCTTGCGAATTGAAGGCAGTAGGGGCGTTTTTAATAACTTTCTCTAATTCTTTCACTAATTCTTCATCTTTAACTACCGCCTTGCTTTCTAAAGCGTAGTTAGAACGTCTTGTCTCTATCAATTTATTGTATTCCATGTTTCTATACCTCTTGGAATCACTATATAGGAAGAGCAATAAATAATAAAGAAAGATGCTCAAGAACAATTTTGGCAATGCTAAAAAGCGGATAAATTAGGCATTTTTTCTTATTCTTGCAATTGTAATCACTTTTTCTTAGTAAAGCAGAGACCTTTGTGCTATAGTCTACAACCGGTATGATAGCAACTATAACTATTACCTGCTGTTCTATCGTCTTGATGTTTGTCTCTTTAATGGTATTTCCGGAAGCTAAAATCAAAGGAAAATCATTTGAGACATTTTTTATCGGACCCCTTTTAGGAGCAGTAATTATTCTTTGCTTTGGCTTAATTGATTATTCTGATTTAGGTAAGAGTCTTATTCAGTCAGGTAGTATCAATCCTTTAGAGATTCTTGCTTTGTTCTTATCGATGAGTTTTCTTTCAATTGTCCTAGATGAAGCTGGGTTCTTTTCTTATCTAGCATGTAAAGTTGCTAATAAGTCAAAAGGTTCTCAATATACGCTTTTCTTTCTTCTCTATGCTTTAACTTCTATCTTAACTATCTTTACTTCAAATGATATTGTTATTTTAACCTTTACTCCTTTTATTATTTTCTTTACTAAACGAGCAAAGATTTCTCCGATACCTTTCTTAGTAAGCGAGTTTGTAGCTAGCAATACTTATAGTATGCTTTTACTTATTGGTAATCCCACTAACATCTATTTAGCCGAGTCCTTTAATATTGGCTTCTTTGAGTATTTCTCTAAGATGTGGTTAGCAACTATCCTTAGTGGTGTGGCTGGCTTAGTCTCTTTGTTAGTAATTTTCAGGAAGAAATTGAAAGCTTCTTTTGCTGCTACGGAAGATCATCCCACTTTAAAAGATCCAGTATTGGCTCTTGTCTCTTTAGTTATTTTAGGTCTTACTATCATTATGATGGCTGTCTCTGACTTTGTAAGTATTCCTCTATGGCTAGTATCAGTGGTGGGAGCCCTATTCTTAATTGTCTTTGTTCTTTTCTATGGTATTAAGAATAAGAGATCTTATAGATATTTAGGTAATTCTTTTTTAAGGCTGCCTTATCCAGTGATTCCTTTTATCTTATCAATGTTTGTTTTAGTTCTTTCATTAAAGGATGCAGGAGTAATAAAAATTATTGCTAACTATTTATCGAATATTAATCCTTACTTAGGTGTAGGACTAATTAGTTTCATTGGAGCTGATTTCTTAAATAATATCCCAATGAGCGTTTTCTTTACTGAAGTTATTTCTAGTATGAGCACTTATAATTCTTTAAATGTCTATTTAGCCATCATCGCTTCTAATATTGGAGCCTATTTAACTCCTGTTGGTGCTTTAGCAGGTGTTATGTGGATGTCGATACTTAAAAATCATGAAATCAAATTCGGTTTCCTGGATTTTATTAAATACCTGTCTCCAATTTCTATTATTAGTTTAGCTTTTGCTTTCTTGGGATTATTCTTAGTTAATCTTTTATAGGCATTTATTAGAGAACCAAAGTAATTAAAGGAACGGTAATAACACTTAACACTGTTCCTAAAATCACCATATCAGCTGCATTTTCCTGACCTTGATTTATCATTTCAGTAAAGTTCTGTACTACTGCCGCAATTGGGGCACCAGAGAGAATGACAAAGGTAATTTTAAAATTGCTATCTAAGGGGATAGCATAAAGTATTCCATAGACAATAAAAGGAACTATTATTTGTTTAATTAAAACAGCCACATAATTTTGATAATTTGTAAATAGAGGCTTTAATCTTATGGTAGCTAATCTCATACCTAGAATCATCATACATAAAGCCGTAGACATCTTAGCTAGAATCATGATTACCCAATCAAGAGTGTTTCCAACATAAGGGATGCTAGCTAAATGGAAATCACAGAAGTAGAAAATTAAAGAAATAAGGAATCCAATCGTGGCTGGATTGAGTAAGATCTTTTTGAAGCTTACATATTTCTTATCCTGAGTAATCAAGTAACTTCCTAAAGTCCATCCTAAGATATTCATGGTGGTTACAAAAGTTGCGCAGATCATAGCACCTTCCTTGAAATCAGGTAAGACCGCTTCAATTATGGGAACTCCTAAAAAGGCTACATTTCCAAAAGCAGCACAGACACACATTACTCTATTAGCAACATTTGAAAATCTCTTTCTTAAGATCAAATACATAATGGCCATGATTAAAAGCATGAGAAGCAAAGACATAAGAAAGTCAGACTAATCAGAATTGAGTTATTATTTGAATAACTGACCTTTTGAAAAGAATAGAAAGTTCAGAAGGCCTGAGAGACAATCATCAGCACTTTAGAAAAGGATTTTATATGACTAGAATCGACTGCTTTAAACTTCACTAAAAGGAAACCAGGAATTGTAAAAAGAAGCATACCGGAGACAGTAATTAATGTGATTAGAAAAGTGTTCATTTTTTATTAAACCGGTAGATTATAACATATGAAAATTTTATTAATAGTTTTAATTAAACATTTTTCGATATTTACTAAGGATATTGGCAAAGCAAGGGGAGCAAAATTTCATTACTTTTTAGAAAAAATCGGAGATATTATTTAGGTTATTACTTGTATTCAGTTTAGTTAACTGTGTTAAATCTTTTTTAGAAATTTTATAAATAAATTTTAAAAATTGCTATCAATTTAAATAGTAATGATTGAAGCTTTGGTATTAGTTATCTTTCTTGCCAATAGGAATATTAGCAAAGATTATTTATTAGCTCCCTAATGCCTTGATTTCTTGTGGTAAAATAATAGCTATGCAAGATAAAAAGAGTTTTTCGTTGAATATCGGTATTGGAAAGTCTTTTTCTTTCTTAGAATTCCATACTGATAGTATTATAAAAGCTACTGATAAAAAGACATTTTATACTTCTTTTTCTTTGCTTAAGAAAATAGAAATTGATAACGATACTGATTCTGATTATTCAGATTTACTTTTAAAAATGTCTTTTTCTAATCCGATTTTCTCCGCTCCAATTCTTCATTTAGGTGAAATCAAATATCGTAGCAAACAAAAGATAGAAAAAGATCCTCAGATTCAGATTGATGGCGAAAAGCTTTATAACCAAAATGGTATCGGAGCCTGTGAGATTTTCTTTGAAGTTATTGATCCTCTTACTAACGCTTCTTTAACTACTTTAACTAAGAACATAAAGATACTTCCTATTAGGCAGTGCTCATCTGATCCTTATTTGATGCCTTTATTATTAGCTAAATACTGCGTTACTGGTTTCCCCTCTCTTAATCAAATTCATCTTGATGCTATCAAGGAAAACGGCAATAAGCCTTTGATTGGCTATCAGAACCAAGATAAGACTTCTATTGTTAGAGAGGTTCAGTGTGTTTATAACGCTCTTCATAATTATGGTATTGCTTATTCAAATCCACCTGTCTCAACTGAATTAGTTCAAAACATTAGAATGCCAAATGATGTTTTAAGAGATAGGTTAGGCACTTGTTTAGATTTATCTATCTTGATGTGTTCAGCTTTGCTAGATATTGGATTACATCCAATCCTGATTATGGTGGATGGTCATGCCTTCTGCGGATGCTTTCTTACAGAAGATGGTTTCTTCCAGTTTATTGAAAACAAACCTAGTATTGTCTATTCAGCGACTACTGGAAATGAAAAGAAAATTATCCTTTTTGAATGCACTACTTTGACTTCTAATAGTTCGACTTCTTTTTCTCAAAGTATGACTATTGGCGAGGAACATTTGCGTTCTTATCGTGGCTCTTTTTCGGCTACGGATATATTGACTTGCCAAAATGCCTCTTTAAAGCCTATACCGATTCCTGATGAAAAAGGAACCGTTGATTTTTCAATTAAGCCAATTGCGTTAGAAAAAGATGAGATAACTAAAATTTCTGACTACAAATTCAAGCCTATTGAAGACTCAGATGATCAAGATCGGTTCTCTACTTGGGAGAAGAAGCTACTTGATCTTTCAACGGGAAATAAACTGGTTAATTTTAAAGCCAACAAAGATCAATCTAATATCTGTGAATTACCCGGTCTTGAAGGAAATGATTTCTTTAACTATCTAAGGGATAATCAGAATCAGTCTTTTAAGATTAGACTTCTAGACTCTTTGATGAAGAATTCTAATGGCGAAAGAAGCAAGAGCGATTATGCAAGTATTCTTCCTTTGGCCAATGATTTAAGAAAACAAGGATTAGTTCTGGGAATGAGTTCTGTTACTACCTTGAAGAAACTAATCAAGACTGATAGACAGGCTCGTGATGAAACGGGTAGTCCTACTCTTTATTTAGTCATTGGGACTTTGACTGGCGATGACAATTCAAAATTCTTAGAAGCCCCTTTCCTTTTACTACCTATCAGTATTGCTAAAGACCGTTTCGGTGACGACTATACCATCAAGTATGATTTTGATGATATCATGCTTAACCAGACTTTCTTTGAATACTATAAAGTCAAAAAAGGTGCTGACTTCAGTTCCTTATATGGTGTGAATTCTACTGATAACTTCCTTGATATTGTTAATTCATTAAAGAATATGCATGTTGGAGATATCAATGTTGATACCAAACGCTGTTTTATTGCTAACTTCACTTTTAGCCACTATGTTATGTGGTTAGATATCAAGAACCGTAAAGAGGCATTAAGAAACAATCCTGTAATTGCTTCTCTTTTAGAAAACCAGTCTTTGATTCAGAATAAGGAAATCACTAAAGACAAGAATGATGATGAATTAGATCAAATGGATAAGTTTGCGGCTCCTATTCAGTATGATTCCACCCAATTGAAAGCTATTCTTGAATGTGGTGCTGGCAATTCCTTTATTCTTGATGGCCCTCCGGGAACAGGCAAGAGTCAGACGATTGTTAATATGATTGTTAATGCCTTCTATAATGGCAAGAGTGTTTTATTTGTCGCTGAAAAGCAAGCCGCCTTGGAAGTAGTCAGGCAAAGGCTTTCTAGTTTAGGATTATCTCGCTTTGCCTTACAGCTTTATGATGCCAATGCTTCAAAGCAATCCATGTTCAAGCAGTTAGGCGAATCGATGTATAAAGGGAAATTGGTGGGGACGGGTGCCTTTAGTGATACCGTAAAAGAAATTGAAGAAAAGAAAGCTATTATCAACAATGAGTTAAGAAAGCTTCACCATCACGGCGAAAATTTCTATTCCCTCTATGAAGCTATTACTAAGAGAATGGCTACTGAAAGCCAGAAAGGCGTTTATTCTCTTAGCAATGATTTCCTGAATGATTATGATGGCAAGAAAGACGAAGTAATTAGAACTGCTATCGATAATATTGTTACTTTAGGAAGAAGCATACCTTCTTTTGATACTCAACCATTAAAGGTTTTAAGAATCAGTAAGTTTGATTATCTCGATCAGGATAGGATAATTAAAGAATTCGATAGACTTGAAACTAGTTCAGAAAAGCTTAATTCCTGCTATGATGTTTTCCTAAATAAACTCAATCGTACTGAGAAGGCTACTTATAAGAGACTCAGTTATGATTATCAGGTCTTTAATTATTATTTTAATAGTAATGCTAAACTTGATTCTCTCTTTGATCCCTCCCTCTTTAAAGATGAAGATAATAATCAGCGCTGTTTAAGTGACTTAAGAATGATTGATGGCTATAAGGAAAAGCTGGTTAGCAAATACACTGATTTAATGAAGATTAATGCAGTATCAAGTGGAAATGCTTTAAATTCAGGCACAAATTTTATAACCAAGTTCTTTTCTAAAAAGAAAGCCTTGAAGATTATTGGCTCCTATAAGAAAAAAGACTATAAGCCAAAGTTTGATGAATTAAAGGATGACTTAGTCTATTTGAACACTTATCAGGAGACTATTAAGAGAGATCAAGAAAGCTTATTGACTTTAAATAAGTTCTTTAAAGAAGACTTGATTCCCAATTCCAATAAAGCGGTTCAGTATCAAGATATTTATAAGACAACCTTAGCTTTCCATCATCTCATTATTGATGCTCCTGATGCCTTAACTCTCTCCTCTTTATCAAAAGTCTCAGCAATGAACGGCTTTGAGCTAGCTTCTATCAATAATGACTTTAAGGTATTTAAGAATGCTTATTTGGAATTCATAAAGACCAGAAACGAAATCCTGAAAGAGTACCCACTTAGTCCTAGTTTCTTTGAGAACAAAGATTATTTCGATGCCCTAAAGGAGATTGAAGACTTAGTTGAAGACAAGAACAACACCAGGACTATTGCAGAATTAGCTTCCATCAATCAAGAAGGAGATATTCTTAGACAAAAAGGCTTAGGGACTTTATTCAATAGGCTTCTAGATGGAAACATTAAACTCAATGATTTCTCGGATGTCTATGAACAAGCCTTAGACAATGCTTTTATCAGCAAGTATTTCTCTACAGATGAATATAACAATAGTTTTAATCCAGCTATCTATGAAAAAGAGATTAAGCGATATCAGGATCTAATCAATCAATATAACAGCTTAGCTATAGAAGAAGTCATTACCAAAGTGACTTCCACCTTTGCTAATCCTAACGTTAATTATTCCAATGCTAACCCGATAGGTCAGTTAAAGAAGTTAGTTCTCAATGGTGGTAGAGGCATTACCATCAGGAATGCTTTGCAGCAATATGAGTCTTATTTTAGAACTTATTTCCCTTGCTTTTTGATGTCACCTTTATCAGCAGCTCAATATCTAGGAGTTGATAGCAAGAAATTTGATATTGTAATCTTTGACGAAGCTTCTCAGATACCGACTAGTGAAGCCGTTGGTCCTATTGCCAGAGGTAATTCTCTAGTAGTAGCCGGAGATCCTCAACAGATGCCTCCTTCAAATTACTTTACCATGTCAGTTGATGATGCTTCTAATAGTGAAGACGGTACCAATGTAGCCTTAGCAGATGCTGAGTCCTTATTGGATGATTGCATCTCTATTGATATGCCTCGAATCCGTTTAGCTTTCCACTACCGTTCAAGGCATGAATCATTGATTCAGTTCTCCAATATGAATTTCTATGGCGGCGATCTTTTCACCTTCCCTTCCTTTGATAACCTTACAAGCCATGTCATCTACAAGAATATTGTTCCTTCAGCTGATAAACTGAATAGTAATATCTCAAGAAATGAGATTGCGGCTATTCTTGATACCTTAAAAGGAATCCTTGACAATCCTTTAACTAAAAATAAATCAATTGGCATTGTCGTTTTTAATATGAAACAACAAGATGCTGTCTATGATGAAATAGATAAAATGATGGATAAGAACAGTAATTATGCTACACTTACTCATTGGAATGAAGAAGTAAGTAGCAAAAAGCTCTTTATTAAGAACTTGGAGAATGTTCAAGGCGATGAAAGAGATATTATCATCATGTCTATTGGCTTTTCCAAAGGCAAGAACGGAAAGGCTGAATTAGGTGGTCCTCTAATGCTTGATAAAGGTGAAAGAAGACTTAATGTTGCCGCTTCTCGATCCAAAGAAGAGATGATTGTTCTTTCTACTATCAGGGCAACTGATATTGATGAAACTAAATATAAGAATGCCGGAGCCGAGAACCTTAAAGACTTCTTAGCTTTTGCTGAAAAATCAGTTATGCCTCAAAAGGAAAACAGTCATAATTCTTCTCGCAGCGATTTAGCTTTCTTTATTAAGAGAGATTTGTCTAAACTTGGCTATGTTGTTGATTCTGATATCGGCTCTAGTGAAATGAAAGTAGATTTAGCTGTCAGGAAGAAAGACAGTGATGAATATTGCTTAGGAATCATTCTTGATGAGAAGCCACTTAATCCTAATGTCAGTTGCCGTGACCGCTTCTATGTAGAGCCAATCGTTTTAGAGTCTTTGAAGTGGAAGCTGCTCCGTGTTTATACCTATAGCTTCTTAAGATACGAAAGTGAAACCATTAAAGAAATTACTGATGTGATTGAAAAGACCCAAAAAGAAGTATCCATCAATTCAAACAATTCTTTTTTAAAGCCGGTCCTTACATCAGCTAATAACTTAATTGACTATAAAATCGTTCCTTATCAGGAATTAACTATTACTTTTAAAGATAAGCTTGATTATTCACAGGTTGAGGATGGCTATTACTATAGCAAGATCGGCGCTATTCTTTTAAAGATTATTCAGACAGAGCAGCCTATTTCTTATAATCTCATCAAAGAAAGAATGAAGAAAGTCTTTAGCATCACACAGATTAAATCTCGAGCTGATAGTGTCTTAAAAAGACATCTTGATAGGATTCCAGTTAAAGCCACCAGGGATTATAACAATGTGGTTTTCTATTGGCCTGATACTAATCAGGACAACCATGTCGATGCCTTCCGTTCCTCGGATAGAGATCTCTATGATATTTCCAGAGAAGAAATACTAGTTTTAATGAATAAAATCATTAAGGCCCAGAAGAACATCAGCCGTGCTGATTTAATCAAGCAGACAGCTGAAACTATGAAAATAAAGACTCTCACCGAACGCGCTAAGAAGAAACTTGACGATGCTATTGATGTAGCCTTAAAGAATAACCTATTAGCTTTCGGCTTTGCTGAAAACTATTAGAATTTTTAGGATTCCAATTTTTTAAAGAAACAGCTGTTGCTTTAAGATTTCTAGTAATTATATAGTCACAGCCGAAAGAAAAAAGGCTAATGCCTTTCTGGCTTTTTATTCACTATTTTGGTATTTCTGAATGAAATAATGAATATTATCTACTGTTTTTGCAGAAATACAGTCATTGATCTTTTTTGACAAGGATAACTCTTAAAGATTCTAAGCAACTTCAGCCCAAGGCTTCCGATTAGCTAAGGCATCAACAATAATGAAAGTATCAATAAGTATCGACATTTCTTTTGTCCTTTAACTGCTTTTCATTGATATCTTCCGCTTGTGTTTGCTTTAGATGTTTGCTGAGATTATCTTTCAATTTTGTGGCAGTAATAGACATAATCCTACACCTCATATACACTGAAAGTACGAAGACTATAAAAATTGCGCAAAATGTGTTAGAAACAAAAAAACATCTGCTTCTTGGCAGATGTCTCTATATGATGATTTGCACCATTCTGATTTGATGTCAGCTAATGATGCAACTTTGTTTCAATTGGTGACCCGAGCGGGATTCGGA
>DLIM01000007.1:5286-12164 GCA_002483745.1 Caryophanales bacterium UBA7642 | reverse complement strand
ACAACCTGAAGATATTACATTAACCTGTGATATTGATTATCCTTCTAAGCCTGATCTTCCGCCTTCTTATTTTAGTTATGACGGGTTTGGTGTCTTTTATGAGCAATACTGGACTGGTGGAATGGTGTTGGATAAACCATCATTGTATTTTGTTCTTCATAGGGATTATTTTGATTTTTCCTCTTATTACTTTATGTCATATAAAAGTTCTAATGAATCCCTCATTTCTTTCTCTAATGTTCGGTACCTTGCCATAAATCATGAAGATGAGCCAGATGATTTTTATCCTTTTGGAAAGGACTCTGATTATTTGCCTATTCCAGAGAACGGCATTAAAGCAAGTGGAGACCTTTATATTAAGATGACAGTTAACATCAATAGTGCGGTATCAAAATACTGCAATGTTGGAACTGATTTAGAGATTACACTTAAAAACCTCGGAGATACTTTCACTATCTATCGTCAATTTGCTGAATTAAATCTTAATTATATAACCCAATAAAAATGAAAAAGTTTAATTGGAAAACGTTAGTTCTATCGATTTCGGTTGTTGCAAATTTGAGTTTGCTTATTTCATTTTGTGTTCTTTTTAATAAGAACGTAAAAAACAATCCCGAAAACTATATTCCTTCTACTGCTGATGAAGTAGAAGGAATTTCAGGGTCCGGGTTTAAAGTATCAAATAGTGATTTTGCCACTTACAACAAATATGATATTTCTATTTCTTTTGAAGAGTCTCCTTTTTCTGTTCTTTCCGTAAATACTGTCACCATAAAAACTGGGGTTTCCGTTTTAAAAGGAACGCCTGTCGGAACATATAATGGGAGTGACGTACTTGCACCTAATGATGGCTGTGCTTTAAATGTTGAAGGCGATGATATCAAAAAAATTACTTTCTATTCATATAACATGTTTGATATAGAATTACCTATATCAACTAGTGACTATTATTCAAAAGATTATTCAAAATTAAGCACCCCTAAATTGTTTGTTAGTTCATCTGTTTCATATGATGTTGCCTTTTCTAGTTTTGATTTCTCAGAATTGGATTCATCAGAGAAGGTTATTGCCAAATATAAAGCCCTTGATTGCACTGCTATTTTGACTGATAAGTCTCAAGTATATTTAGAAGACATTCAAAAGCAATACGATAATTTTTTCTATATAACCAACAACAATTATGTCGAACATACCTACCAGACTTTTCAATATATTGTTAATGGGAAAATTGAAACTATACAAGTATATTTTGAGGCTATCGTTCAGGGTAATGCATTAATTTCTGGCAAAGGGTTAGCAGAAGGTTTGATTCTTTATGTCTACTAAAATTATTCAACTAAAAAACATTTCAAAATCCTTTGGTCCCAAGAAAGTATTAGAAAATCTTAGTTTAGAAGTGGATTCCGGAGAAATGGTTGCTATTTTAGGACGGTCAGGAAGTGGGAAAACAACTCTTATTAATATTCTTGCACTTTTTGATAGTCGATATACTGGTGATTATTTCCTTTTTGATCAGAAGATAAATAGGAAAAAGGATTATTCTGATTTAAGAAATAAGCGAATTGGTTTTGTGTTTCAATCATATTATTTAATTAATTCGTTGAATGTTAGAGAAAATATTCTTCTTCCATATCAATACGAATCAAGTAAAGATGAGGTTGATTTAAAGTATCTTAATTATTTGACCCAAAAGCTTAATATAACCGATCTTCTTAATGGCCCCGTTAACTGTTTAAGTGGTGGAGAAAAGCAAAGAGTTGCAATAGCTCGTGCTTTAATTCATAAACCGGATTTATTAATTTGTGATGAACCCACCGGAAATCTAGATGAAGAGACCGCTAAAGAAGTGATGAATATACTAATTTCATTCAAAGATGAAAAGCATTCAATTTTAATTGTAACTCATGATAGAAGAGTGGCTGCATTTTGTAATCGCTGTTTGTTTCTTAAAGATAGGAAACTAAATACTTATGAACAAAACAAATAAAGGCTTCTTAGGATTTATAAAAAGATGTTTTTCTTATAAAAACAATATTTTTATTTTAATTTTAAGTCTTTTTGTTTCTTTAGGGACAGCGTTAGGTATTGGTGTTATTAATTATAATCAGGAAAAAAACAGTTATTACTATGGTGATTACCCAGATAACTATTCTTTCTGTTGGAATGTTGATTGCAAAAAATCAGACCTAGTAGAAAGTACTTTTTATGGTTTGGATTATACTAAGGTATATACTGAAAAAGACGACATTACTATCACTAATCTATCGGGATATTTTCCCAAGACCCATTTTAGGATTTATGGTGTTAGTGAGAATTTTTACCACTATCCTCTTCAGTCTGTCGATTGTGATACCAATATTAGATTTTCCAATTTAGAAAAAGGAACTTCTTTTACTAAAGCGGATATAATACAAAATAATCTTTCTTTTATGATGTACACTAGTCAAGCGCATTTGTTTTCAACTAAATCTTCATCACTTACTATTACTATAAAAGGACAAAATTTTAAATTAATTGGTACTCTTAAAGATACAGCCGATATTGATAGAACTATTAATAATGATGATATTAACATTCATATCTTTGTTCCTTACTCTACACTTAATTACTTATTTGGATTGTCTCGTTGTTATTATTCAATAAACAACCAAGGTCATACTTTAAAAACAACCAAAGATAATGTCCCATATTTGGCTAATGGTATGTACAATGATTATTCCTATTTTAAGAACAGCACTTCAAAATTGAGTTTACTATTTTATGAAATTGATGGCCTTTTAATTTTCCTCTCTTTTATTTCTGTTTTGATTGTGGGTATTCTAAATATTAAGAACCGCTCAAATGAGATAGGTGTTAGGAGGGCGGTTGGTGCAACTAAAGATGATATTAGTTTTATGTTCTTGTCTGAAGGAACGTTCCTTATTGGAATATCGGTAATACTTTCTTTTGTTCTTGACGTTGCTATTTTTGGTATTATGTCTACTATTCTTTCTCAATATCACTTTATTTATGTCTTCTTCTTTGACTGGAAAAGTACGGTTTTGGCCTTATCAATTTATTATCTAGCTGCTATAATTGGTGTTTTAATTCCAGCGCTTATAGGATCTAGAACAAACATTTCGTCTATTCTTGTGGAGGAACATTAACGTGAAAAGAAATACTGTTCTTTTTTCTATCAATATTTGTTTGATGGCTCTTCTTTGTAGTATGTTTGCTATTAAATCAAAAAGTAATAATACAGATATTTATAAGACAAATTTAGTAAATGATAGTACTGTAACTGAGTTTTATTCAGGATTTAATAGGAATAATGAATCCATAGTCTACAAAGATTTAATTGAAAATGAAAACACTTCTTCCGGAATAGTAAGTATTCCTAGATACACAATTAAATTGATTGATTCAGGACTTAAAGGTGGCCAGATAGTAAAAAAGGGGACCTTGATTAATAGTACAGAGATTTCTTGTAACTCACGAGTGTTTTCTATTTCTGGTGATGATATTACTTTTGAGAATCTAGATGAAACCTTAGCAACTTCCTCTTGTGGGCTTTCTGGTATAGCGCTTGATGAGTTTGAAATCAGTTATTCGGTTAATTTCCAGAACAAAGTATTTCAGCCAATTAAAGTGATTTCCTCTTTTAATTCTATTGAATATGCTTTTGATGTTGGATTAATAATTGATAATTCTCAAGGCTTCTTTTTAAATGGGGTTTCAGTTAATGTTTCTTATGATTTGGTTATTCATAGAAAGGGAATGTTTATAAAGCAGAATTCTGTTTTCTATGATGAAAGTAATAATCCGGTTGTTCACAAACTCTATAGGATACAAGGAAGGTATTTTTATAAGATTGTTCCTATAACAATTTTAGAAGAGTTTGGAAGTTACTATTCGATAGAAGGTGATCTTAACGAAGGAAATCACTTGGTATAATGAATCAGTTTATCTGGAAGATAGCCGAAAAGGATTTTTATGTCTTATATAATACTAGAAATGGTGTTTCTGTATTCATACCTAACAAATTTGAATCTCGTGAAGAAGAAGTTCTAAATAATAATCATTTCTTTAGAGAACCCAACTATAGCAAAGATATGCCCGTAGTAAGAATCTGTTTAAATCCCACATCTGATTGTAATTTTAGATGTCGCTATTGTTTTAATTCAAAGAAGAAAAAGAAATCACTTTCCTTTTTTGATTGTCAACTCTTCATTGATAAGGTTGTCGCCTTTTTCCCAAATGCAAAAGTTTTTTATATTGATATGGCGGGTTCTGGTGAACCTCTTTTGAAAATTAATTTAGTCCTACAAATAGCTGATTATTGTCGCTTTCTAAGTGACAAAATCGAAAAAGATGTTATTCCTATGCTTGCTACTAACGGTTCTTTACTTAGTCCATCAATTGTGTCGGCTTTACAGAAACATAAAGTACTTTTTGGAATTTCTCTAGATGGTTACCAGGCTTATCATGATTCAAATCGAATAGATGTTTCAGGGGAAGGAACTTATAAGAGAGTTCTTGATAATTTTAATAAAATTAAAAATAAAAGTTTTGTGGGTGGCGCGATGACATTCGGCGATGAAAGAGTTGATGTTTATCAAGCTTACCAAAATATGCTTTCCTTATTTCAAACGGTATCTATTAGACCGGAAAGAAAGTCTTATCAAGGATTTGACTTTTCATTTATAGAAAAAGGATATGAAGAACTAACCAATCAACTTATTGATGAGGCTTTATTAGATAAGCTTATCAATATTGAAAAGATTATAAATGGAGATGATTATTTCGGGGGTTATTTAAAGAAAGTTCTTCTTGATGCTTGTTTAGCTAATAGATGTGATATAGGAATAACTAGGCTAGCTTTAGGAACAGACAAAAAGATATATGGCTGTTCTAGCTGTGTTGATATGGATTCAATGAAAATGTATGACTCTATTGAAGAGATGAAAATGAAAACTGAAACTCTTCCTTTTTACAATCAAAAAACTAAGGATTGCAAAAAATGTGTGATTGAAAACGCCTGCGGTGGCGAATGCCCTATTATGACTAATCAAGGGTATCACTCAAAAGAATTGTGCCTTTTTAGAAAGCTTTTATTTGAACTAAGCGAAAAATTATGTGGAACAATCTTCTTAAAAAACCCAAGAGCATATAAACAATTATTTCTTTTTGCTCACCAAGTATTATTAAGAAATTATGGAGATCCTGAAATAAAAGAATTACTCCATTGTTTGCCTTTTAAAATGTCATTTACTCAACTAAAAGATCTTAGAGATGAAAAGAACGATGAATATCAAAAACTAAAGACACATTACATGTAATTCACTAAAAAAGGAGGCTATTAACCTCCTTTCTTTTAGTTTTGTTTACTTAATGATATCCATTCCCATATAAGGCTTTAAGACCTCAGGGACAGTAATCGTTCCATCTTCGTTCTGATAGTTTTCAATGACGGCAGCAACGGTTCTACCTACAGCTAAGCCAGAACCATTAAGCATATGGCAGAACTCAGTCTTAGAATCCTTGGTTCTCTTGAATCTAATATTCATACGTCTAGCCTGATAATCGAGATCGTTAGAGCAAGAAGAAATTTCCTTATAGTTCTTAGTCTTAGGAACCCAAAGGCCATCTTTTTCTTCATAGTCATTATAAGAAGGAAGCCAGACTTCCAAATCATAGCATTTAGTAGCAGAGAATCCTAAGTCGCCGGTAGATAGACAGACACGGCGATAAGGAAGCTTCAATAACTCAAGAATCTTCTCAGCTTCTCTAGTTAAGGATTCAAGTTCGTCAAAGGACTTTTCTGGTAAGCAGAGTTTGACTAGCTCGACCTTCTGGAACTGATGCTGACGAATGATACCGCGGGTATCTCTTCCGGCAGCTCCAGCTTCAGCTCTGAAGCAAGAAGAATAAGCGCAGAACCATTTAGGTAAGTCTTCGCCTCTTAAGATCTCGTCACGATAATAGTTAGTGACCGGAACTTCAGCGGTAGGAATCATCCAATAATCGCCAGGAGTAGTGTTATAAGCCTGATCAGCAAACTTAGGAAGCTGACCAGAACCGGTTAAGGAATCGGTGTTGACCATATAAGGAGGTAAAACTTCAGTGAAGCCAGCCTTAACGTGGGTATCAAGCATAAAGGCAGCTAAAGCTCTCTCTAAATGGGCAAAGGCACCTAAATAGAAAGTGAATCTAGTACCAGAGACTTTAGCAGCACGATCAAAATCGAAGTAGCCAAGTTTAGTTCCGATATCCCAGTGTGCAGCAGGTTTAAACTTGAAGACAGTGGGATCGCCCCAGAACTTCTCAGGACGGTTATAAGTATCATCTAAACCAATCGGAATAGATTTATCCGGAAGGTTAGGGGTCTTTAACATCATCTGATGGATTTCTTCGTCAACCTTGTTCTTTTCAGTATCAAGACGGGCAATTTCATCCTTATCAAAAGAAATCTTATCCATTAAAGACTTAGCTTCGGCATCTTTATGGTTAGCTTTTAATTTTCCGATTTCCTTAGACTGAGTATTTCTTTCAGACTTTAAGGCATCACCCTTCATGATGAGGTCTTTTCTCTTCTCATCAAGCTTTGGTAATTCTCTTAAATAAGAGTAATCACCAGTTCTGGTGTTTAATCTCTGAATGACTTCTTCAAGATTATCAATGACATATTTAACATCAAGCATGTTTCTATCTCCCTCTATATGTAATATATAGCTTATAAAAATATAGTCTTTTATAGTAACTTATTCAAGCTGTGGCCTATAGATAACTGACTCAAAATAAGGCCTTTCTCTTAAAACTCTTTATTTTTTAGGAAATAAGAGGTTATAAGCCGCTTCACTTTTATTATTGGTCTTAATGTTCTTTAAGGCATCATAGAG
>DLIM01000007.1:0-5058 GCA_002483745.1 Caryophanales bacterium UBA7642 | reverse complement strand
GCAATAATCGGGATTTTATAGTAGATAGCATCAATAATGATATTTGGATAAGGAATGAACTTTTGAGTAAAAAGAAGAGCATCGATATTTAAGAGAGCTGAATGATAAAGCTCCTCCGGCATGGTCTCTAGGTATTTGATATTATCGGCTTTTACTAGTCTTTCCATCATCTTCATCTTCACAAATTCTCGATCGTTATGTCCAAAAAAGATATATTCCTTGTCAGGTGAGACTCCCGCAATTGATTCCAAAGCTGAGAATTCTTTTTTGTCAGAGTAGGATCCATAGGAAACAATCAATTGATCATCTAAAGGTATCTGATAGAAAGACCTAAAAGCAGTCCTCTCATAATCAAAAAGATGATCGGTTTTAAGGAAGGTTGGATCTAGGTTGATTCTAACAATAGGAGTCTTAATACCATGACTTTTAAGGAAATCAATCTGGGAATCAAAAGCGACTAATAATTTGGTGGCTTTCTGATAGTAATTGAAAGCAGTCTGAGAAAGAATAATATTATTTTCTTTCCCTCTGGTATTGATAGCTACATCATTAGAGTCAGCATCAGCGAAGACATAGATGGGTTTGTTAGGCTTAAGAGAGGAATACTTTGCGAAAAGGTCTTCTCCTGACCCGGCTATAACGGCATCATAGTCATCATTAGTGAGAAAGGTAAATTTATCGCCTCTCCTTGTCAAAGTATTGGTGACATTCTCTTTGACGGTAAAACCTAGACTGTTGTTTAATCTTAAGCTATCAAAGACCAATAAGTATTTCATAATTTCAATAAAGAGCCTAGCCAAAGCTAGGCCTTTTTTTATTCACCCTCGTCCGATTTCTTATCATCATCGGAATCATCGTCATCGCCAGTAGACTCAGCTCTCTTTAATAGCTCATTAAGGGCAGCATCGTCACTTGTGGAATTATCATTGCCTTCAGTGGATGAAGGACCTTTATTATCATCAGGTGTTTCCGGATTGGTGGCTTCATACTCAGCCTCAGAGGGCTCAATACAGCAAGAGCTGATTTCCTCATTCTGACGGAGAGTAATAATCTTAACACCAATAGTGTTTCTAGAGCAGTTCTTAACCTGAGTCAAGGTAGTTCTAATAGTAGTGCCTTTATCAGTAATGATGATGATATCTTCATCGCCTTGAACAGTCTTAATAGTTAAAAGATGACCATTCTTTTCACCAGACTTCATGGTGATGACGCCTTTAGAGCCTCTTGAAGTGATACGGTAAGCTGTTCCATCGGTAATCTTTCCGAATCCTAAAGTAGAAAGCGAGAAGATCTTATTTCCTTCCATTGAAGTAACTACACCAACAACCTTGGCATCATCAGGTAAGTCGATACCTTTAACACCGGTAGCTGTTCTTCCCATGCAGCGAACATCGCTTTCATTGAAAGAACAAACCTTGCCTTCGGATGATCCTAAGGAAACAATGGCTTTTCCATCAGTACGTTTAACATCGAGAAGCTCATCTCCGTCTCTTAAGGAGACAGCAATCTTACCATTGGAGTTGATATTCTCAAAATCAGATGCTAAGCAACGTTTGACCACACCCTTTTTAGTGGCAAAGAAGAGGTAGGAGTTTTCGCCATAGTCATCCATAGAGATAATGGAGTTAATAGATTCGCCATTCATTAACTTCAGGAAGTTGACAATCGGAATACCTTTAGAGGTACGGTTGCCTTCCTGAATCTGGTAGCCGCGGCAGTGATAGACACGTCCGGCATTGGTGAAGAAGAGGACATCGGTCTTGGTTCTAGAGTGGCGAAGAATCTTGACGGTATCATCGTTCTTGGTCTCCATGCCTTTAACACCGACTCCGCCTCTATTCTGAGTACGGAACTCACTAGGATCGACACGCTTGATGTAGCCGTTCTCAGTAAGGATAATTAGAATTTCCTTATTAGGAATCAAATCCTCATCGGTTTCATCATAGTCGACATCGGAGATTTCAGTTCTTCTAGCATCGCCGTACTGCTTTTTGATGACTTCAAGTTCATCAATTAAAACCTTCTGAAGGACTGAGTGGTCAGATAGGATGAGATTGTACTTCTTGCAGTCTTCACTTAGGGCAGCCTTTTCATCAACATATTTTTGATATTCAAGTCCGGTCAACTTCCTTAAAGTCATATCAAGGATAGCTTTGCACTGGACATCATCGAAGCCGAATCTTTCTTTAAGTCTGGCGGTAGCTTCATCGTTAGTCTTAGAAGAACGGATGATATGGACAGTTTCATCAATAGCATCGGTAACTGCAATAATGGCATCGAGAATATGGATACGTTCATTAGCTTTTCGTAAATCGAACTTGGTACGGTTAGTAATGATGGATTCCTGGAACTTGATATAGATATCGAGAGCCTGTCTCATTGAAAGAACTTTCGGGGTTCCGTTATCAAGAGCTAGCATATTGACTGCAAAGCTTGACTGCAAAGCGGTGTAGTGGAAAAGATGGTTTAGGACTAAGTCAGCGTTGGCACCCTTCTTTAAGACGATAGTGAAGTGGGTTCCCATCTTCTGAGATGAGTAATCAGCGACTGAAGAAATGCCTTCCACAGTTTTATTATCGGCCAAATCGACAATATGCTTTGCTAAGTCCCTCTTATTGACCATATAAGGAAGCTCAGTAAAGACAATATTCTCATGTGATCCTAAATCTTCCACATGATAACGGCCTCTGACTTTGACAGAGCCACGTCCGGTTTCAAAATAACGTTTGATTCCGGCTCTTCCTAAGATAATGCCGCCACCAGGGAAATCCGGGCCTTTGATGATTTGCATTAAATCATCAGTAGTCATTTCCGGATGCTGAATAAGATCCTGAACAGCGGTAACAGTCTCAGTGAGGTTATGCGGAGGAATGGAAGTAGCCATACCAACAGCAATACCTGAAGACTCATTGCAGAGAAGGTTGGGGAAACGAGAAGGCAAAACGGTCGGTTCCTGTCCTTCAGAATCGTAAGTATCAGTAAAAGGAACAGTCTCCTTATCGATATCTTTGCACATTTCGAGGGCAATCTTAGAAAGACGGGCCTCAGTGTAACGGGAAGCTGCCGGTTCATCACCATCAGGAGAGCCAAAGTTACCATGGCCTTGGACTAGCGTGTAACGCATAGCAAAACCCTGAGCCATACGGCACATAGCTAAGTAAATAGCTGAATCACCGTGAGGGTGATATTTACCCATAACGTCACCAACGACACGGGCTGATTTCTTGAAAGGCTTATCGGGAGTGATACCCATATCCCACATATCGAAGATAATTCTTCTCTGAACCGGCTTCATACCATCACGGGCATCAGGAATAGCACGGCTAGTTAAAGTTGAGACAGCATAGTCGAGGAAGGAATTCTTGATTTCACCAGCGAATTCATCATCGGTGATACCAGAGACAATACCTTCAGTAAGACCAGAGATTCCATTTCCAGTGACTTTGTTGTCACCGATATTTTCACCATCGTCTTCGTTTATTGACTTAGGAGAATCATCAGCAACCTTAGTTTCATCCTCAGGGTTGATTTTCTTATTTTCATCGTTATCATTCATTTTGAAATTCTCCTTTAGATATCAAGGTTCTTTACGAACTTGGCGTTTGCAGTGATGTAGTCTTTTCTTGGCTCAACGTTTTCACCCATCAAATCAATGATGGAGTCATTGGCGGCCTCGGCATCTTCAATGGAGACTCTTAGCATTCGGCGATGGTTCTTATCCATTGTCGTTTCGTCTAGCTGATCAGGATCCATTTCACCTAAGCCCTTATAACGCTGTAAGCCATATCTGGCATTAAGAGGCAGCTTGGATTTAATCATTTCGAGTTCATCATCATTGAAAGCGTAATACTTATGTCCCTGATAGGTAAGACGGTAAAGCGGAGGCTGAGCAATATAAAGATGTCCTTGCTCTACAAGAGGCTTCATAAAGCGATAGAAGAAAGTCATCAATAGAATTCTAATATGGGAGCCATCGACATCAGCATCGGTCATGATGATGACCTTGTTATATTTGATCTTGGTGATATCAAAAGCTTCGCCCTGTCCAGCGCCGATGGCTGTAACCATGTTGTAGATTTCGACGTTCTTCTCAATACGGGTAGCCTGAGCTTTCTCGATATTGAGAATCTTACCTCTTAGAGGCAAGATAGCCTGGGTGTTAGCATCTCTTCCCTGAACTGCTGAACCACCTGCTGAATTACCTTCAACGATGAAAAGCTCACGCTCTTCAGGAAGCTTAGAAATACAATCAGTAAGCTTATCAGGCATACCGCTGCCAGCCGAGAGACGTCCTTGAGCTAAAGCTTTAGCTCTTTCGGCAGCTCTTCTTCCCTTAAAGGCTAAAACAACACGGTCATACCATTCCTTGCCTTCCTTAGGATTCTCCATCAGCCAATCCTTCAGGAAATCTCCGACAATGGAAGAAACGACCTTTCTGACTTCATCATTGCCAAGCTTATCCTTAACCTGGCCTTCATACTGAGGATTATTGTGTTTGATAGATAAAACAACGGTTAAGCCTTCTAGGCAATCTTCAGAGCGGAAGTTCTCATCGGTGTCTTTAATCCAGCCCTTAGCTTTGAAATAGTTGTTAAGCTCACGCCCAATAGCCAATCTGAAGCCTTCCTCATGAGTTCCGCCACCAGTAGTCCTAATGTTGTTGCAGAAGGAATTCATATTGATAATAGAGCCTTTAGTAGGTTGCATGGCGCATTCAACAATAATAGTGGTCGGTTTAGTATCGATTCCGCCAGTTTCAACAGTAGAACCGCCATTGATATAAGGAACGGCATCAAAGACCTTATCCTTTTCCTGGTTGATATAATTCACATATTCCTGAATACCGCCTTGGAAGCAGTAATGAGAGTGAAGCTTATTGTCAGGATCTCTAACATCATCAAGAGAGATATCAAGACCCTTAGTCAAATAAGCGGTCTGTCTTAAATAGTTATTGACTGTGGTGTAATCAAAAGTGGTGGTCTCTTTGAAAATCAAAGGATCAGGAGTGAATTCAACGGTGGTGCCAGTCTTATTAGGATCGCAGTCTCCAATAATCTG
>DLIM01000017.1 GCA_002483745.1 Caryophanales bacterium UBA7642 | reverse complement strand
AAGAAACAGTTTACTGTTTTAGATATCTTTATTGTTTATGCAACTAGAGATCTAATAATAACCCCTTTTCTAGCACCTATTTGGCTTTTACAACTTTATGGTCTTGATTATGGATTCAGTTATCTATCGCAGCTATTATCAGGTGCAGTTGAAATGCCAATCAATATAATTGTCTGCTATCTTTTAGTTTATCCAATCTCTTTAGTTACTAAAGCTACATTAGCAAGCACTTATGGTGATGAATACCCAATCTACACTAAGGTATATCAAGGCAAGAAAATAAGTTAAGAATTATCTCTTGACAAAGATTATAAACATGATATACTCTTTGTTACTGGTAGTTAGTTGACTTGATGTCTTTAGACTTCTTCAGTCCGGTTCTCCTTTAGTTGCAATCCTATTATTGCCGTAAGATCTGATCCGCTATCAGCCTACATATTGAAACCATAGCCTTCCTCAATTGGAAGGCTTTTTTAGTGATTTATTAAGCTTCTTTCCTAGTAAATAACTATTATTAATATCAAATATTATTTTCCACAAAATATAAGATGCTAATTAATATCATTTTGATATCAATTAGCATCTCTCAGATAGACTGCTTTACTTTTTAGAATCAATAATCAAAGCTAAACTGGCAGGAACTTCAATTAGACTTGCTAAGACCAAGAAGATACCAGAGACAATAACTCCAGAACCTACTGAGACAGTGGCTAAACCTGCAATACTTCCAGTTGACCCACCAATCAATTTAATAGTGCAGAAGATTAAGATTCCGGCAGTTAACAGGAAAGCAAACCCAGTAATTCCAGAGACAGTTAAAAATAAATCACATTTCTTACCTCTCTTACAGGTTTTTCTCGAAGCAATATAGGCACTGACCAAGGAAGATAATAATCCGATAATCATGAAGATGAAGGCTATGATTAAACCAGCATTAGCTTTACTATCGCCTGCTCCAAACATATAGTCGAAGATTGATGAAGAGCCTGAACCTATGACGGAATCAATACTTACTGCTGGTAAAAGGCAGAAAAGAATTCCTGCTAAAGCAAAGATTGCAGCTATGATTCCTAAGACTGATGTGATTCTACGGTAATTTTTCATTGTAATACCTCATTTATTCTTATTATAAATGATAAGTTTTGCAGAAAGAAGAAATAAGCTTTACTGGTACAAAAACACAATAATAGATTTGCTTTTTTACCTTTTATCTTAAAAGTTAAACAGTATTAAGCATTAGGCTATACAGGTAGATTGATTAATAGGTTATAATTAGGTTAATTGAAAGAGGATTTGAAAATGAAAGCCAAAGTTTATTTTACAAAAGTAATTACTCCTGAATCTCTAATTAGACTATATAAGAAAGTAGGTATTGATTTACCAAAGAATGTAGCAGTGAAAGTACATTCTGGTGAACCCGGTAATCAGAATTATTTAAAACCTGATTTCTTTAAGCCCATGGTTGATTATGTCTCAGGAACCATTGTTGAATGCAATACTGCGTATCCTGGCGGAAGAGAAACCACTAAAGATCATCTAAAAACTTTGGCTGATCATGGTTGGACTAAATACTTCAATGTCGATCTTCTTGATGCCACGGGACCCGATATGGTCCTTGATATCAAAGATGGTTTTAGAATCAAGAAAGACTATGTTGGAAAAGACTTAGCTAAGTATTCTTCCTTATTGGTTCTATCTCATTTCAAAGGCCATCCGATGGGTGGCTTTGGCGGAGCTTTAAAACAGTTATCAATTGGTTGTGCTTCAACATTTGGGAAGAAGAATATCCATGGAGCTGGCAATACCACTGGTGATTACTTTGCTACTGACCAGATTGCTTTCCTTGAGTCTATGGCTGATGCTGCTGAAGCAGTAGCTAATTATTTTAAGGGTAAGGCTGTTTATATCAATACTATGAAGAATCTTTCAGTTGACTGTGATTGCTGCTCTGTTGCTGAAGATCCTTGCATGAAAGATATTGGCATATTAGCTTCTTCTGATCCGATTGCTGTTGATCAGGCCTGCGTGGATTTAGTTTATGCCTCTAAAGATCCAGGAAGAGATCATTTCGTTGAAAGAATAGAAAGCCGTAAAGGATTACATACTCTTGAAGCTTCAGCTAAACATGGATTTGGTACTCGTGAATACGATTTGATTAATATTGACTAATAAGAACTAGTTTTTGGTCTAAGCTTTTTTCTTTTCTGTAATTTTTTCTATAGCAATTCCAAGAATAAGAGCTAATATTTCACTTAATATCATGCAAAGAAATCCTAAAAAAGTGTTGTGAAAGATTTCAATAAATGAGTTATATTTGGATACTAAAAGAAAATTAATAACGGAATTTGTAATAGGCAGCAGGATTAATGAAATTATCAAAACAAAAGCTAAGCAAATTAAACAATAGTAGATAGTAACTTTTTCTTGATAATAAGATGGAATTTCTTCCTCTTTTAAGAATCTTGCTTTTGTCTTTTTTAACGAATAAGAAAAAGCAATAATTCCAAACACTTCTAATATTGAAGAAACTATTGCTACTATTTTACCAGTCATTCCGAAATCATCTGTTATTTGATTAATACTTGTTAAAGATGGATGATCAATTTCTAATTCCTCTTCTTTTAATAAAGAATCTATTTCGCTTTTGCTTTGAGTTTTAATAGCGAAAAAAAGAGTTTTACTATCACTTACAATACTCTGATAGGCGTCTTTTGAAATGAAAGTACATCTATTTATATAGCTTAATTTATTATTGGCATCATTTAAATCTTGTGGGGCCTTATCCAAATTTAATCCTGTATTGATGACACCAACAATAGTGAATTCTTTTCCTGTTTCAGATTGGTAAAGTTTCTGACCAATTATCTGGTTTGATGTCGAAAAATTCGGATGATATTTAATCCAAGAAAGAGACACTGCTGTTTCATTATCATCTAATGGATATCTTCCTTCTTGAATTTGAAATTCTTCAGATTGCTTTTCTTCTAAAAA
>DLIM01000039.1 GCA_002483745.1 Caryophanales bacterium UBA7642 | reverse complement strand
TATAATGGCTTACTTGATACTAGACTTCATCGGCTTAGTAATAGCAAACCTTAACGCAAATCGCCCTTTCGATACGAGTATCAAACGAGTGTGCGTCTGGCGACCATTTGGTGGAGCTGACGAGAATCGGACTCGCTACCCTCTCCTTGCAAAGGAGATGCTCTTCCAGATGAGCTACAGCCCCAAAACGACGTCTCTAATTATATATTTTGCCTACAATTAAATCAATCTACTTTATATGAAATAAAGGAATTGAAGATATCTTTGGTGGATTTGACATTGATTTCGAGGTAATTCTCACTGTAACCAGAATAAGTGTTATTTTTTCCTCGGTGTTCAATAAGAATGGATAAGACTTGCCCTTTTAAAGAATCCAAGTACTTTTGTTTGTTCTCTTCTGAAAGCTTAAGAAGCTTTTTTACTCTTTCTCTTCTTATTTCCATAGCGACTTTACCATTTAATTTACTTGCCATAGTAAATGGTCTTTCAGAATAGGGGAATGCATGGATTCTCATAAATCCTATTTTTTTAGCAAAATCATAGGTATCACGGAAATCGGATTCGGTTTCTGTAGGAAAGCCAGTGATGATATCAGTTGAAAGAGCAACATTAGGAAGAGCCGATTGAATTTCATTTACTTTTGAAAGGTATTCTTCTTTGCTGTATTTTCGGTTCATAAGCTTTAGGATTCTTTCACTTCCGGATTGAAGGGGAATATGGAAATGGGGGCAAAGTTTTTGAGGATTGTCTTTAAAGAGATTGATATAGCTATCATCAATCTGAGAGATTTCAATAGAGGAGACCCTAATCCTATAAGGCAAGGGCGAAATCTTAATCAAGTCTTTCAATAATGAAGCTAGGTTATAAGATATATCTTTTGGATCATGGTAGGAACCGGTATCGATTCCTCCGATTATCAGTTCATGATAGCCATTTCTGATAAGTTCTTTAGCTTCTCTAATAATACTGTCCTTGTCCCTAAAGCGGCTATTGCCTCTAGTGAAAGGAATTACACAGTAGGAACAATAATTGTTGCATCCGTCTTGGACCTTTAGATAGGCCCTAACGGGATATTCACTGCTTTTGATTTCGGAATCTTCATATTGAAAATGACGGGAATCAGTATTAATAAAATCGGATTTTGGTGAATCTAATAGTTCCACTGACCGACACTTAATATCAGTACCAAATACTTTAATTACTTGCTTAATAGCTAGGTACTTCTCCTTATGGATTTGGGAGGAACAGCCTAGGACAATGAATTTAGCTAAAGGATTATCTCTAGCTACGCTTCTGACTTTCTGTAAATCCTGTCTCTCTGCCTGGTTAGTAACCGCACAAGTATTTACAAAAATAAAGGTAGCTTCTTTGCAGTCTTTTTCTAAGTAGCCAAGACCTAAAAGCTTTTCTTTTAAGGATTCCGATTCATAGAAATTGACTTTGCATCCTAAAGTCAGAATGGCAAATGTCTTATTCATTTACGAAGTCTTTTCTTTTGAAAATTATCAGCCTTATCCGTGACCCCTTTCAATTCTATGTAGAGAGGTTGACTGATTAATCCTAAAGTTAATAAGTGAGTCAAAAAACTGTCACGGTTATTCTGGTAGTAATCTCTCATTAAAGTTTCTAATCTATCAAAGAGGTGTTGACTATCATAGTCACGGCATTTTTCATCAAACAAGGGTATCTCCTGCTCCAAACATCCGAAGTTGTTAATAACAAAGATGGTTTGATATTCGGGATGATAGAAAGCATTAGAATCTTGATCATGGGCATCTAGTTTTATTAGCCTAGCAAATGGGGAACTGAAAAGAAGATTTCCATAAGTATCGAAAGGGTCAATCAAAGAGGCCTTGCTGTCCTTCAGCAAAACATAATAAGGAAATGATTTTAAAGCATTAGGATTATGGCCATAGATGTCATTGACGGCTTGGCTATATGTCGGAATGTAGATTCGGCTTTGCTTATAAGAAAGATAAGGAAGACCAGTATGCATCGAAGAAATAATGAAAGGATCTTTCAATTGATTCTCCGTAAAGGAAGCAATATCTTTATCCATCTTAGCTTTATTGACTAATCCAAAAAGAACAATATCGCTTTTAATGATACCAAAAAGAGAAGAGTTGTCATTGAAGGCCGCTAACTCTTCATTGAAAAAATGAGCGTTAGTGTCATAGAAGATCTGCTCTTCAGAATTGGCACTGTTTTTAGGGTTTGCCCATAAGAGGTATCTAAACATAGAGTTTTTCATGCCTTTTATTTTACTATATTTTTTAAAGAATTGGACAATTAGTAAGAATTATAATAGTATGTAGTTTCAAAAAGGGAGATTACTATGACCAAAAGAAAAAAATATCCTTGGTTTCTTGTTCTATTAATTAGTCTTTCTTCTTTACCTTCCTGTGGCCAAAAATATATAACTCTCAACAATGAAAAATATTCTGCTACTATCACCGAAGCCGAATTTGCTAATGTCTCAAAAGGCACCATCTCTTTAGCTTTCAATGAAAGGACCTTTTTAAAGACTTTTGATGCTAGTTATGTGACTCTAGATAAGAATCTGGATGGATTAAGTGTCAAGCAAACTTACTTTAATAGTTCCAACCATTTTGAAATCGAATTAGAAGGGAAAGTAGCTGATTCTATTACTTATGGCTATATAGGCATCATAAGCAAAGAGTTCACCGACAATGGCTATGGCGAATTGGTTAAAGTCAGCATAGCTGATTCAATATTTTCATTTTCGCCTAGAAGCATTGATAACAATACCGATAGCAGTTATCATCTGACCTTTGGTATATCCTTGCGTAACGGGGCCAAATTCGTTGCTGACAACATTTATGATGACAATATCTATTTAGGAACTGAAGATTCTAGCCAATATCCTTTAACGGCGATAACTAATTACCAATTAAGTTTAGCTGATGAAGTATTATATATAAGCTTTGACTATAGAAGCCAAAGTCTTCCCTCTTCTTACTATGTAACCATTGATGCTAATACCAACGACTTCAATCTTTCTGGAAAGCTTAGCTTAATAGAAAACAAATAACAGAAATAAAAAAAGCACGCCCCTAGAGGCGTGTTTTCTTTTGAACCTAGATGGAGCAAGCGACGGGA
>DLIM01000052.1 GCA_002483745.1 Caryophanales bacterium UBA7642 | reverse complement strand
CAGGCTTAACTTCAGCAGTTACTTCATCAGTAGTAGCTTCAGCTTTAGGTTCATCTTTGACTTCAGCAGTCTCAACAGCTTTCTTAGTGGTTTTCTTAGTAGTCTTTTTAGCCTTCTTAGCAGGCTTTTCTTCAGCTACAGGAGTAGCATCCTTAGTTTCTTCAGCTTCTTCAACTTTCTTGTCTTTTTTCATTGTTTCATCCTCGCCGCTTTCTTCGGCATGATCTTCATCTTCCCTTCTATCTTCGTATTCGTCATCTTCGTGAGATTCATCTTCCGGATAATCATCTTCATAGCGGGAATCTGAATAATCGCGGCGATCATCATCGCTTCTTGTGAATCTTGCTCTTCCCATCATCGGCTCATATTCATCCTCTTCTTCGACCTGGATGCCATTAAGAGATAAGTCTTCACGGTCAGCTTCGGTAAGATTAAGAGCAAAGCGATCATAGAACTCCGGTGTAGCAAAGTCGATTTCCTGTTCCTTAGGATTAGAGGCTAAGACCTTAACATCGATAGGTGTACCAATAGTGAAGGAGATATCAGGGTTATGTTTTCCAGTAACGGAGTAAGTCTTATCATCAAACTTGAAGACATCGTCGTGCATGCAGTGATAGGCTAGGAAACCCTCAATACCAATCTCGGTTTCAATGAACATACCTCTTTGAACCATAGAAGTGACAGTGCCATGGTAGAGCTCACCGATGTGGTTAACCATGTACTTAGAGCTTTCTAAGTCATCAACTGATCTTTCAATGATATCGGCTTTGACTTCTTCTCCGGAGGTAATATCTCCTAGAGTCTCTAATCTAGCTGTTACTTCATCGTAATCGAAGGACTTGCCTTCAATAAGGTAATCCTTGACTAGACGGTGAATGATATCATCAGGGTAACGTCTAATAGGTGAAGTGAAGTGGCAGTAATCCATCTCAGCTAAGCCAAAGTGCCCTAATTCTTCCGGACAGTATCTAGCCTTAGCTAGGGCTCTTAGCATCATATGGGAGATAGCTTTTCTCAAGTTGTCATCCTTGATAGATTCCAAGAAGTCATTAAGTCTTCCACCATTTAAATCCTTAGTCTTAGGGAAGGTATAGACAAGTCGAGGATCCATCTTCTTGATAAAGTCTTTGAAGTTAGCTAATTTTTCAAGCGGAGGGAATTCATGTACACGGTATAAAACCGGAATAGAAGCATGCTTTAAGGCTTTAGCAACAGAGCAGTTAGCGATGATCATTAAGTCTTCAATCATCTTCTCACTCTCACCCTGAACCTGTTTTGTCACTTCAGTTGGAGTGCCGTTTTCATCAAGCTTAAACTTAAGTTCAGTAGAATCAAGCTTCATAGCTCCCTGAAGCTCTCTTCTTCTTCTGATTCCTTTAGAGCATTCATGAAGAACAGTTAAGGTGTCTTTGATTTCCTGAGAATACTCACAATCCTTGCCATCGAAGAAATCATTAACCTTATTATAGGTTAAACGTCCATGGGATCTAATGAGTCCTTTTTCAATCTTAGTATTAAAGACATTACCAAAAGTATCAACATCCATAGTGACAGAAAGAACCAATCTTTCTTCATTAGGATTTAAAGAGCAGATACCATTAGATAATTCAAAAGGAAGCATCGGTACTACTCGATCAGCGACGTAAATAGAAGTACCTCTAGTAATAGCTTCATCATCAAGAGGATGATGAGGTTTCATATAGTGGGTAACATCAGCAATATGGACAACTACTTCATAGCCGTTACCAAACTTCTTACCCTCAACTGCATCATCAAAATCGTGGGCATCATCGCCATCGATTGTTACAACGCAGTGATCTCTAAAGTCAGTGCGGTCCTTCTTTTCTTCTTCTGAAACAGAAGCAGGTAAAGCCTTAGCTTCATCCATAACTGAATCAGGGAAAGTCAAAGGCGCATCATTAGAAGAGATAATCATGGAGATATCAGAGCCAACATCGCTAGCCTTTACTAAAAGCTTAGTGATCTTAACAGTGATGGTATTTCCGGAGAAACTTTGAATCTCTCCTTCAACTAAATCGCCTTGGTTAATGCCCAAATTATCGTTTTTAGAGCTAACTAAAACGCTCTTACCACAGCTATTGAGATAAGAAATAATCAGCTGTTCCTTGCCATTAGAGGTTAAGGAGTAGTTACCTTTTAATGTCGTGATAGCTTTTAGATAGTCAAGAGCGTGGTAGATACCTTGTTGGAATGCCTTGACGTAAAGCAAGTCCCCAATCAAAAGACCATCGGATTCACGTCCGGATATTTTGATATCAACATTATCGGGGATAGACTTGAGTATGACGAAGTTATGGGTCTTCATCGTTACTTTTGCTAAATAGATTTTTTGATCTGCTAATAAATAGTAGGATCCTGAGTGTTCGCCAACGATACCGGCGAAGATTAAGTGCTTAAGTTCTAAGTCAAGTTCTCTCTGCTGCTCAGCAGTGATTGCTTCTAGCTTCTTGGTCAGGGATTTCTTGTCCAGCATCTGACCTTTTAAGTTTTGTTCGATTTCTTTTTCTGTCATTGTTTCCTTGTAATTTTTAAATTCCGTTAAAGAAAACAAAAGGGGCTTTTCGCTGGCCCCAAGTGTTTATACTCGTTTACAGATAATTGCAGAGTAGAGCAGTTATGAAGAAAGCCACGCAGAAGACTGCGGTGATAATTGTCATGACTTTATCAGCGCCTCGCTCCTTAGTTCTGGTGAAGATATTCATCTTATTGCCGCCCATAACGGCAGCAGATGCACCTTCAGATTTTCCAGACTGGAGTAAGGTAATAATGATCATGATGAACGATAATACTAATAGTACTATTTGTGCAGCAGTTGTCATTTTAACCTCTATCTCTGATTCTTTAACCCTATTAGTATAAAGATAATTGGTTTGGTATGCAAGAAGACTTCTATTAAAACGCTTCCCATTTAGATAAATAAGCAAGAAATATAATCAATTACTAAGGTAAATAAGGAACTATTTAAAGAATTCCTTCTAAAAGGATTTTTAAACCCGTAGCAAAGAATACAACACCGGCAATTAGACCAGCCCAGTTAGAAAGCTTATTACCGATTTTCTTACCTAAAGCCGTAGTCAAAAGTGAAAGCAGGAAGGTAACAATTCCGATTATTCCGAAAATCAGCATGGCCTGAGGGATGGTCTTATCAAGATAAACAAACCCTATACACAAAGCATCTATGGAAGTAGCGATACTCTGAGTAAAGATTTCCCATAAAGAAATCCTTTTTATTTCGACTTCGTTATTCTCAGGATGCTTCTTAACTTCTTTCCTATCCTTGATCCATTCAATAATGCTTTTTAGAGATAAGAAAGTCAGCAAGGAAAAAGCAATCCAAGGAATATAAGCTTCTAACTGCTCCTGGAAACTAAATCCGATAAAGTAGCCGATTACTGGCATTAGAAACTGAAATAAGCCAAAGCAAAAAGGTATGAATACCATTTTAGCTTTAGGCATATCTGGCTCTCTTAAGCCATCGGTTGCCCCGACTGTCATGGTATCAACAGCCATTGATACTGAAACTAATGAAACATTTAACCAATCCATAGTTTTAAAGTTGCTAGTAAAGTGTATGTCTATTAAAGAAAGAAGTCTAGACTAACTTTATTTACTTTTATCGACTTCAAGAGCCTTAGCTAAGCGAAGAGGTAGATTCATCTCTCTTTCAAAGGAATTAACAAAAGCATCATCTATATGAGTAGAGAATCTAATCTTTAAAGTCTGGTAGTCATCAAAGCAGACTGCTACTCCATAAGGAGAAGCATAGACTGATGGCTTTGCCTGGAAATCAAAAGCTACTGTTCTTAAGCCATCGATTCTAATAGAATCAAGAAACGCATAGCCTTGTGTCTTATCAGAGGCTGATACACTAAACTGGTTATTGAAGCTAATAGACTCACTTTGAATCTCTTCGCTTAGCTTGACATTCTTAAAGAAATCACGACCGACTTTATTCTTAATAATAAGAGGCTGGCTAATAAGAGAGGCATCAAACTGGAAGTAACGGCCATTCTTATCAACAGGGTGGCCTTTCTCATTGGTGGTGTATTGATAGCTGACGGAAAAGAAAGTAATTCCTTTTACTTTTCCTTTGATCAAGAAAAGCTTGCCATAATCAAACTTAAGGTTCAAAGGAGCAATCAGCTTCTTATCAAGCACATAGCGGTCAGCTTTAACATTAAAGGAGATATCCTCATAATCAGGATTCTTTTTTAAATACTTAAAGAAATAGCCAAATACTAATTCCTGATACTGATCAGACTGATGAAGAGAACCAATTATAAAAGAAGGTGTAATAGCTAAAAAGCAAATGAAACCAGTTATTACTAAGGCTATCTGAGCAGCATCAGTGAAAGCAATAAGCCCTACTAAAATCAAAGCTAAACCAGAAGCCCCAAAGACTGAGCCTAAGACAATGAAAAGAACAAAGAGGAAAAAGCTCTTCTTTCTGAACTTTTCAAGATAGCTTATGAGTTCCTCTTTGTTTTGAAACTCTTTAATTTGGTTTTTCATTTTTTAATAAAAAGGCAACTAGTTTCATCTAGCTGCCTAAGAATTGCTATTTGCCTGAAATAGCTAATTGCTTAACAAGAATAGAAGGAGTGATAGTAGAAGAGAAAGTCTCAGAATCATTGCCAACAGCTTTTATGGACTCAAAGAGAGTCTTTAAGTTGCCAGCACAGATAATCATAGAAGTAGCTTCCTTAACCTCACCATCTTTAATGACATAGCCTTGGCAAGGCAAAGAGAAATCAAGAGTCTGACCATCAATACCGGAGTTCAATCCACTGATGGAATTGATATATAGGCCATTGTTCATCTTCTTAAAAAGATCATCTCTTGAATATCTTCCCGGCTTAACTGTTAAAACAACCGGACCGGCATTGCCGTTTCCTTGTCCACAGCCATTAGACTCGATATGTTCTTCATTGGCAGTTTCTAATGACTGGAAGTAGTTAACTAGAACGCCTTTCTTAATGACTGGGAAGTCACAAGTAGGTTCACCATCAGAATCAAAGCTTGAGGCACCTAAAGCCGAGACATGAGGAGTATGAAGAATAGTCAGACAAGTGCTAGCAATCTCCGTATTGATCTTACCTTCAAACAAAGAGAGATGCTTATGAACTGACTTAGCTGATAATTGGCCGACATAGAACGAAAGCAAAGAAGCAACAGAATCCGGGCTTAAGACAACTTTATAGTTCTTGCCTTTGACAGCTCCAGAGCCAAAGAAATCCAAAGCATCCTTAGAAGCGTGGTCAATAGCCTTTAAGGCATTAACCTTTAATTCATCGAGATTATGGAAGGAAGTAAACATATAACCGCCTGATCTAGGCTCGCCTTTTTCATTCTCAGCAACTAAACTGACATAGCCAACATAGACAATCGACTTATCTTTGCACTTCAAACCTAAAGAATTAGCTTTCAAGGAAGTGCCTTCAGTCATGGTGATATCAACCTGAGTCTTTGTGATTCTCTTATCCTTAGCCTGAGCAATCTTAGAAATTTCTAAAGCAAAAGCTCTCAGATCCTTTAAAGAGGATGGAACAAAATCTGCAAAATAGACTTTCGCCTTACGGTATTTCTTACCGCCCTTAAAGAAGTTATCAGCTTTATCTTCACGTCCATATTTAGCAGATTCTAAGCAGGACTTAGCCATCAATTCAGCTGTATTCGAATCAATAGCATCAGTTGAGAAATGACCAATCTTCCCCTCATAAAGGCCTTTAGCAGAAACAGAACTAGAGGCACCAATCTGCTGAGTCTCGACTTCATTGTTAAAAACGGAGACCGTCGTTTCAGTTGAGGTACCAAAACTGATCTGATAAGGATCTAATCCTAACTTTTTACCTTCTTCGAAATACTTTTTTAGATTGATAGACATATTAGTTATTGCCTCCAGCGCCACCGACTAATATCTTCTTGACTAATAATGTAGGTTGACCAACTTCGACATAGCAAGATCCAGAAGCAGCACCACAGACACCGGGAGCTCTTTCTAAGTCATTAGCGACCATCTCAATATTAGGTAAGACCTCATAGCCATATCCTATTAAAGAAACCGGCTTAATCAGATGTCCGATCTTGCCATCTTCAATGGTATAAGCAGCTGAAGAAGTAAAGATGAACTGATCAGTAGAAGGATCAACCTGTCCGCCTGTGAAGGAGACACAGTAGATGCCTTTCTTGACGCTCTTGATGATTTCCTCTTTAGTTGAGGTTCCGTTTCCAATATAGGTGTTAGTCATTCTGGTAGTTGGAACATAACGGTAACTTTCTCTTCTGCAGGATCCGGTTTCCTTTAAAGAAGGATCAATCTTTCTTGAAGTATATCGATCAAGCATATAGTTGATTAGGACACCATCTTTAATGAGCTGATTAGCGGTAGGAGTATTGCCCTCATCATCGACGTTCTCAGTTCCCCAGCCATTAGGAATGACACCATTATCAAAAGCATTAACGACTTTTGAAGCAATAGTCTGACCTAATTTGCCAGT
>DLIM01000048.1 GCA_002483745.1 Caryophanales bacterium UBA7642 | reverse complement strand
AAGGAATCCTTCGTAACATATATCTCTCCTTCTATTTAGTATTTATAGTATAAAGGTTTCTAGGCATTAAGAGCTTTAATTCTGTTGCTTCCTAAGGGATTACTATAAGTTTCTGGGATTGTTCCTGAAAGAGTGGTCTTAATATAGTTGATCAAAGCTTGGTTATCTAATTGATTCTCATCCATAAGGAAGGGACAGTCCTTAAACATATTGTAGCCGTTGCCGCTGTTTTTAAGAATATAGTTGGTACTACAGACAGTATATTTTTTACTGGCATCAATAGCTACTCCATTTATGAGGACTTTCTTTACTCTTCTTTCTCCTGATATGGAAGAAAGAATATCGTTTTTATCCAAGACTACCGGAGTAGGAACACTGAGATCATATTCAAAACTCAGGCCAGAAACTTGGAGGAAGCCACCAAACTCAGAAGGGGAATTATAAACACTCAGCTCTAAGGCATCAAGGATCTTTTGACCATTGGCTTCTACTTTAGCAAGCATGTTGTTAAAGGGCATGACCTTGATGATACCCCCATATGTGATATCCCCAGCCTTAATGTTGTCTCTAATACCTCCGGCATTAACGATGGCAATATCAGAATCACCGGCAACTCTAAAGGCATCAGCAGAGAAGTCACCTAAATTAGTTTCACCGTTTCTTACTTGCCTCTTTCCAGTATCAGGATTAAGAATAGTTAAATCATAGGCTGATGTTCCGACTTTTTCTTTTAGCTTCTCATCCAGTAAGGAATTGATGGAATCAATGTAGCTTCCAATGGTAGTATCGTATCCATAATATTCTTTAATTAGACCAGTCGAGAAGCTACCTTCTTTATTCATATAAAGCATTCCAAATGACTGGAACTTAGTTCCAGTGGAAGATAGAAGCACGCGATCACCATTTTTGTTTTTCACTCTATCGCATTCGATAACGCTATGTGAGTGGCCATCTAGCATGACATCTATGCCAGTCGAATTTTTAATTACTTCTGTGCTTTCATAAGGTGAACAGTCGGAAGTTGTTCCTAAATGACTTAAGCCAATGACATAATCAGCTCCTTCGCTTCTAGCCTCATCAACATATTTTTGAACGGCAGCATATAATTGGCTGCCATCTCCTTGATCGAAGCCATAGATAAAGTTTCCTTTATCGTCTTGAAAATAAGTCGGTGTTGAAGCGGTTATGGTTTTAGGGGTAGTAATTCCTAAATAAGCTATTTTAATGGTTCCGTATTGCTTAATTGTATAAGGCTTAAAAACTAAAGAATTAGTTAATAAGTCAGTGAAATTACAGCTGACATACTTAAAAGAAGAATTGTTAGCTAAAGAGAGGAAATTAGTCATTCCATAATCGAATTCATGATTTCCAGGGATAGCAATATCATAACCGACATTTTCCATGATGCTATGTATATAATCACCATTTGAAAGAGTTCCTATGGAATCTCCTTGAATAGCATCACCGCAGTCAACTAAGGTAACGTATTTGTCTTCAGTTAATAAGTCTTTCCGGTATTGAGAAAGGTTAGCATAACCTAGATTATCCTTATCTCCTAAAGCACAATGAGTGTCATTGGTGTAAAGAATAGCTAAGTCTTTATCAAGAACATGTTTTAATTCAGAGGAACTGCTAACCATGGTTGAAGAAGTAGGAACTATAGGAGAACTGGAGCTTTGCTTTGTTTGACAGCTACCTAAAAATAGAACTGAAACTAGTAATAGACCAAAGATTTTTCATGGCTTTTTTCTCTTTCTTCATATTATTAGTAGCAAGAGAAAAACAATTTTATTTAATTTCTTTTGCTAATAATCGAATTATGATTTTATCATATAGAAACATATTTTTGAGGATGAAAATAGCAAGACGGAAAGACTAATTAAGTCTTTATTAGGGCTTCTTTAAATTATTGACTGCCTTTAATAATGAGTTTTTGTCATTAGGAAGCTTATCTTCTTCGACTTCGTTAAGAAGCTCTTTTAAGGTGTTGCCTAGTTCTTTGCTAGGCTTCATACCTAAAGCTATCAAATCATTACCGCTTATAGCTAGATACTTTAAGGAAAAGCATTCCTTGTTTGAAAGAATTTCCTGATAAGACTCTTTTATTTTCTCAACTGCTAAGAAAGGCCCTTTGTTTCTCTCATTGCAGCCTTTGATATCAGCTTCCCTTAATTCAATAAGCTCTTTAAAAGTACTGTTTCCTAACTTGTTCATCAATCTTTTGATAGCTTTCTTAGAACCCATCTGTGCCATATGGTGCTTAATCAAAGAACAAACTTCTTCAATAAGACTATTAGGATATTTAAGCCTAGTCAGAATAGTTTTAGTTAATTCCGCCCCGTACTCATCATGTCCATAAAAATGACCACTTCCATTTTTCATGAAAAAGGTGTGAGGCTTACCAATATCATGAAAAAGAGCTGCTAAGCATAAAGCCGGATTACGATCCTTAATAGCACGTAAAACCATCAATGAATGATCTAAAACATCATATTCATGATAAGCCGAATGCTGATTAAAGCCTTCCATGGGCTGAAGCTCTGGAATGAAGGAAGTAAAGACATCAAAGTATTCTTCAATCAATCTATCAGAGCAAGGAAGAACAAGAATCTTTAAAAACTCCTCCCCAATTCTTTCAGGAGAGATTGTTTTAATTAGAGGAGCTAATTTTCTAAGAGAACTATTAGTCTTCTTTTCAATAGCGAAATTAAACTGACCAGAGAATCTAATACCTCTTAATATTCTTAAAGGGTCATCTTTAAAATCATCATCTGGCCCATAAGAAGCTCTGATGATTTTATCTTTTATATCCGAAAGAGAATCTAAATCATCAATTAGTCCTTCTTTTAAGGAATAAGCTAAAGAATTGATAGTGAAGTCTCTTTTCTCTAAATCATCTTTTAAAGAGGTAGGATCATCTCCTCTAAAAGAAGTTACTTCTATATCCATATCAGAGAAATGGACATTCACAGTATCATGTTTAAAGTTTTTGGAATAGAAGCCCTGATCTTTAAAGACCTGGTTTATTTCTTCATAGTTTGCCTCAGTTGTTAAATCATAATCATGAGGTACTTTCTTCATTGCTAAATCTCTAATGGCTCCGCCTACTAGATAGGTTTTAAAGCCTTTTCCTTCAAGGATGGTCATTGCTTTTTTAACTGAAGCAGGCAGTAAGTCATTAAAACTCAGTTCCATAATAGCTATTTTATAGTATACCTTTCTTTAAAGGATAATTGATAGGTAGATTTATTGCCGTTCTTTTTCTTTTAGCTAACTAATTTCCATTATCGGTATGGTATAATTTATCTAAGGCAGGAATAAATTATGGAACAAAAGTATGAAGCTTTATTTACCCCTTGGAAGATAGGCAACTGCGAAATCAAAAACCGTATTGTTATGACTTCTATGGGAGGAACCTCAATTTTTGGCTGGATGGAACCTAATCATTTTGATAAGGAAGCTAGTAAATTCCTTATGGAAAGAGCTAAAAACAATGCCGGCTTGATTCTCCCTGGTATTGCTCCTATTCAAAATCCAATTGGCGGTGGCTGGCTCTACCAGAATAAGGGGATGTTTAAGAAGCTCAAGAAGTTTATGACTGAGCTTCATAAGACAGGCTGTAAAATGTTCGTTCAGATTACGGCTGGCTTTGGTAGATCAATGGCTGTTAATTCAGCTATGGAATTCATTCATACCCATAAAGTGATCAATGTTTTAGCTAAACCAATACTTAATGTCGATAAAATCTGTGCCACCTGCTCTGATGTCCCTAACCGTTGGTCCGATAAAGTACCTTCCAGAGCTTTAACTGTAAAAGAGATTCAGAAATTCATTGATGCTTTTGCTAAGACCGCTCTTCTTTGCAAGGAAGCCGGCGTTGATGGAGTTGAAATCCATGCTGTTCATGAAGGCTATATGCTTGATCAGTTTACTTTGAAATACTGCAACAAGAGAACTGATCAGTATGGTGGTTCTTTTGAAAACCGATATCGTTTCCCTGTTGAGATTGTAAAAGCCATTAAAAAGTCCTGCGGAAATGACTACCCTGTTTCTTTAAGATATTCCGTTGTCTCTAAGACTAAAGGCTTTAGAGAAGGCGCT
>DLIM01000033.1:2548-6566 GCA_002483745.1 Caryophanales bacterium UBA7642 | reverse complement strand
TTAATAATGAAATCTCTACGCTTCAATTCCTTTTGAGAGACGGCTTGGAGAGTGGTTGAAACTTTCTTCATAAGTCGATAGCATTCTCACTGTTAGCATCAAAGAAGTGGAAATCGGCTTTCTTAACATAGTATTCAATATCAGAATCAATATTGATAATCTTTTCGGGAGGTACCTTAATAATGGCTTTCTCCGTTCCGACATTCAGATAGACGTTCTGAATATCACCAAGCATTTCATAGACTTCAATATGGCCTTTAAGTTTGAGATAGTTTTCAGCATTTTCATCAGCAGGGATAGAAAGCTTTACGTGCTCTGGCCGATAGCCTAAAACGACATCATGCTTTTCGGCAGCATTCTTGATTTTATCGGAAACGCCAGTAAGCGGGAAATTATAGAACTTATCAATAGAAGTAAAGTTCCCAGTCTCAACATGTCCTCTGATGAAATTCATCGGAGGATCACCGATAAAGCCGGCGACAAAGAGGTTCTTCGGATGGAAATATAATTCTTCCGGAGTACCGACCTGTTTAATGACACCGACATCCATACAGACAATCCTGGTAGCCATAGTCATAGCTTCAATCTGATCATGAGTGACATAAATAGTAGTAGCACCGCACTGGCGGTGAATTCTTACTAGTTCAGAACGCATGGAGACTCTTTGTCTAGCATCAAGGTTAGAGAGTGGTTCATCCATTAAGAAAATCTTAGCATGCCTGATAATAGCTCTACCTAAAGCGACTCTTTGTCTCTGACCGCCTGATAAGGCACGTGGCTTTCTATCAAGATATTGGGATAAGCCCAAAATCTTAGCAGTTTCTTTAACTCTTGCATCAATAACATCTTCATCAAAACCGGCTAAATCAAGTGAGAAAGCCATATTTTCATAGACTGATAAGGTCGGATAAAGAGCGTAGCTTTGGAAGACCATAGCAATACCACGTTCCTTAGGAGGAAGATTGTTAACTACCTTGCCATCGATAGTTAAAGTTCCATGGGTGATATCTTCAAGCCCGGCAATCATTCTCAGAGTTGTTGATTTACCACAGCCTGATGGTCCAACAAGGACAATGAATTCCTGATCATTGATTTTGAGGTTAAAATCAGTAATGGCTTGGTAACCATTGGGATAAATCTTGTAAATGTTCTTTAATTCAACAGCCATATAGTTAGTCTCCTTTATTTAAACATCTCTAAGAAACAGATCAGTAAGAGGTTTAATCTTAATCAGTTCAGGAACAACAAGCTTGCAGATCCATTTAGCTCCGTTGAGATTGAGATGGGAAGTATCCTTTTCTCCTTGCTGGTAATTAGGATAGAAATCAGGATTAAGGCACATAAAGTAGAAGGAATTGAAATCGAAGTCGTGCTGACTTAAGGAATCGTAGCTAAGCTTTTCTAGGTTGATGTAAGGGATACCTAGCTTTTTAGCTTCCATCTCCATAGCTTTAGGATAGTCTCCGTGAGTATGGAGAAGCTTCTTGTCAGCATCATATTTAAGTCTCGTAACAGATGATAAGAAGATAGAATCTACTCCTTTCTTCTTCATCTCAGAATACATATATTGAAGATTTTCCTGATAGGATGAATAAGGGTCGGTATGTCTTTTAGGATCAGTTTTCTCATCGTTATGTCCAAAGGAGATTAAGCAGATATCTCCCTCTTTTGCAGCTTGCAAGGCTTTTTTGAGTTGGCCTTCATCAAGGAAGGATTTTGTAGAACGGCCATTAAGGGCAAAATCGAGAACTTTCGTATTTTGAGGATCTTTTAAATAGTTATGTAGTTCCTGAGGCCAACCTTCTTGTGGATAAGTATCTTGACCGTTTTGCTGCATCAAAGAATCACCCAAGCAGATAATATTCATCTTTTGACTTCCTCTGTGCCTTTAGTTAATAAGTATTCCTTTAAGTCATTCTTAGTAAAGGTAGAAGCATCACCAAAGATGCTCTGTTTTAGAACACAGTTAGCAATACCATAATTAATAGCAGTAAGAGAATCATCGTAGTTATCTAATAAACCAGCTAAGACACCGGCAGCAAAGGCATCACCGGCACCGATACGATCAAAGATTTCAAACTGATAAGTACTACCTATTACTTCCTTATCCTTAGTATAGGCAAATGCCTGAAGCTTCTGCTCACGGGCGGAAATAATAGTTCTCTTCTTAGTAAAGAGATAATCGAAATTAAAATGCTTACAGGCATCCATGAATAATTTCTTGTCATCTTTCTCATCCGGTTCAAAGCCTAGGATAGTCTTAATATCCCAAGGGGAAGCAAAGACAATATCAGCATATTTTGCAACCAAAGGGTAAATTTCCTGAGCTTTCTCCAAAGGTAAAAGCTTGGCACGGTAATTGAAGTCAAAGCAGATCTTAACGCCATGCTTTTTTGCAACTTCCATGGCTTTAAGGGCGGTTTCTTTAGCAGAATCAGAGATAGCTAAAGTAATTCCAGATACATGAAGCAAAGAAGCATCCTCAAAAGCTTTATCGAAATCAAAATCTTCGGGAACCATCTTTGTGGCTGCTGAATGTTTACGGTCATAAACTACTTTGCTGGCTCGAGCACCCTCACCGTTTTCAAGGAAATAAATACCCATCGGATAAGTGCTTGAAGCAATATTAGAGGTATCAACACCATTAGCGACCAAATAGTCTCTACAGGCTTGACCTAATTCATCTTCGGCCATCTTTGAAATAAAGACTCCCGAATAGCCAAGATGAGCTAAAGAAATAATAACATTAGCTTCGCTTCCGCCATAGTTGACAGAAAAATTATTAGCATTCCTGATAAGAGTGCCGCTAGGTGCTGTTAATCGAAGCAGAACTTCACCTAAGCCGACAGCTTTTTTATTATTTGTCTTCATATGCCAAGCTTCCTCCTTGTGGGATAACTAATTTATCGTCTTTGACTTTCAAATAGATGTTTTCTCTTGAGGGGTTATAGAAGAATCCCCTGCGGTAATAGACCATTTGACTAGCGGAGACATAAGAGTAGATTTCGTAGTTCGTAGCTGACAAGATATCTTTTTTCTGTGAAACAATATCGCAGAACTTATCTAATAAATCAAAGTTCTTATCGAGAGCGAATTCATATGAATGACCCCAGAGGTAGAACAAGGCTAATTGATCATTTGATTCAAAGAAACGGTCTAGTGTCGGAAAAAGAAGAGGATCGCGATGATGAATAGTGGGGTGCCAAAGCAGAAAATTGGAAGGAAGTGAGAATTCATAAGTCGATTTAGTAGTACGGCAGTATTTGAATCCTAATTCCTCTAAAGCTTTTAAAGTATCAGAGTTATAGGTACCATAAGGATAAGCGGCGCCTAAGACTTTCTTGCCAATCAATCTTTCTAGATCAATTTTGTCAGTAAGGAACTGAAGCTTCTGCTGGTCAAAGGTTAAGGTTTCTAGATGAGGATGAGAATAAGTATGACTGGCAATTTCATGGCCGTCATAAATATGAAAATCATCCTTTAAGACCAAATGAGAGCAGTTAAGATCATCTCTAATCTTTTCTTCTCCTGACTGTCCGCTATTAAGGTTAAAAGTTCCTTTGAGATGGTATTTATTAAGGATACTAACAGTTTCTTTATCTTGAATAATGCCATCATCATAACTGAAGGTGACAGCTTTTGCTTTATAACCCGGATACAATAAAGTAAATTGCATAAAGCTATTTAAGTGAATCGTATTCTAAAGAAGCGAAAGCAATATTAGAGGTACTAAAGTAAGCCATGATAGTGGTTAAACTAATGACTGAAGAAGAACAACCAGTGATAGGTTCCCAATTATCATCGCTAAAGGTTCCTTCAGCATAGCCTGGGTTGTAATTCCAAATGCCATCTGCGTTTTTGATAGACGTGTGAGAGTCTTTGTTCTCATCAGTTAAATTAAAAGAATAATTTAATTTTTTACCAACAACATAGGTTTGAAAAGCTTGGGTTGAGGAAAGCCAATTAGCTTGAGTAGTATCACTGCTTCTAACTTTTTCAGTAGTTGGGAAATAAGGAG
>DLIM01000033.1:0-2312 GCA_002483745.1 Caryophanales bacterium UBA7642 | reverse complement strand
TATTCCTGAAGTTTCTTTGGCAATCTTAATATTTCCTTTTTGAACACAGTCATAATACCAGGCATAACGAGAACCTAATTTATAGACTCCTGAATCGGCAGTGTTGAGATAACGATTAATATCAGTGTAATCAGATTCAGAATCCGGTACTTTCTGATAGGTATAGGTGACGTATTCGCCACGATTATAAGAAACATCTTCTGAGTCTCTAGCATTGCCAATCCAATATAAATCCCCTACTTTTATATATTTGGCAAAATAGATTGTCTTTATGGTGCCGTCATAGTCATAGGCGCCATCAACAGCAATTACTTCTGTTTTATCCTTGTCAGCTTCAGACACTCTTGCCCAGGTAGAAGGCAAATAGGTTTCATCAATAGAACAGGAAGTAATCTTGCCGTTTTGGACTTTGATATCATTCTTAATGACATAGTCACCAGTATGAGTCACTGAGCGTTCATAAGAATAAGCAGATGTTTCAAAGACCTGATTGGCGCAGCCAGTCATATCTAAGGATAATAAGCTAATAACTGATATAAGAAGTAGTTTGTCTTTTTTCATAAGCAATGCCTTTCATTACAGCAGACAACTAGACTTTATTGAGGCTGTTTACCGATATAAGCTAAGATGCCGCCATCGACATAAAGGATATGTCCATTAACAAAATTAGAAGCATCACTAGCTAAGAAGACAGCCGGACCCATTAGATCATCAGGGGTTCCCCATCTTCCAGCCGGAGTCTTAGAAATAATGAAGCTATCGAAAGGATGGCGAGAACCGTCAGGCTGTCTTTCTCTTAAAGGAGCAGTCTGAGGAGTAGCAATATAGCCGGGCCCAATACCATTACACTGAATGTTATTGGCACCATATTCAGAGCAAATATTCCTAGTCAACATCTTTAAACCGCCTTTAGCAGCCGCATAGGCAGAGACAGTCTCTCTTCCTAATTCACTCATCATCGAGCAGATATTGATAATCTTTCCATGTCCTTCTTTGATCATATAAGGAATGCAGATCTTAGAAACAATGAAAGGACCAACTAAGTCAATATCAACCACTTGACGGAAATCTTCAGTAGACATTTCGGTCATTGGAATACGTTTAATAATTCCAGCATTATTAACTAAGATATCGAGATGACCATACTCTTTAACAATCTCAGCTACCATGATTTTAACTTCTTCTTCTTTAGTGACATCACAGACAAAGCCTTTAGCATCAATACCAAGTTTTTTATAGTTAGCAATAGCAGTGTCAATCTTGTCCTGATGTCTATCATTAAAGACAATCTTAGCTCCCATCTGAGCATAGGCTGTAGCAATAGCAAAACCGATGCCATAACTAGCACCAGTAATCAAGGCTACCTTGCCATCTAAACGGAAATCTTTATTATCCATGATTATTAATCCTCTATCTTGATAATATTATAATACTTGTATACAAGTTTTAAGCGGCTTCATTTTATCATTGTGCTAAAAGCACAACTAGATAAAAAAGAATTATCTTAAAATGTCGAAAACAGCGGATAAATTCTTGAATTTCATCCATTGAAGCCTTTCTTTACAAGTAGGCTTAAAAGCTCAAAAGATCTTAGAAAAGCCACAAAAAAAGCTCATCCTCTTTTTGCGGCAGGATGAGCTGATGTTCAAGATTAGGTTCTTGACTACTTAGCCAAGAAAAGATGCTTGAAGAGTAAGACCCAGATGAGATCGACCCAGCCAGAGATACAAGGAAGAATGACACCGAAGATCAATCCTAAGATGTTCTCAAGAGTAGGCTTCTCAATAACAGCAGAGACACGGACGATGATTTCAGTGATCCAGTTAACACCAGGAATCAAGAGAAGAAGAATCTGCACAAGACGAGACTGACTATTAAACCATTTCATTTTTAAAAGGTCCCCTTTGCATATAAATATACACTTAAATTTTAGGCTATCCAATAGTTTTTAAGGGTTTTGAGAAAATTATTAGACTTTTGTTCATTTTGCTTAACACTTTACCCATTTTTATAAAATAGATTAGATGGTTATCAAATTTCGCAAATTGAATTTATTCAAAATTTTCTTTAGCTTAGTAGTAATAGCTCTATTCAGGTTAAAAAGCATTGGATTTTACTTTTCTTGTTAAGTTCCTTTTGATTTTTTAAATTTTCATTCGATTTTTGATTGTAATATAAATCGGAGGCAAAAATGAAACAATTTTTATCTAAACCATTTTTTACATTCTTGCTGCTTTTTACTAATATTTTCTTTTCTAATCCTTCTCTTCAAAAGCAAAAGACCAGCCACAATAATTCAACAGTTTCATTCG
>DLIM01000043.1:54223-100149 GCA_002483745.1 Caryophanales bacterium UBA7642 | reverse complement strand
ACGGATAAAAGCTACCCTGGGGATAACAGGCTGATCTCCCCCAAGAGTCCACATCGACGGGGATGTTTGGCACCTCGATGTCGGCTCATCGCATCCTGGAGGGGCAGTCCCTTCCAAGGGTTTGGCTGTTCGCCAATCAAAGCGGTACGCGAGCTGGGTTCAAAACGTCGTGAGACAGTTTGGTCCCTATCTGTCGTGGGCGCAGGAGGCCTGAGGGAATCCCCCCTTAGTACGCAAGGACCAGGGGGGACGCGGCTACGGTCGTCCGGTTGTCACGCCAGTGGCATCGCCGGAAAGCCGCCCGCGGCCCGGATAAACGCTGAGAGCATCTAAGCGCGAAGCCGTTCCCGAGATTTGGCCTCCCATCACGCAAGTGGGTAAGGGCACGGGTAAGTCACCCGTTTGATGGACGTCCGCTGCAGGCATGGCGACATGCAGAGGCAGGACGCACCAATCGCCCGAGGACTCCGTCTCTTTTTCATCCTAACGGGTGTTGAAGGGCCGGTGTTGCATTGCGGTTACATGTAAAGCGCCGTCTTCTCTCTCGGTTGATAAAACAGGAGCTATGGCATTCGGTTTCCAGGGTCCGTGCATTCCCTGCACCTTCCTCGTCCTTTCCGGTACGGTACTAGACTAGGCGGCTGCGACGGCCCGGCGGACACACCCGATCCCATCCCGAACTCGGAAGTTAAGCGCCGCGGCGGCGAAAATACCCCTCGGGGGAAGATAGCCTGCAGCCGCTACTTAGTAAATCAAGCCTTAGGTTCAAATCTAAGGCTTTTTTAGTGCTTATTTAAAAGACTTTCAACTCTTATATTTGGTTTGAAAATTGTTTTTTCAAAAACAATAAAAAAAGTTGATTATTTACTTACAATAAGGTATAATTCTTCCTGTTGTATGGCCTCCAAAAGCCTACAACCGCTTAGAAGTGGCATTAACTCCGTAAATGGGGCCACCATAGCGAGTATTCAGACAAAATTCTGAAAGGAGGCAAGCTAATGTACGCTATTATCTTAACTGGCGGTAAACAGCTTAAAGCCGAGGTCGGTCAGACTATCTACACTGAGAAGATCAAGGGTGAAGTCGGTAACGAAATCACTTTTGATAAGGTTCTCTATGTTGAAGGTGACAAGACTGTGGTTGGAAAGCCGTTTGTCGATGGCGCTACTGTGAAGGCTAAGATCGTAAAGATCGGCCGTGAACCTAAGATTCGTGTTCTTCGCTACAAGGCCAAGAGCAACTTAAGAGTTCAGCGTGGTCACAGACAGCCCTATACAGCTTTAACTGTTGAAGCTATCAATCTGTAGGTGATGGTATGATTGAAGCAGTCGTAGATTATGGCAAAGATGGTAAGATTGTCTCATTAGTGATTAAAGGTCATGGTTTAGCTGGGTGGGGTAAGGACCTCGTCTGTGCTGGAGTATCTTCTTGTTTCACTGGTGCGATGAATGCTTTGACTGATAATGATCATAAGATCAAGTTATTGGCCGGTGATTCTTCCATTTATGTCAGTCCTAACTGCTCTAAGCATGATGAGATTGTCCTGGAGACCCTCATCATTCAGTTAGAAACGATTAAAGAATCGTATCCTAACGAAATTAGTCTAAAGGTCTCCGGAAAAGAAGGTTAACATGAAATTGAGATTTAAACTTGATATCCAGCTCTTCGCTTCCCATAAAGGTGTCACTTCCACTAAAAACGGCCGTGATTCCAATTCCCAGCGTTTAGGAGCTAAACTCTGTGATGGACAGTTCTGCCATTCTGGCTCAATCATCTATCGTCAGAGAGGAACTAAGATTCATGCTGGCAACAACGTAAAGCGTGCTGGCGATGATTCCTTGTTCGCTATGATCGATGGCTACGTCAAGTATGAAAGACTTGATCGCCAGCGTAAAAAGGTTTCAGTCTATCCGACTAAACCTGAAGTCATTAGTAAGTAATTCTAAGACCTAGGAAAAAACGGCTTCGGGCTCATCCCGAAGCCTTTATTTTCATCCGAAGGAGTAAAAACATGAACGATAAAGTTAAAATCACCTTATGCTCTGGTAAGGGTGGCGATGGTGCCATTGCTTTTAGAAGAGAAAAATGTGTGGAAGCTGGTGGACCGTATGGTGGAAATGGCGGCAAAGGCGGTTCCATTTATTTAAAAGCCGATGAAGGCATGAATTCCCTTTCTAATTACCGTTTTGGAAAGACCTTTAAGGCAGAAGAAGGAGAACATGGTTTCTCCAAGCTTTGCTTTGGAAAAGATGCTAAGGATATTACTTTACTGGTACCAGTTGGCACAGTTGTCGAAGATGAAAACGGGGAGATGCTTGCTGACCTTTACCATGATAAAGACACTTATTTAGCTGTTAAAGGCGGTCGAGGCGGTCGAGGCAATGCTTGCTTTAAGAGCTCCGTAAAAAGAACTCCTAATATTGCTGAAAACGGTATGCCTGGAGAAGAGAAAGTTTTCTATCTTGAACTGAAGCTTATTGCTGATGTGGGCTTGGTTGGTTTTCCTAATGTCGGAAAATCGACTTTCTTAGCTGCTACAACTAGGGCACATCCGGCTATTGCTGATTATCCTTTTACGACTTTAGAACCCCAGCTCGGCGTTTGCTACTATAAGCCTGATAAGACCTTCGTTATTGCCGATATTCCAGGCCTTATTGAAGGAGCTAGCCAAGGAAAAGGTTTAGGCTTTAGTTTCTTAAGGCATATTGAAAGATGCCGTGTTTTACTTCATATTATTGATGCCTCAAGAGATTCCGATCCTTTAGCTGATTTTAATACTATCAACAAAGAATTGTTTGACTATAAACCTGAACTCGCTAAGAGAAAGATGGTCATTGCTCTTAATAAAATCGATTTAGTAAAAGATCCTGCCAAGATTGAAAAATTCAAGAAAGAAATCGGCGATAAATATCCTCTCTTTGAAATCTCCGCTAAGGACAAAGATGGTCTCAATCCTTTGATTAGAAAACTCTATGAACTAGTTGATGATTCTAAGAAGAACGACAAGAATCTGAACCAGCCTGCTGATAATGAAGAAAAGGTCTATAAGGCTAGTTCCTTAGATAACGGAACTACTCCGCTTTACAAGATCGTCAAACGTGAAGATGGCTATTATGAAATTCTTGGCGAAAGAGTTGTTAGAACTAAGAAGCTAATCAATTTGAAGACTGATGAAGGCATCGATAGGCTTTCTGAATACTTAGATAGGATTGGCGTTAATGACCGTCTTAAAGAATTAGGCGTTAAAACCGGTTCAACTATTGTTCTTGATGGCTTTGAATTTGAATACTACGAATAATTTGTAACTATTTTTGTAAAAAAGCGGGACTAAAGCTAAAATATCAGTGAGGGAATATTAAATGTACTATTATCTTCATGGAATGATAACCATGCATACGGCTACTAGTATTGTGGTTGAATGTCATGGCGTAGGCTATGATTGCTTAGTCTCGCACCCCGAGGATTACCCTATTGGGGAAAGTCTTTTTGTTTTCGTTTCCTATTACTGCCATGAAGACGATCAGTTTTTTGTTGGGTTTAAGACTATGGAAGAAAAAGACCTCTATCAGAAGCTAATCTCTGTTAAAGGTATTGGCCCTAAAACGGCTTTGGCTGCTCTTTCTGCTTCTTCTGTTAACCGTCTTCAGGATGCTATTAACAATTCTGAGGAGAATTATCTTATCAGGCTTCCCGGGATTGGAAGAAAGAATGCTTCTCAGATCATTTTAGATTTGAAAGGAAAGCTTACTCTCCCTTCAACTATCACTAACACCGGAGAGAAGAACCTTGATCTTGCTTATGATGGCTTAAAAGGTCTTGGCTTCAAGGACAAAGAGATTCAAGAAGCTTTTGATTCAATCACTGAAAGAGGCCTATCTGTTCAGGAATATATGTCTCTGTCTTTGAAGGCTTTTAACCGTAAATGATCAATAACTCCAACTCTGCCTTAGATGAGAAAGAAGGCACCGTTTATAAAGAATTAACCGAAAAAAGTGATGATATTGATATTTCTCTGCGACCGCAATCTCTTGATGAATATATCGGTCAAGAAGATATCAAGAAAGAACTTTCAATCTTTATTTTAGGTGCTAAGAAACGTAAAGAATCCTTAGACCATGTTCTTTTCTATGGACCACCTGGCTTAGGTAAAACGACTTTAGCCAATGTGATTGCCCATGAAATGGATAGCGATATTAAGACCACTAATGGCTCTTCACTGGTCCGAACCGGCGATTTAGCCGCTATTTTGTCATCTTTAAGTCCCGGAGATGTGCTTTTTATAGATGAAATTCACCGGATGCCTATTGTGGTCCAAGAAGTTCTTTATAGCGCTATGGAAGATTTTTCGCTTTCGATTATTGTCGGTAAAGGCGCTGAGGCGAGAACTTTGACCTTGCCCCTGCCACCTTTTACTTTAATAGGTGCCACCACGGATGCCGGATCCTTGTCGGCTCCTTTAAGGGACCGCTTTGGAATTGTCTTTAGGCTTCAATATTATTCACCTGAGGAACTTTTGAAGATCATCAATCGAACTAGTCGGGCCTTAAAGTTCCCCATCACCATCGATGCTGCCTATCAGATTGCTCTAAGAGGTAGAGGAACTCCTAGAATTGCTAACCGCTTATTTAGGAGGGTCAGGGATTTTGCCACTTATGAAGGCAAAAGCATCATTGATAAAGAAAGCACTCAAGCCGCTATGAAGTTCTTAGCTATCGATGAATTAGGACTTGATGAGACGGATAGGAAGATACTAGAATGCCTGATTTACCGCTATAATGGCAAACCCGTTGGCTTAAATGCCATTGCCTCAGCCATTGGTGAAGGTGTGGAAAACATTTCTGATGTTTATGAACCTTATTTGGTACAGATTGGCATGATAAATAGGACTCCTAAAGGAAGAATTGCCACTAAAGCCGCTTATGATCATTTAAGTATTCCTTATACCGAAAGACAGGATTAGGGAAATTTACTTTCTTTTTGCTAATTTTTAAACAGTTCCTTTAAAATATTTTCTCAAAGTTACGGCAAAATTAAGAGGTTATTTTCTTTTTCCCCTTTTCTAACTTTAAATAGTATAATAAATATACTTTAATAGCTTGAATAAACGTTGCTATTTTGGTAAATTATTTTAGTCTATTATTTGGTAAGTGTGCCTCAAATTCTTCGAAGGAGGAAATTAGCATGCGTCGCTTCTTAGCGTATTTCATAATGATGTTTACGGTATTAGGCTGCTTAATCTTCAATACTCAGTCGGTTCTTGAGAACCGGACTGATTCTTTTGAATATGGAAATGGCACCCAGTTAGTTTTTGGAGTGAGCAAGAGAGATAACACTCTTTACAACAGCACCGATTATCCTGAATCTTCCTTGCCTGCTTCTAACCTTAGTGATATTGATATTGAAAATGAAGTTATGGATCGTTTGGATTCAGCTGGTGTTCGTTATGCTGATGTCCAAGTTATCAATGGCAACAAAGATAACGTCGGTTATCAGGTTAAGGTTAATCTTTCTCCTCTTTCCAGCACTGAACTTAGCAATGTAAAAGAAATTCTTACTATCTCTGGTACCTTATCTGTTTCAACTATTGGTGATACCAAGACCATGTATGCTGAGGCTAGTCAGTTCTTTAGTTCAGATACCATTGCCGAAATCACCTATTCTGGAACTACTCCTTATCCTACTTTGAATATTACTTCCACGGATGATTTTGATACTATGAAAAAGGCCGCTGAAGAAGCTGCCGGAACTACTGATTCTGGTTCCAGTGATAATAAAAATGCTATTCGTCATAATGCTGATGACACTACCACTGATACTGATGATACCACCAAAAAGACCCTTTATCTTTGGTACAACAAGACGACTGATGATACCTATGATAAAGCTTTTGGAACTAATGACACTATTGTCCAGGAAGAAGTTAAGAATAAGGTAATTGCTAAATTATCTACTGATAATTGGGATTCCGATAACAAGCAATTGACTATCACTTCCAATATGGACGGGAACGCATTCACTATTTCTACTGCCCGTGCCTTTGTTACTATGTTGAATGCGCCTGACTATGGATTCGATTTCACTTATCTTTATTCAAATACTACTGATCCGGTCTTTGGAACATCGGGATTAAGCAAGACTTATTTAGCTTTAGGAATTTCTCTTTTAGCTATTTGTATTCTCTTAGTGGTCTTCTACGGCTTAAGCGGTTTGACCGCTTCTGTCAGTATGCTGATCTCTGTCTTTGTGTCTTTCGGGTTATTCTCTTTAGTTGGATTTGAGCTTTCCACTGGTGCTTTAATCGGTTTATTTGTGATTATGGCACTTTCCGTATTGGTTTCTTCCAACTACTTTGAAAGAGTCAAACTTGAACTTAAGAAAGGCCGTGACCCTGAAAAGGCTAACCGGGAAGGTTACCATAAGGCTTTCTTTACCGGTGTGGATGTCTCCGCTGTTTCATTATTAGCTTCCTTGTTTAGTTTCCTTGTCGCTTCTGGATCATTAAAGACTTTCTTTGGTATGATCATGGTTGGCACTGTCTTTACTTGGGCTTTGACTAACTATCTTGATAAGTGGATGACTTTCTGGCTAGTCAAAGACTGCTCTAAGGATTCCAAGGTTCCTTTCTTTAATTTTGCTTTCTTGAAGAATAAAGAACTAAAGCCCAAAAAGTTTGTTTCAAGCGACAAAAAGAGTAACTCCAATAAACTTATGTTAGGGATTTCTTGCTTTACTGGCTTGCTATTGGCTTTAGCCCTTCCTTTGACTGGGACTTTAATTAATGGCTATTCTATATTTAACAATTCCGGAACTTATGCCGATACTTATTCTTTGAATATTACCTTTGGCTTTATCAACCAATCTTATGATAAGCTTTCTACAACTGAAAAATATCTTCAGTATATTGAGGATATTGGTTCTCAGAATTCTACCGCTTCCTTTGTGGCAACTAGCAGTGAAAAAACTTCAACCAGTGACACCACCTTTGTCTATTACCCCGATTCGGCTTATGTCAATGTTATCGAAAAGACTAATGCCGATGGCCAGACTTACTACATGAATTATTTCACTGTTACGGTTGACCGTAACCTTGATACCTTAATCATCCAAGATGACAACACCGTCATGAATTCAATTGATTATGCTGTCTTGGGACAAGATATTACTTCTGATAATGTAATTATCTGCCCTGGCGATGATCCTAACTTCATTTCCGACGATTACGAAATTGGCTGCTACAACACTATTGCTGCTAACCTATCCCATAATACAAATAATTTCTTCTTGGTTATTTTCCTCTTATCTGTCTTTGCCACTATTTATACTTTGATTCGTTATGGCTTGAATTTAGCCTTGACACAACTGACCGCTGGTACTTTATTAAGTGGCTTAGCCGTTGGTCTATTATCAGCTACTAGACTTCCTTTTGATTCCTATACTGCCTTTGGCCTTTTAGCTGCTGTCTTCCTGCTTAACTTAATCATGATTCCTTTGCTTAACCGCAATAAGGAACGTCTTAAAGAAGAAGGCATTAAGAAGACTGCCACCCATGAGCAGCGTGCCTTGATTGAAAATGAATCTACTGCTAAATCTTTACCGGTGGTTATTTCTCCTCTGATTACTGTTCTAGTTCCTACTCTTTCATTATTCTTTATCAATCCTTCTCTTGAGAGTGTAACGATTTCCTTGATTGTTTTGCTGGTCTTAACCATGGTTGTTGTCTTATTCTTTGCCTTACCTTTCTATTATTACCTTTGCACTCATATCAGCTTCCATCGTGTCACCGATTTTTTCACCAACAAGCATTCCCAGAAGACTCAGGAAAAGGCTCAGAAAGAAGAATCCCGCAACAAGAATGGTATCGAATATGTCGATGCTGATTCTCCTCATGAAACCATTATTCCTGGAATGAATGACTTTTTGAAATAAAATGTCTTTCTTAACTTCATTATTAGAACATTTCAAGATGAATTTAAATGACCTTGATGCCCGTAGGGCAGCAGGGTCTTTTGATTTATTAACTACTCCTTATGATTTGCCGGAATTCCAAAATGTCATCAAACGTATTGAAGAGGCCAAAGCCAAAAAAGAGAAGACTGTTATCTATGGTGACTATGATGTCGATGGTTTGACCTCGACTGCTATCTTAAAACTGGCTTTAGATGAATTTGGTTTGAATCCCGGCTATTTTATTCCTTCCCGCTATAAAGAAGGCTATGGGCTTAATTCTGAGCGTGTTAAGGAGTTTAAAGATAAAGGTTATCAGCTTCTTATTACGGTTGATAACGGAATAAGCGCTTTTGAACCGATTAAGTTAGCGAAAAGCTTTGGAATGGATGTCATTATCATCGATCATCACGAAGTATGTGAAAAGCTTCCTGATACTTGTTTTATTTTCCATCAGTTCCTTTCAAAATTCATTAATTACAATTGCTCGGCGGCCTCTTTAGCCTTTTTTGTAGCTAGCTTTCTTTTAAAAAGAAATGATGATTATCTTGCAACTTTAGCCGGTATTGCTGTATTTAGTGACGTGATGCCTTTAGAGAAGAACAATCTTAATTTAGCTAAGATAGCCTTAAAGAATTTAAATCTATATCGCTATAAGAACCTGGTATCTCTTATAGGTGTCAAAGATGAATATGAATTTGAGGATTTATCTTTTTCTTTGATTCCTGCCTTGAATGCTCCTGGAAGAATCTCCAAAGAAACATTAGCTACTATCGATTGCTGCAAGCTTTTAATTGCTAGAAACGATGACAAGCTGATTGCTAAATATGCCCCAAAGATTTTGAATTCTAACCAAGAACGTAAGGATTTAGTTAAGAATGTCGCCTTTGTTCCCCAAAAAGAACTTACTAGCGACCACGGAGCTGTTTTATATACTGAAGAATATTCAGGCCTTTCTGGCCTATTTGCCAATAAAGAAATGCGGCAAAGAAAAGTACCGGTAGCGGTCTTTTCACCTGACGAAAAGGATCCCGAAATCCTCAATGGTTCCTTAAGAGCTCTTGAGGGATACCAAGTGGATGTTTTCCTAAAAAAGAATCAGAACCTTTTCCTTTCTTCTGGTGGGCACGAGAAAGCCGCCGGATTAAGGATTAAGAAAAAGGACTATTTTAAAGTTGCCACACTCTTTTTATCTGAATGTGAGAAACAGGCTTTGGAGATTAAAAAGACTGACGAAGATCAGATTCCTATAGTCTTGGAAGACCTTAATGCTGACAATTACCTTACTTTGCAAGAATTCGAACCTTTTGGTGAAGGATTTCCGGCCCCGATTTTTGCTCTTTCTGGAGCCAAAGAGGATGTGGTTTTCTCAAAGAACGGCAATGCGGCAATGATTTATTCGAAAGATAAAAGTTCAAAAGTGGTCTATTTTGGCTCAATTGAGCCTTTTAAGGATTCTAGGTACCATTTCTTCACTTTCATTGGATCCTTTAAAAAAGAGACATATAAAAATGTTTCAAGTTATTCTCTTATTTCTAATGAAATTATTTCGGAATTATAGTATTAAAATATTGATAAAAAATATAATGGCGAAAAGCTGTTAAAAATGCTTTAAATAAGCATAAAAAAGGGTAGAATAGTTTAAAACGGAGGGAACTATATGATACCCGATACACTAGAAAGAACGGATAAGTATTTGAGAGGGCTTCTTATGGAAAAGCAATTTCCAGAGGCTCACTTACGGATGATTGCCTTAGAAGTTTATACTAATGTTTCTTTAAAAAGCTTGGTTCAAGCCTTTGTCCTGCCAACTGAAAAGTGCGGCTTAGAAAAAGGCTTTTTTATTTTTGCAGTTTATGCAAAGACTCCTGGCCATAGAAGACTTGTTGTCAGCAGAGAAATTTACAAGACGAAGGAAGAATGTGCTAGAGAAGCCATTATCGCTTTGAAGTATTTTCCCCTCTATGGTTTATCCTCAAGGTTTCTTATGGATTTTCCTTGGCAAATGAAAAAGTAAATATTCTGGCGGATTTTGACTTTTTACCAATATCGAAAGGCATTTGTTGATTAATTATGCTATTGTCCTTTTACTTATCTTAAATTTAGGCTAAAATATTATCAATTTGGAGGACATGTGGTACAAGAAAATTCAGCAAAGAATAGCTCCTCAAATGCACCTGGAAGTTATTTGACCATTGATATGGAAATGAATAAAAGGGCAAAGAAGACAAAGAACATCAAAGCTGTTTTTGGAACCGCTATTGTTGCTCTTCTGATTTTTGTTACTCTTTATTTTTCCTTATCGTGCTTTAGAATCAAAGGAATGCAAATTTCAGGTTTAAATAACCTTACTCGTGAAGACTTCTTAAAATTGTCCGGCTACAACGAAAATGATTCTTTGCTTTTCTTTAAGTCTGAAGACAGTGGCCAAGCTGCCGTTAAAAATTCTCAAGGCATTGTTCTTGATTGCAAAATTAATACTAATCCTTTTGTGTGCAAGGCCCAAATTGTTGAAAATTATCCTGTAGGGACCTATAAAGGCCAAGCCTATGTTGCCTCAGGACAGTCCTATGAGGATTTTTATAAGTCTATCGATAATTTGTCATTGCCTGAGACTAATAAAAGCTTGATTAAATCCAAGCTTAGCAAAGAAGAGGAAAAAGCTTTAGCTGGAAGTGTTCCAACTATTCATTTGCCAAATGATACTATGACCATGGATGCGACTAGTTCTGAGCAAGCTTTTTCTGTTCTTAAAGGACAGGAAGAAAGTGTTCTTTCTTCCTTAAGCTCAATTCAATTTCTTAATGAAAATAATGACGATAGGTGGAATAATGTAATGGATGTTGTTATTAAGGATGATTCCAATTATTATGTAATTGAGAATGTCTTAAGCAACAAATTTGGTAATATTTTTAGCAATAAAAAGACTCCTCTTTCTGAGATTATCTATAGAATTCGCTTAGATTTAAGGGATGAAACCAATGTAAGGAATGTCACTACTTATACTTTTAAAGATGATAAGACATCTATTTCTTGTTTCGAATATGAGGTTTATTTCACTAAGGATAACCTTATAGATATCGTATACAATGATGGAAAGGAATGAAAAATGGATAGTATTGTTACAACTATAGAATTTGCTTCTTCTGGCATCCGCTTAGTCAGCGGTTATTATTTCCATGGAAAAGTCTATGTTTTAGCTGCTTTAGAAGGCGACAATATTCCTCTCGATGCTGATGGTTTAATGGATACTAAGGCTACTGAGCAAAGTTTGGCATTGCTTCTTAGCACTGCTAAGAAATCCCTAAAAAACGATTTAGGAGTCATTATTTCTCTTCTTCCCCCCGATGGCTTTCTGGTTAAGCAAGGTCAAGGTAGGAGTACCACAGTTGATCCAGCTAGCCGAATCACTCAAATCGATTATGCTAACTGCATTTCTATGATCAACAAAGATGTCAAAATGGAAGGAAAAAAGGTTATCTATGATGACCCGGTTCTCTTTACTGATGACAATAAGCGCGATTTCCAATCCTTCCCTATGGGAATACAGTCTGATCAATTAAATGTTCTAGCTGATGCTCACCTTATTTCCAAAGACAGTTTCTTACATTATGAGCAGATACTTCAGGATATGGGCTTGACCGTTTATTTAAATCTAATAGCTCCTTTCTCTGGAACTGTTTTCATTAATTCTTTTGAGGCTCCGCTTAGTTATGTGGCTTTAGATGTTGAAAAAGACCACTTCTATATGTCCTATGTTTCAAAGAAACGCTTCTTGTTTACCGAGAACATCCGCTATGGAATTTCTGATGGTGTTCATGCGGCTAGCCAAATATTAAAGATCTCTGAGAAAAACACCAACGAAGCTTTGAATCTCTTTGGCTTTTCTGATAATGCCGGCTTTGATTACCAAAGCGATGAAAAGAAAACCCTTAAGGATTTCTCTAACGCCTTTAAATCAGGCTTTGATCCTCTGGTAAAAGAAATATCCCGCTTTATTAATGACCATTCGCTTTTACAGGATACACCTATTGTCTTCTTTGGCTTAGGAAGCGATATTGAACTTATGGATAAATACTTGAGCGATAGCTTAAAACGCCCCGTCTATATTTTCTCCGCTAAAGTTATTGGTAGCCGCAGTAAAGTATTTGTAGATGGTTTAGGTGCGATTAAAGTATCTTCTTTCAATTATCAGGAACCTAAATATGGTGCTAGAAGAAAAGCTGATGAGGAAGAATTAAAGAACACTTCCTTTGGACGCAATTAATGAGAGGAAACAATTATTATGGAAGATAATGATAACCAAAAGCCTGTCTTTGATGATGAAGGCCTCCAGACCAACGCTAAAATTAAAGTAATTGGTGTCGGCGGTGGTGGCTCTAATGCTGTAAACCAGATGATTCATGATAAAGAAAGCCAAGTTGAATATTGGGTCATGAATACTGATAGCCAAGCTTTAGCTAATTCTCCTTGCGAGAATAAGCTTGTTTTAGGAAGAAACGTTACTCGTGGCTTAGGAGCCGGCGGTTTACCTGAAATGGGTCAGAAAGCAGCTGAAGATTCCTATAAAGATATTCAAATGATCGTTAAAGGGGCAGATATGATTTTTGTGGCTGCGGGAGAAGGCGGCGGAACCGGAACCGGTGGTGCCCCGGTTGTCGCTAAAGCTGCTAAAGAGGCTGGCTGCTTAGTTTTAGGCATCGTCACCCGACCTTTCACATTTGAAGGTAAATCTCGTCGTCTTAATGCTCTTGAAGGTATTAATACCTTAATGAAGACAGTTGATGCCCTGATTGTTGTTTCAAACGATAAATTAATGTTTAATAACGGCGGAATGTCCATCAAAGAAGCTTTCGCCTGTTCAGATATGGTCTTAGCAAGTTCCGTCAAAACGGTCACTGATTTGATTCTTCTTCACGGCATTATCAATCTTGATTTTGCTGATGTGAAGACTACCTTAAAGGGCAAAGGCTTAGCTTTGATTGGAATTGGCTATGGTGAAGGCAAAGATAAGGGCATCAAAGCTGCTGATTCAGCCATGAATTCCCCTTTGCTGGAAGCCTCTATTAAAGGAAGCCGCTCGATGATCATCAATGTTACCGTTGGTGACGACACTACCCTTGATGATGTTCAGTATGCCATCAATTACATTACCGAAGCTGCTAATGGCGGAAGAAAAGATGCTAACGATTGCAATATCATCTTTGGCGTGCAGATGGACAATAATTTCCACAATAAGATGAAAATTGCTATCATTGCCACTGATTTCTCAAAATCGATTGATTTTTCTCAGCCTTTTGAAAACCCTCCTCGTTCCGAAATGGATAAGATGGCTGCCGAAAAGAAGAAAGAATCCGATGTTGAAAAAGAAATTGCTGCTAAGAGAAGCCAGTCCCCTCTTCCCGACTATCTAAAAGAATTCTTAGCTGATAGCAATTCCCAGAAGAATGCTGCTGATTCTTCAAAAACTAATATTCCTGTTATCGATAGGACCATTCCTGTTTCTCCTCTGGAGAAGAATAAGCCCTACGATGAAAGCTCTGAAAAGACGATTGATATCCCCGTTGAAGGTGATAATAGCAAATTCAATAAGGAAGATGATGAGACGATTGTTGTTCCTAAAATCAAGTAATAATGGAAGGCTCTAAAATGGATACCAAACAATTTTTAGCAGAGACGGATCAGGAAATCTTAGACGCTAAGAAAAGCATTCTTTCTGTCAAAGACATTAATTCCCTAAATGACTTTAAGGGAAAGTATTTGGGTAAGAAGAGTCATCTGACTGGCTATTATGACAGCATGAGACAAGTTCCTATAGCCGAAAAGAAGGAATTTGGTATGCTTCTTAATAAGCTTAAGGTTGCCCTTAATACTCTCTTCTTAGATAAGGAAAAAGAACTTAATGACGAGGCTTTGAATCAAAGGCTCAATAAAGAAGCGATTGATATTACTTTGCCTGGATATCATAAAAATTTAGGGAGTAAAAACCCTTTCTTTGCTGTAGTTGATGATATCACTGATTTCTTTATCGGCTTAGGATACTCGGTTGCTGACGGACCGGAAGTTGAAAGCGACCTTAACAATTTTGAATTGATGAACATTCCTAAGGATCACCCGGCTAGAGATATGCAGGATTCTTTCTCTATTTCCCCTGATACGGTTTTAAGAAGTCATACTTCCTGTGTCCAAGCCCGTGTCATGAAGGCCATGGGTGGCAAAGGACCTGTCAAGGTAATCTGCCCTGGAAAAGTCTACCGTCGTGATAATGATGCTACTCATTCACACCAGTTTGGTCAGATTGAAGGCTTGGTCATATCTAAAGACGTAACTTTTTCTAACCTTCTTGAGACTTTAACCCTTCTTTTGAAGCATCTCTTTGGCGAAAAGCGAGAAGTCAGGTTCCGTCCTTCTTTCTTCCCTTTCACTGAGCCATCAGTAGAAGCCGATATCTCTTGCTTTGAATGCAACGGGAAAGGCTGCTCTTTATGCAAACATACCGGCTGGATTGAGATTTTAGGATCCGGCATGGTACATCCAAATGTCTTAAGGCTTAACGGTTATGATGACAAAGTCTATCAGGGCTTTGCTTTTGGCATCGGAATCGATAGAGTCGCGATGCTTAAATACGGTATTGATGATATCAAACGTTTCTATACTGATGATGTCGATTTCCTACAACAGTTCAGAAAGGAGTAAAACATGTTATTCTCATACAAACTATTGTCTAAGATTGTTGATCTCTCTAAGACTGACCCAGTAAGCCTTAGAAACCGTCTGACATTTGCTGGCTTTGAAGTTGAAGGCATGAACGTTGCCGCTTCTGGCGATAAACTGATTATCGGACAGGTCTTAACCTGTGTTAAACATCCTGATAGCAATCATCTTCATTGTCTGACCGTCGATCTTGGAAAAGAAGAAGGCATTAGGAATATTGTTTGCGGTGCCCCTAATGTCAGAGTCGGACTTAAAGTAATAGTTGCTTTAGTTGGCTGCCATCTTCCGGCTTTGAATGAGACCATTGAAAAAGGTGTTATCCGTGGTCAGGAATCTGACGGCATGTGTTGCTCTTTAGCTGAACTTGGTGTCAGCAAAGACCTTTTAAGTGAAAAACAGGTTGGAGGAATCGAAGAATTACCTAATGATGCCCCCATCGGTGAAAGAAACGTCTTAGGCTACTTAGGCCTGGATGATACGATTCTTGATATCAATGTCCTTCCTAACCGTCCTGATTGTCTTTCATACATCGGCATGGCTAGAGAAATCAGTTCTCTGACCTCTTTTGCTATGAAGTCCATTCCTTCATTTGATTCCTCCAAGATTAAGAAGACTGTTAAGGCTGACAGCTTATCTAAGTTCTGCCCTCGCCTTGATATTCTTAGAATCGATAACGTGATTGCTAAGAAGTCTACTCCGATGCCTATCGTGAGGTTTTTAGAGGCCAGCGGTTTACGTTCAGTTTCCCCGATAGTCGACTTAGGGAACTTCAGTATGCTTTTGACTGGTGAGCCTATCAATATGTATGATGCCTTAAAGAATCCTACCAACAATTATGTCGTTAAAGATGACTTTGAAGGCAACTTCACTACTTTCGATAATAAAGTCTTGGCCTTGAAGAAAAATGATTTAGTAGTCACCGATGGCGTAAAGCCTCTTTGCTTAGCTGGAATCATGGCTGGTAAAGATGCCTGTGTCAGTGATAATACTAAGGATATTGCCGTTGAATTTGCTATTTTCTATCACGCAAACATCAGACGCACTAGTGCTAGACTTGGTCTTTCCAGTCCCTCCGAACAGCTCTTTGCCAAGGAACGCAATCCTAAAATGATCAATGAAGCTATTGGCGTAACTTTAAAACTGTTAGATGATTTCTTAGATAAATACGAAATCACCGCCTACGATTCTTTTGATTCTACTGACCAAACGAGAAAAGGCTTTGTCTACTCTCTTGATAAGACTAATAGCCGTTTAGGATCTGACTATTCCGAAGAAGAAGCTAATCAGGTTCTAAAAGCTTACCGTATCGAAAAAGAGGGTAACACTTTGTATTCTCCTATTGATCGAGTCGATTTGCTGGAGCAATGCGATATCGATGAAGAAATCTTCCGCTACTATGGTTCTAGCCGCATTAAGGCATCATTTGATAATTATCCGATTACTATTGGAAAATTAAACGATAGCCAAAAGAACCTCAGAAGTATCAGGGAGCTTTTAGTTTCCCGTGGCCTATTAGAATGCCTTTCCTATACTCTGATTGATGAAAAAGCTGATAAATCCATCCGTGTCTTCTCTCAGGGAGAAAGCTATAAGATTCTTAACCCTATGACTAAGGATCACGAATATGTCCGTCAGGACCTTCTTCCTTCACTTTTGATGGTGATGGACTATAACATCAAACATTCTCATCCCGATTTAGCTCTCTTTGAGACTAGCCCGATTGATACACCTAAAGCCAACCATGAGTATTTAGGCATTATCCTTAAAGGCAACACTTCTCTTACTGAAGGCTTACAATCACGTCCTTATGATTTCTTTGACTTAAAGGGTTTGATTGAAGCGATTATGTCCAAGCTTGGCATTCCGGAAACCCGATATCGTTTAGTCTATTCAACTAATAAAGCCTTCCATCCTAAAGCCAGTGCTGATATCTATATGGGCAAAGATTTAGTTGGAACCTTTGGACAGCTTCATCCTCATGTGTATTCGGAAAAGGTTTTTGCCGCTGAACTGGATTTAGGCTATCTTCTTGATTTAAGAGGCACTAGCACTAAGTTCAAAGCCTTGAATCCCTTGGCTTTAGTCAGACGTGACTTATCCTTCAAGGTTAATGATGAAGTCAGCTTTGCTAAGCTTAAAAAGACTATTCTTCAGACTAAAGACAGTTTAGTCAAAGAAGTTTCTCTTTTCGATGACTTCCATGACCCGAAGACTGACAGCCACTATTTAGGTCTATATGTGTATATCGGAAAAGACGATGGCACCCTTAAAGACAGCGAAATCAACGATTCCATGAATAAGATTACCTCCAATGTGAAGACGGTCCTTGGTTTAACCTTGAGAGGAGAGGAATAAACATGGCTAAGTTTCAACTGATTGATAATTCGGCTAGCATCGTCCCTGATAGTGACTTTTTCGATAAGATTGCCTTTGTTGCCCACAACTGCTATCAGGTCAAGACTAAAGATCATCAAGCCAACGTAGAATTCATTGGCCGTCTTTTGACAGGTGGCCATTTAGCCATGATTGAGCATTTCCGTTATCTCTTTAAGGTTTCTAAGGAAGCCTATGAAGGTTTTAAGGAACTTTATAACCGCTTCTATGACTTAGCTTTAGGAGTGGATGGCACTTATTATGTCTCCTGCTCGGTTAGACCTTTATTAGAAGCTAAAGACAGCCTCGAAAAGAAGCTTGATTTGCCTTTGATTTCTGCTCTTCCCCCGGATGTCAAGAATTTCGTCTTTAAAGGCTATCAGGATGAAAAAGGCGCTTCTTTAGCTGATATTGATAAAGAAAAAGGCAATTTGAAGCCTCTGGACTATGATAATCTTAAGTACGTCACCTATAATCTCATCACTGATCGAGGGGTAACCCATGAAATCGTCCGTCACCGCCTTTGCTCCTTTGCTCAGGAATCCACCAGATACTGCAACTATACCAAAGATAAGTTCTCTAATGAGCTCACTTTCATGAAGCCACTAAGATATGATGAATTCTCTGATATTTACAATCGCTATTACCAGGAAGTCAGCGATACTTACTTTGATTTGATTGCCAAAGGTGCTAAACCTGATGAAGCTAGAAGCGTCTTACCTAATTCCTTAAGGGCCTCAATTATGGTTACCTGCTCTTTGACTGAGTGGAAGCATATCTTTGAATTAAGATGCTCTGAATTCGCCCATCCTGACATCAGAAGGCTGATGTCTTTAGTCCGTGATGACATGAAAGATAAAAATATTTTATGAACAAAGATTTAAGAATCCCATTAGACTTAGCGAGTTTCTCCGGCGAGGAAGAGGAACTAGACCTTGATTTTGATTTAACCGATGATGAAAAAAGGGCTTTTCAGAATGTCCTCGACTTTAAAGAAATTGTCCTGAAAGGCTATCTCTCCGGCGCTGACAATCTCTATAAGCTTACTCTGACCTGCAAAGGCAGCGTCCTTCTTAGAGACGGTCATGACTTCAAGAGAAAAGATCTTTATAGCCTTGATGATCAGGTTGACTTAACTATTGATCATATCGATGAAGAGAATTCCGATATTCATCCTGAACCCGATGGCTCTTATGACTTAAGAAGCTCATTGATTGCCTTGCTCTATGATGCCATTCCTAAGAATTACAGTGAGATTCCTTTAAAGAAAATCGTAACTGATGACTATACTCTTCTTTCTGAAGAAGAGAACGAAAGACAGAAGAATGCCGGCAATAATCCTTTTGCGGTCTTGGATTCCTTAAAGACCTCTAAGACTGAAAAGAAGCCCGCCAAGAAGACCTCTACCCCAAGCGGCTTAAAGAAAAAGACCGGTTCCTGTAAACCGGTTACTAAGAAGAAAAAGTCCACTAACAGCAAATAGAAAGTTAAAAACCTCGGCTTAATAAGCTGAGGCTTTTTTAGTATTTCCTTAAAGTCACCCACTTTAGACCATTTTTTGCTTTAAGGGCTTCTTTTTAATAATTAAAGTAAAATATTGCCTTAAACAGCTGTATTATTATTCATTATTAATCTTTATTTATATGCTTAAAGAGCTTTAAAAATAAAAGAAAATACTGATTTATATTGCAAATAGTGGGTGATGGTGAGTATAATGTGGGTGAAAGTGGAAGAGTAACATGTTTTATGGACGCAAGGACTTAACCATCGATGATAAAGGAAGACTTGTTCTTCCTAGCCTCTACCGGAATGAATTCCAAGGTGGCATTTGCTTTGCCTGTTATGGCTTAGACACTTGCATTGAACTCTATCCGGAAGAAACCTATAAAGTTAAGGCTAACAAGATTACCTCTCTTAATGATTTCGATGAAACCGCTAGACGTGTAAAACGAACGTTCCTCTCCAACACTTTCGATGTTCAGATTGACTCGCATAACCGCATTCTTCTTCCTAAACCCTTAGTTGAAAAGACTAAGACGGGTAGGAAGGTTGTGGCCGTAGGAATGTACGATCATCTGGAAATCTGGGATAGTGAAACCTATGAAAAGCGATCGACTACCGAGGAAAAGAGTTTTCCTAGCGATGCCGATAAGCTGATAGGCAAAACTAATGACTGAATTCAACTACCATAATCCGGTGATGCTAAATGAAGTGCTCTCTTTTGTTCCCAGAGAAAAGAAAGTCACCTACATTGATATGACTTTGGGTCGGGCTGGCCATTCTTCCAAAATATTAGATATTCTCAAGAAGGGTTCTATCTTCTATGGTGTTGACCGTGATGAAGACGCCCTGGATTATTCTCGCAAAGCTCTTAAGCCTTTTGAAAAGAAATTCCAACTGAATTACCTTCATTCCTGCTTTGCCTCAAGTGTTCCTCTCTTAAAAGAAATGGGTGTCAAAGGCGCTGACTTCATCCTCTTCGATATCGGTGTCTCTTCACCTCAATTCGACGATCCTAAGCGTGGATTCAGCTATCGCTATGATGCTCCCTTGGATATGCGAATGAATCAAGAAGATGATTTGACTGCTGAAAAAATTATCAATACATATTCAGAAAGAGATCTTTGCCGGGTCTTCCGGGACTTAGGCGAATGCCACATCTATTATCCCGTCGTTAAGAAGATTATGAGAATCCGTGATGAGAAGCCAATCAAAACGACTTTCGAACTAGTCGATATAATCAAGCAATCCTTACCGAGCCATGAACTGAATGAGAAAGGTCATCCTGCTAAGCAGTTCTTCTTAGGGCTTAGATATGAAGTCAATCAGGAAATCCCTCAATTGAAGACCGGATTAGAAGAGGCGATTAAGTTCCTCAATCCTAAAGGACGTTTGGTAATAATAAGCTTCAATTCCGAAGAAGATAAGATTGTCAAAGACTTATTCAAAAAGTATACGAGAAGCCCTGTCAGCGATAAATACCATCCAATCCTAAATGAGAAGAAACCAGAATTTATCCCCTTAACAAAGAAGCCTTTAGTACCTACTGAAGAAGAGATAGCCGAGAACAACCGGTGCAAACCGTCAATTCTTCGGGCTCTAGAAAGGAAATAGCAACATGAAAGACCGCATCGAAAGAACTAAAACGAAAAAAGTAAGCCATCGTTTAACCAGAGCCTTTATCATTACCACTAGTATCTGCCTTGTTGGTTCCGCTTTGCTTTTCACTTCCATATCTTTGCTTAGCCAGGAGAACAAGAACATCAGTGAGAGAATTCAAACCTATACTGATGAAATCAATCTTCTAGATAATGATGATAATTCGGCTTTACAGAGTCATAAATAACTTTAAAAGACAACAGAAAAACTGTTTTGACAATAATTCGTTTGTCTATAAAAGGTAAACCGCATTTGTCCATTTTGCGGTTTATCAAACCCAACGAAAAACCCCTGTCTAAGGTATTGGCAGGGGTTTTCTTATTCGTATTAACTTAAACGGTCTAGTAATGACGGTAGCAGGCTTTAGTAGAGATATCAGTGGTGATGATCTTAACGAATTCATCCTCAGTGACAGTCTTGGAGTCTTTTTCGCCATGCAAACGATAAGTGACGGTCTTATCATTAGCTTCCTTAGAACCAATAACAATCGTGTAAGGAACCTTCATAGTCTGGGAATCATGGATCTTATAAGAAAGCTTCTCGTTGCGGTCATCGACCTTAGTACGGACACCGGCGTTATGAAGCAAGTCGTTGAGGGACTTAGCAAAGTCCATCTGAGCGGAATCATCAGAGGCAACCGGAAGAATTCTTAACTGCTCCGGAGCTAACCAAGTCGGGAAAGCACCCTTGAAGTTCTCGGTGATGATACCGACGAATCTTTCAATGGAACCGAAGATTGCTCTATGAAGCATGACAGGTTCCTTCTTGGAGCCGTCTTTATCAGTATAAGTCAGATGGAAACGGTGAGGTAACTGCATATCGAGCTGAATAGTACCGCACTGCCAGATACGATTGAGGGAATCCTTGAACTTGAAGTCAAGCTTAGGACCATAGAAGGCACCATCACCAGGATTGATAGTATAAGGAATGTTGTTCTCTTCAAGGCAAGCCTTAAGTTCAGCTTCAGCCTTGTTCCAAGTGGAAATCTTGCCGACATATTTATCTAAAGGACGGGTAGAAAGCTCAATATGGTACTGAAGATTGAAGAGAGAATAGACTTGGTTAAAGATCTTCAAAAGCTTTCTGACTTCTTCGCCAATCTGATCAAAGGCCAAAATAATATGAGCATCATCCTGAGTGAAGCAACGGACACGGAAAAGGCCATTTAAGGCGCCAGAGGCTTCATGACGGTGAACTAAGCCAAGTTCAGCATAACGGAGCGGCAATTCACGGTAAGAATGAAGGTCATTAGCATAAACAAGCATGGCACCAGGGCAGTTCATCGGTTTGATAGCATAAGGCTTGCCATCAATCTTGGTGATGTACATATTTTCCTTATACTCTCTCCAATGGCCAGAAGTCTCCCAAAGTTCACGGGAAAGGATCTGAGGAGTCTTAACAACCAAGTAGTTGTTATCCATCATCAGCTTCCACCAGAACTCCTCTAACTCATGACGGAGAATCATTCCGTTTGGTAACCAGAAAGGGAATCCAGGACCGTAATCAGAAATCATGAAAAGACCCATTTCCTTACCGATTTTCTTATGGTCGGACTCTTTTCTTTCAACCAGAAGCTTTAGATAAGCATCCAAATCTGGCTGAGCGAAGAAAGCAGTGCCGTAGACTCTAGTCAAGGAATCGTTGTTCTTATCGGCTTGGAAGTAGCAGGAAGAAGTAGACATCAGCTTGATGGCTTTGATAGCACCAGTTGACTTCATATGCGGCCCAAGGCAAAGATCGGAATAATCACCCTGAGTATAGATGGAGAGTTTATCGCCCCTCTTAGCTAACTCATCAATATGGATGAGCTTATATTTCTGATCTTTGAAAATAGCCTTAGCTTCTTCGACGGTAACGTCTTTTCTGGTAATCGGAAGATTCTGAGAGATAATCTTCTTCATCTCATTTTCAATCTTGGGGAAATCGGCATCGGAAATAGGAGTATTGACTTTAACATCGTAATAGAAGCCTTCATCAGTAGCCGGACCATAGGCAAACTGAGCTTCCGGATACAAATGCTTGATAGCCTGAGCCATGACATGGGCGGCCGAATGTCTTAAGACATGTAGGGCATCAGGAGAATCCTTGGTGACAACTTCAAAAGCACAATCACCGGGAAGAATTTCATTCTTATCAAAAAGCTGACCATTAACCTTAGCACAGATCATCTTCTCGCCAAGCGAAAGAGCAATGGTCTTAGCTGCCTCTAAGGCAGTAATCCCATCCTTGACTTCTTTGACAGATTTGTCGGGTAAAATAAGTTTCATAATGAAATGTAAATCCTCTTTTCTTGTTATTTATCAAGCTCATGAAGAGCTAAACATCCAGCAGCAGCAATACCGACATCCTGATCAAAATGGGCATTCTTCAAGACAATTGGATTGAGGTGCCAGGAAGCAATAGCAGCATTGCTGACACGTTCCAAGTCTTTAAGGAAGATCTCCTGACTCTTCATAACACCGCCGGAAAGAGCATATTGCTGGCAGTTGAAGAGCAACTGAATATTAGCAAACCACATTCCTAGTTCCTTAAGCCAAATATCATAGATCTTTAAGGCTTTAGGATCATGGCCTCTGATCAAATCAAAGAATTGAGATCCACCAGTGATTTCTAAACCATTCATGTGGCAAAGACGGACGATGCCGTTACCGGAAAGAATGTATTCAGCTTCATAGAAATTATTCTGATATTCAATGATGACTCTTCCGCCTTCCATAGGAGAATCAATCATTTCTCCGTTATGGACGATGCCTAAGCCGATACCAGAAGATATAGTGACAAAAGCCGAATCTCTTAAACCTTTATTGACACCATAAAGAGCCTCAACTAAAGCCGAGCAATTGCCATCGTTAGCAATTTTGATTTTAGAATCAGGGAAATCTTTATGGAAGAGAGACTCGAAATCAAAACCGTTAGGAAGACCTAAGTTTCCGCAACGGCCGACAGCGTTATGAGAAACAGTACCGCAGATAGATAAGCCAATGCTAGGGATAGAAGTCAGCTTAGCAGTTGCTGAAACCTCTAAAATCAAAGATTTCATCTTTTCATAAAGCTTATAACCATCGTTTTGAACAGTCGGACCTCTTTTAGCACAGATAATATTGAGATTCTCATCAACAACAGCGACTCGAAGATTGGTTCCACCACAGTCGATGGAAATTACTTTAGCCATGTTACTCTCCTATTCCTGATCGGCTAAGCCGTTATCAGTCATTGTTAAGACCTTCATAAAGTTAGTCTTGCCGGCACCGACAGGAGTACCGCCAGTAAGAATGATCTTGCTACCAGATGAAATATTATAGTCTTTAGCTAACTTCAAAGCTAAGACCTCCATCTCTTCAACGAACTGAGGAACCTTCTTGACATGATAAGGGTAGTTACCATAGTAAAGCATAGTGTGCTTGAGGATATCTAAATCGGAAGAAACCACAAAAACTGGGCAAATAGGTCTAGTCTTCGATATTCTTCTAGCAGTTGAACCACTTACTGAGAAGCAAATAATCATTTTAGCGCCAATGATTTGAGCCGTATCGGAGACAGCGGTAGCAATAGCGTCATTGACAGTCTTGTTAGAAGTCTCAAAGGCTTCATGAGTGGAGGATTCATAATTGAAGCGCTTTTCGATAACGGTAGCAATTCTAGTCTGCATTTGGACGGATTCAACCGGATATTGTCCGGAGGCTGATTCTCCAGAAAGCATAACAGCATCAGTTCCTTCATCGATAGCCCAAGCTACATCACTGACTTCGGCTCTTGTCGGGAAAGGATTTCTAATCATGGAATCAAGCATCTGAGTAGCAGTAATAACAGGTTTACCGAATTTGCGGCACTGATTGATCATATACTTCTGATAAACAGGGACCATTTCAGGAGGAATTTCAATACCTAAGTCGCCTCTAGCAATCATGATGCCATCCGATTCACGGATGATGTCATCAAGATTCTCAATAGCTTCGGTATTTTCAACCTTAGAAATAATCTTCATGTTCTGTCCGCCGTTAGCATCAAGGAGTGAACGGATATCTTTGATATCCTGGACATTTCTAATGAAAGAAGCTGAGACTAGATCAAGGTGCTGTTGGCAACCGAAAATCAAATCGGATTTATCCTGATCGGAGAGATAAGGCATTGTAAGATGAGCGCCTGGGCAATTTACACCACGGCGGTCCTTGCAGACATGGTCGTTTTCCACACGGCAGATAAGTTCATGCTTTTTGTTATCTTTACTGGTAACAGTAAGTTCAAGATTTCCATCATCAAGACGGATAATCGAACCAACAGAAGCATCAGTAAAGAGATTTACATAAGTAACACCAAAAGCTTTGTTATTGCCGATCTGTTCTGTACCCATATAAATACGGACTTCATCACCTTTTTTGAAAGAGGCACTGCCACCTTCAAAACAAGAAGTACGAATTTCAGGTCCTTTAGTATCAAGACAAATAGGAATAATAATATTTTCCTCTTGCTCGATTCCCCTTAAAGTCTGGATTTTACGTAAATGCTCGTCATGACTTCCATGTGAGAAGTTTAATCTCATACAGGTCATACCATTCTTTAGAAGATTTCTTAAAGTCTCCTTAGATTCACTGGCCGGTCCAATCGTGCAAACAATCTTTGTCTTCTTATCGATTCTGTAATTCATAGCAAGATCTCCTTTGATACAGAAGCAATAGTTCGCCTTTCTCATAGATACTGAAAGGAAAATTATCTATATTATTCTACCAACAATTGTATGTAAATAAAAGCATTAAATAATGCAAAAAAGGGTTAAGCAATGTTATAATTCTAAATATGAAAATACTTGAAAAGAATTCGGCCTTTTCTCTTTATGCTTCATTTTCTCTTTCTCCTTTAGATGAGGAAGTACTGAGTTTTTTATATTTGCCACTGATAAAGGCTAATTCTTATAGTCTTTACCATGTCCTCTATTCTCTTATATCTTTAAGCAAAAACCGTGGCTATTTTCAGCATGATGAACTGAAAGGCTTTTTGGGACTAAACGATAGTTCTTTTTTAGAAGCCAGAAGCCAATTAGAAGCCATTGGACTATTAGAAACCTACCGCAAAGAAGAGAAGGATGTTTCTGGTGCCAAACAGGTCTTCTATTTATATAAGATTATTCCACCGGCTTCTCCTAAGAAGTTTTTTGACGATGTACTTTTAAGAGCTTCTTTATCAAGCCAAGTTGGCAAAAAAGAATATTTTGAGTTGAAGAGTTTCTTTAAAGTCAGCGATAACAATGATTTTTCTCAATACAAAGATATTACTACCCAGTTCAAGGATGTCTATTCGCCTGACATTCAAAGCGATGATCCTTCATTGAATGATGATGGTGAAGGCTTCTTAGATAAAAAATACAAATCACAAGTCTTCTTCGATAAGAAAAAGCTTCAAAAACTCCTTTCTGATGCTTCCTATGATTACAAGAAAATCTCTAAGAACAAAGAAGTTATTATCTCAACAGCTGTTCTTTATGGGCTAAAAGAAGAAGATGTCTCAGAACTAATTATTAAAAACACTGATTCCGATGGCTTATTATTCCTAAAAGGCTTTGTTTCTGATGCAAGAAGTATGAGCAAATACCAAAAAATTGATGCTCCTCAAAGCAATCAGACTGTCTATGGGGATAGTCAAGTCTCACGTTATTTAAAAGCCTTCAACAACATCACTCCTATCGAATACCTTTCACTGAAATTCAATGCTCAGCCTTCTCCTTATATGCTAAAAGCTATTGAAACCCTTAAAAAAGATACCTCCCTTTCTAATTCGATACTTAATGTGGTCTTAGATTACTCTTTCAAGAAGACTAACGGTGAATTCAATCCCAACTACTTTTCTAAAGTTGCCTATTCTTTAACAGCTAACAATATTAATAGTGCCTATGATGCAATGGTTTATCTAAATAGCCGTGATTTTGAAATATCTCAAGTCAAAAATAAGAAGTCATATAAAGCTAAAGAGAATTCAGCGGAAAAGAAAGATGTGCCTAGTGAGAGTGTTAAGAAAGATGATTTTCTTAAATTAGGAAAGAAATTCGGATTATGAAAAGCAACGATGATATTTCTAATTTGAAAGTCAACTCCTTATTGGATGAGGTGGGCTTTGAATTAGCGCCTGAAAGCAAAGAGCGGCTTATAGCTGATATCGAATCAGCTTTGAAACTTGATATCAAATCCAAAAAGAAAATCAAAGATCTTTTAAAGACCAAGGATACTTTTGATAATTCTTTAGGGAATATCTACAATTTTATCTCTGATGTCCAAATATGTGCCTCTTGTCCTCATCAGTTAAAGAAGTGCCCTAAAAAGCAAAAAGGTTTTTACTATAATCCTGAATATGATAAAAGCCGTGACCTCATTGTTCTTACTAACCAGCCATGCCAATTGAAAGCCAAGAAAGATGAAATCCTTCAAAACATTTATCCGTCTGACTGCGGATCTGAGAATATTTACATTGATGGCACCTCTCTTTATGAAAGACTTGTCGGAATCGAAAGCTTTACTGATACCTATAAAGACTTGACTTCCTGCATCAGCAATGTTTTCAATGATGTAGAAAGCTTTGATAAAACCAAAATCATGAAAGGCCGTGCCTTTTTTTCTTTAAATTCCTCTTCTCTTTCTTATTCGTTATTGGAGCTGACCGCTTATTTATATGCTCAGGCTTCCTATAAATGTTCTTTTGTAGATCTACCAAAACTATTTATGAGTGTTGATTCCAAGAATTATGACACCAGAGAATTTTATCAGGCTAATTATAATTACATCCTGAATGTCCCTGTATTGATCGGAGCTAATTTTGATAACCTTCCACATTATGGCTCTGAATTTAATACCAAGTATATTTTCCATTTTCTTAAAAAGCGTCTAGAAAAGGGAAAAATCACTTATTTTTCTTTGACTACTTCCCAATCATTGTTTTCCTATGTCAGCTATCTTTTCAGCCACTGTGATGTAAAAGCCGAAGCAGTGGACACTATTGGAAAGCTAGTTGAGAGATTAACTATTAGGGATCTTCCTCTTTAAATTTTGTAAATTCTTCCTCCTTTGACCAAACATTCGTTAAAGGAGAAGACTATGGTATTTCAAAATAGCCCTAAAGGGTGTGGTAAAGCCTGTGTCAGGGATTTATTGATTTTAAATTTTGAGGACGAATCTTATGAAACCATCACTTTAGAAAGCAGCTGTGACTCTTTTTTCGATATGGCCTCTGAATTAGCTAATCGTGGTTTGACTTATATAGGGGCTAAAGTTCCTGATATTATCAAAGTCCCCAAAGATTATTTCCCATTCATCTCTCAGATTGAAAATGAGGGGCTCAGTCATTTTGTTGTAGTTAAGAAAATAAAGAAAGAGAAAGTTTATTTTGATGACCCGCAGTTTGGAGAGGTTTACCAAACAGTAGAAGAATTCAATCATTCCTTCACTAAGAAAGCCTTGATTAAAAAAAGTCAGGATAAAAGGCCAAATAAGCCTTATGAGAAGATTTTGAACAATAAGGAATCAGCTTTCTATTTTTCCTTGCTGGTCCTGCAATGTCTAAGCTTCTATCTTTTCTTTTACCTTATTAATCAAGAAAGTGCCTTTACTTTAACAATCCTGCTATTAGTATTTTCCTTAGCCTTGATTCTTCTTCAGAATCTTTTGAATCAGAAGGTTCATCAAAGACTGGAGAGGGAAATTCTTTTACCATATCTTAAAGAAACCAAGAATCCTGAAGACTATACGCATCTTTCTTTTATCATAAGCGATGAAGTTAAAAGGAGCTCAACTTTTGTTTCTTATGGGGTATTGCTAATGATTACTCTAGTTACTCTTTCTTCAAATGGAATCTTCTTTTTCTTTTTAGCCTTGGTGGGATTGCTCTTTCCTTTCTTCTATGGTCCTGTTTCCAAAGACAAGAGGTCTACAAACCTTTATTGTACAAGACAGGAAGGTCTTTTCTTAAATGCCTTAAATAGTGGCAAGCTTCAGGAAGAATACTTTTTGAATTCAAAAAGAAAGGCTCAAAGATTCCAGAATGAAATGATTTTTGCTTTTGCCTTAGAGACCTTATTCGTTAGCCTCCTAGTCATTTTTGAAATGACAATCAACAAAACAGCTTCTATAAATTATTTCCTTTTCCATCTTTTCTTGACTCTGGCTTTATCAAAAGCGGTAATAGAGATCAAGACACAATATTTAGAAAATTATCGAAGAGCGAAGGAAATCAATTCATTATCTTATTCTTTTACTTCCTTTCTACTTAAAAATAAGGTTCTTTTAGGTTATACTAATATAGCTAGTGGAGGCTTATTAGATGGAAGAAAGTCAACATATAATTGATTACTTAGATAAAACCAAGCAGAAAAAGAAACTTTTACCGACGTTTCAGGTTGTCTTTAACCACACGCTTGAGGTTCTAAAGAAGAAAGGACGCTATGAAGTATCTTTATCTCTTTTAGGGCCTGATGAAATGCATCAATTGAACCTGAAATACCGCAAAGTCGATGCCCCAACTGATGTTCTAACCTTTGCCTATCGGGAAGCTGATTTTATCAAAGAACCGATAACTGACTTAGGCTGCATTATGATTTGCCCGGACATTGCTAAAAAGCAGGCCAAAGAATATAAGCATCCTTACGAAAGAGAACTAGCCTTTTTGTTTATTCACGGTTTACTTCATATCTTTGGATATGATCATCATGGAAATGATGCCGATGCTAAGAAAATGTTTGCTCTCCAGAATGAAATCCTTGACACCCTTCCAATCGATTTCTATACCGATATCAATCGTCTCAAAAAAGAACTCCTCTTAGCTCAGGCCGGATCAATGGCCACCTATTCCCACTTCAAAGTTGGTGCCGTAGTTGTCACCAAAGATGGCAAGTACCATCGGGGATTCAATATTGAGAACTCCTCTTACCCGGCTACCGTTTGCGCCGAAAGATGTGCTCTCTTCTCTACCTATGCTGCCGGCTATCATCTTGAAGACATTGTTAGTCTTGGCTGTATTACCTCGTCTAGGAATGTTGGAACTTGTTGTGGCGTCTGTAGACAGGTGATGAGTGAATTGATGAATCTTACCTGCCCGGTCTATATCTTTAATCGCGATGAGAAGAAAAAACTATTCACAACTGTTGGCGAGCTATTGCCTGCTTCCTTCAGTAAAAAGGATCTTAACGCATGAAAAAAGTTGGCTATGTTTGCGTCTATGGAAGAGCCAATGCTGGTAAGTCTACTATCATCAACAAATGCTTAGGCTTTAAGCTTTTGCCTGTTTCTAGTAAACCTCAGACAACCCGAGACAATGTTCAAGCCATCTACAATGATGATGATTCCCAGATTGTCTTTGTTGATACTCCCGGTGTTTTTAAGCCCCATGGAAAATTAGGAAGCATTCTTTTACGTGATGCTGAAAGCGCCAAAGAAGGCGTAGATGTTATTCTTTATGTTATCGATGGCTTTGAAGCCCCTAACTTTGAATTAGCAAATAAGCTTAAGGATTCTAAAATTCCGGTTGTTATCGCCTTCAATAAAATCGATTTGATTCCTGCTGATATCGGTGAAGAAAGACTTAATCGATATAAGACAATTCTTCCTAAGGCTAAGGCTTTAGAGATTTCCGCCAAGAGCGGTTTTGGAATTGAAGATTTGATTAAGACTTTAAAGAGCTTCCTTAAAGAAGGCGAAGAGCCTTATCCTAACGGGGAAGTTTCTGACCATCCAAAGGAATTCATTATTTCCGAGATTATCCGTGAAAAATGTATGAGACTTCTAAGCGAAGAAGTTCCGCACTCAATCTATATTGATATGAAAGCCCTCAAGGAAGATGAAAAGGGCATGGAAGTATATGCTGATATCATTGTTGAAAAGGATTCCGAGAAAGCAATTGTCATTGGAAAAGAAGGCAAGATGATTTCCGAAATCAGTCGCTTCAGCGAAGAGTCAATTGGCAATTATTTCGGCAAACGTGTCTATGTCAACTTAATGGTTAAGACTATTCCTGACTGGCGTAACTCTGACCGCTACTTGAAGAAGTTTGGTTACGAGGAATGATTTCCAAGCAGGTTTCTAATTTTGAAGGCTTAGTGATTTCGGTTTCTCAGTATGGCGAAGATTCCGCTATTGTTTCTTTTGCGACTGATTCTGGTCTTGTTCCTCTTCTTGCCCGTGGTATTTACAAGCCTAAGAGTCAATTAAAGCCTTTGCTAATTGTTGGAAATCTTTTAAAAATCGATTATAAACACACCGAAAAAGGTCTTTATATAGCTAGTTCTCTTTTAGTTATCTTTGATGCCTCAGAAGCTATGTCGAATTACCAGGAATCGGTTTTTCTCTTGCTTCTTAGTGAGCTTTCGATGAATTTATACAAATATGGCGATAGCTATCCCTATAAAGAAGTCTCCACCCTCATTAGTTCTTTGCTTAATAAAGGCGATTGTCTTTCCACCACATTGCTCTTGCTGGGAACTTTCTATCGCTCGCTTGGCATCAACGAAAATGTCAATTCCTGCATTGGCTGCGGAAAGAAAGAAGATATAGTCGCCTATTCTTTGCAAGAAGGTGGCTTTCTTTGCTCTAAATGCCTTGAAGGATATAAGAATGTTGAACCCTGTTCTACCCTAGAACTTTATGTCTTAAAATTCTCTTTCATGCCCATTAACCAAGTCTATCTGTCAAAAACAGTTCCCCAAAAAGAAGGCCTGAAAATCCTTAACGGTCTTCTCAATAACTTAGTCGATTACTTTGATCTACATCCGATTAAGACTCTTCCGGTTTTTATCAGTGCCTTAACAAACTAAAGTTGTGTTATACTTGTAAAGTTATTTAATAGGAAATATCGAGGTAAATCTTATGGCAAATAAAGAAAAAACGTTTGAAGAAGTCACTAATCATCTAGTCACTTCTGGCTTTGTCTATCCGGGAAGTGAAATCTATGGTGGTTTATCTAATTCCTGGGATTATGGCCCGTTAGGTGTTTTATTAAAAAACCATCTTAAAGATTTATGGCTTAGACATTTTGTCCGTGATATTGAATACAATGTCCAAATTGATCCTGCCATCATTATGAATCCGAAGGTCTGGGAGGCTACCGGACATGTTTCTAATTTCCACGATCCTCTTGTCGACTGCAAGTACTGCCATGCTAGATTCCGTGCTGATGATCTGGTTAAAGCTCAGATGAAAGATGTTGATGTCGATGGTTTAACCACCGATCAGCTTAATGAGCTTGTCCAGTCAGGGAAGATTGTCTGCCCTACTTGCGGCAAGAATACTTTTACTCCTATCCGTCAGTTCCAAATGATGTTCAAAACCTTCATCGGTGTTACTGAAGACCATACTTCAACCGTTTATTTAAGACCAGAGACTGCTCAAGGCATCTTTGTTAACTTCAAGAATGTTATGAGAACTACTCGACGTAAGCTTCCTATCGGTATTTGCGATATTGGTAAAGCCTTCAGAAACGAAATCACTCCTGGTAATTTCACTTTCAGAACCCGTGAATTCGAACAGATGGAAATTGAGTTCTTCTTTAAGCCCGGAGAAGATGAGAAATGGTTTAGCTTCTACAAGGATAACTGCAAGGCTTTTGTTGAAAAATTAGGTTTACAGGATGATAAAGTCCGTTTCCGTGATCATGAAAAAGCTGAGCTAGCTTTCTATAGCACTGCCACCACTGATATTGAATATTCATTCCCGACTTTAGGTTGGGGCGAATTAATGGGTATTGCCTGCCGTGGCGACTATGACTTATCCAAGCATCAGGCCGCTTCTGGTCAGGATCTTTCTTACCTTGACCCTGATACCAACACCCGTTATATCCCTCATGTCATTGAGCCTTCCTTTGGCTTAGACCGTTTGATGCTGGCTCTTTGCTGTGACAGCTATGAAGTCCAAGATCTCGATGAGGGCAAAGATAGCCGTATTGTCATGCATTTAGCTCCTGAGCTTGCCCCATACACAGTTGCTGTTATGCCTTTAAGCAATAAGCTTATTGAGCCTAGCAAACAGATTTTCACTGATTTACATAGAGACTTTGATGCTATCTTTGATACTACTGGCTCTATTGGCAAACGTTACCGCCGTGAAGATGCTATCGGCACTCCTTTATGTGTAACTTATGATTTCACCAGCATTGATGATCATATGGTTACTGTTCGTGAAAGAGATTCGATGAAACAGGAGAGAGTTCCGATTAGCGGACTTTCCGAATATATTTCTAATTTCATTAAGAAGTCGAGAGTCAATTAAGGAGATTCAGTTTGGAAAATTCTGCTGAGCAAAGTGAGAATATCTTCCGCCTTGTGGCACAAAAAGCTAGCATCGTACAGGTGGTTAGCTTTTATTTAGGGTCGAAAAATTTAATTAGGAAAGGGAAAGTCTATATGTCTGTCTGCCCTTTCCATCATGATACTCATCCTTCCATGCGAATTGATCCTTCCAGGAATATTTTCAAGTGCTTTGCCTGCGGTACAGGCGGGGACAGTATTTCTTTTGTGGAAAAATATGCCCATCTATCGCCTATGGAAGCCTTAAAGAAAGTTTGTGAAATCTGTTCAATACCTTTGCCCACCAATATAAAAAACAGCCAACCTTATGTCAATCCTCTTGAAGAGAAATACCCCGATGAACTAAAAGCCTTAGTCGATCTGAAAAAGTTCTATCAGCTTACTTTAAAGTCCACGGACGGAAAAGCCGGACTAGATTATCTTAAAGGCCGTGAAATACCTGATGAGGTGATTGAGCATTTTGGAATTGGCTTTGCCCCAAAAGATGATACTTTAGCCGTTTCTTCTTTAAGAAATAAACTTAATTATGACGTTAAAGTACTGGAAACTGCTGGAATTATTGCAAATTCCTCAGTTTTAAAAGACCATTATTCTAGCAGGGTAATGTTTCCGATTGAAGATAACTATGGCCATACTGTGGCTTTTTCAGGAAGAAAAATACTCCCTGAGCAAGAAGGCGGGAAGTATGTCAACTATCTAGAAACCCCATTATTCAAAAAAAGTGAGATTCTCTATCATTTCTATAAGGCCAAGGAAACCGCCCATCGTGATGGCTATATTTATGTAATGGAAGGCTTCATGGATGTTATCGCCTCAGTCAGAGCCGGAATCAACTCTGTGGTTGGATTGATGGGAACAGCCTTAACGGATGAACATATTAAGGCTTTGAGCTCTTTAAAATGTGAGATTAGGTTATGCTTGGATTCTGATGAAGCCGGTCAAGGCGGCATGGAAAGAGCCTTACCTAGCTTGCTTAAAGCTGGTCTTCCTTTTAGAGTAGTTAGAAGATTCAAAGGCGGAAAAGATGCCGATGAAATCCTTACCAAGCAAGGAAAGGAATCCTTAGTCACTCAGTTGAATATGCTTTATGATCCTTTCCTTTTCCTTTTTGCTAGAGCACTTCGGGGTGATCATACGATGGTTGATGATTTAAGAATCCGTGCCTTTATTAAAGAAGGTGCTCCTTATTACTTTGCCTTAGATGAAGTTGGCCAAGCTAGAGACCTAGCAACCCTTTCAAGAGTCACTGCTTTAAGCCAAGATATCCTGATAAAGATCCTTAAAAACACTGATGACAAAAGTCTCAGCCTTTCTAAAAAGACAACTGATAAAGAAAGCGGCAAGGAAAGCAAAGAAGATAAACCTTATCGGGATTACCCTTCTCGTTGGAAGAGAAACTACATTCATGAGGATAAGGATTTGATTTCCGGAATTAACCTCGGTGACAACAAACAACTGGCAGTTGTCAAAAGCAAGATTGATGATTTGGTTCTCAATAGTGCTAATCCACCTGATTTCAGCAATGTCCTTTTAGGGTCTGAAGAAGAAATAATCATTGATCTGTCTTTAAGCCGAGAAGCTTATAAGCTTTATGAATCTGCTAAATGCACTCTTCTATACCAGCCTTTCTATGACTTGGCTTCCTTAATTGGAACTATCTATATGGCTAACCCCGAAATGAAGACATTAGACCAGACCGCTTTTGAAAATCTTTTGAATTCGCTTACACAGGAAAACAAAGAGAAAGAAACCCAAGAAGACGATTCCGCCTTTGATTTAGATGGAATCGATGACGAAATGGATGATAACCCTTCTCTTCCCGAAATCGAGATTGATAGCGATGAAAAAGAGATCATTAGGAAAATCGTAGTCTTGTTAGCTTGCATCAATCAAAAGTTGCTAAGTCTTCCTCAAATGCAGAAAGTTCTTACCAGACAAAAGAAAGATGCCAATATCTATAAACAGGAAAAGCAGCTTAAGCTTAAATCCGGCGGACAGTTAACTGATAAAGATAAGTTACAGTTTCTACAATATCGTGTAAAAATAAACAATAATAAAGGATAATTTCCCTAAACGCCTTGAAAAACAGGCATTTTGAACTAATAATGAAAGTCGAGGAAACCTATATGAACAAGAACACTTCCGTAAAAAAAGAGACAAAAGCTGTGTCTAAAGCTCCGATAAAGAAAACTGAAAGCAAGGCCAAAGCCAAAACTGAAGTCAAAACTATCACCCAGAAACCAGTTTCAAAGGCCAAACCGGCTTCCAAGAATGTTTTAGATGCGAAGGAAGCTGTTGTTTCTTTGGACAATCAACCCAAAAAGGCAACCAAGAAAGCTACTTCTAAGAAAGATAATCCGGACATCATTTCTCCTATCACCAAAAAAAGCTTAAAAAAATCTTCTAAAGCCAAAAAGTCTTCTGAAGATGATGATATTGAAATCACTGACGGTGATGAGAACGTTGATGATGCCGATTCTGAATTAGGCAAATTCTTTGCTAAGGAATCTAAAAAATCAAAGAAAGTCAATGATGAAGATGAAGAAGATAAGGAAGACGAAGAGGATGAGGAAGCTCCTAAGAAGCCAGTAAAAGGCAAAAAAGGCAAGAAGATGACTGTTGCCGATTTAGCCAAGACTGACTATTCTTTAATGAATTTGGATGATATTAAAAAGCACTTCCTTACCGAAGGCAAGAAAAACAAAAACACTATTTCTCAGAATGATTTGAACAAGTTTATCAACCATTTGAATCTTTCTGATGATGATTTCAATGATTTGATTGTTTTCTTCCAGACAAAAGGCTTAACCATTGAAGGCGATGATAGCGATGATATTCCCCCAGTTATCGAAGATGATAACGCTGAGGAAAGCGAAGATGGCTTTGACGATGAAAACAGCGAAGATACCGAAGAAGACGACTATTCCTCTTCTGCTGATGTCAAGAATTCAGATCCGGTACGTCAATATCTTCACGCCATTGGTGCTTTCCAAGTCCTCAGAAACCGTGATGAAGAGGTAGAGCTAGCTAAAAGAGTCTTAAAGGGCGATCAAGAGGCTAAGGATGAATTAATCCAGTGCAACTTGAAGCTAGTTGTCTCTATTGCTAAGCATTATGTTAACCGTGGTATGGAATTCCTTGATTTAATTCAGGAAGGAAACCTTGGCTTAATGAAGGCTGTCGACAAATTTGATTATACCCGTGGCTTTAAGTTCTCTACTTATGCCACTTGGTGGATTAGACAGGCTATAACTAGAGCTTTGGCCGACCAGGCTAGAACCATTCGAATCCCGGTTCATATGGTTGAAACCATTAATAAGATTACCCGAGCTCAAAGAAAGCTTGTCCAGAAGCTTAACCGTGATCCTACCGCAGAAGAAATCTCCGAAGAACTTGAAGGAGCTTGGTCCCCTAATAGAATCAGAGAGATCCAGCAGATTGCTCTTGATCCTTTATCTTTGGAGAAACCGGTCGGCGAAGAAGAAGACAGCCATGTCGGCGATTTCATTGTCGATAAAGATAATGAATCTCCTTTTGATTATGCTGATCGTTCAATGGAAACAGAAAGAATCAATGAAGTCCTTTCTCAGCTCACTGACCGTGAAGCCCGAGTCATCCGCTTACGTTATGGTTTAGAAGATGGTAGAACCCATACTCTTGAAGAGGTCGGCAAGGAATTCAATGTCACCCGTGAAAGAATTCGTCAAATTGAAGCCAAGGCCTTAAAGAAATTACGCCATCCTTCTAGAGCTAAACTTTTAAAGGATTTCAAAAACGATCACTGATTTGCTTTCTGACCGCTTGAAAAGTGCTTTAAGCCTAGTGCCTAGCGGTTCAACCTGTATTGATGTTGGGGCTGACCATGGATATTTATCTTTGGCTTTAGAGTCTCAAGGTAATATTTGCTATGCGGTAGAAAACAAAAAGGGACCGTATAAATCCCTTTTGAATCATTTAAAATCCTATCCTGAATTAAAGGTTGTCCCTTTGCTTCAGGATGGTATTTCTTACCTACCCAAAAATGTCGATTCCATCATTATTCTTGGAATGGGCGGGATTACTATAAGAAATATTCTTTCAGCTAACAAAAGCTTTCCCAAGCAGATAAAATATTTGATTGTGGAGCCTCAATCTGATTTCAAAGAGACTATTTCCTATCTACTGAATTTAGGATATGAGAATGATAATGGCTTATTTGTCTTTGAAAAGAGGTACTATCCCCTTCTGAGATTTGTTAAATCCAGCAATAAAACCTTAGAAGAATACACACCTGCCCAATTGAATTTTGGTCCTTACCCTTTAAAAAGCCAAGATACAAAGCTTAAAGAATATCTTCTAACAGAACTGGGGCGTTTAACTAATCTTAATATAGAAGGCCAAGAACACCATCAGAAAGAAATAAATTTTATCAATCAGACGCTTAAAGACTATTTTTAGTTCATAATCTTGTTAGCTAATTACTAACTTAATTGAAGGGAGAAATCAGAATGGTAGACAAAGATAAAGAAAAAGAAATTGATGACGATGATTTTTCAGCCGATGAAGTAACCAAGAAAGAAATCAATTCCCAGCCGGAACTTACCGGAAAAGAAGATACTTACAATGTTTTCCTCCGCGAGCTTGATAATAGACCGCAATTGACTAATGAGGAAACTTTAGAAAAGCTCAAAGAGTACCGCTCTAACCCTTCGATTGATTTAAGAAACGATATTGTCGAAGATAACCTACGTCTTGTCATTTCTATTGCCAAGACTTACTCACATCAGAACCATGTTCCGATTATGGACCTCATCCAGGAAGGCAGCATGGGTCTTTTGAATGCGGTAGAGGATTTTGATTTCACTAAAGGCTACGCTTTCTCTACTTTTGCCGTTCCTTATATCAAGAATGCAATTAGAAGGTATCTTAGTGAAAAGCTTAAATTGATTCATATTCCTCCTCAGATTCAAACCCTTAACCGTAAGATCTCTACAGCCCATGATGCTCTCTTCTCCAAACTAGAACGAGAACCTACCTATAAGGAGATTGCCGATTATTTAGGCAATGGCACCAAAGAAAGTGCCGTTAGAAATGCTTTGATATCGCAAATGGCTGGCGATGCCTACTCCCTTGATTACAATCAGAACAATAACAGCGGTGAAATTGACGATGAAAGGAATCTCTATGATCAAGTAGCTGATTATGGTCAGTCACCTAGCGAAATCGCCCAACATAATGAATCGGTTTCTAAAATGAAAGATGCCTTAGCCAATCTTACCCCACGTGAAAGAGAAATCTTCATAAAAAGAAAAGGCCTCCATCAGAAGCCTGAAACTTTAAAAGAAGTTGCCCAGGAATATGGGTTATCTTTGGAAAGAATCCGTCAAATCGAAGTCTCTTCCGAAGAAAAAATTATAACTTACCTTAGAGCCCACAATTATTAAAAGAGTCCAAAAGGGATTTGACTTCCTCTTCACTGACGCTTGTCGCACTGGTGATATAGATATCTTTACCCCTTAGTTCTTTTAGGTTGAAATCGGTGATTTTCAAAGCTATCTTGCCTTCTAAGGCTGGGTAGCTTTTTTTGATGGCCCGGTAGATTTCGTTGGCGTTTGAACTGGTCTTATCTCCTACCACCACAAAATAGCTTTTCTTCTTATCTACTTTTTTAAGGAAGCTGATAGCATCAATCGTACGTTTCGAATAGAGCTGGCAGATAGGCAAATAGCCTAAAAGCTCAGTCTTGGAATTTAGATAGTCAGAGCAAATCTGAAAACTATCCTGAGAAACCGTGGTTTGGGGAATCAAAAAAGTTTTACCGCTAGGCCTTAGCTCTTTTAGTTGGGGCAATAAGTCTAATGAAGAATCAATGAAGACCAGGAAAGGGAACCGGGAAAGAAATCCTAAGGTTTCTTGGTGGTTCTTCTTGCCGAGAAAATAATAGGTAGCATTTTTGACAGGCTTTTGCAGGAATTCATATCTTTTGACAATCAAAGGGCAAATAGCATCGAATGATTGGATTTCTTTAAATGGTATTTCTTCTTCAAGGGGGTGACCATGGGCGGAATAGACAACTGAACCAAGAGGATTAAGTTTCGTTTTTGGGTTATAAAAAAAGGCACCGTTATCTTCCATGAGCTTTCTGTTTAACTCTTCATTATGGATTAAAGGGTGATTTAAATAGAGAATAGGAAACTTTGAATGCGCTTTTTTAAGCTCATTGATGGCATTTCTGACACCATAGCAGAAACCAATATCACTGATGATTGTAACCATATGATTAGTTTAACATGAAATTCTAAAAGATGTAGAAAGTTGGGCATATTGTAATTGCTAACATGGTATAATAAATTTAACATCGAGGTAATTATTATGGATTATAAGAAGTACATTGGCGTAACGCTTGATTTTCCTAAGAAAGGTATCTCTTTTAAGGATATTTCACCTTTGCTTAGAGATCCTGAGGCTTTTCATTCCTGCATAGATGATTTAGCTAAGTTAGCTGAACCTTTTAAGCCTGATATCATTTGCGGTCCGGAATCACGTGCTTTCCTTTTTGGTGCCGCTTTAGCCTATAAGATGAATTTAGGTTTCGTCATGGCTAGAAAAGCCGGAAAACTCCCAGGAGTCATTTATCAGATTTCCTATCAGCTTGAATACGGAACAGCTACATTATCAATACCTAAAGATTCTTTTAAGCCAAACTCCAGAGTCTTATTGGTTGATGATTTAATGGCTACTGGCGGTACTTTCAATGCTTTGAAGGAATTGGTCCAGATTGCCGGCGGAAATCCCGTTGGTGCCATTACGGTTATTCACCTTAAGAATCTTGATGGTGCTAAAAACTGCGGCTTAAAGAATAGTTCTTTGATTGATTTATAAATCTTAAACGATGGAAATTACAAACCGCATCTATACTTTTGAAGACTTAAAGAAAACCTACTCCCAATACATCAAAAACCAGGATGATTTAGCCCTTATTGAAAGGGCCTATAGGTTTGCTGACCAAAAACATGCTGGTCAAGTGAGAAAATCCGGAGACCCTTATATCACTCACTGTATCGGTGTAGCCGAGATTTTAGCTGAGATGCAGGTTGGTCCTACTACCATCTGTGCCGGATTGCTTCATGATACTATCGAAGATACGGGAACCACTAAAGCTGAGATTTCCAACCAATTCGGTCCTGAAGTTGCCAATTTAGTGGAAGCTTTAACTAAAGTCACTCGTCTTTCAGATTACAAAAATGTGGAATTTACGGCTGAGAATCACCGCAAGATTTTTGTGGCTATGGCTAAAGACGTCCGTGTCATCATTGTTAAGCTGGCTGACCGACTCCACAACATGAGGACTCTTCAGTTCCAGCCCTTAGATAAGCAAGTCAGAATATCTAAAGAAACTTTGGATGTCTATTCTCCGATTGCTCACCGTTTAGGCTTGTATAAGATTCAGACTGAGCTTGAGGATCTATCTCTCTTCTATTTGGAACCTGATAAGTACAAAGACATAGAAGAAAAATGCAACCATTTAGTCAGTGATGCCCAAGGCGAGCTTGATAAATTGAAGAAGGAATTAACTCTTATTTTAAAGCCTACCAATATTTCTTTTGAGATTACGGATCGTGTTAAATCAGTTTATTCCATCTATAAAAAGATGTACAAAAAGGGTTATGCCTTTGACCAGATCTACGATATCATGGCCTTAAGAGTCATTACTCTTTCTGAGCAAAACTGCTATGAAATCCTCGGTTATGTCCATGCTAACTTTAAACCGGTACCTGGAAGGTTTAAGGATTACATTGCTATGCCTAAAGCTAACCTCTATCAATCTTTGCATACGACAGTTGTAACTGATACCGGGAAGTTCTTTGAAATCCAGATTCGAACCAGCAAAATGGATGAAACCGCCGAAAGCGGTGTGGCCGCCCATTGGCGTTACAAAGAAGGCACTAGCTACGATCCAAAGAAAGAACAAGTTGAAATTGAAAACCAGTTACATTGGTTTAAGGATTTTGTAGCTATTTCTAAGGACGAAGGCGATGAAAAAGATGCGGAAGAGTATATGGCAGCTCTTTCCCATGATATCTTCGATGCAAACGTCTATGTCTTTACCCCTAAAGGAAATGTTATCTGCTTACCTAATGGCTCAACCCCATTGGATTTTGCTTATCGTATACATACCGACATCGGTGAACACCTATCCGGGGCTAAGGTAAACAATACCCTTGTTCCTATTTCTCAGCCCTTGAAAACCGGTGATATTGTGGAAGTCATCACTTCTAAGAATGCTTCTCCAAATACGGAATGGCTCAATATTGCCACCACTAATTTTGCGAAAAGCAAAATCCGTAAATACTTGATAAAGCAGAATTCTGATTTTGTCAGAGATGACGGCATAAAAAAGGGCCGCCAGGTTTTAGTTGATGCTCTGAAAGAAAAACGCATTGCTGTTGATGTCAGCAAAGTAATAACTAGAAAAGTTCTCGATACTTTCAAAGTTTCCTCTCCAGAAGAAATCTATTTGCTTTTATATGGTAGGACATTATCTCCAACTCAGATTATCGATGCTTCCGAGGCCATCATAAAGAACAATGATGTGGCGGCAAAGACTCAGGAATTAGCTAAATCCATCAATGAAAAGCAAATCCGTTCCAACAATGTCGATGCCGTGGTTCTAGCAAATGGCGATAATGTCTTGATTTCTTTAGCTAACTGTTGCTGCCCAATTCCAGGGGACGATATTGTCGGGTTTGTTTCCACTGGCCAAGGTGTTAAGGTCCACCGTGTTGATTGCCCTAATATCTTAAGAAAAGACGCCAAGAACCGTCTCATTGATGTCAAATGGAATCCTAATGTTGTCAATAAAGCCGAATATCCAGTTGACTTAGCAATTCAGTGCCATGATCGAGATGGCTTATTGGTCGATGTCCTTAACTGTCTTTCCAGCAATAACGGAAAAGTCTACAAGATTAACGCCAAATATCATCCTTCCAACAATACCACGACGATTTCTTTAACCATCTTAGTCAAGGATAAAGAAACCTTAGGCTATTTCATGCATGCCCTCACTAATGTCAAATCTGTCTATCAGATTGATCGAGTAAATCATTGAGGTAAATCGTTTCTGTTTGTTATATAATTAATAAGCTTTTAGGAGGACTTTACCATGGCAAATGAACAATTTAAGAAACCCCGTGGAACACTTGACTACTTTTATGATGATGAAAAAGTGCTTCTCGGCTTAAAGAAAGTATTATTAGATGAAGCAAAACAGTATGGCTGCTCGGAATGCGAGCCTCCGATCTTTGAAGAAAACAAGCTTTTCCATCGAACCGATGGTGAAAGCTCTGATATTGTAACTAAGGAAACCTTCGATCTAGCCAACAAAGGCGATAAGGACTATACCTTAAGACCTGAATATACCGCTAGCGTCAACCGTGCCGTTATTGAAAACAAATATTTTGCTTTACCTGATATGCCTTTAAGGCTTTCCTATTTTGGCCCCGTTTTCCGTTATGAAAGACCTCAGGCTGGAAGACTTAGAGAATTCAATCAGTACGGTGTCGAATTTATCGATTCAAAAGTTGATGTCGATACCTCGGTGGAATCCTTGATGCTTTCTATCAACGCCAGCAAAAAAGCTTTAGGACATGAAATCTTAGTTAAGCTCAATTTTTTAGGTTCATTCAAATCCCGTGAGAACTATAAGAAAGAACTCTATAACTATTTCAAACCCTTAGTTCCTAATATGTGCGAAGACTGCAAGAGAAGATTAGAGACTAACCCTTTAAGAATTCTCGACTGCAAAGTCCCAGAGGACCAGGAATTAGCTAAAAAGGCTCCTAAGATCTCTGATTTCCTTGATGAAGAAGATAAAAACGAATATCAGACCTTGATTAAGGCTTTGGATGAAATCGGCGTTAAATACGAAATCGATGACCGTTTAGTCCGTGGCTTAGATTACTATACCGGATTAGTCTGGGAACTCTATGACCAAGATAACCTTAATGTCGGTGCCATCGGCGGAGGCGGTAAATACGCTAACCTGATGAGCCAGATAGGCGGACCCGATTATGAAGGAATCGGTTTCTCCTTAGGAGTGGAAAGAATCCTTCTTTCGCTTTCTCCTGAAAGAAAAGCTGAATTGATGGGTCCTAAGAAGATTGATGTCGTAGTTATCGATAATATCCGAAACGGGAAGCCTTTAGCTATTGCTGAGAAGCTAAGAGAAAATGGCCTTTCCTTAACCTTTGTCTCGTTCTCAAGAGGCTTAGGCGGAGCCTTCAAGATGGCTGATAGATTACAGGCTAGCTATGTTCTTATCTGCGATAAGGATGGCTCCTATAAGCTTAAAGATATGAAGACTAGAGATCAAAAAGATCTGAGTGAAGCCTCATTGGCGGAACTTAAGAAAAGAGATTAAACATGCTAAGAACAAACACTTGTGGTGAGCTGACCGAAAAAGATGTCGGCAAAGTAGTTACCCTTTGTGGCTGGGTCAATACGGTTAGAAATTTAGGAGCTCTGGTTTTTATAGATCTCCGTGATAAGTATGGTATTACCCAGCTTAATATCGCCCCTGAGCTTTATGCCAAGACTTCTGTCAAAAGCGAATACTGTATCAGCTGCAAAGGCCAAGTCGTTCTAAGAAGTGAACCCAATAACCATATCCACACTGGCAAAATCGAAATCAAAGCCAGTGAGATTGTGGTTTTCTCTAAGGCTGAGACCACGCCTTTTGAAATAGATGACAACACTAATGCTTCCGAAGACACTAGACTTGTTTACCGTTACTTGGATCTAAGAAGACCGGTAATGCAGAAGTATCTTAAGATCAGAAGCGACATTAACCGGTATACCAGGGAATATTTGATTGATAACGGTTTCCAGGAAGTCGATACCCCGACTTTGATTAAATCCACCCCCGAAGGCGCTAGAGACTATCTGGTTCCATCGAGAATCTATCCTGGGGAATTCTATGCTTTACCTCAGTCCCCTCAGCTTTATAAGCAGCTTTTGATGATTAGCGGTCTTGACCGTTATTTCCAGTTAGCCCATTGCTACCGAGATGAAGATCAGCGTGCTGACCGTCAGCCGGAATTCATGCAGATCGATGTCGAGCTATCATTTGTCGACAGAGAAGATGTCCTGAATGTCATTGAAGGTCTTTTAAAGAACCTCTTTAAGAAGATCGATAATGTTGATTTACCTGACTTCTATCGTATGGATTATTCAACTGCCATCGATAAATATGGCACTGATAAGCCCGATATGCGTTTTGAAATGCTTTTAAGCAATGTGGATTTCCTGAACGAATCCGGCTTTAAGGCCTATGAAAAGAAATTCGTTAAGGCCTTAGTTGTCCCTAATTATGCCGACAAGGTCTCCAGAAAGAATATGGATTCTGATAACCTGCTAGCCAAAAAATTCCGAGTCTTCGGCGTTAGCCATCTTAAGTTCACTAATGGCGAATTGACCGGCTCCATTGTCAAAAACTTTAAGCCTGAAGCCACTGAACGTCTCGTCAAGGAGCTTAACCTTAAAGAAAATGATTTAGTTATTCTTTGCGCTGATAGCAAATTCAACAATGCCTCGACAGCTTTAGGTGCTTTAAGAAGCGAATACGGTGAAAAGCTAGGTCTTCTAAGAAAAGACGATTATAAGCCTTTGTTCTTGATCAACTGGCCGTTGTTTGAAAGAGAAGAGGATGGCCATATCGAATCATTATCTAATCCTTTCACCCGTCCTATCGACGAAGACTTGCATTATCTTGATACTGACCCCACTAAAGTCCGTTCCACTTCTTATGATACTATCCTTAACGGCGTTGAACTATCTTCTGGAGCTCTAAGAATCCACGATGCTTCTGTCCAGAAGAAAGTCTTTGAGATTTTGGGCTTGAGTGAGAATGATATCAACGACCGCTTTGGCTTCTTAGTCAAGGCTTTGCAGTATGGTGTTCCTCCAGAAGGCGGGTTTGGCATGGGTATTGAAAGATTGGCTATGGAGATAGCCGGTACCGACAATGTCCGTGATGTGGTCGCTTTCCCGAAGAATTTGAAGGCTTTTGAGCCGATGTCAAGCTGCCCGAGCAGAGTTCCTACTAAGGATACCGACATTTTAGGCATCAAAGTAGTTTCTGATACGGATAAAGGAGAATAAATATGGAAAATATCGAAGGACTTCTTCCTATTGGATCCCTAAATCTGAAGAAAGAGTTAGTCGCTCTTCTGAAGTCTTCCTCTTTTGAGAGGCTTTCCCCTATACAGGAAAAGGCCATACCTTTTTTAATTAAGGGAAAATCGGTTTTAGGTTTAGCCCCAACCGGCACTGGCAAGACTTTAGCTTATGTGATTCCTATCCTTAATGACTTAAAAAACGATGGTCATGTACAGGCAGTCATCCTTTCTCCGACTGTTGCCTTACTGGACCAAGTTAAAGAAGTAATTGCCCCTTTCTTAAAGGGAATGGGCTTCCCCGAAGACAGCATCAAAGTCTTCGAATCCAATTCCGACTTCACTAGATGCCATCCCGACATTGCTTTGACAACCCCTTCTCTTTACAAGAAGCTACTTTCCCATTACCCATTCAATGAGCTGAAAAGAATCATCATCGATGAAGGGGATATGGTCGTCTTTGATGGATTTGAAGAATCATTAGAAATTCTCAAGAGTGCCAAAGAGCGTTCCCTGATTTCTTTCTTCTCCGCTTCCCTGAATGTTCAGGATGTGAAAAGAGTCAGGAAACTCTTCAACATCAAAGAAGTCATCGATGTGAGAGAATCTATCACCAACAAAACGGTTAACCACCACTTAGTCAACATCAGAGGCTTAGGCCTAGAAGAAAGCTTGGTTTCCTTCCTGAAAGAGACCCATCCTTTTAAGGCTTTGGTTTTCTCTTCCACCAAGACCGGCCTTTTTGCCACAGCTGACTACTTAAAAGGTCAGGATATTCCTTACCTCCTTCTTTATGGAGGATTAGAAAAACGGGAAATCAAGCGCTGCCTAGATAACTTCAGGCTGGACAAGAATCCTTTGCTGATCGCCAGCGATTATGCCTCAAGAGGCATTGATATCCCTAATGTCAAAGTCGTCATATCTCTTGATCTACCTAAAGACCTTGACTATTACTTCCATAGGGCTGGAAGAGCAGGAAGATTCACCGAAATCGGTGATTCCTATATCTTCTACTCCGAAGACGATGAAGACCAGGTCAAGGAGATAACCGACTTAGTAAGAAGAGGCGTAAAGTTTGATCAGTACATTCTTTCAAAGAATGGCCTGAAGCTTCAAAAAGGCCCTTACCAGTTCAAGAACTTAGGCAAAAAGGATCAATCAAACGATAAACTCCAGCATCAGATCAGAAATACCGTGATGAAGAATACCACCTATGTCGTTAAGCCTAACTACAAGAAGAAAGTCAAGAATGCTATCGAGAAAGTCAAATTCCGCCACCGTCAGAAAGTCGTTCTCACCAATATCTCAAG
>DLIM01000043.1:41403-53976 GCA_002483745.1 Caryophanales bacterium UBA7642 | reverse complement strand
CTTTTTTAGAATTTATCAATATAGTCAAAAAGTCTTCTTAGGGCTTCATCCTTATCAAAAAGCCCAATAGGTGAACCATGGCTGAACAAAAGGTAGACATCCTTTTTTCCTGAGCCGGCAATTCCATAGTCGGCATCTTTAGCTTCGCCGATACCATTGACCGGGCAGCCCATAACCGCTATCTTGATATCCTTAAAGACATAATCAAGATGGTTAGCAACTTCTCGGCTTAAAGGCTTCAGCTCGATCTGGGTCCTTCCACAAGTTGGGCAGACTACTAAGTCCGGAAGATTCTTCCTGATTCCGAAAGCTTTTAAAAGGACTTTGCAGGCACGGATTTCTTCTCTTCTATCATCGGCTAATGACACTCTGATGGTATCCCCAATATGCCTAGAAAGGAGGGGATAGAGGCCAATAGCGGATTTAATTGAGCCTTCGGTCCCAAAACCAGATTCGGTTAAGCCGATATGAAGAGGGTAAGGGTATCTTTGATAGGCTTTTAAATAGAGTTCAGAAAGCAAAGAGGGGGAAGAAGTCTTTAAAGAAAGAACTAGATGGTCAAACTTCTCATCCTGGAAGATATTTAAAGTCTCATCCATGGCAAGGAGGAAGTCTTCAGCCGGTGAGGAAGTCTTGCCCCGGAACTTATTCAAGGAGCCAGAATTAACTCCAATCCTGATTGGGATGCTTTTCTTCTTGCAGGCATCAATGACTTCTCTTAAAGCGGCTTCAGTACCGATATTGCCAGGATTGATGCGAATTTTGTCGACTCCGGAATCGATAGCAAGAAGGGCTAAACGGTAATCAAAATGAATATCCGCAATAATCGGGATATTAACTTGCTTTTTTATTTCTTTGAGGGCAAAAGCGTCAGCTTTATCAAGGACAGAGAACCTCATCAGGTCCATGCCCATTCTGGCTAAATCGTTGGTCTCTTTTACTAGATAGGAAATGTTGGTAGTCTTCTTATCACCCATTGACTGAATAAGAACATCATGGGAATCACCGATTACCTTGTTTCCAATATTGAACGAAATTCTTTTTTCCATGCTTAAATTTTAACACAAAAGGCCATAGAAGAGGAATGATTGAAAACCTGGTGTGTGATATAATTTACGGCATGATTTATCATGTCAGCAAAAAAGAAGAGAAGGAATTCCTCTCTTACATCGGAAAAGACAATCCTTGGACTATCTTTTTCTATGGGGATTACTTTAATTACGGTCTCGAAACAAAAAAGGCCCGGCTCTTTATATCTAAGGAACAGGGGAAAATAGATTTTACCTTCCTGGTTTACCGCAATACCCTGATAAGTTTCTATTCTCAAAGCAGCAATTATGATAAAAAAGCCGCCCAAGATTTCTTAGTGGAGCAAAAGGTATCGGCTCTTTCAGGAAAGGAAAGCCAAATCAAGCCTTTCTTAGCTAATCTTCCTGATAAGAAATTAGACTCTTTGACTTTAGCAATTCTTCCAAGAAATCAGGAACTTAAGAAATATGTCTTACCTGAAGGCTATCGGATTAAGAAGATTCAGGATGAAAACGACTTTAAAAAATTAGTGGACCTATTAAATTTCATTGATGAATTTAAAAAAGAAGATCCTAATTCCAAAAAGACAGTTTCAAGCCTTGAAGAAAACGCCAAAAAAGGAATGACCTTTTTAGCTGTCTTCAACTCCAAAAATGAAATCGTCTCTTCGGCTAGCTCAAGCGCTGACAATGATGTTTCAGCAATGATAGTGTCAGTCTGCACTAAAATAGGATACCGGGATAAAAACCTAGCTACCTGCCTAGTCACTTATTTAGCCCAAGATGAATTCCAAAAAGGGAAAGAATACCTAGCCTTGTTCTTCGACAATCCTTTAGCGGCTAAAATCTACCATAAAATCGGTTTTACTGACTTTGGTAAGTATGCTATGATACACTAAATGAGTTTAGAGAAAGCCTTTAAGTGTCAATTAGGACGCTTGGAGTGTCTTTAAGGCCCAAAATTCAAAATAATGCTTGAAAACATTATGCATAGATAACTATAATATACAGGTTGTCTATAGGAGGTTACATCTATGGCTGAAAAACGTGCAGATATCATTCTTCGTTGTTCTGTTTGCAAGAATGAGAACTATATCACCACGAAAAACAAGAGACTTCATCCGGACAGATTCACTACTAAAAAGTATTGCCCTCACTGCAAGAAGATGACTCTTCACGAAGAGAAGAAGTAGTTTTAGGAGGTAAAAAAACATGGCTGATATGATTGATGCTGGCGAGCTTGGGCCGGGTAAGGTATTTATTTACGAAGGAAATTTGCTTTCAGTAGTCGATATTCAACACAATAAGACTGCTATGGCAAAGATGAAGCATAAGATCAAGGCTAAAAACCTTCGTACTGGTTCCATTATTGAAATGATGCTCTTCAGTGGTACTAAAGTTGAACTTGCTTATCTTGATAAGAAGATCATGCAGTTCCTTTATGCCGATGATAACTTCGCTTATTTTATGGATAACACTACTTTTGATCAGATTCAGATCCCTAAAGAGAATCTTAAGTGGGAATTACAGTTCTTAGCTCCTAATTCCGATTTCACTATTACTTATTATGGAACCGAAATTTTAGGTGTTGAACTTCCTGCTAAGGTTACATTGACTATCACTGATACAGATGATAATGCCGTACCTGGAGATACCGTCAACAAAGCTACTAAGGATGCTGTCGTTGAAACTGGCTATAAGCTCAAGGTTCCGATGTTCGTTAAGAACGGAACCAAGATCGTTATCCGCACCGATACTGGTGAATACGATTCTAGAGCTGCCTAATAGCTTCAAAGAATATAAAGACCGGCAGATTTACCCGGTCTTTTCTTTTAACAAAGGAGAAATTTAAATGCATTTTACTATTAACACTGTCGGTTTTGTCTTCATCCTCTTAGGCTGTATCATCGTAGGAATTGTCATTGGCTACTTCATCACTAGAAAGCTTTTCAAGAGCGAACTTGAAAAGAATCCTCCCATCAGCGAAGCCATGATCAAGGCAATGTACCGTTCTATGGGTGTTACTCCTTCTCAGGCCAGAGTCAATCAAACGATGAAAGCCATCAAGGAAAGCCAGAAATCAGGCAAGTAAAAATACCCTAAGCAGATAATGCTTAGGGCTTTTTTATACTTAAATTTTATCTAATCTTTTTTGAAGTGGGTTTCCGGTTCCTTGCCTTTAGCAAGACGGGTGATGTTGGAATAATGCCTGATGACAACCAGCAAGGAGAAGAGGAAAAGAATTATCGTGGTGATGAAGGTTAGATGCAGATAGTAAGAATGACCAAACCATAAGCCGCCGTTATAAAGGGAAACATCCTGAAGCAGGGTGAAGTCTAAGGACATCGGGATAAGGGAAGCCAGAAAGCAAGACGGGACACCAATTACCGATGATAAGGAAACTCTTTTACCGAATTTGAAGATCAGAAAGAAGACAATAACCCCGACTAAGGAAATAAGAGGAGCAGCGAATAAGACATATCCGGCAAAGCAGGCAACTGCTTTTCCACCCTTGAAACGATTGAAGAGAGGGAAAGTATGGCCAATTGCGACCGAGAAACCGGCTAAGCCGACTAGCAATTCCTTCATTTCATTGAGGAACCTTGGAGTGGGGTTAACAAAGATAGCAGGTCCAAAGGACAGGAAGAGCATCACCATGGAGCAGAAAAAGTAAGTCTTAAGGATATCAATCAGCATCGTCAAAAGGCCGGCTTTCTTTCCGATGACTCTTCCGACATTGGTTCCCCCGGCGTTATGAGACCCAACCGAAGTGATATCGATACCGTGAGCCTTAGCTACAATTACAGAAGTAGGTATAGAGCCGATTAGATAACCAACTAGAATAACAATAACGAAAGTTAATGCTTGATATAATGTTTCCATAAATGTTTATTTCTTGATAATTATATCGTTAAAGTCTTTATTTTTAAAGGAAAAATAAGTAAAATCTTAACCGAGGTGTTTTTAAATGAATGAACGCTATAATGCAAACAATTTGACAGTCCTCCATGGCCTTGAACCCGTCAGGGAAAGACCAGGCATGTATATTGGCTCTACCGATACCGTTGGTTTACACCATCTGGTATGGGAAATAGTCGATAATGCCGTGGATGAAGCCAATGAGGGCTACGGAAAGAATATTTATGTCACTATCCATGATGATGGATCCTTAGAGGTCCAGGATCAGGGAAGAGGCATTCCTTATGATTACAATTCCAAGGAGAAGATGAACGGTTTTCAGATTGTTTATCAGACTCTCCATGGCGGCGGAAAGTTCGATGAGACTAACTATAAATCGGCTGGTGGCTTGCATGGGGTTGGCGCCAGTGTCACTAATGCCTTATCTTTATGGATGGAAGTGCATTCCTATAAGGATAACCAAGACCATTATGCCCGCTTTGATGATGGGGGAAAGAAATTCTCCGGAATCAAGGATTTAGGATCTACCTCAAAAAGGGGAACCTCCGTCCGCTTCTATCCTGATAAAAGAATCTTCGATGACATCACCTGGAACTATGACCGTATTGCTACCCACCTTGATGATCAGGCCTGCTTAACTAAAGGAGTCACATTCCATTTAACGGATGAAAGAACCAAGAGAAGCCAAGACTTCTATTATGAGAATGGCCTATTGGAATATTTTGCCCGTCATTCAGCCGGCAAGGATCTACTGATTCAGCCTATCCATATCGAAGGAAAAAGCTCCGAGGGAATCAAGACCGAATGCGTCTTTGGATTCATCAAAGACAACTATGATGAAAAAATCATTTCTTTTGCTAACGGCGTACGAACCGGAGATGGCGGCTACCATGTCACCGGCTTCAAGAAAGCCATGACGACCTGCTTCAATACCTATGCCGTCAACCACAACGAGATAAAAAGCAATGAATCTTTGGATGGCGACTGCCTTCGTGAAGGCATTGTCTGCATCCTTTCAGTCTGGGTTCCGGAACACCTCTTACAGTTTGAAGGCCAGACAAAAGGCAAATTAGGCACCAAAGAGGCCCTTAACGGCGTTGATTCCATTGTTGAGGGCAAATTATCCTACTACCTTGAAGAACATGCTTCTGAGGCTGATTTAGTGGTTTTGAAGACTACTAATGAGATGAAGGTCCGTGCTAAGACTGAAGATGACCGAAAGAAAGAGCGTGAACTTCTGAAGACTAAGATGTCGGGATTCAATCTTTCCGATAAACTTACTCCTTGCTCCTCTAAAGACTACAAGGACAATGAGCTCTTTATCGTTGAAGGTGATTCCGCAGGCGGTTCAGCCAAGAAAGGCCGTAACCCGAAGCATCAGGCTATTTTACCTTTAAGGGGAAAGCCGAAGAATACCACCGATGTCGATGATGAGAAGACCTTGCTTGGAAACAAAGAAATCGCCACTATGATCTATACCATCGGGGCCGGTTTCGATTCTGACTTCAAGGTCAAGGATATCCATTATGGCAAAGTTATCATCATGACCGATGCTGATGATGATGGCAGCCATATTCAGTCCCTGCTTTTGACTTTCTTTTATAACCATATGAAACCCTTAGTAGAAACCGGGCACGTCTATATTGCCTGCCCGCCTTTATACCGTGTCTATAACTCCAAGAAAGAGATCTACTGCTGGGATGATAGTGACTTAAAGAAGGCTAGAGACAATGTCGGTTTAGGCTATAAGGTCAACCGCTACAAGGGTCTTGGTGAAATGAACTATGAGCAGTTAGCTAGCACCACTATGGCTCCTGAGCATCGAAAGCTGATTCAGGTTGTCATTAAGGATGATGAAGATGCTAAAGACAAAGTCAATCTTTTCTTAGGAAAAGACTCAGATAGAAGAAAAGACTGGATTGACAACAATATCGATTTCTCAACCAAAGATTCCTTCATTGAGGAGGTAGGCCGTGAAAAGTAACAAGAAAGCTGTCCCGGTAATAACCGAAAACATTGTCCCTTCGGGGATGAGCGAGGTTCTTGTCGGTGCCTTTGATAGATATGCTAAAGCCGTCATCACCGACCGCGCTATTCCTGATGTCCGTGATGGCTTGAAGCCAGTTCAAAGACGTATTATTTTTGATATGTTCACCCAAGGCCAGGTCTTTTCTAAGCCGACGGTCAAATGCGCCACCATTGTTGGCCATATCATGGGACATTTCCATCCCCATGGTGATAGCTCTATTTATGATGCCTTAGTCCATCTATCGCAGAACTGGAAGATGGAAGCACCGCTTATCGACTTTCAAGGTAATAACGGCTCTATCGATGATGATCCCGCCGCTGCTTACCGTTACACCGAAGCCCGTTTAAGCGAATTAAGCGAATACTTGATCAGCGACATTGATAAGAACACTGTCGATATGGTTCCTACTTTCGATGATAAGTCTCTGGAGCCGACTGTCCTTCCGGCTAAATTCCCTAATTTATTGGTTAACGGGACTTCCGGCATTGCCGTTGGTTCCACTACCTATATTCCTCCCCACAACCTCAAAGAAGTCATTGATGCCGTAATCTACCGTATCCAGCATAAGAGAGCCAATCTGGATGATTTGATTAACTTCATTCCCGGACCGGATTTCCCCACTGGCGGTATTATCGATGATAAGGCCGCTTTAAGGTCTATCTATGAAAGCGGAGCTGGTTCTTTCTATCTTTATGCCAAAACCCATGTGGATGAAGATAACAACGCGATTGTCATTACCGAGATTCCTTATGGCTTAGTCAAAATTGACTTTGTCGCGTCTTTGAACAAGAGAAAAGATACCGATAACCTCGATAACATCGATGAAATCGTTGATGAATCTGCTAAAGACAATGTCGATATCCTAATCAAGATCAAGAAGGGTGCTAACCCTTACGATGTTTTAAACTACCTTCAGTCTAAAGGTGCTTTAAGGTCGACTATCGGCTGCAACTTTTTAGCAATCGATAAAGGTCACCCTAAGACCATGTCTCTCTTGGAAATCATCGATGCTTATATCGATCATGAAAGAGAGATTGAGACTAAAAGCGCTGGTTTTGACTTGAAGACCGACAAAGACCGGATGGAGATCATCTACGGCCTAGTCAAAGCTTACCCGATCATTGATGAATTGATTCCCAAGATCAAGAAATGCTCAGGCAAGGAAGGCGTTAAGAAGATGTTGATGGCTGACTATAGCTTCACTGAAAGACAGGCTGAGGCTATTGCTATGCTTCCTTTGTACCGTCTCAGCAATACTGATATCACAGCTTTAAGGGAAGAAGAAGCTACTTTAAGCGCTGATATTGAAAGACTAAAAGGCATTCTTTCCGATTCCGAGAAACTTGATAAAGTCATCATCAATACCCTCAAAGATATCGAAAAGAAATTTGGCAAAGAACGAAAGACTGAGATTCTTGATGAAAAGCTTTCGTTTGATGCCGTTGATCAGACAAAGCTTATCGCTAAAGAAGACTGTTATGTCTGCCTTACCGAGGATGGCTATGCTAAAAGGACGACACCTAAATCTTATCAGGCCTGCGCTGACGTCAATGCCAAGACTGATCCCTTGAATGTGCCTAAGATCAAACCTGGAGATAGGATTGTTTTCAATCAGAAATGCTCGACCCATGATTTCCTGCTTTTCTTCACTGATAAAGGAAACTATGGCTATCTACCTGTCTACCTGCTCAGTGATTTGAAGTGGAAGGAAGAAGGCAAACACCTTAATAACCTCACTGCTCTTAAGCCTAATGAAAAGCTTGTCAAAGTCTTTGAAATCGATGATTTCAAGGCGGGCATCAATGTGGTTTTGCTGACTGCCCTCAATAAGATAAAACGTATGAAGCTAAGCGATTTGACTCAGACTAGCTTAACTAAAAGACCCTTACGAGCCTGTAAGCTTTTGAATCCCGATGATAAAGTCGTGGGCGTTGAATTAACTAGCGGCAACTCCGATATTGTGGTCTTCGACCGCATGGGAAGGGCCTCCCGCTTCAACGAGTCGGAAGTCGAATTAGTCTCTCCTTCCGCTATGGGAGTCAAGGCAATTTCTTCCGGAATCGAAAACTCACCCTTGGTGTCTTTAGTTACTCTTACCAGCAAGGAAGTTTCCTTGCTCTTAGTGCTTTCCGATAGAAGGGCCGCTAGGCTTATCAATTCCAGCAAGCTTGAAACTACCTCTAGATTAGGGGCTAAGACCAACTTAGTCAGAATCTTCAAGAAGAATCCGATGCTGATTGTCTCCGTTTCCAAGGTCAATAAGGTACGCGGACAGGTCAACTTTGCTTCAATAGCCGCTAACGACAGCAACGTTGCCTTGGATTTAGGAAACCTTGATCCGGTGGAGCTTGATTCGGAAATGAGGGAAAATATCCCTGGATTATCTAAGTCTAGCATTACCGGCATCAATGATAACGGTGAGATTGTTGACTCTTCTTTCTTGATTGAGACACCAAAGGTTGCCACTCCTGTCGCCGTCAAAGCCGGTGTTGATAAAGCCGATACGCAATTAAGCCTCTTTGATCTCTTCGAGAAAGATAATCCCAAGAAATAGGCTAATAAGGTATAATAGGAATGAAGAAAAAAGCTAAAGCCTTTGCTCGAGCCATCTCTTTGTACGATATTGACCCCCAATATTTTTCTTCTCTTGGCGTCAAAGCCTTGGTCTGCGACTTAGACCAGACTCTGGATTCACCTTTTGCTAAAACACCTTCCAGGCAAGCTAAGGAGTTTAAGAGGTCTCTTGATGAAAGAGGTATTAAACTTATCATTCTTTCCAACAACTTCAAGAAAAGGGTGAAGTCATACGCTCAAGTTTTAGGCGTTACTTATCTTCCTTTTTCCCTTAAGTACTTCAAGTTTCGTATTTCTTCCTTCCTAGAAAAGCAGGGACTTAAGCCTGAAGACGTCATCTTTGTCGGCGATCAGCTATTAACCGATGGCAGATACACCTCTAAGCTTAATGGACGATTGATACTAACTAAGCCTCTTACTAAGGAAGATAATCTATTTACTCGGGTCTTCCGCAAATTAGATAATGGACTGCAAAAGAAATATGAACAGCAAAACCGGCTAGGGCCTGATATCTCAGCTAGCCGCAGTAAAGGAGAAAATTATGTTCTTCAAGAAAAACAAAACTAGTGGTCTAACCGAAGAAATCCGTGTCCGCCGCTGTTATGGCTGTGGAGCTATTCTTCAGGATCAGGATCCCAATGAAGTAGGTTATGTCAACCCGGAGAAATTCAATTCGGGCGAAGAAACCTTATGTGAGCGTTGCTATAAATTAAGGCATTTCTCATCCTTTAAGAAAAGCCCTGATTTTAACCTTGACTATGTCACTATCTTAAACGACGCCAAAGAGCATGGAGCCTTGGCTGTTTATGTCATGAACGCCTTTAATCCCGCTGGCTCTATCATTGATGGAATCGGCAAATACCTTCCCAAGAAAATCCTAGTCCTGATCAATAAGACTGATGTCTTACCTGATGGCTACAAGGAAGACGAATTGGTGGCTTATTGCCAAGATAAGCTTCTAAAAGCCGGAATCACACCTACTGCCATCATGACTACTAGCTCCTCAAGCGTCAATCCCAGCAACATCGATAAAGTCTTCAAGCAGATTGATAAGATGCGTTCGGGACAGTCTGTCTACTTTGTTGGGGCCTATCAGGTCGGTAAATCTAGCCTTATCAACTGTCTTTTAATGATGTATACCAACTCTACTCAGAAGATGATTACTACCGCCCCCTATCCTTCCACTACCTTGGATGTCACTTCTATACCGCTTAATGACGGCAATTATATTTATGATACTCCTGGTATCTATAACCCTAAATCCATCATTTCCTTTGTGGAACCGGAAGCGGTAAAATTCATCCTCCCCAGGAACCAGATCAAGCCGGTAAGCCTTGGAGCTAAAGAAGGCACTTCCTTCCTTTTCTCCAACTTCGCCAGAATCGATTTCGTCAAGGGATCAAAAACGGATTTCACTTTCTATAAATCCAATGATTTAGAAGTCAGCAAAGTCAAATTATCGAAAGCTGACAGCATCCTCGAAGCTATCGGCAACGACTTAGTCAATGATTGCAAGACTAACAGGATCAAAACCGTCTCTGATCTTGTTCCTACTAAGGTTATTGCTAACAAAGCCACGGCTGAAACTATCAGGATTGTCGGTTTAGGCTACATCAATTATGTCGGCGTTGATCAGGAAATCACGGTTTTAGTCCCTAAAGGCGTAGAAATCCTTTTAGAAAACGGCCGCAGATAAATACTCTATGCAACCTTGGATTCTTTTCGGCGGGACATTTGACCCCATACATAACGGTCATTTATTAGTTGCGCAGGATGCCAAGAAGTTTTTTAATGCGGAAAAAGTCATCTTTATACCGGCTAAGAATCCCTGCTGGAAAGACCCCACAAGTTCACAGATCCGGCTTAAAATGCTCTCTCTGGCTATCAAAGGTCATCCCGACTTTGAAATCTCCACTTATGAATTAGAGCAAGAGGACCCGGTTTCCTATACCGTAAATACGGTTGATTATTTTCTTAACAAGTATCCTGGAAGGAAATTCTACTTCCTTTTAGGCTTTGACCAGATGGATCAGTTAGATAACTGGCATGAAGTGGAAAGACTAGCTAAGGAAATCCAAATCATCGCCTATGCTAGACCTGGCTATCCTAAAAACCATGAAGCCGTTAAGAAATACCATATTCAAGTTATTGAATCTAAGCTTTATGACGTCTCTTCCACCGATATCAGATTAGGAAAAGATCTCCAGGCACCGCTTCAGGTATTAAACTATATTGCCGAAAATAAGCTTTACTTTGTCAAAAGCCTGAGCGCCTACCTAAAAGAGCACCGCTTTAAGCATTCTCTAAGCGTAGCCAATACTTCTTACCAGTATGCTTTAGCTAACGGCCTTGACCCCTTTAAGGCCTACCAAGCCGGTCTCTTCCATGATATTGGGAAAGACCTGCCTCAAGAAGAGCAGGCAAAAGTGATGAAGACTTATTTCCCCCAGTTCCAGGATTTACCCAGTTTCTCCTACCACCAGTTTGTCTCCGAGTTCTTAGCCAAGAATTTCTTCGGTATAACCTATAAGGATGTTCTTTCCGCTATTGAATTCCATTGCACTGGCAAAGCCAGAATGAGTAAAATGGATAAATGCATCTATGCCGCTGATAAAACCGAGCCAACCAGGGATTATGACACTAAAGCCATGTATCAGGCTTGCCTTAATAACCTCAACGAAGGTTTTATCAAAGTCCTAAAGGAACATCAGGATTATTTCAAGACTAACGGGATTGATTTCACCTCCAATTACTTAACTAGAAGAATGTATGCCTGTTATATAAATCCAAAGGAGAAGAAACATGCTTAACCGCAAGAATACGAAGAAGAGCCTAATCATCAAGAACAAGGGTACCATTGAGGCAAAAAGACCTATCAATGTCGCCTTAGATCTCTCATGGGATAATGGCGATGATGTCATTGTCTATGATGTCAGGGATAGGACCCCTTATGTCTCCTACTATATTGTGGCTTCGGCCTCAAATGATAGAAGGCTTCAGGCTTTGACCGCAACTGCCCAGACCAGCTTATATGATAACTACCATGATGTCGACCACATCGAAGGCAAGAACGATTCCAAATGGATCCTAATCGATGCCAAAGACATTGTCGTCCAGCTTTTCACCAAGGAAGAAAGAGGCCGTGTCCGTTTCGATGAATTATACCTTGATTGCCCTCATAAGATAGTCAAGGCTTTGAAGGAACCTAAATACCGCAAGCGTCCTCAGCCGGAAAGCCAAAAAGAAAATGGTTAAAACTCGCTCAATACTGGTTGTCTTTGCGATGGACGAAGAAATGAAGGCTTTCTATAAGGATAAAACCTTTATTGAAACCAAGATCGGTTTTCAGGATATCTACCTCAGCGACTATAAAGGCAAGACAATTTATGGAATGAAATGCGGGGTAGGCAAAGTCAGCATGGCTTTCAACTTAGGAGCCTTCCTCAATAACATCCAAGTGGATAAAGTCTTCAACACCGGTGTAGCCGGCTCAATAAGCGAAAAGCTAAAGCCTTTATCAATACTGATTGCTAACAAATGTGCTTACCATGACGTGGACCTGGTTCCTTTCGGCTATAAGAAAGGCCAGATGTCTAGAATGCCTTTATATTATGACTGCGACAAAATAGGTGTCAAAGCGGCCATAAGAAAAGATCCCGAAAACATCAAAGTCGGAACTATCCTTTCCGGTGACCAGTTTATCACCGCCGAAAAAATACCTTCTTACTTCTATGAGGACTTCAATGATCCCTTGGCTGTGGATATGGAATCTGGCGCTGTAGCTCAGTGCTGCTATATGAGAAACATACCTTTTCAGATTATCAGGGCAATCTCCGATTCGGCTAAAAACCAAACTGAGCATGAGGAATACGACCGCCTTCTAAATGAAGCCTCTGCTAAGGCCAGTAAGGTTACTCAGTTCTTAATTGAAAACTATTAGTATTAATTTGGTACTAATTTGTTACTAATTATCAAAATTAGTAGTAAATTAGATATAGTAATAATTTAGTACTAATTTTTGTA
>DLIM01000043.1:5624-41182 GCA_002483745.1 Caryophanales bacterium UBA7642 | reverse complement strand
TAATTTAAGATAATGGCTTTGAACCTTGCAATAGGATCAGAGCTATTTTTATTAGTAGATGACTTATTTATTTAACTTCGCATAATGTTTATTATGTTAATAAAAATAAAATTTTAAAATAGAAGAATCCTTTTCCTATGTTTTTAATATATTAGTATTGTTTTAGTACTAATTTAATACTATTGCTTTCATATAAAACTTTTTCAAATAATTAGTACTAATTATTTACTAATCCTATTTTATAACCAAATCAGTACTATTTTCTTTCTTACTTATACCAATCTTCTTTTCTAGGTAATTCCGACCAAGTAGCAATAGCCCATCAAAAATCAAACTGGTAAATACAGCTATTAGGACATAAGCCATCATATCTTCATACTCGACATTGCTGTAACAAGTATAGATGATTTTGCCTAACCCTTTAAAAGTGTTGCTATAAGCAAAAGTCTCAGCCATGATTTCTACTTTGAATCCTAATCCTAAAGCCTGGATTAAACCTAAGAGGATGTAGTCCATCGAAAGAGGTAATATCACTCTACCTATATTAGATAACCAATGTTTCCGTCCTTTAAGGAGCAATTCGTATTCATACGTTTTATAAATTGTCGAGCTTCCTTCTAAAGTAGCTTGATAGATGACTGGGAAAAGGACAATGCCGACAACATATAGAGAAAAGTTTTTTACATAGACAGCTAAAAGAAGGACAACGGCAATTGTGGGTATTGATCGTAATACCGTGACTAAAGGTCTCAGTAATTTGGATAAAGATGGGTAATAGCCACCTAGAAGCCCTAAAACCACCCCAAGAAGGCCCGAGATTACAAAGCTAATAAGAATACGAAGCAAACTGTATCCTAAGCTTACATAGGCTATTTTCTTGCCTAAAAGAGTGAACATTCTTCCTAAAGTAAGGAAGAAGTCAGGCAGAAAGACTTGGTTAGTGCTATAGGCGATTATTTCCCAGACAGCAATACATAATAAAAGCCCGCCTAGGAACAAAGTGAAGTTCTTGAGAGTTTCAGATTCTTTCTTAACGGGCTTTATCATTATCTATTTCTTAAAGTTAATCCTGATACAGAAGCTTGGTGACTTTGCCAGGAATTAAATTTTCTCCATATCCAATAGTATAATCGCTCTTGCTGAAGCTGTCATCACTGTCGTGGCCAGTTGCTACTAGGTAAAGGTTACCAAAGGTTACCATTCTGACTAACTTGTAGCCAAGGCTCTTCTTTTTGATGAGATTCAAACCATTCACAGAATCGAACATAATGAAATCTGATTGACCGGCATTCAAAGCAGCCGAAACATTGGTGGGTGAAGCTATTGTGAGATTGGAGCTACCGGCAAACTGGGAAAAAGCGGCCGAAGGAGCGCCACTAGGGGAAGTGACAGTGAAATCAAGGCTAGAAGCAGTGTCTGTGCTCTTTGAGGTTTCTTTAGTGGGATAATGGCTGGAAAGTTCTGAATCGCTGACCGAGAAGCCTAAAGTATCTTGGAATTTAGCAAAGCCATTAACATCAGGGTTGTTTTCTTTAGAGATAAAGGCTAACTTGTTGCCATTATTCTTCTGGCACATTGTCAAAACCGCACTCTTAAATCCAAAGAGGGTAGTTTGGGCATCATCATTGCCATAGTCATTCATATTCTTAATGGCATTAGTGCCGCCACCGATTAAATCCGTGATAGCAGCATCAAAGGAATTCAAGAAGCTGACGACAGATGAAGCCTTAGTGGTGTCTTCCTCTAAGGAAGTCTTAATGAATAGACCGGCCTGAGGGAAACCGCTAGTTCCATATTTTTCGGCAAACTTCTTCCCTAAGTCTTCTTTGACCGAGCCGGATGTATTCTTAGCAAGACTTGCAGCAACGACAGGATAAGATGAGACCACATAGTCGACATCGTTTCCTTCGCTCTTTTTAGAGACAATGATGCTAGCGGTATCACTAACAGCGCTGACCCATCCATCAATCCAGGTTCCTTCTTCAGAAGTACTGCTAGATGAATTGGTAGTCGAAGATGAAAGAGCTGTAGAGGAAGAAACAGAAGGGATATCACCTTTTGAAGTCGAAGAAACGTTGGTATTGCATCCCATTAATGAGAAGGCACTGACTAAAGACAGCAAAGCGAAAAGATTCTTTTTCATATATATTTTTACCTCGGAACAACACATTATAAGGCTTAGTTTTTGCTTTTGGTAAAAAAGCTCTCTAATTTTTATGTTAGAGAGCTATTTCTTAGTTAAAAAGTAAGAATACTACTTTAAAAGTTCTTTGATAGGTTCGCCGATCATGTTGCTAGTAGGCTTAAGACCAAAGTTAGCTAAGACGGTGGCGCCAATAACAGCAAAGGTATCTTTCTCTTCAAGTTTGCAGCCTTTCTTATAGGAAGGTGAATAGGAGAAGAGGGGCACTCTTTCACGGGTATGGTCTGTTCCAGTATAGGTAGGATCATTTCCATGGTCAGCGGTGATCATCAGTAAATCATCATCTTTAATGAAAGGAAGCAATTGTCCTAACTGAACATCGAATTCCTCAATGGCTTTCCCATAACCGGCTGGATTTCTTCTATGTCCGTATAAAGAATCAAATTCCACTAAGTTAACAAAGCAAAGACCATTGAAATCCCTGTCTTTAGCTAGCTTGATAGTTCTTTCCATGCCATCGGCATTAGAAACCGTATGGACGCTTTCAGTACAGCCGCAGCCGTTAAAGATATCATGAATCTTGCCAATAGCTAAAACATCTTTCTTGTTTTCCTGAAGGATATCCATAGCCGTCTTTCCTGAAGGCGACAAAGCATAATCTCTTCGATCGCTAGTCCTAGTAAAATTGTCTTTGTTGTCACCGACAAAAGGTCTAGCAATGACTCTTCCTACTCGCCATTCAGGACGGAGAGTTATTTCTCTGGCGATTTCACAGTCACGGTAGAGTTCCTCAAGCGGGATAACACCAACATGAGCAGCAATCTGAAGGACACTATCAGCGGAAGTATAAACAATCAGGGAGCCTTCTTTCATGGATTGCTCGCCCAACTGTTTAAGAATGGTGGTGCCGCTTTCGGCATAGTTACCGATAATCTTACGGCCGGTCCTAACAGATAACTCATCAATGAGCTCTTTAGGGAAGCCGTGATCGGTAAAGGTGATAAGAGGATTAGGGGTTAAGATACCCATCATCTCCCAGTGACCGGTAAGAGTATCCTTGCCGTTGCTTCTTTCCCTTAAGGTTTGGATATAAGCATGAGGATGCTTAACCTCACTAGACCCCTCAACATCAGCCAAATCATGTAAGCCTAGGCTATTGATATTAGGTATCTTTAAACCATGGCAGAAATGGGCAGTATGCACCCAGGTATTAGTACCTGCATCGCCAAACTTAGCGGCATCCGGTTCAGCGCCGATGCCAACGCTATCCATAACGATGACAAAAACACGTTTGAATTTCATTTTTCTCCTCAACTTTCTACACATATTATAGATTTAAAAGCCCTTACTTACAATTAATTTGCTATCGCTTCATATGAGCATCGTAATCTTTCTGTTCCAAAGTCCGCGAGACATGGGTATATATTTGAGTTGTTTCTATCTGACTATGCCCTAAAAGCTCTTGAACATCTCTAAGCTGGGCTCCATTTTCTAAAAGCCTTGTGGCAAAGGAATGCCTAAGGGTATGTGGAGATATTCTTTTATTAATGTGGGCTAGTTTGGCATATTTCTTTAATTCCAGGAAGAAATACTGCCTCGAAACTTTCTTTCCATCACGGTTTTGAAAAACCAAGGGCGACTTGTTCTTGAAAGGATAGACTTCCTGATAATTCAAGATTGAGGCGATTGCTTCTTGCCCGATAGGGACTATTCTTTCTTTCCGCCCTTTGCCTAAGACTTTTATATATCCGTTTTTAAAATTAATCTGGTCTTTTCTTAAATTTACTAATTCAGAGACTCTAAGCCCACAGCTATAGCACACTTCCAGTAAAGCGGAATCCAAAGCACCTTTAGGAGTATCATTTTTGGGCTCTGAAAAAAGAAGGTTTATTTCTTCCTCACTTAAAATTGTCGGTAATTTCCTCCCGGTTTTTGGAATAGGCAAGTCGGCTAAATTAACGTTTAAAAGCCCTTCTCCTTTAAGGTACTTATAAAAGCCTCTAATAGCCATTGATTTTCTAACTAAAGTAGCCTTCTTAAGTTTCTTATCGCTTAATTGGCAAAGATAATCTGAAAGATCTTCACTGTTAAGATCTTTTACTTCATCTTTCTTAAGGCTTTTCTTAAAATCTAAAAGATCTTTTTCGTAAGCAAGGATAGTATTTTTGCTGTCCCCTTTTTCGGCAGAAAGAAAGGTCAAAAAGCTTTCTATTGCATCATTTATTTTCATTTTTTCTATCTATTTCTGATCCCAGAAAGACTTTTCCGCCACAGGATAATTCATTATTGATATCTTTTAAGAAGGCATCACTATCAGAGGGTAGATTCTCTTCCACGGTTTTCTTTTCGTTGACTTTATCAACGCCGACTCCTATAAGCCTTATCGGTTCGCCACGGTAAGTCTTGTCGAAGATCGTCATGGCTTTGGAGAAAATCTGGTCAAGAGTCGATATAGGTGAAGGCAGAGTCAGCCTTTTGCTCTTGGTCTTAAAATCCGGTGTCCTGAGTTTAATCAAGACGACTGAGGCTTCTTTATGGTAGTTATTAAGTTCCTTAAAGACATCGGCTGAGCAGCTTTTTATCATGTTTTTAAGTTCTTCGTAACTAGTAGAATCTTCGGCAAATGTTCTTTCAGCGGAAATGGATTTCGGGTCAAAGCTCAGAGAAGAGACCTCATCATCGCCAAAACCGTTGGCTTCGCTTTTAAGATAGTCAAAAGTAGAGCCGAGTATTTTCTTCACTCTTTCATCATTACAGGTAGCTAAAGAGCCGATGGTATCGATTCCTAAAAGCTTAAGCCTAGGAGCGGTTTTCTTTCCCACCCCAAACATTTTTTCAATATCCAGAGGCCAAAGAATCTTAGAGATATTATCCTTAGTAATTAAGGTCAGACCTAAAGGCTTCTTGTAATCAGAGCCCATCTTAGCAAGAAACTTATTGCTTCCATAGCCGATTGAGCATTTCAGTTTGACTCTCCGATACAAGTCCATTTGAAGATCGAATAACTGGTCTTTTTCTTCACCATCAATCAAATAATTGCTCATATCGATATAGCATTCATCGATGCTGGCTTGCTCAAGTATTGGGAAATGGCTTCTTAAATAGCTAAAGAAATGATGAGAGAGCAGACTATAATACCGGTAATCTCCGGGAAGTATTTCTAGGTTAGGGCAGCATCTTTTTGCTTCATTGACGGGCATTCCCGAATGGACTCCGAAAGCTCTGGCCTCATAGGAAGAAGTTGATATGACTCCTCTTTTGCCATCATAACCAACGGCCACCGGTAATCCTTTTAAAGATGGGTTCCTCAAAATCTCAGCCTGTACGAAAAAGGCATTAAGGTCAATATGAACTATCTTTTTCATATTATTATGTTAACATTTCTTCGACAAGTCTTCTACTTATGGAACTCCCCGATTAATTCTTGGGCCTGTTTAATAGCTGAATCCGTTACCTGGTCACCTGAAATCATCTTCGCAACTTCTAAGCAATTATCTTTCTTGTCGATGACTTTAGCAGTGGTAAAAGTCTGACCGTTTTTGGTAATTTTGGTAATTTTAAGTTGACTAAAGGAGCTAGCAACAACCTGTGGCAGATGGGAAACTACTAAGACCTGGCTGGATTTAGAGATAGAGGAAATCTTTTTAGCCACCAGGGAAGCAATCCGCCCGGATACGCCGGTATCGACTTCATCAAAGACCAGTAAGTCATAAGGGTCTAAAGCATTAAGAACTGTCTTTAAGGCAAGCATCAGTCTTGAGCTTTCTCCTCCCGATGCCGCTTTGGCTAAAGGAGCATAGCCTAAGCCAACGTTTAAAGCCACTTCAAAGGTCACTTTATCAATGCCTAATGAATTAAGGCTAGCTTCTTTTAAATGCACTCTGAAGCCGTCTTTGATAAGACCAAGGTCTGACATCTCATTCCCGATGGCTTTCTCAAGTTTTAAGGAAGTCTTTTTCCTAAGCTCAGAGAGAATTTTGGCTTTAGACAGGCATTCATCTAAAAGCTTCTTTACTTCTTTCTCTTTTTCCTGCTTTAATGATTCAAAAGAATCTAACTGATCGAGCTTGTTTTGATAGTCGTGAAGCTTATTTAAGATTTCGCTAGTGGTTTTACCGTATTTCCTCTCCAATCCTTTTAAGTCAAAGAGGCGCTGGTTGATCTCATCGATTCTTTTAGGATCGCTATTGAGATTTTGATAATCTTCTTTTAAGGCTTTAAAGCTATCAATCAGCTCACTGCATTTACTTCTGGCCTTTAAAGCATCTTCCTTCAAGGAGGTGGAGTTAAACTGAGATAAGCGGCTTTCTATCTGATAGAGAATATCAAGGATATTTCCTTCGCTTAAAACCATGGCCTCACTTAATTCTTCGTAGCGGTTCTTTACTTCCTCATAGCCCTTCAAAGAAGCAAATTCTTCATTGAGGTCCTCAATTTCGTTTGGCTTAAGGTTATATTTATTGATTTCATCTATTTGGAATTTCAAATAGTCGCGATCAAGCTCTTTGTTGGATTCTAATAGTTCAGTAATTTCTTTTTGCTTAGCTAAATAGGACTGATAGGAAGCAGAGAAATCCTTTATAGCTTCCTTCTCTTCTGCTGCTCCAAAGCGGTCTAAATAATAGATATGTTTACTCTCATCTAGAAGATCAGAGTTAGCCCCTTGAGAATGAATATCGATCAGATGGCTGACAGCTTTCCGGTAAGCTAAAAGAGTAACTGGTTCATCATTGAGATAGGAGCGGTTAGTATGGTCGGGCAGCAGGACTCTTTTAGCAATCAAAGAGCCATCATCCTGAACATAGTCTTTGACTTCAGGATGCTTCTCAATGAAGTCTTTGGATAAACTAAAAGTCGCAGTGACCACGGCTTTCTTTTGCTGATCTCTCACCAAGGAAAAATCGGATTTATCGCCTTTGACTAAGCCTAAAGAATCCACCACCAAAGATTTGCCGGCTCCGGTTTCGCCGATTAAGGCAGTATAATTTGTATCGAAATTTAAAAGGGTATCTTCGATTACCGCCAAATTTGTAATATGAAGTTCGTTAATCATAGCTTTTACTTTCCCTAACAATTATTTGTCTTCTGCCGGCTTTTTTTCTAATGGAAGAAGAATCTGGTCTTTAACCGACTGAGGATCAAGATTAGCAATCTTAAGTAAATCAGCTTTCTGACCGAAAGTAACAAAGTCATTCTTAAAAGCAAAAGATTTGAAGGTCCCGGGATAGTTGTTTTCCATCAGGTAAGAAGCAATGCTATCGGAAGTTCCTTCCTTGATGCCATAGGAATCATAAAGAATTATATGCTTATGTCTCATTATGGTTGGCATGGAATCTTGCTTATCGCCAGGATGAATCAAAGTTAAAAGCATGCCTTTATCGAAAGAATCAGGAAGCAGTTCTAAAAGCTTATAGCCGTTTGGTCCAATTGCTAAAACCAGCGTATCATTTTCCTCAGCAAGACGATAGTAGCAGATATTCCCAATCCGTTTATAGGATAGATGTGAATGGATAGGGCTATCGGTAGAGAATCTGATAAAGACCAAGCCCTCATCAGAGAAGAAATGAGCATTGAGAAGTTCTTCAGTAGTCTTTTCATCATAAGGCATGTAGACTTGGCAGTTAGGAATAGCTTTCACCATGGCTACATCATATAGGCCTTGATGGGAGGAGCCATCTTCACCTACGAGCCCGCATCTTTCGACAATAAATAAAGCTTTGACTTTCTGTCTAGAAATATCCTGTTCGATTTCATCAAAGGACCTTTGCATGAAAGTAGAGTAGATATCAACGACTGGCTTAAGTCCGCCAAGAGCTAAACCGCCGGCCATCGAAACAGCATTTTCTTCAGCGATGCCAACATCCAAAGTACGTTCGGGGAAAGCCTTAAAGATTTCCTCAAGCTGGGAGCCTTTCTCCATAGCCGGAGTGATAACATAAACATTTTTATCTTCTTTCATCTTTTTCATCAAGAAAGAAGATTTATAGTCTACAAAACCTGTTTTCTTGTTGTTCTGAATCCAAATGTTGTCAAACTTAGGAGTTACGCCATGGTATTTTCCGACATTATCCGACATAGCCGGAGCATAACCATAGCCTTTCTTAGTCAGGACATGGACTACCACGGGTCCTTTGTTATAAAGGTCTTTGGCTTTGGCAAAGGCTAAATCAAGAGAATCAAAATCATGTCCGTCAAAAGGACCGATATATTTAATGCCCATGGATTCAAAGAATGTCGGTTCAATGACGAATCTTCTGATATCATCCTTCAGGTTCCTCATCCTCAGGAAAAGACGCCAGCTCCATTTGTGCTTGCTCATCTTTCTTCCAAGATAAGAAGCGGTCCTGAAATAGAAGCGTGAAGTCCTTAAATGCTGGAATTTCTTAGTCATAAAGCCGACATTTTTGCTGATGGACATGCCATTATCGTTAACCACAATCATTAGATGGACGTCTTTATCAGTTGACAAGAGGTTTAAGGCTTCCATGGAAAGACCGTTGGTGACTGAGGCATCTCCGATAAAGGCTATCGTATAGCTGTTATCACCTTTGAGGGCTTTAGCTTTAGCTAAACCATAGGCTAAGGATATGGCCGAACCGGCATGGCCGTTATTGCTTTTGTCATAAGGACTTTCATCCATCTTCGAGAACGGAGCAATACCGTTTGTCTTTCTTAGCTTGCTAAGGTTTCTTCCAGTCAGGATTTTATAAGTGTAAGTCTGATGGCCGACATCAAAAAGAATGTCGTCCACCAAGGGATCGAAATTCTTCAAAAGCGACATCGTCAGTTCTACCGTTCCTAAGTTTGATGAAAGATGACCGCCATTGTTGAGGACATTGACCAGTATATCCGAGCGGATATCACTAGCTAAGACCCGCATTTGGTCGTTAGTCAGGTTTGGTAAAAGCTTGTAATCGTATTTATCAGGCAAGGCTTTACTCCTTAACCTTATCGGTTACGCTTTTAGATAACTTATCAAGGCGGGTTGTCATCTCTAAGAGGACTTTCTTACCATATTCATAATATTTAGAAGCATCATCTAAAGGTAAATCGGCTTCTGAAAGCTTCTTCAAAGTATTTTCTTCCTCAGTCTCAAGCTCCTGATAAGAGAGCTTGCTTAAATCCTTTTTAATTTCCATAAGTAATCCTTTCAATCTGTGACTTTTACGTTCTTCCTGCCATCAATGAAGGTAATAAGGGCCTTATCTCCAGCCTTTAGCTCCAAAGAAGAATGGATTTTCTTCCCGTCTTTATAGATAAGGGCGTAGCCTTTTAAGGCTATCGTCTGTGGGTTGGATTTCTCTAAGAGAGAATCATAGCGCTGTAGAAGACTCTTCTCTTTAATTAGCCTATTTTGGTAATTGCTATCAAGGCTGAAAATGAAGTTCTGCTTTTCCTGGGTTTTATTCCTGATAGCTAAACTGAATAGATCATTAAGTCTAGTAAAGTAATCGTCAAGCATAGACTTAGCATTCTTGATATTGTTAAGCGGAGATAAGGATTTCAACCTGGAAGCATAATTATCAAGGGCCAAAGCTTTCTCTTGAAGCTTTGACTTGAACAGAGAGTCAAGCTGATCCTTAAGTCCATTATAATCCTCTTGGATTTCTTCAAGGGAAGGATTGATAAGACTGGCTCCTTCAGTAGGAGTAATAGCTTTGACATCACTTACTCTATCAGCAATAGCCGTATCAATGGTATGCCCAATACAGGTTATTACAGGAATCTTAGAAGTAGCAATGGCTAAGGCGACTTTTTCATCATCGAAACAGGATAAATCGGTTTTAGACCCGCCACCTCTTCCAATAATCAAAGCATCATAGCCTTCATCATTGTTGGCGGCAGCCAAAGCCTTGACAATACTGCTAGAAGCACCATCTCCTTGTACGGTGATAGGATAGAGAACCGAGTCAACCGGAAAACGATCATGGAGTGTCTTTAAGATATCCTGATAAGCGGCCCCATCTTTGGCGGTCAGAATAGCCACTTTCTTGCAGAACTTAGGAATTGGTCTTTTTCTCGATTCGTCAAGATATCCAAGCTTCTCTAGTTTTTCTAAAGTTTTCCTTTTTTTAATAAGGTTAGTGCCTAATTGGTTTTGAAGGACTTGTAGTTCCTTTCCCCAAAAGGTTATTGAACTGCCATGAGGGTAATAAGATAAGGACCCTCTGATTTGAACGACATCGCCGCTTTTTACATTTTCTAGTCCATAATTATCGCCATAGAAGCAAGAGAAAGCACACCTCAAAACCGGGGAAGAAGTCTGGTTCTTTCCTTGGTCTCCTAAATCAAGATAGGCAAATTTTCCTCCCACTCTGATTGAATAGACCTCGCCATATACGGTTAAATCGCCAAACGCCGGATTCTCGAAACAGGCTTTTAGGATACTAGACAACTCACCGACGCTTAAGGGTTTATTTTCCGGTGAACTCATATTCCGGTATGGACTTATCCAAAACAGCGTTGATAAAACGATGGTCGCCTTCCTTTAAGTAGTTCTTAGCTAAGGTAACAGCTTGACTTATGACAACCTTTCTAGGGGCTAAATGAGCATACTTTCCTTCACTCATAGCTTCAAACAAAATAGCTTTAGCGACATTATCCAAACGGTCAAATGTCCAGTTAACTAAATGAGAGGAGAGAGTTTCCTTGATTTCATCGAACTTGTCTAATGCAATGGTATAGACGCATTTGCTGAAAAGAGGCACTTCCTCAATTGATTTAGCGCCATATTCGTTATCGATAACCTCAGTAGCATCAAATTCTTCTTTGTTCTCAATAAAAAGAAAGACCTGATATAAAGCCTGCATGGTCTTTTCTCTTTCAGCTGAACGGGTATAATTAGTCATTTTTGTTTTCCTTTCCGTCATTAGTGAATAACGGCTGAGATTTAAGTTTGTGTAAGCTTTCATATTCTTTCATTCTCTTCTCTACCAAAGAAACATAGATAAGCAAGACTAAGAAAATCAAATGGAAGGCAATCTGCAAGGAATAGTCAACTGGTCGAAGGCTGATACCAAATTTGCCACTAGCGGAGAGGATTATGAGAGGAATCAAGCAGAGAGTATCGATTCCGTAAACAATAGCGCAAATAAAGATATTATGTCCTTTGCCTTTCAAAGAGTAAGAGGAGAAAATAATCAATATCAAGGCAAAGAGAATTGAAATCATCCCAGAGATTCCTAAAACCAGCTTTAGGTTGGTCTGATTAGAAAGCGAGACGATTGCTAAGGCAGCTGAAGAAAAGGTTAGGCCGATTGTCTGAGGGGTAGAATAGAACATCAAATCCGTATCCATACCAGTTTTTAAAGATAAAGTAGACTGAATGAAAATCTCCCCAATCAAAGAAAGGATACTGATCCAGATAGGAAGGCTAGCCCAGAAACCAAAATGCGAACGGTCTTTAGCGTATGCTTCCTTACTATAGATTTTATTTTCCTTCATCTTTATCAATAATGCTGAGGACAGAGACATTTACCTTCAAAGCGGAAATCTCAGTTATGTCATAGATGTTCTCATAAACAGCTTTTTGAAGCATAGAACAGGAAGTTTGCAAATCAGACCCACGGATTCCGATTATAGAGATATCGACATGGACGATTCCTTTTTCAATGGTTGCTTTGACTTTAGTGCTCTTATTGCCAAACTGATAAACAACGGAGTACTTAAGTTCGCCTTCATTTACTAAAGATTTTACGGTGTCTTCGGCAATCTGCTGAAAGACAAAGACGGAAATTCCGAGTTTTCCTCTCTCATCATTGCCAACATAGAAATAGGTATTCACGGTTGCCTCCTATTATGAATTTAATTTGCATATATTATATAACAACTAGGCGTCTTGCTTCACGCCTTTCATGGATAAAGATATTCTTTTTCTATTAAGATCGACTTCGATGACTTTGACTTTGATGATGTCGCCGGGTTTTCCGATGGTGTGAGGATCGCTTACATAGTGGTCGGCCATCTGAGAAATATGGACTAGACCATTTATCTCAATCCCTAAATCAACAAAGAAGCCAAATCCGGTAACATTTCTAATTGTTCCTTCCATAATCATACCGACTTTCAGGTCCTTGATATCAGTCACTCCATCACTTAAATGGGCAACCTTAGCAAGGTTACGAGGATCACGGCTAGGCTGAATCAATTCCTTAACGATATCTTTGAGCGTGAAAAGACCAACATTAAGCGAAGAAGAAAGTGTATTCAAATCATTATCGCTAAGCGAAGAAAGCTTGTTCTTTGTATCTAAAGGGGTAAGACCGTGGTATTCCTTTAGGATTTCTTTAGCAATCTTATAGGATTCAGGATGGACTGCCGTATCATCCAAAGGTTCACTAGAGCCAGGTATCCTTAAAAAGCCGGCGCAGTTTTGAAAAGCCTTAGGCCCTAAGAAGGGAACCTTCTTCAAGTCTGATCTAGTCTTGAAAGTGCCATTTTCATCACGATAGCTAACAATGGAATTTGCTATCTTTTCGCTAATACCAGCAACATAGCTAAGCAATGAGGAACTAGCTGTATTTAAAATAACGCCAACATAGTTGACCGTATCTTCTACCACTCCCTTTAAAGCTAAGGAGAGCTTTTTAGCATCAATATCGTATTGATACTGACCAACACCGATAGCTTCAGGAGGAATCTTAACTAGCTCAGCTAAGGGATCTTCTAGTCTTCTTGCAATGGAGACAGCACTTCTAAGGTTGGGCTCATAATTAGGGAATTCTTTTTGGGCCAAAGCAGTAGCCGAATAGATTGAGGCACCAGCTTCCGAGACAACAACAATATCTAAGTCCTTGAAGGAAAGGTCTTCTTTTTTGATTTCTTCTAAAAGGGATTGGGAATCACGGCTTGCCGTACCATTTCCTAAAGCAACGGTCAAAGTCTGATTCTTGTGAAGAAGGTTCTTTAATACTGCTTTTGCTCTTTCTTTAGAAGCTGGAGTAGTGAAGGGGTTATCAAGAACATAGGTATCTAAAACTTTTCCGTTTTCATCAATAAAGGCAAGTTTGCACCCATGAGAAAAGCCAGGGTCAAACCCTAGAATTCTTCTTCCTTTCAAGGGTGGAACAAGTAGAGCGGCCTTTAAAGAAATCTTAAATTCTTCAATAGCTTCATCAGTGGCTTTATCCATCAAAGAGGAAAAGATATCATTATCAATAGAAGGCTTGATCAATCTAGTGTAACTATCTAAAACCATATCTTGGAACAATTTCAAATATGTTGTCCCACGGGGAATTTCAAAAGTGGATATGTGGCTAATGATGGCTTCATCATCGTAAACAAACTTCTTAGTTAGGGCTTTCTTGTTGACTCCTCTATTAATAGCTAAAACGTTATACCCTTTCAAATCAGTGATCTTTTTAGAGTACTGGGCATAATTATCATAAGTGTTTAAGTCGCAGTCTTTAATCTTCTCCGTCTGAATCAAACCATTTTTAGCAGCTAAATCCTTGATGAATATTCGGTAGTTAGGATTATCAGAAATATTCTCAGCTAAAATATCTAAAGCTCCCTGGATGGCTTTTTGGCTGGTGGGATAAGCATCAGATAAATACTTTTTGCTTTCTTCCTCAAGTTTTCCTGTTTTATCAGTCAATAAGAATTTGCTTAACGGTTCTAGTCCAGCCTTTTTAGCTTTAGAAGCTCTTGTGACCTTCTTAGGCTTATAAGGACGATAAAGATCTTCGACTTCGGCTAAGGTTTTACTATCCGAGATTTTCTGGATCAAGACCTCATCAGTGATCTTCTGATCAGCTAAGGAAGCAAAGACGGTTTTCTTTCTTTCGTTAAGAGAACGGAGATAGACAAGCTTTTCTTCGATGTTGCGAAGATTCTCATCAGTCAATCCGCCCGTGACTTCCTTACGGTATCTAGCGATGAAAGGAACACTGTTTCCTTCATCCATTAATTTAATAGCGCAGTCGACATTGGACGAATTCAAATTAAGCTCAGCAGAAATTTCTTTAGTGATATCCATATTAGATCCTTTGATTTAAGCAGCTGTCGAATCAGTGAAGGCCCGTACTAACTCATTGGAAGAAAAGAGAACTTTAAAGCCGGTGATAATCTCAGAATAGGAGAAATTAATAGCGAAGCCTCGGTATACAAGGTTGCCACTATCGGATTTTCCATCTTTCTTCATCAACGTATAATCCGCTTCATAGCCGAAGAAAAAGTATTTATCTGTACTGTTGTCTGGGGAAATCAAAACCCTAGCTTTAGTATAGGTTTTAAGAGAATTGCCAATGGTCCAATGGCAAAGATATTTGCCATCGCTAGAAAGAGAATAACTATAGTTGAAGCTAAAGTAATCATTGCTATCAATATTAAGCTTTATGTCAGAGGAACTTAAAGTAGCCTCATCTTCTTCTAAGGAAGCAGACAAGGTAGCTTTCTTCTGGCAGCTAGCCAATAATAATGGCAATAAGGCTAAAAGCAACCATTTGTTTTTCATTCTTTGATTATAACATATTCTTTATTATTAAAAGAGTAGGCACTTGGCTTTATAAACGCTTTTCTTTGTGTTAAAATTTCTTAATTGTATCGAGGTACCTAAAATGGATAATAGTTTAGCAATCAAGGACATTAATTCCTTTTCAAAAAGCTTTCTAGAAAACAAAGAGAATTCAATCAGTCAGAGATGTGTTATGGCAAACGGCATCAATGCTTCCTGCACTGATGTTGAATTGAAAAACCAAATTTCTAACACTTTCTCTATCAATATCGATTCAGGCCTTATTACTAATCAGCAGCAGTCAGGACGTTGCTGGATGTTTGCAGGCCTCAATGTCATCAGAACCAGCCTTATTGAAAAGCTAAATGTCAAAAATATTGAATTGAGCCAAGCCTATCTGCAGTTCTATGACAAACTCGAAAAAGCTAACTTCTTTTTAGAAAGAGTCATCGAGTTAGCTGAAGAACCCTATGATTCCCGCCTCAATGTCTTTCTAATTGATTCCTCTTTCATGGATGGCGGCCATTTTGCCATGTTTGTTAACTTGGTTAAGAAATACGGAGTCATCCCTAGCCAATTCATGCCAGATAGCCAGCCTAGCCATGACACCAGAGAGCTTAATACGACTTTAACTCAGATTCTTACTGACGATATGGCCTTCCTAAGAAATGAAGTTGCCAAAAAGGCTACTGCCGAAAAGCTTTCCTCTTATAAGAAAAAGATGCTGAAAGAAGTCTACCAGGTCTTAGCTATTTCTTTAGGTGAGCCTCCTAAGGATTTCACTTATGAATATCAGGATAAGAAAGATGTCTTCCACCGTTTAAACAAACTTACTCCTAAGGATTTCTATGATCAGTATATTGGCATCAATCTTGATGACTATATTTCTCTCTGTGATGCTCCCTTGATTGGCTTCAAGCCGATGACTAGTTACACTTGCAAATATGTCAATAACATGATTGGCGGAGAACCGGTTGTTTTCTTTAATGTTCCGCTAAAGGATTTAAAGAATTCGGTTATTGCTTCCTTAAAAAACAAGGAGCCAGTCTGGTTCAGTGCTGATGTCTTATCTCAGTCCTTAAGAAAAGAAGGCTACTTAGTTTCCGGAATCCTTAAGAAGGATGAGTTATTCCATATTTCCATCAAGGACGATAAAAAGACCCGTCTTTCTTACCGCTCCTCATTCTGTAACCATGCGATGGTGTTTACCGGAGTTAACTTAAAAGGCAATACTCCTGATCGTTTCAAGGTCGAAAACAGCTGGGGAAAAGATAACGGAACTGAAGGCTACTTTGTCATGTCCAACCAGTGGTTCAATGATTATGTCTATCAGGTTTTAGTCAATAAGAAATACATCAAAAAGGATATTGTCGATGCTTATATGAAGTCAAAACCCGTCGAAGTCTCGCCTTTCAATGCTCTTTGGAAGTATGAAGATTAATAATTATCGAAAGGAGTAGTTTTATGAAGCCCTATATATCGTTATATGATGTCGAAACCTTCGAGAAGAACTTTGACAAAGATTCTAAAAACCAAGTTGCCCTGAATGCTGTCACTAGGGTCGGCTTAGATGAAGCCAGCGTCAATAACTCCCTTCAAAGAACTCTGACCCATAATTTCAATATTGAAATCGAAGGCGGCAAGGTCACTAATCAAATGAGAAGCGGACGCTGCTGGATGTTTGCGGCTACCAATGTCATGCGTCTTGAAGTGATGAAGAACCTCAATCTTGACAACATGGAATTAAGCCAGAGTTATCCTCTTTTCTGGGATAAACTTGAAAAATCCAATTTCTTCTTAGAGAATATCATGAAGACTTTGGATGAAAATGTTTCTTCTCGGCTTTTGTCTTACCTTCTAAAAGATCCCTTAGGTGACGGCGGGCAATGGGATATGTTTGTCAATATTGTCAAGAAATATGGCGTCTGCCCCAAGTCGGCTATGCCGGAAACCTTTTCCTCTTCTTACACTTTAAGACTTGATAAGCTTTTAACCACTAAACTAAGGGAGTTTGCTTCCTATTTGAGAAGCGAAGCTTCTAAAGGCGCAAAGCTGGTTACTTTAAGGGGCTATAAGGAAAAGATGATGGATACCATTTACCGTATTTTAGCCATTGCTCTTGGAAAGCCGCCTCTTACTTTCACCTATGAGACTAGGGACAAGAAAAAGAACTATATCTCCATCAAAGATATCTCCCCTAAAGATTTCTTTGCTAAATATGTCAAACTTGACTTAGATGACTATGTCTCCATCATCAATGCTCCGACAGCCGATAAGCCGTTTAATCGTTCCTTCACGGTCAAATTCTTAGGCAATGTCACGGACGGAAAACCCGTCCGCTACCTTAATCTCCCGATTGCGGAACTTAAGAGGCTGGTCATCGATTCCTTAAAGGAAAACAATGCGGTCTGGTTTGGCTCTGATGTCGGACAATATTCAACAAAGGATACCGGTTTCCTTTCGGCTGCTGCCTATGATTATCAGGACTTGCTATCAACTGAATTCAAGATGGATAAAGCTACCCGACTTGATTACGGTGAATCCTTGATGACCCATGCCATGACTTTCACGGGTGTCGACCTAGATGATAACCATAATCCGACCAGATGGAAGGTTGAAAACAGCTGGGGCGATAAGACGGGAAACCTTGGCTATTATGTCATGGATGATAAATGGTTTGATCAGTTCACTTACCAGATAGTTATCAACAAGAAATACCTCACCAAAGACGAGCTCAAGCAGTATGAAGCTGATCCTATTGAATTAGAGCCTTGGGATCCTATGGGAAGCTTAGCTCTTTAACACTTAAATAAAAAAGCAGGGCAGCTGTTTTACAAGAACATTGCCCTGCTTTTTCTTTGACTTGATTCTAATTAAGAATTATTAGCGGATAACAATAGAGATGATCTTATTCTTGACGGCAATGACTTTAACGACAGTCTTGCCTTCTAGATACGGTTTGACACTATCAAGATTTAGAGCCTGCTTCTTTAAGTCTTCAAGCTCTTCATCATTAGCATCTTTCTTGAAGTCAATGGTGCCCCTAAGCTTACCATTAACCTGGATAGCATAAGTGATAGGCTGACCAGTTAGTTTGCTCTTATCAGCGCTAGGCCACTTGATCCAATCGATTAAGCCTTTGTTACCTAATAGCTCATTGCACTCTTCAGCAATATGGGGGCAGATAGGAGCAATAAGCTGAGCTAAACCTAAAAGCATAGACTTAGGAAGCTTTTCAGCCTTATAGAATTCATTGACGCAGATCATAATCTGGGCAATACCGGTATTATAGTGAAGCTCTTCATAATCTTCAGTTACTTTCTTAACGGTAAAGTTATAGATATAATCAAGGTCATTATTTCCCTTATCAGTCCATTTAACCTTAAAGAGCTCATCGGAATACAGTCTGAAGAATTTATCGAGGAATTTCTTGGCTCCTTTAGGTCCGTTAGGATTCCACGGCAAAGACTGGTTGACTGGTCCTTTAAACATCTCGTAGAGTCGTAAGGAATCAGCACCGAATTCATTGATGACATCATCAGGTGAAACAGTGTTTCCTAAGGACTTAGACATCTTTAAGCCATCGGAGCCTAAGACAATACCGGGATGGAAAAGACGTTTGAAAGGTTCATCGGACTTAAAGATTCCTTCATCATGAAGGAACTTATGCCAGAACCTGGCATAAAGCAAATGGAGAACGGCATGCTCGGCGCCGCCGACATATAAGTCGACCGGAAGCCAGTGATCTAAAAGTTTCTTGTCGCCGATTTCTTTATCATTATGGGGATCAATGAAACGGGCATAATACCAAGAAGAGCCAGCCCACTGAGGCATCGTATTAGTTTCTCTTTCGCCGTGGACGCCGTTAACTGTGACATTAACCCAGTCTTTTTCTTTAGCTAAAGGCGGTTTACCATCACCAGCCGGCTTATAGTCGGCCATCTCAGGCAGTACTAGAGGTAATTCATCATATGGAACACCAACCGTCTTACCATTATCTAGATGGATAATCGGAATCGGTTCACCCCAGTATCTTTGTCTGGAGAAAAGCCAATCTCTTAGCTTGAAATGAACCTGATAGCGGCCTTTGCCAATCTTGATTAGCTGATCAGTGATAGCTTTCTTGGCTTCTTTATTGTTTAAGCCATTAGCAAAATCGGAATTAAGGTGCTTGCCATCGCCTTCATAGGCAGACTTAGTGCAATCACCTTCAATGACCTGAATCATCGGAAGGTTATGTTTCTTGGCAAAATCATAATCTCTTTGATCATGTGTAGGAACAGCCATAACGGCACCAGAGCCATAAGTAGCCAAAACATAGTCCCCAATATAAATAGGAACCTTCTTTCCGTTGATGGGGTTAATAGCAAAGCTGCCCAAGAAGACACCGGTCTTCTCCTTGCTTAAATCAGTTCTCTCCAAATCGGTCTTCTTGGAGCACTCATCTAAGTAATCCTTAACAGCCTTTTCCTGCTCGGGAGTAGTTAGCTTCTTAACTAAAGGATGCTCAGGAGCTAAAACCGCATAAGTGCAGCCAAACAAAGTATCAGCTCTGGTGGTAAAGACTTCAAAAGACAAGTCGCTGTCAAAAACATCAAAGACAACGGTGGTACCTGTTGATTTACCAATCCAGTTTCTCTGCATAGCAATAGTGGAAGAAGGCCATTCAAGTTCATCCAAGCCTTTGATAAGCTTGTCGCCGTAAGCAGTAATCTTTAAAACCCACTGCTTCATGGCTTTTCTTTCAACTGGGAAGGAACCTCTCTCGCTCTTACCGTCAATAACTTCCTCATTAGCAAGGACTGTCCCTAAAGCCGGACACCAGTTGACTAAGCGGTAATCCTCATAGGCAAGTCCCTTTTCATACATTTTTAAGAAGATCCACTGGGTCCACTTATAAAATGAAGGATCACAGGTTTTGACTTCCCTATCCCAATCATAGGAAAAGCCTAATGACTTAAGCTGTCTTCTGAAGTTATCGATATTCTGTTCGGTATAACCGCTAGGATTCTTATTGTTTTTAATAGCAAATTGCTCAGCCGGAAGACCAAAGGCATCATAGCCCATCGGATGAAGGACATTAAAGCCTTGGCTTCTCTTCATTCTAGCTGTGGCATCAGTGGCCGTGTATCCCTCAACATGGCCAACATGAAGGCCAACGCCAGAAGGGTAAGGGAACATATCAAGAACATAATATTTAGGCTTAGAAAAATCATAGCAGTCAGTCTTGTAAGTATTGTTGTCTGCCCAGACTTTTTGCCATTTAGCTTCCACAGCTTTGAAATCGTAACCCATTTGAAGTACTCCTTTAAAGAACAACATAAATTATATAATCAATAGATGATAAAAGAAAGTCATTTTTCCCTTGCAACTAAGCCTCAACTTTGCTATATTATCCGTTGCATGCGTAGCACGCAGGGAGTTATACGTCCGATGACGCCTACTCAAGTAACCTTAAGCTATGAAAGGTGAACGACGCTCATCCGGTCTAACTGGCCCTTCGCCCTATATGAAATGCACGTTAATGGCTTTTCAGAAAGGAGATTATTGAAATGTCACGTTACACAGGACCTGTCTGGAGACAATCCAGACGATTAGGTTATTCCGTTTTAGGAAACGGTCAGGAATTCGCTAAGAGACAGACTATTCCGGGACAGCATGGTGATGCTCGTCAGAAGAAGAAGACTGAATATGGTCTTCAGATGGCTGAGAAGCAGAAGCTCAGATTCACTTATGGTGTTTCTGAAAAGCAGTTCCAGAGATTCTTCAAGACCGCTAAGGCTGATAAGACTAAAGCTACTGGCTTAGCCTTAATGCAGATGCTTGAATCCCGTCTCGATAACTTAGTTTATCGTTTAGGCTTCGCTATGACTAGACGTCAGGCTAGACAGCTTGTCTGCCATGGCCATGTCACTGTCAACGGCAAGAAGGTTGATATTCCTTCTTACTTAGTACCAGTCGGTGCTACTATCTCCTTCAAGGATGCTTCTAAGTCCTTAAAGGTCGTTCATGAAGCTATCGATGCTAAGCCTTCTATTCCTGCCTATGTCACCTCTGATGCTAACAAGGTCGAAGGTGTCTTCACTAGATTACCTGAAAGAAACGAGCTCACTTCTGAGATCGATGAAGCTCAGGTCATCGAATTCTACAACAGAAAGCTGTAATTTAAGTTCACACTCTTGCTGGTTCAGCCGAACCAGCATATCTGGCGGCTATGGTGAAGTGGTTAACACAAACGGCTGTGAACCGTCCATGCGAGGGTTCAAGTCCCTCTAGTCGCCCCATCGTAAAAAGAAAAGACTGGTGCAAACGCATCAGTCTTTTTTCGTTTTAAGAAGAACAATTCCACTTTTTCAACATACAAAATGATGTTAAGAAAGTTATGAAGAAATCCTATCTAGACATTTAAAAAGCCCTTCTTTTTTGAAGAAGGGCTTCAAAGATATTGGCTTAAGGCCTATTTCTTAATTTCGGCTTTGTTTTCAATATCGTCCTGGTGAAGGAAGTGATAGACAACAGCGGCTAAGACACCACCAAGAAGAGGAGCAACAATGAAAATCCAGATCTGGGAAATAGCATTAGTAGTTCCATTGAAGATCCAAGCAGCTAAGGCTGTAGCAATAGATCTAGCAGGATTGACAGAAGTACCAGTGAAGTTGATTCCTAAAAGATGGACAACGGTTAAGGTTAACCCAATGATAAGGCCAGCCATCTTAGGAGCAGCAAATTTCTTAGAAGTGACATTTAAGATGACATAGACAAATAAGAAAGTAAGGACTAATTCAATGATCAAAGCACCGAAGATTGGGCCAGCAGTAAGATAATCAACAGCATTAGCGCCTGATCCTAAAGCGTAGTTGCAGGCATCTCCCTTTAAGGTGAGATTGCCCATCTTAGCAATACCGAAGATCAGGACAGCTCCGACAAAACCGCCAAGTATCTGAGCACAGATATAGACTAAGAGATCCTTAACACCGAAAGCTTCATCACTAGGAGTCTTGTTTAACTTATCTTTGACAAAGACACCTAAAGAAACAGCAGGATTAATATGGCAGCCAGAGATTCTTCCGATTGAGTAAGCCATGGCAATTAGAGAAAGGCCGAAAGCTAAGGCCGTAGCAACTAAGCTCCCTCCCGTAGCAGCAGCAACACCGCAGGAGATGAAGACAAGCGTAAATGTTCCAATAAACTCAGCAAATCCCTTTTTAACTAGACTCATGATTTCCTCCTCAAATGAAATGAAATTTCATGACCTTTTTATTCTATTACTACTGCACTTCAAAAGATAATGATTTTTACAAGAACAGTTCAAGTATGAAATTGTTTTATCGCTTTTTTCCTTTATTCTCTTAATTTTGTTACAATATCATTATGAATATCAATGACTACCAGGAAAAGCTAAATCAGTCCATTGACCCAAAATATCAGAAGTTCTCTTCCTCTCTTAGCGGCTCCTTACTTCCTCTCTTAGGAATCAAGATTCCTCTTTTAAGGAGCTTAATCAAAGAGGTCAAAGATGATAAAAGTTTTGACCCCCAAAAGTTAAAGCTTAACCAATATCTAGAATACAATCTATCTTACCTAGCTATAAGCCTGGAAAGGCTCAATGATATCAAAAGCCAAATGGAGTTCCTTTCCATCAATCTCGTCTATGCTAAAGGCTGGCAGGTCACTGATACTTTGGTTTCCTATGTCAGAAAGCTTTCTTTTAAGGAATACTTTCCCTATTTTAAGGATTTAATCCAATCAAAGGACACTTTCACTAGGCGTTTTGCTATTGTCTTAATGAGGCGCTTTGCCTCTGATAAAGATATCAGCAAAGCCTTCACTTACTTAAAGGATGATAAAGAATACTATGTGGAGATGGCTTGGGCTTGGCTCATTGCCGATGTCATGGTTTATCAGCCTAGCCAAGCACTATTAATACTGAAAAGAAAGCAATTAAGTTCCACCATCAAAAAGAAGGCTACTCAGAAAATCAGGGATTCCTACCGTGTCGATGAAGAATTGAAGCTAAAAGCCAGTAAGATATAATTCTTTTTTCTTCTTTTAAAAGAAACTATAATCTTCATTAAAAGATTAAAACAAATGGAAACAAAAGATCTATGGAAAGGCTTCACTCTAGAAGGATCTAAAGATGAAGCGGTATTTTTAATTCACGGTTTTACCGGAACCTGTGCGGAATTATATCCTCCGGCCGAATTTCTCAACAAAGCCGGCTATACCGCAATTGTCTTTTTTATGGTTGGCAATACGACTAAGGCTGATGATCTTAAAGGAACTACTGATAAAGATTGGATAAATTCAATTTTAATCGCATGTCGAAAAGCTAGGACCCAATATAAAAAGCTTTATGTCCTTGGCCTATCGATGGGCGGAGCGATAGCTTTAATCATCGATGAAGAAGAAAAAGTTAAACCAGATGGGCTGATTCTCTATGAACCCTGTTTAACTATCAAAAACAAAGCCGCTTATTTTAACAAGATACTCAAAGTTTTGGTTCCGATGATTTCATTCAAGCTTACTCCGCTTCCTGACAATATGGATATCTATTTGCAGAATCCCAATTCCTATTATTCTTCGGCTTTGGAAAGCTTAGTCAAAATCTCCAGAAGGGCACTTAAAAAGCTTAATAAAGTATCTGCTCCTTTCCTTTGCTTCGATTCCTTAACCGATGAGATGATTACTTTTAAAGGAATTAAAAATCTTTTGAAAGTTTCTCCTTCCCAAAACAAAAACCTCCATATCATCAATGATTCTGAGCATATGATTCAAGTCCAGAGCCACCGTCAGGAGGTTTTTGATACAACTTTAGGATTCTTAAATACCCTAAAGAATTAATCCTTATAGCCAATATCGGCTAAGGTGCTCTTCAATATTGTGGCACTAGCCGTCAGCTTCTTGTTCTCTTCATAGCTTAAGGAAATAGGAACTATCTCTTCTACGCCATTTGAACCGACAATAGCTGGCATTGACATAGTTACGCCGTCAATTCCAAAATCATTGTGGAGGGCGGTAGAAACCGGTAAGATGCATTTTTCATCACGCATGATGGCTCCGCAGATTCTTTCAACTGCCATACCGATTCCATAGTAAGTGGCTTTCTTTCTTTTGATGATTTCATAAGCGGAGTTTTTGACAGATTCGCCAATCTCCCTCATAGCTTCATCATGGTTGAAAAAGCCTCTCATCTCGCAGAACTGATGTAAAGGCACGCCAGCGACATTAGCAGAAGACCAGACCGGTATTTCACTATCGCCATGTTCTCCGATAATAAAGGCATGGATTGAGCGGCTATCGATTTCAAGATGCTGTCCTAAAAGATATCTAAGTCTTGCCGTATCCAAAACTGTGCCTGAGCCAAAAACATGCTTTTCATCCAATCCGGATAGCTTTTGAGCGACCTTGGTAAGAATATCGACCGGATTAGCGACAACTAGAATGATTCCCTGATAGTTTCTTTTCTTGATTTCGGGGAGAATTGAAGCAAAGATAGCGGCATTCTTTTTGACTAAATCCAGCCTAGTCTCACCGGGCTTCTGATTAGCTCCAGCGGTGATGATAATCATATTGCTGTCTTTAATGTCATCATAGTTTCCGGCTACTATTTCCATAGGATGGGAGAATAATAAGCCATGGGCAATATCCATAGCTTCTCCTTCGGCTCTTTGGGTATCGGCATCGATTAGAACCATCTTCGAGAAGATACCCTTAATCATTAAAGTATAGGCGATGGTGGAACCGACAAACCCACAGCCGATAATCGTAACTTTTCTTGCCGGATTTAAAACTTTATCACTCATAATTCACCTCTTTCACACTTACTATTTAAGCATATTTTCAAAAAGAAGGCTAACTTTAAGTTATAATCCATCCAGAGGTAAGTCACATGAATGAAATAATATCAGCCGATAAAATCCAGGGCTATGATGAGAAAGGCAATCTTCTTTATGAAGTCTTTTTCCCTTTAGAAGAGGGCTATATCAACATCACCCATACCTTCGTTTCCGATTCATTAAGAGGGCAAGGCATTGCTAGAAAGCTCATGGAAGAAGTAATAGCCATCGCTAAAAAAAGGAATCTTCCTCTTAAGGCTTCCTGCAGTTATGCTAAGTCCTATCTAGAAAAGCAGCAGTCGAAGTAAATCAGCCATCTTTCTTCAGGTTCTTAATCCGAAAGACATAGACGCCGATAGAGGTTTTTATAAAAAGATAGGGATTACGATAGTCTAAAGAATAGATTTTGGCTTTAAACTTGATTCTCTTCAGCAAGGAGAAATCCTCGGATGAGAAGATATAGAGAGAATAGACCTCGTTAGGAAGGATCCTGGTAACATAGAATATCAGGTTGGCTTCATTGGAGGCTAATAAATCATAGTAGCTTTCTTTGATCTTAAAGCTTTCGCTTTCATCTTCCGTAATGGTTTTGGGAACTAAGGGAACAGGAACCAAGAAGTCGCATTGCTGAATAACTTTTCCATTGCGGCTCAAAAGATTAAAACCTAAAGTGGTATCAGTCACTAACAAGTGCCCTTTTTCAATGAAATAGGCTTTGTGAAAGGGATTAAGAGAAACTTCCTGAATAACTTCATTTCCTTGGAAGAAGCCGATTTTGCCACTCTTTGCAAAAAGGGCGAGGCAGTTTACTTCCTTAACAAAGGAGAGATAATCAAAAGCGGTATCCAAAACCATGGAAAAAGGTTTCTCATCGGAAAGAAGCTTCTTCCTGATAAGCAAGGTCTGAGAGCCTTTGTCAGTAACTACGTCCGCAAGAATAAATAAGTATTGGCTATCTAGAGAAAAGCAGGCATCTTTGATATCAAAAATTCCTGCTCCCTTATAGCAATAGGTATCAGCTATTCGAAGAGAGGGAACATAGTAGACAATCAGCGAATTAGAAAAAAGAGTAGAAAGGACAAAAGCAAATTTCCCATTGGGAGAAGTAAGGACTCTTTTCCCATATGATAGAGAAACCACCTTATGGTAAGGCAGGAAATCAGCTTCCGAAAAGACAGTCAGAGAATCGACTGATTTCACTAAAAGATAGTTAGGGGTGTAGCCGATGGCCTCAGCCGATGAGAATCTTTTGCTCAGACTTATTTTAATCATAATAATAATTATAGTTTACTTCATCAGGACAGTAAAAGTAATATCCTTCTGATAAGAAGATTGGACTTTTACTTCATAGTCATACTTCTCAGATATTTCTTTGACAATCGCTAAACCTAATCCAGAACCTTTTCTTTCTTTTTCGGACCCGGATTTTCCCTGGTAGAACCTATTGAAGACTTTCTCTCTATCCTCATCCATGACTTCGCAGCCAGTGTTATAGGAAGTAAAGAGAATTCCTTTCTTGACCTTGGATAGACTTAGACGGATGATTTTCGGTCCACTGGCATACTTGAGGGCATTGTCGATAAGAAGGTTAAAGATTCTGGTTAAATCCTTTTTATCGGCTTTTTCAAGAGTCAGACCTTTCTGGATAGAGGACTTATAGTCGATACCTGATTCAAAAGCCAGTGCATCAAAGGACATAGCTAAATCATCAAGGAGATCAGAGACATTGACTTTTTCCAGTGGGCGCATAGTAGTCTCAAGCTTACTTAGTTCAATCATGTCAAGGATAGTCTCGTTCATGTTCTGGCACTGAGAGGAAATGTTATCCAGATAGACATTGTCTCCGTATTTTTCCCTCAGCAAAGTCTGATCAGCAGTGATAATAGCTAAAGGCGTCTTTAATTCATGGCTAGCATTAGCAATAAAGTCATTCTGGTCTTTTATGCCTTTAATCGTAGGCTGAATGACATAACTGGAAAGCCAGTAGACTAAAGGAATTAGAAGGACATAGATGCTCAGTATGGTATATATCAGATAGCAGGAAGAATTCTTGGTGTTGCTTATTTCAGCTGATTTATCAACAGCGGCTAAATAATAGGAAAAATCAGCTGTACCAGAGTTAGCTTCTTTGAATGAACTGAGTGATGATTCTGAAGGAGTAAGCTTATCGGCGAAATCCTCCCTCATAGCTAAATAGTAGTAGTCACCCATTTTATCAAAGTCTTCATTCCCGGTAAAAGTCCGGTTTTCAATATAAGAGGAGAAGAAAGAAATGTTCTGAGTATTCTCTCCTCTTTTCCAAGTAAAGGTCTGAGTATTTGAAGAATAGTAAATGACAAAGCTTCTTTCATTATCAAAGCCTAGATCATTGCCACTGCTGCTTCCGCTTTTATCCGCCCGAATCTGTGACCCAATCGTAATTTTAAGGAAATCGTTTGATTCTCTTCGAATGAGATTAAAAGTCCAGACCGGAACAAGAATGGTGATGATAATAAAAATCAATAAAACTATTCCCATCACTAAAGAAGTGATGCGGACTTTGGCTTTTAGCTGAATCTTCTTAGTCTGTTCAATCTGTTTCGACATCGCTTTCAGGTTCTTTGATCATAAGTTTGTAACCGACATTCCTGATAGATTTAATTTTGATATTGGCATCTAGGCTTTCTAATTTCTTTCTTAGGAAGGAGACATAGACTTCCACTGAATTGTAGAAAGAATCAGAATCATAGCCCCAAACACGGTCAAGAATATAGTTCTTTTCAACAATCTTATCGGTGTTAGTGATTAATAGCTCCATGATCAGATATTCCTTCAAAGAAAGGGAAATACTGCGATTATCTTTAACTAAAGTATGATTCAATTTATCAAGTGAGATATTTCCAAAGGCGACCTGATCAGGAATTATCTTACCTTTTCTTCTAGTCAAGACATAAAGTCTAGCTAAAAGCTCTTCTAGGACAAAAGGCTTAGTCAAATAATCATCAGCACCTGCTAATAAGCTCTGGACTTTATCATCAGTCGTAACCTTGGCAGTCAGGATTATGATTGGCGTCTGGACATTGTTTGCCCTTAGATCTTTAATAATAGAGAGGCCATCCTTTAAAGGAAGCATAAGGTCCAAAATGATAACATCATAAAGACCAGTAGCAGCTTCATCATAGCCTTCAAGTCCATCAAGCTTGACAGTTGAGTCAACCTTATGCATCTTCAGGTATTCCTGAATAGCATCAGCTAGCTGTTTCTTGTCCTCTACAATAAGTACTTTCATAGTTTCCTCCTATTACATTTATTGAAACTATTATAAATTATTTCAATGAATAATCCAAAATTTAATAATGTTTTCAATCTTCCTATAAGTTATGATAAGATAGCTTTCAAGGGTATTATCTAAAGGGGAGGTAGAATGACCGGATTTTCAAAAAACAGTTACCATCCTAAAAACTGTGGAAATTCTTTGTCGGCATGCGTTTGTGCAGATTTTATCTACTACGATAACTTGATTATGAAAGAAAGCCACCTCCACCGTGGTCACCATAAAGCAGTCAAGCAATAAGTTAAAAGCTTAAAAATAAGCCCTAGGCAAGAAACCTAGGGCTATTTTTATCGATGGAAACGTTCAATATTAGTCTTTATGAAATCAGATAACTCGTTAGAGAAGTCACTCTCCTTGCATCTCCAAGTCCAGTTCTTATCGGAAGTAGTAGAGGGCTCATTAATTCGGCTTTCATCCCCTAGGGCTAGATAATCCTGAAGCGGAATAACCGCGCCACAGGTAGGACCAGCTAAGCATAGCTCATCGGTAGTATAAGTTAAATCCTTCAAGCTGTTATCGTTGAAATCAACACCAAAGAGGAAGCATTCTTTCTTTAAATCAGAAACATATTTTTCAAGTTCCTGAGTAGTCAAGGTCTCCAGATAGCCAAGAATCGGCTTATTGTCATGAGTGCCAGTGTAGGCAAAGTAATTAAAGGTAGAGTTAGAAGGCTTATGACTATTAGTGGGGTCGCCATCAAAGGCAAACTCTAATACTTTCATTCCATTAAAAGCTGTCTCTTTAAGCAATCTTTTGACATCATCATCCATGAATCCTAAATCTTCAGCAATTAAAGGTAAATCAGTCAAGCCGCGGAAGAGTTCATAACCGGGACCTTTCTCCCATTTTCCGACCTTGGCGTTCTTCATGCCAAAAGGAATGGTGTAGTAGCCAGCACAGCCACGGAAATGATCAATACGAAGAATATCGAAGTTCACGAGATTCTTTTTGACTCTCTCTTTGAACCAATGATAATCGTCTTTTTTCATATTGGACCAGTTATAGATAGGATTCCCCCATAACTGTCCATCAGCAGTGAAGTCATCAGGAGGGCAGCCGGCAACCACAGTAGGGCGATGGTTTTCGTCAAAGAGGAACATAGTAGGATATTTATAAGCTTCTACAGAATCATAGGCCAAGTATAAAGGCATATCACCCAAGATTTTAATATTCTTGCTGTTAGCGTATTTCTTCAATGAATGATATTCCTGCAAGAATTCAAATTGAGTCCAAATATAGAAAAGATAAAGCTTCTGATTAGAAGAGATAATGAATTTTTCTAAATCCTCACTATAATTCTGGTAATCAGTCGGCCATTCATACCAAGGACGATAGCCGTTTAAAACTTTAAGGGTCATAAAGAAAGCAAAGTCACGGTATTCGCCAGATTGTTCAAAGCTGATGAATTCGGGATTAGAGGTATCGAAGCGATTAAAAGCCAGTTTTAAAACATTAACACGGTTCTCAAATAGTTTTCCGTAATCGACTTTTGAAGGGTTAGATCCGAAATCGACATTTTCGTATTCTTCTTTCTTCAGCAGCCCTTTTTGATTAAGAACATCAAAATCCAAAAAGTAATAATTCAAAGCATTGGATGAAGGAGACTGATAGGGGCTATCACCATAGGAAGTAACATTAAGCGGTAGCATTTGCCAAATCTTGACTTTACTGGCTGATAAGAAATCGATGAACTCGTAAGCACTTTTACCAAGTGTACCAATACCATATTTAGATGGTAAGGAAGATATTGGTAGCAGGATGCCAGAAACTTTTTCATTAGCAATCATTGTAATTGGGCCTTTCGAAAAAACGACTTACTTTTATTTTAGCTATTTTTGCGACAAATTCAATTGCTTTTGCATATTTGTTACATTGTTGGTACAATAATGGTGGAAGGCAAAATATGTTCAAATTATATAAAAATGAAACGGTCTATCAGGTCTTCATCAGGAACTATACTAAGGAGGGAAGTATAAGCGCTTTCATTAAAAAGCTCGATTATATACAAAGTTTAGGCGTTAGTTATATCCAGCTATTGCCTGTCCATCCTATCGGCAAAATTGGCCGTAAAGGCTCATATGGTTCTCCTTACAGTATTCAAGACTATCTAGCCATCTCAGCTGACTTAGGAAATTTTGATGATTTCGCTCTTTTGATAAAAGAAGCCCACCAAAGAAATCTTAAAATCATCATGGATATGGTGTTTAATCATACTTCTAAAGACTCCCTTCTTCTAAAAGAACACCCCGATTACTATCTTCATAACCAAAAGGGTGATTTCTTCTGCAAATGTGCAGATTGGAGTGATGTTTATGATCTGGACCATAATAATCCCGCCCTTGAAGAATACTTATGTAATGTACTTCTTAAATACGTAAATCTTGGTGTCGATGGCTTTAGGTTTGATGTAGCCTCTTTGATAAAACCTTCTTTCTTTAAAATGAGCAAAGAAAGAATAATGAAAATCAACCCTGATATTCTATATATTGCGGAAGCTGTCGATGCCGGCTTTATTAACTATATGAGATCTCAAGGCTTTGCTGCCTATTCAAATCAAGAATTAGCTGCATCGGGTATTGATGTTCTCTATCATTATTCAAGCTGGCATTGGCTTAAAAAATTCTTAGCTGATAAAACCAATAGTAACCTTGAAGAGTATAAAGCCGCTTTCACAGTAGAGACTTCATCGATAAACAATAACGCATTAATCATGAGAGCCATTGAAAACCATGATTATCCCCGCTTAGCGAGTTACAGTAAAAACGACAGCTTCACTAGGAACTTATTGGCTTTCTCTTTTTTTACCAAAGGCTTAGCTTTTATTTACGGCGGAGAGGAATGCAAAGATACAAAGACCTGTCCGCTTTTTGAAAAAGAACCCATCAATCTTACTATCCATGATCAGGATTATTTTTCCTTCGTAAAAGAACTGATATCCTTAAAGAAAAAGGAATTAAGTGTCGACCTAATGATTTCCAATATGGAAGATTCTTCTCCTTATTCCATGGTAGTAACTAACTATTTCAGCAATAAGGAACCGCTTATTGGTATCTTCAACCTCAAGGAAGAAAACAATTTGATTTCCTCCTCTAGATTAACAGATGGAAACTATCTCGATCTTCTCACCCATAAAGAATATCTAATCAAGAACCATTCCGTTTTAGTGGATAGACCTCTATTCCTAGAAAAGAAAAACTAAGCCCGCCAAGGCTTAGTTTTTTCTTTAATCTAAAGAAAGATAATCCTTAGGTGCGTTTATCGAATTTGCCGCCTTTGATATAGAATATCGAGGCGTTATTAGAGAAGCTTTCACAGAAATCATTAATGCTGGCAGAATCAGATTTGTAGGCAAAGAAGACCGTTATATCGACTACATCGACTCCATCTTCGCCTTTAACGTTTTCGGAAACAATATTCTTAATAATCAGACGGTCTTTATCGGCTTCGTCATGTATCTCATTAAGTATAGGAACACTAGGAGCCACAATTAACCTAACCTGAGGCGAACGTTTATCCATGGCCTTCTCAATTCGGACTAAGCCTAAAAGGAAGAACATGGCTACAAAGGTAGTTACAATGGCTTCAAGAATGAAGCCCGCACCACAGGCAAGGCCAATACCGCCACAAAGCCACAACGTGGCAGCAGTGGTCAGTCCTCTTACTGAAACACCATTCTTAATAATGGTACCGGCGCAAAGGAAACCGATGCCGGAAACCACACCGGCAGCGATACGGGTAGCATCATATGTGCTTTTCCACATCGAAGGGTCGGTTGTATCCGTTCCCGTATAGGCTCCAATCGCCCAGTTAACAGCAAAGATAGATAAGGTCATCATTAATGAAGAGCCTACCGCTAAAAGAACATGAGTTCTTAAGCCAGCCGCTTGCCCTTTTAGCTCTCTTTCCATACCGATTATGCCAGACAAAAATCCGGCTATCAAAGTCGTCACCAAAACAAACAGGGCCATTCCATAGCCGTTGTACTTGTTTGTTAATCCTAAAATTGCTTGATCCATAACGATTACCTCATAGACTCGATAAAACAAAGTCCTTTTGTAAATATTTAATTTACATTATAAAGCAAAACTGAGTTCTTGACAACAAGAGCTCAGTTTTGTTAATAAAAAATCTATTTTTTCCTATAAGCTACTCTTGGGCATAAGATAATGCACCATAGGAATAATAAGAGCAGATTCCTAAGACACTAATTCCTAAAAGCATTAAGGAAATAAAGCCTGTAAGCAAATAAATATCTGAGGTCTTCTGGAATTTCGTCATCCAGGAATTCTCGAATCTAATGCTAGGATTCTTTAAGGATTTAACAAACATAATAAGAGAGAAAACCAAAAGGCCTGCTGAGAAAGCTAAGGAGAAGTAACCCATCCAGTAAATCTTAATAGCAGGTATAGTGCTTAATACCGCTATTAAAAGTGTGCATCCTAAATAATAAGGAATCAAGGAAGTAAAAGAGAATTTGCTGAACTGATTGTTTTTTGCTTTTTCGTAATCAACGTTCTTAGGAGCTAAAGAAAGAAGCTGAGGTGTGGAAAGTAAATTGAAGATAGGCTTAGCAACTAAGGCGATAACAACAATACTTAAAGCAATTGAAGGAAGAATATAGCCACCATTATAAGTTATTGAATAGGTAATACCAGCAGCTGAAAAATCAGGGGCTAGGTTCTTGCCGGAAAAATCAGATATTTGTGACCAAACAACACAGCCAGAGAAGAAGGAGCAGACAAAGCGGAATAATCCCGAAACCAACATACCAAGGATAGGAGCAGAAACTTTCTTTTCATAAAAGCCTTTTCTAAAAATGCTGGCTAAAGCGACGCCACCAAAGGCAAAGACATAATCTAAGAGGATACAAACCCAATGATAACCAAAGGCACCGGGATCGAAAGCCATGTCAATTAGGGCAAAGCAGACACCGATGAATAATCCCCAAAACGGACCACAGATCAACGCACAGAAGACAAGCGGAACCATAGCAATAGAAATAGTGCCGCCATTAGGAAACTGAAACCCAGGAAGATACTTAACCATCACGCAAAGAATTACTGCTAAAGCTAGCATCATCGCCGAAATCGTAATCTGATTGATGGATTTTTGTGCCTGACCTCTCTTACTTATCGTTTCTTCCATACCCAAAGGTCCTTTCCGGCTATAAAAATAGCCTTGACCAGTGGGTCAAGGCTAAGGAGATTCGTTACTACCTGTTGAAACAGGCTTACAGAATCGTTACTCCCTACGCTGGTCTTGACCAACAGGTTCTAAGCGTCAGGTTATTAGCCTTCTCAACTGCCTAAGCAGTCCCGCTGTAAAATACGTCCCTATTCTAGCATGTAAAATCAAAAATAGAAGAGTGTAAGGAAAATTTTTATCAAGATAAAGATATTTTAATTTGATAATTAGAATAGCAATTGGAAATTGCTACCCTCTTTTTTCTTTTTCCGTTTATACTATCCTTATCTAAAAAGGAGCTTTATTTATGACAATTAACATTGATCCGAACAATTCAAATAAGACCGATATTGATTTTGACAACGATTTGGCAGAAAAGGCTAGAAAGGTCCGCTTGGAAAAAAGAATCGCCAATATTATTGATTCTTCTTCCTATGCTCTCTTTCTCTTAGCTTACGTTATCTTAGCTTTAGTGATTACTAAAGAAGCTCCAAGTGGAAATTCTGCTTGGGCGGTTTACTGGACTATTATTCTTTTAGGTGGTGTCCCCGGTGGCATCTATCGCTGCATCACGGAAAAGAAAATCTGTATCTTCCCTATTTGGGCTTTAGCATCATTTGCCTATCTCTTTATGGGCATGTATGCCAATATGTGGCATCCCTATTGGGTAATCCTCCTTCTCATCCCTGTTTTCTATTCTATTGGTGGTCCTATTGATTCTTTAAGATCAGATCATCAAAAAGGAAGAATATAACAACTATAGCCTTGCGAATCGCAAGGCTATTTTTATTTCCTTTATAAAGTACTAGAATTAAAGAAAGAGGATATTTTATGCAGCAGCAATTAAGTAAAGGGAAACTTCTGAATGAAAAAGGTGATCTTTTGGAGAAAGGGTATGCTTTTTCTTTAGTAAAGGACTACTCCAGGGATCAAATTAAAGCTCCTAAGTTCAGAATAAAAGAATGGGATTATTATTATTTCGGTAATTTCGAGTATGGTGTAGCTTTAACAATTGATGATAATGGCTACATGTCTTTAGCCTCCATTACTTTCCTGGATTTTAAAAGCAAGAAGCAAATCACTAAATCCCTGATGGGCTTTATGCCTTTAGGAAAACTAAAGATGCCTGTCTCTTCCGCAATTGGTGATTCACGTATAGACTTAAAAAATTGTTCATTGCTTTTTTCTAACGATGGCAAGAACAGACGTTTATCGGCAAAAATGAATAGCTTTGATAATGACAATCCTTTTTCCTGCAATTTAGAAGTTAAAGAGCACAACCAAGATTCATTAGTAATAGCTACTCCTTTTGATAAGAAACGACATTTCTATTACAACCAAAAAATAAATAATCTTGAAGCAAATGGAACTATCACGATTGGGAAGAAAAAGATTGATGTTTCTTCCTGGTTTGGTGTCCTTGATTGGGGAAGAGGCGTTTGGACTTACACTAACACTTGGTATTGGTCTTCTTTATCAGGAATATCAAATGGTCATCTTGTAGGTTTTAACTTAGGTTATGGTTTTGGAAACACTAAAGCAGCCAGCGAGAATGTTGTCTTTTTCGATGGAAAAGGCTATAAGCTTGAAGATGTTGAATTCCAAATTCCAAATAAAGATGGCAAAGATGATTTTCTTTCTCCTTGGAAGCTAGTTTCAAAAGACGGCAATATTGATTTGACATTTACTCCTATCCTAAACCGCAAGGCTTATACTTCGGTTTTAATTATCGCCTCTGACCAGAACCAAGTCTTTGGTGTTTTTAAAGGAACCATTAAAGTAGATGGTCAACCTATTGAAATCAATAACGTTATGGGCTTTGCCGAAAAGGTTAAAAACCGTTGGTGATTCTTATTAAGCTTATCTATATTTACTAGACTCAAATTTTAATTTTTAACCACATCCAATTTTTTCTGATTTTTTATTATTAGCTTATCTTTTCTTTCTTGGTCACAAGATTTTAAAAAACCGATTAGGTAGAAAACCCTTTTTATACTAAAGGTTATAAAACTAACTTTTTTAACTCGAAAAATTTTATTTAAGTATAATGCCTTTTTAACAAAATGCTTTGTATCTGAACTGTCAGAAGGGTATTAATAAAGTAAAAGACTAATGAACTAGCTAAAATTACCAGAGATGGTATTTTGTGTCATTTTATAGGTCGAAAAAAGGATTTAATTACTATAATAGAAAAGGAAAAAATATGGAAAAACATATAGAAGGATGATGGGTACATTCTATGCCCAGTCTGTGGCGAATATACTTTCCCTGATTCCTCATCTTATGACATATGCCCAGTCGTTGGTTGGGAANNTCACGAAGGGTATTATTTTTTTAAAAACGAGAAATAGTGGATCAGTGAAATAGTTTGAATGTTTTGTTGATGTAAATGTACATGAAGTTTAGAAACAAAACAAGTAGCACTGAAAAAATTGTTAATAAAAGTCTATGAACATTGTGACAGAGAATTTTATGATGAACATGGTGATAAATTTGTAACTGCAAAAAAGAAATAATAAATAGGTGTCACACAATTAAAAAAGTGTCTTTGTATCATTTCTATTCACCTTTGCCAAAACAAACAAGTATTGAAACAGATAATGGGTATATTTGGGAATATACTTTTAC